>NZ_CP060092.1:1828214-2431785 GCF_014217335.1 Teredinibacter purpureus | reverse complement strand
CTACTGGGACGCGTCGCTGAATATGCCAGAAGGCGTACCCGCTATTCCTCTCATTTGGGGTACCGATGCCGTACATGGTCACAATAATGTTGTCGGCGCAACACTGTTCCCACACAACAGTGCATTGGGCGCCGCTAACAACCCCGCGCTGGTGAAGCGAATAGGCCAAGCCGTTGCATTAGAGGTAGTCGCAACCGGTATCGATTGGAATTTCGCACCCACCACCGCTGTCGCGAAGAATTTACGCTGGGGTCGCACCTATGAGAGCTTTAGCGAAAGCCCCGGTATAGTCGCCGAACTCTCGGCAGCAATGGTATTAGGGTTACAAGGCGAACCCAATACCACTAATTTCTTAGCCTATAACCACGTTATCGCTACAGCGAAACACTTTATTGGTGATGGCGCGACCACCCGAGGTGATGACCAAGGAAAAACAGAATTAACCGAACAGGAACTGATTAACCAGCACCTTACTGGTTACCTTTCCACGCTAAGCTCCGGTGCCCAAACGGTAATGGCCTCCTATAGCAGCTGGCAAGGCATTCCCATGCATGCGCATAACTATCTGTTAACCGATGTACTAAAAGAGCATCTTGGTTTTGATGGATTTGTTATCAGTGACTGGAACGCCATTGGACATGTTGAAGGCTGTACTCGCGATAACTGTGCCACCGCTATTAACGCCGGTGTCGACATGCTGATGGTTCCCGCCAAACCCGATTGGCCCAACATGATTACCAACACCATCGCACAAGTAAAGAGCGGCGAAATTGCCATGAGCCGCATCGACGATGCCGTAACACGGATATTGCGCGTGAAGGTACGCGCAGGCTTGTTTAAAGGGTTACGCCCCTCGTCTCGTAGTGCCTATACCCATGGGGAATACCTTTCTACAGGCTCACACAGAGGGCTTGCGCGTGAAGCCGTACGTGAATCTTTGGTGCTGTTAAAAAACAATAATAACCTGCTACCACTATCGGCCAATAAACACCTTTTAATCGCCGGTAACGCCGCCAACGACGTTGCTATGCAAAGTGGTGGCTGGACAATAAGCTGGCAAGGTGACGACACCAGCCCAGAAGATTTTCCCGCGGCCACGAGCATTTATAAAGGTATGCTTTACACTACACGCTCTGCGGGCGGTAAAGTCACTCTTAGCGAAACAGGCGATTATACCGAACGCCCAGACGCCGCAATTGTTGTTTTTGGTGAAGAGCCCTTCGCGGAAATGCGTGGTGATTTGGAGAATTTAAAAACGTTCGACTACAATCGACAGTACAGCGAAGCGCTCTCAATTTTGAAAAAACTACAAGCCGATGGCATTCCAACGGTATCCGTCTTTATTTCAGGCCGCCCCCGCCTTGTCACCAAAGAGCTTAACGCCTCAGACGCATTTGTTATGGCATGGCTACCGGGCTCCGAAGGCCAAGGCATTGCCGACGTATTGCTTGAGGGCGCAGACCCCGCTCACCCTTTTAAAGGGCGCCTTCCCTTCGCGTGGCCGTCTGAGCCTTGCCCCAATACCGATGGCAGCCTTAACAACCCATTATTTCCGTTTAGTTTCGGTTTAACTTATCAATCACAACAACAAACACCTGCCTTCGATGAAAACTACACCCCGTTTACCCATGGATGCGATTTACCCGAAACGCTCAACGACATAACCACTTACACGGTTAACAATGACGACTGGAAGCTCCATCTCGAACTAAAAAGCCTTGAAAAAGTTGCCGTTACCGATAGCACAACATGGCAAGGTTTAACGGCCTCTATCGTGCGCTCGGAGGCCCGTACATTTGAACAGATTGATTTGACGTGGAAAGACGCACCACGCAACAACGCCGTTTTGCAAGATGGTCTCGTGCATTCCATGGTACCCAATTTAGTGGCTGGTCATGCACTGACATTTGACCTCAATATCGCCCAAGCCGCCGATCAGAAAGTCTGGTTAAAAATGGAATGCGGACACCTATGCTCTCAACAGATAGACGTCACCCAAGCCTTAAAAACATTACCGAAAAACACTTGGAAAACGGTATATGTTCCACTTGAATGCGTCGCCAACCACCGTACAGACCTCGCGAAAATTAACAGTATTTTCCGTATAGATTCCTCCGGTAACTTTAATGTAAGCCTTAAAAATATCGCCGTAGGCCCAGTGTCAGGAGAAAACGCCCTTAATCTTTGCCAATAGTGGTACGGGTAGGTTGCCCCACATTTAAGTGCATCTCGCGCTCAAATGTAGGGCAACCTACCCGAACTTACACTCGTCATTAACGGAATAGAACCATGGAAGGACAATGCTTGTGCGGTCAAATACACTTTACCTTTGAACCTAATAATAACGTGGCGATGAATTGCCATTGTTCAATCTGCCGGCGATCACACGGCGCCAATTACGCGACGCAATTGTTTTCCAAAAAAAGTAGTTTGAATATCGTAAAAGGAAAGAACTTACTAAAAGAATTTAACTCTAGTACGTACGGTATACGCGTATTTTGTGGGCATTGCGGGTCGCGGCTGATGAACTATGCCGCAGAAAAAAGCGATTATATGAGTGTGGCTCTCGCTTGCATTACAACCGCGCATACTATTAAGGCAAGCGCACATGTTCAGGTTGCATCGAAAGCACCGTGGGTAACCCCCAACGAGAAGATTCCAAGCTTTAATGAATTCCCCGAAGATATCGGACAATATTTTTAAACAATACGTCTATAACGTAGAGTACGACGAGCCCACAAATGGGCCCTGTCGTACTCACAACTCATACTGGTTATGATTGAGCTAACCACGCAGCAGCACCCAAAAAGGCTGTTTGCGGGTGAGTAATAATATCAACAGGAATATTGCTCACATAAGGGCTCATCACACCCTTTTCTTCAAAACGTAGGGCTAAATCACTGGCTTTCACACAATCAAGAATGCGTGGCAATACGCCTCCAGCCAAATAGACTCCGCCTTTCGCTCCATAAGTTAATGCCAAGTTGCCGGATAAACTGCCGATAAAACTACAAAATAATGCCAGTGTTTCTTGGCAGGTGGAATCCTTACCAGAAACACCGTCTGCGGTTACGTCTTTAGGTTCCAATACACGCGCTTGTACCCCTTTAACCGCACACAGCGCGTTATATAAGTTGACTAAGCCCGGCCCAGAAATAAATACCTCTGCCGATACATGACCGTGCTGGGCCATAGCCGCTTTTACAACATCGCATTCCAATGGCGTTGCCGGCGCAATATTAACGTGGCCACCCTCACTCGGGATGGGCAACCAATGGCCATTACTGTAAGCCAAACCAGCAACACCCAGTCCCGTACCTGGGCCTAATATTGCTTTATTTCCCATAGGATCGCGCTGACCGTTACGTACCGATACAAGATCTCCAGGCAGTAAGGCGCTGGTTGCAACCGCTAGCGCTGCGAAATCATTGATGGCTTCGAATTTTTTGAAGCCAAATTCTTCACGAACAGCCGAGGGAGAAAACGACCAATTCAAGTTGGTCATTTTCACACTATCCCCTTCAATGGGGCCTGCAATGGCGGCACATGCCGATACCGGTGTTACGCCGTCGAGAGACTCAATATAGGTACGCAAAGCGTCAGAAAAAGAAGCGTAGTCGCTTCCATTTAGAATTTGGATTTGCTCGATAACGAACTGGCCATCAGCTTCGCCGGTTACAAGGGCGAAACGGGCATTGGTACCACCAATATCGGCAACAATAGAAGGAAACATGTATACAAACCTCTTGGCAGGGTTAGGGTGCCGGCACTCTAGGGAATGAGCGGCATATCGTCAAGTAATGGCAGGCATCTAATCACAAAATTCAACGCTTTGTCACTCCACCCTCACATGTAACTCATCCACGAAATGTACCACCTAAACGTTAACCGGCGCGTGAAAGCGCTTTCCACGCTCAGCTCCAACGCTGTAGTCCATTTTATCCAGGCAAAATTCAATTAGTACAAACCGCCTCTAGACTTTTACCTTAATCTCAGTGAAAAATGGGCATGCTCACTTAACCGCACCGCAATACCTTCATAAAACAATAATAATGGATACATTATGGCTTCAATACCCAGCTCCAACCTATCAGGCTCTTCACTCAATAACGGGCCACCCAACACTCAACACTCAATCGTACCTTTAGCTATCCTCACAATACTATTTTTTATGTGGGGCTTTATTACGGTTTTAAACGATATTCTAATACCGCATCTAAAAGCGGTATTTGACCTAACGCACTTCCAAGCCTCTGCCGTGCAATTTGCGTTCTTCGGTGCCTATGGTGTGGTCTCTTACCCAGCGGGCAGTTTAATAAAACATATCGGGTACAAAAAAGGTGTGGTATTAGGCTTGCTCATTGCCGGTATTGGCTGCTTACTGTTTTACCCTGCCGGTACTCAACGCGTTTATGGTTTATTTCTTACCGCTCTATTTGTGCTCGCCGCCGGTATTACGGTACTGCAAGTAGCCGCCAACCCCTTTGTTACACGGCTTGGCAACCCTGAAGGTGCATCGCTTCGCTTAACCTTCACACAAGCATTCAACTCACTCGGTACCACCCTAGGCCCTATCTTTGGCGCTGTGCTAATTTTTTCTGCCGCAACCGTTGATATTAGCGCGCTGTCCGCCGTTGAGCTGGATGCTCATCGCCAGCACGAAGCCGAGGCTGTGCAACTCCCCTACTTAATACTCGCTGCATCGCTTATAGGGCTCGCCGTTGTTTTCGCCTTATTGAAAAACCTGCCTGTTATCGTCGACGCCGAAGCCGATCAAGGCCACACCGCAAAAACCGCATGGCAGCACCGCCACCTCGTTTTAGGCGCTTTGGGCATATTTTTATACGTCGGTGCAGAAGTCTCGATAGGAAGTTTTATTGTCGACTTTCTCGGAGACCCTAATGTGGCCAATATGCCGAAGCGTCAAGCCGGCTCAATGATCTCGTTTTACTGGGGTGCCGCCATGGTAGGGCGCTTTGTGGGCGTAGCCTTAATGTTAAAGTTCCCGCCCCAAAAACTCTTAAGTATTGCAGCAGCCAGCGCTACCGTCTTGCTAATCACTGCGTCGCTTAGCAGTGGCTACATTGCCGTGTGGTCTGTGCTTGCTATTGGGCTGTTCAACGCCATCATGTTCCCTGTCATCTTTAGCCTCGCGATTAACAAGCTAGGCCCCGCAACCAGTCAGGGCTCGGGTATTTTGTGTGTTGCTATAGTAGGAGGCGCTATTGTGCCGCCCCTGCAAGGGCTTCTGGCTGACAGCATCGGATTACAAGTATCGTTTCTGTTGCCCGTGTTATGTTATCTCTACATAGGCTATTACGGGTTGAAGGGCTATCGAATAGCCCCATCGCAGCCGTAAAACGAGAACCGGTACATTACAAAAGATTACGATTGGGTGAGGCTATACGCTCGCCCGGTTAGTATGATTGAGGTAAGGTGGCACAGAAGTTTCATGTGCCACTCAAATGAGAAATAAGGTCCCTTATGCTTAAACCCTCCTCCTTCCCTATGATAGGACGCTGGATAGCTGTGTGCTTAAGCGCTAGCAGTATTATGATGTCTGCCGCCCACGCTACAACAGTACAGTTTCAAACATCTTTGGGTGATTTCGAAGTTAATTTGTATGACAACGCAACACCTCAAACCGTGGCCAATTTTTTACGTTACGTCAACACCGGTGCCTACACAGACACCATGATCCATCGTTCCGTGGCTACTTTTGTACTTCAAGGTGGAGGCTTAACATTTGTTGAGCAGGGGCCACCTGAATACATTGCCACCAACGATCCTGTTATAAATGAGCCCGTATACTCCAATAGGCGCGGTACCATTGCAATGGCAAAAGTAGCCAGCGACCCCAACAGTGCGACCAGCCAATGGTTTATTAACCTCAGTAACAACAGCGCCAACCTTGATGTAACGAACGGCGGCTTTACCGTCTTCGGTGAAGTCACGGGGCAAGGAATGTCGATTGTTGACGCCATAGTGGCATTACCTACGTTTGATCTAGGCTCTAGCTTCACGCATTTGCCTCTCATGGATTACACTCAGGAGCAGTTCGAGCAATATTACTTGCAAAGTAACGATACCGAGTACCAAGCGGTAAACGAAGATAATATTGTGTTTGTACGCAATATTATGGTGCTCGACGCCTCTCCCGACACGGCCAGTACGTTAACCCCTATTGAAAACACACTCATTGACGCAAACGACACGCCTTCTGACCCACCACCCACAAACACTGACAACGATAGTGGTGGCGGTAGCCTCTATTGGGCCAACTTACTCCTACTCCTTAGTTTACCGGTTATTCGCCGAAGAACAGGTAAATAGTTCTCCAACAAAAAAGCGCTGATATTTCAGCGCTTTTTTGTAGTAAATCCCGCAAAACCTCTCTTCGCTCGCCTGCCATTAAGCGTTATAACGTTATCCAACGGCCTTGTTCGTGGCTCGCAAATACGCCATCAATAACACGCATATTGCATAAAGCGTCCTGTAACGGCGTGGGCACGGGTATATTGTTCACAATCGAGGCCGCCAACGCATCAATTTGTTTGACGTAATGGTCACAGGCTTCGGTTTCAATGACCGTTGCATTGCGGTCATGAGATAACGTGATTGTCGCCATACCGTTATCCGGCTGATAAAACGGTAAATCTAAAAACAAACTACCTTTTTCACCCGAAACATAAACACGTTGTGTAGGCTCACTTTGCGTTGAACAATAAATACTCGCGCGCACGTCCCCGTAATCCAGTAAGCCGTGAGCATGGCAATCCACATCAAAGTCAGCATCTATCGACAAGCTTCCCATAACACGCTGCGGTTCTCGGCCCAATAAATAGCGCGTTGCCGATATACAGTAGCAGCCAATATCCAATAAGCCTCCGCCACCAATACCAGGCTTATTACGCACATTATCAGCGTCCCGATTAAAGTACGTAAACACCGCCTCAATACTATTAATTTTGCCAATGCGGCCCTCATCCAACAACGCTTTTGCACGTGCCCACTGCGGGTGAAACCGGTACATAAACGCTTCCATCACTTTTACGTTCGGATGCGCTTGCGCTACGGCTAACAATTTTTGCGTATCGGCTACGTCCAACCCAATGGGCTTCTCACACAGTACATGTTTACCCGCTTCAATGGCCTTAATGGTCCACGGTACATGTAAATGGTTAGGCAAAGGGTTATACACAATATCAATATCTGGGCACTCTAATAACTGTTGGTATTCACCAAAAGCGTGCTCAATATCGAGTTCAGACGCAAATGCTTGCGCCTGCTCTTGTGATCGGGACCCTACGGCAACCACCGTATTGTGCTCAGACGCGTGAATGGCCGGAATAAGCTTTTCTCGCGCAATTTTCGCCGTACTCAAAATACCCCACCGAACCGTTGATTGACTCATCTCATGTGCTCCACTGTAATAACGATATTTTAAGTGCCAAATTATGTCATGTTAACCGTACTTCAAGCGTGAAGAGTCTACACTCACTCACCTTGAATCTAGGAATTTATTTTGTAGGTATCGCCATTACCGACCTGCCAACCTCATCAAAATACGTCTTACTTAACAGAACCCCTATCCCTTCCCTATAACCTCCGACATCGATCCTTTACCTCAACGCTATCGATAGACCGCCAACCACTGTGTGGCGCTCTAACCTTAAATTGCGTTTTAAAACACACAAGTAAAGCGCCAAAGCGTCGACTATAACGGATAGGTATAACTAATCAGAAATATTCCTCTATGCTTTTAAAAAGATATGAGTATATCTGAAAAACTTGGCCGATTTCCGGCCGTCCTGTTTAACAACCCCTCTCCGTATATTTCCAGAAAGGATGTTAGGATGAAAACCTGGTTTATGAATCTTACGCTTGCGCAAAAATTAATTTCTGTGCTGCTTTTGGTTGGCCTTGTACCCATGATTTTAGTGTCTTTTATTGCTTCAACGGTTGCCACCCAGCAGCTCGAACAACAAGCGTTTGATCAATTAAAGTCAGTCCGAGAAATTAAATCTTCTGCCATCGAACGGTACTTCGAACAAGTGCATAGTCAAATAGTTATCATGGCTAAAACACCTATGGTGTCGAACGCCGCAGGCGCATTTTCGCGCTCGTTCAATCGAATCATTAATTCGGAAAACTATGGAGAAGAAGAACTTTCTGTATTTAAGCAAAATATATCGCAGTACTACGCGCAGGAATTCGCACAAAAATACAGCGCCGACAATGATGGTGCCGCCATAGACACCAATGCATTAATCGCCAACCTCTCGGACACAGCAATTGTTGCTCAAGCACGCTATATTACCGAAAACCCACACCCACTTGGTGAAAAACACCTATATGATGGCGCCACTGGCCGCAGTGTTTACCACCGAGTGCACCGAAAGTACCACGACAATTTCAGAAACTTTATTAAAGAATTTGGGTTCTACGATTTATTTATTGTAGACGCCGAGACAGGCAGTATTGTGTATTCCGTATTCAAAGAATTAGACTTTGGAACATCTCTTTTAGACGGTCCCTATGCTGCAACCAATTTTGGCGACAGCTTTCGCGAAGCCCTAGCATTACCCGAAGGCAAAAGCATACTGAAAGATTTTGCTTCGTACACGCCCTCCTACGAAGCCCCCGCCAGCTTTATCGCTACCCCCATTTACTACAACGATAAACTCACTTCAGTGCTCATTTTTCAAATGCCGCTTGAACCCATTAACACCATCATGGGCGAACGATCGGGCATGGGGAAATCCGGCGAGAGCTATCTCGTTGGGCAAGACTACTTAATGCGCTCAGACGCCTACCTCGATCTTAAAAACCGCTCCGTGGTGGCATCATTCCGACACCCAAAAGAAGGCTCTGTTCGTACCGAGGCCGTCGAAAGAGCCTTGCAGGGAGAATCTGCCGAGCGCATCATTCGTGATTACAACAACAACGCGGTTCTGTCCTCTTATAGCCGCATAGATTTCGGTGATTTCAGCTGGGTATCTATTGCCGAAATAGACGTAAGCGAAGCTTTTTTCGGTGTAACTGCACTTAAATGGACAATGGCCATAATCGCATTACTAGGGGCTGTGATCATTGCGGCTTTTGCGTTTTACATCAGTAAATTAGTAAGTTCTCCTATTCTTTTACTTGGAAAAACTATTCAGCGTGTCGAGCGAGAAGGCAATTTTCAGCTTGTGATAAAAAATGATTTTCAAGATGAAATTGGCGATACTAGCCGCGCCTTTAACTCGCTTCTGTCAAATTTATCCTCCTCCATTACAGGTACCAATATTGTTTTAGAAGAACTAGGCAAGGGCAATTATAGCGAATCGGTTGGCGAACATTATCCGGGCCAACTAGGCACTCTTACTCACGGCGTAAATGCCGCCACGCAACAGGTTAAAGTCGCTAACGACGAGCAATTAAAACAACAAAAAATTGCCAACGAAAATGCCGAATCGGCGGAGCACTCCGCTAAAAAAGCGGAAGCTCAAGCAACCGAAACTTTAATTATAAAACAAGCATTAGATGTATCAGCTACAGGCGTAATGATTGCCGATGCAGACTTCAACATTGTCTATATGAATAAGTCTGTTTCTGAACTTATGCTGGATGCCGAAGCGGATATAAAAACGGCAATATCCTCGTTTAACCCACACGCATTAATGGGCGCGAATATTGATATCTTTCACCAAAACCCCTCTCATCAGCGCAGCTTACTAGCAGGGTTAAAAGAAAACTTTAAAACCAACCTCTCTATAGGTGCATTAGATTTCAACCTTTCTGCAACCCCCATTAGAGATAACAACAACACATTCCTAGGCGCCGTTGTGGAATGGGAAAATATTACACAGGAGTTGTCTCGCCAAAAAGAAGAACGACGAATTGCCGACGAGAATGCCCGCATTCGCCAGGCACTGGATAGCTCTTCAACCAGCACAATGATTGCCGATGCAGACTACAATATTATTTACACTAACGGCTCGCTCACTGCCATGATGAAAAATGCTGAACCGGAGTTAAAAGCACATTTAGGGCGTTTTAATGCGAACAAACTTATGGGCGAAAATATGGATGTCTTTCATAAAGACCCGTCCCATCAACGCGCCATATTGTCTCGCCTCACAACAACCTACAGCAGTAACGTTCAAGCTGGAGAACGCTCCTTTTCCTTAACCGCCAACCCCATTAACAACCATAATGGCGAGCGCATAGGTACCGTTGTAGAGTGGCTCGATCGCACCAATGAAGTGGCCATTGAGCATGAAGTCAACGGCATTATTAATGCGGCGGCAGCTGGCGATTTTAGTAAAACTATTAGCATGGAAGGAAAAGTAGGATTTTTCCGTAATATTAGCGAAGGATTAAACCGAGTGATGATGACAACCAATGTCGCACTAGACGACATTATTCGTATTTTCTCATCACTTGCCAATGGCGACCTTTCACAAACGATCGATCGAAACTATGAAGGTGAGTTCGCTAAATTAAAAGAAGACGCCAATATCACCGTTAATAAACTCCGAGAGGTGATTGAGCGAATCTCTAATGCCTCGGCCAACATTGCACGCGGCTCTACCGAAATTACCGTTGGCAATACAGACCTCAGCCAACGGACAGAACAACAAGCCTCGTCGCTAGAAGAGACAGCCTCTAGCATGGAAGAGATGATAACCATCGTTAAACAAAGCGAGGAAAATGCCAGTAAAGCCAGCGAACTCGCCAACCGCTCCATCAATATCGCGCGAGAAGGCAACCAGTCTGTACAGGCAACGTCTCAAGCCATGGCCGAAATATCCGACTCCAGCACCAAAATCGCCAATATTATTGGTGTTATAGACGAAATTGCCTTTCAAACCAATTTACTCGCCCTCAACGCGGCCGTTGAAGCCGCCCGTGCAGGCGAACAAGGTCGAGGATTTGCCGTAGTTGCAGGAGAAGTTCGCAATCTCGCGCAGCGTTCTGCCGGTGCCGCAAAGGAAATTAAGGGATTAATTCAGGATTCGGTCAGCAAAGTTACAGAGGGCTCTAATCTTGTCGAAACTTCCGGTAAAACCCTGCAAACCATCGTGCTAGAAATTGAACACGTTGGCACAATGATGGAGCAACTACTTACCAGTGCTCGCGAACAAACCACCGGAATCGAGCAGGTTAATACCGCTGTGGGGCAAATGGATCAAATGACACAACAAAACGCAGCGCTCGTTGAACAAGCGTCTGCTACAAGCGAAGCCATGGCAGAACAAGCCCACCTAATGGATCAAATGGTCGCTTTTTTCAAACGCTAAACCTTACGGCATTGGCCACAATCGTTTCTTGGCCAATGCCTCTCCTGCAACCCCACCCTACTCTACCTACTCCCCTCAAAACACCTTGCTTCTTGCTTCTTTAGAGGTGTCTAATATAAAATCTATTGGACTATCTCAGTACTCGCCTAGGCTTCACCCTGTACTCGGTGAGCAACCCATGAGGACACACCGTTGACCCCACTCGAAGCTTTAAGCCAACACGCAAAAGACGCTGCCACCCTTCTAAAAGAACTCGGCAATGAAAATCGCTTAATGGTGTGCTGCTCTCTCGGCGAAAAAGAACTCTCTGTAGGCGAGTTGAATAAGCTCGTGCCACTCAGTCAATCGGCTCTCTCTCAGCACCTCGCCCGGTTACGTGAAGCAGGCCTTGTCACAACCCGAAAAGAAAGCCAAACCGTGTATTACCGGCTCTCTGGTGACCACGCTATACGCATTATTGGCACACTTAAATCCATCTACTGCCCTGATGAGCCCTAAGCGAATTAACCGTAGTGCCCATTCACCCTCAACGACACAATATGTAACGAGCCCCCATGACAACCACTCGAATTAGTGCGACAGACTTTAACGCTCTGCGTTCTGCACCCTCCGCAGAACTCACCATTGTTGATTTGCGTAGCCCCGCCGAAATACAGCACGAAAATATCGACCACTGTATTCAGATTCCCTTTCAGTGCCTGAGCACCACTGCGGTTAACGACAAAATTTCGGTCGAGCAATTGGACGATAAACGTGTGTTTTTATTGTGCCAAAGCGGAATGCGCGCCGACGCAGCCGTGCGTCAACTTGGCGTACTGGCGCCGTTGAAATGGGTAATTATAGACGGCGGCCTAAACGCCATTAAAGCCGCAGGTGGCCACGTTAACAAAGGTGCAAAAACGACTATTTCGCTGGAGAGACAAGTACGCATAACCGCCGGTTTAGCTATTCTATGTGGGGTTATTCTCGGCATGAACATGCACCCTAATTTTTTCTATATTGCGGCATTCGTTGGTGCTGGGCTCACCTTTGCTGGCATAACGAACCGTTGCGGGCTAGCCTTTCTTATTGCGCGCATGCCTTGGAATCACTGACCCACCGGTTCCGCCACCCCTCATCAAATCGCCGGTCAACCTCAGGTCAAAAACCTGCGGCACTCGGCGTGTATACTGGTCCATTGGAGGGACAAAACCATGATAGTGCTATTAGTTGAAGACAATAGAGACTTAGCGGGCAGTGTGCTCGACTATTTAGAATTACAAGAGTTTGACTGTGACTATGCAGAGCGAGGTGATCACGCACTGGAACTCTGTCGCGACAATAACTACGACGCCATGATTCTGGATATTATGATGCCAGGGCTAGACGGCTTAAGCCTTTGTAAAACATTGCGCGAACACGGAAATAACGCCCCTATTATTATGCTAACCGCCCGCGATACGCTTGACGACAAACTCGCAGGCTTCGACGCAGGCGCCGACGACTATCTTGTAAAGCCGTTTGATTTACCCGAGTTAGAAGCGCGTTTACGGGCCATTACCAAACGAAAAACCACCAGCGGCTCTAGCCTTAAAGTGGCCGATTTAGACGTAAACCTCGACAATCATCAAGCCACTCGCGCAGGAAAACCCATCGACCTTTCCCCCGCATGCTGGAAACTTCTAGTCGCACTTATACAGGCATCACCACGCGTTTTATCCCGTTTCGAATTAGAAAATGTCTTATGGAAAGACAGCCCGCCCGACTCGGAAGCCCTTAAGTCGCACCTTTATACCTTGCGAAAGCTCGTTGATAAACCGTTTGAATTTCCACTAATACATACCTTACGAGGGGTTGGAGTTGCACTGCGTGACACCCATTAACCGTCACTACTCATTACGCACACGAATTGGAAAAATTGTACTTATTTTTTCGATTCTATTGGTCTCCTTTTACACCACCATGCTCGCAATGCTTTACGACTGGGGTTTGCAAGATGCAACCCACGGTATCGTTTGGCAAGAAGCACACTTATACAAACTCGCTTACGCGAAAGATAAAAATGCACCCTTACCCAGCACGCGCTCACTGCGCGGCTTTATTGGTGAACACACGTTACCACCCGACATTCTTAGCCGTTACCCCAATCGTGATTGGCAGGATTGGCCCGCCTCAAAAGAAGGCTTAATTTACCGCTTTAAAAAGAACCCCGGTACAGAATCGCATTACCACCTTCTAATCGCCTCCCTACCCGATAGAGAGGAACGATTATTCGTTTTCTATAACATCACCGTCTCCGACGAAATTGCACAGAAAGTGTGGTACAAATTTAAATTGCTTGCGATTGTGGGCGGTATACTGGTCATTGTGATGCTGCTCGTATTCAAAACCACGATAACGCGTTCTCTCACTCCCATGACAAGCCTTTCTCGCTGGATAGACAGCCTAGACCAGTCCAGCCCACCAAAAGATTTACCCGACGATATAGAAGCCGACGAAATAGGCCAAATGGCCGCCAGCCTCTACGGTGCTCTAGAGCGCATCCACAATTATAACGAACGTGAACGCCAATTTTTACGTAACGCCAGCCATGAACTACGTACCCCCATCGCCATTATTCGCAATGCTATGGATGTACTGGAATACAAACGCAAAATAGGCGATCACGATATCGACCGTGTCCTTCAACGCATAAGACGCGCTGGCGATACAATGAAATCGGTAACAGAAGCTATTTTGTGGCTCGCCATCGAAAACTACTCAGCTCCCACCACACAAAAAACTGACCTAGCCGAGCTGATTAATGAAATCATTCACGAAAACAAAAGCTTGAACGATGGTAAAACTATCGAACTCATCATCCGCCTCGAAACACTCGAAACACAAGACATTGAAACAGCACTTGTACATATCGTGCTCGACAACCTCATTCGCAACGCCTTCCAACACAGCTGCAGCGGCACAATAACGATAGAAGCCACCGCAGCCAACCAACTGAGTATTACCAATAGCAATCATTGTTATAGCTACGACTCTTCCAGACAACAAGATGCCGCCGAAGCGTTAATTACCGGTAGTTTTGGCCTTGGCTTAACGCTGGTTAAAAAAATCACCGACAAACAAGGGTGGCAATTTAACTTTCAGGTGGATGACAACGCCGCAATAGCCCGCATCGCTTTCTAAACGGGGGGCACCACGTGCCCTCTCTCAGTACACCGTTTAAAAACCTCTCTCCAACTTATAGTGGCCCGCCTTTTGCTCTACTCACTAAAGAAGCGATATTACGCGCTTGGCTGCACCATTTTGGCGCAAATCCTTGTAGATGACACGGTTTCGTCCACACAAACGAAAACGTCAGCACACGAGACGCACCAAGATATAGCAGGCACGTAATTGCGACCATTAACTTTCATTCGGGATGAGACATTACTCTGTGACCACTGCTAGTAACACCCCACCAAAACTACTCATTATCGGCAACGGTATGGCCGCAGGACGGCTAATAGACGAGATTATGAAGCGCAACGCCGCACGCTACGCCATAACGGTTGTGGGGGACGAACCTCAAGGAAGCTACAATCGCATTATGCTGTCACCGGTATTGGCAGGCGAACATACCCAACACAGCATCATTCAAAAAAACGCCCAATGGTATCAAGACAACGCCATAACCTTCGTTGCAGGAGGACGAGTACTCACCTTTAATAGCGCCGACAAAACCGTAACTTTATCGACGGGCGAACAACTCAGTTACGATCAGCTCGTGATTGCTACGGGCTCAATACCGAGTAACATTCCTGCCACCAACCAACATCTGAATAATATTTTTACCTTCAGAACACTCAACGATGTAAACACCATTAAAAAAGCGAGCCGCAACGCCAAGCACGCCATTGTGGTGGGTGGTGGATTACTCGGCCTAGAAGCCGCCTATGGGTTAGCACAACAAGATGTTCGCGTAACGCTTGTGCACCGCTCTGCAGGGCTATTAAATCGCCAACTCGATACAACTGCAGGAGGCTTGTTACGCAATGTAATGGAAAATAGTAATATCGAATTCAAGCTTAACACTGAAATTGAGGCGTTCCACGGCGATAAAAAAGTAAGCCATGTAACACTTAAAAACGGCGAAGAACTACCGTGTGATTTAGCCATTATTGCGACCGGTATTACCCCCAACATTCTCGTAACCGAGAACACGCCAATTGAGACGCAACGCGCAATTGTGGTGGACACTTATATGCGCACATCGTTAACCGATGTGAGTGCTCTGGGCGAATGCTGTGAATTTAACAGAGAAACCTTTGGCCTTGTGGAACCCATTTGGCGCCAATGCGTATCGCTCGCAGACCGTCTCGTAAACAACGTGTTTACGCCGTTTACGTTACAGCCTGTAGCAACCAAATTAAAAGTGTCTGGTGTGCAGCTCTATTCCGCTGGTGAGGTGACAACACAACCGCATCAGCACGACATTATCATGCAAGACCCCGCCAACAATGTCTATCGTAAGCTCATTATCGAAAACAATGCTATTGTGGGTATTGTATTGTTTGGTGATACACGCGATGGCCAATATTATTTTGATTTAATGCAATTGCGCGAGCCGATAAGCCATCACTTACCTCACCTTATATTCGGGCAATTATATGTCACACCCCTATCGATGAATAACACCCCAAAACCGTCACGCGACCATGCCGATATTCAAGCGGCCTAAACCACCATCGACGACAAAAGCAGATAATAAACACTTATGAATCACGCGAATCTCATTGCATCCAACACCTCTGTTAAAGACGTGAACACCACCTGCTGTTATTGCGGTGTAGGCTGTGGCGTAACCGCCACCGTTGGACACAATAAAATTATCGGCGTTAAAGGTAATAGTGCACACCCCGCAAACAAAGGAAAGTTATGTGTAAAGGGCTCGGCACTACACGAAACACAGGACTTTTCAGATAGGCTATTACAGCCCATGGTCAGTGGCGCCCCGTCCTCATGGGAAGAAGCCATTGCGCTCGGCGCTCAAAAATTTAAAGACACCATTAACACCTACGGGCCAGACTCTGTTGCCTTTTATTTGTCTGGCCAGTTGTTAACAGAAGATTACTATATTGCCAATAAATTAATGAAAGGTTTTATTGGCAGCGGCAATGTCGACACCAATTCGCGCCTGTGTATGGCGTCTGCTGTCGTCGCCCATAAACGCGCTTTTGGGGAAGACATAGTACCCGGCTGCTACGAAGATTTAGAAAAAACAGATGTCATACTGTTAGTAGGGTCCAATATGGCCTACACACACCCCGTCGTATATCAACGCATTGTAAAAGCAAAAAAATCCCGGCCAACACTTAAAGTCGTGGTGTTAGATCCACGCAAAACACCCACGTGCGATATCGCCGATATTCACTTACCTATTCGCCCCGGTTCAGACGCCTTTTTCTTTAACGGCCTTCTCAGTTATTTGGCCACCGAAAAAAAGCTTGATACGCAGTATATTGAAAAATATTGCGACAACTTCGAGCAAACGTTATCCGCCGCACAATCACAAGTGAGTAATACCGCACAAGCCGCAATAATGTGTGACACTGACGAAAAGTCCATCGTTTCGGTGTATTCACTTTTCGCCAATAGCAACACGGCCGTGACCGTTTTTTCGCAAGGCATCAATCAATCATCCTCTGGCGTAGATAAAGGCAACGCCATTATAAATTGCCACCTTGCGACCGGAAAAATAGGCCGGGAAGGTGCAGCGCCTTTTTCAATAACGGGACAACCCAATGCCATGGGCGGACGAGAAGTCGGCGGTCTCGCCACTCAATTGGCCGCACATATGAATATGGGAGATAACACCGCCCATAAAATTGTTGAAGATTTTTGGCAAGCCCCCAACTTAGCCAAAACCGAAGGTTTAAAAGCGGTCGATATGTTTAAGGCGGTACACGAAGGGAAAATTAAAGCCATTTGGATTATGGCAACAAACCCTGTCGTCACAATGCCAGACGCAAACTTTGTACGCGAAGCCCTAAGACGCTGTGAAACGGTTATTGTCAGCGATTGCATTGGCAACACCGATACGGCAAAAGAAGCGGACATTGTTTTTCCCGCAACAACGTGGGGCGAAAAAACCGGTACCGTTACCAATTCTGAACGCTGTATTTCACTGCAAAAAGGGTTTCTAACCGCGCCGGGCGAAGCTAAGCATGACTGGCAAATACTCGCAGAATTCGCACAGGCGATGGGGTTTAACGAAGGCTTTAATTATCAATCACCCGCTGAAATATTTCGCGAACACGCGGCATTGTCAGGTTATCGTAATAACGGTACGCGCTGTTTTGATATTTCTGCACTTGCTAACCTTGATGACCACGACTACTTCAATTTAAAACCCACCTATTGGCCCGTTTCAAACAACCCAACCACGTCGAATAAACGCCTTTTTCGCGATGGCCACTACTACACCGCCAACAGACGTGCGCAGTTAGTCGCCGTCACCGCCCAGTTCCCCAAAGCTGTACCGCGCAACGGCGATCTAATGATGAACACTGGCCGCATCCGTGATCAATGGCATACCATGGGCCGAACCGGCTCGTCGTCAAAGCTTGTCAGCCACACCGACGAACCCTATATCGATATGCACCCGCAAAATGCAACGTTGCTGGGAATAAAACCCGGCGACCTTGCCGAACTGAGCAACCGAAACGCGCATTATTTTGGACGGGTTAATGTCACTGATTCGGTACGACTGGGCGAAATTTTTGTGCCCATACATTGGAATGACAATGTTGCCTCCAGCAGCCGCGCCGATGCACTCGTTAATGCTATTACCGACCCCCTGTGTGGACAACCGGAATTCAAACACACGCCGGTAACGGCTAAAGCGTTTCAACCTGCTTGGCAGGGTTTTATGTTAACGACAACCGCCGTGACGCCACCATCGCGCTACTGGAGTAAAATTTTACTGCAACAAGGTTTTAAATACCGCTTAGCCGACACTACCCCCGTCACTGATTGGCCACGCTGGGTACGCGAACAATTCCCCAACATCGAACAATGGAGTGAAGTACTCGACTCTCACAACCAACATTACAAGGCCGTTGGCTACGTAGAAGACGCCGTTGTCATTACTCTAACGATAAGCCCCTCGAATACCATTGCAGAAGAAAACAGCTGGCTAGAAAACCAATTAGGGCAACTTTGCGATAGCGGCAATCGCTTTGCCATTTTGGCTGGTCGCCCCAATAATGGGCTAGAGGACGCAGGCAAAATAATCTGTTCTTGTTATCAGATGGGTGAAAAGACGATTACCGAGGCCATTAACGCGGGGCATAACACCACCGAAAAATTGGGCGAAAAATTAAAATGCGGCACCAACTGTGGCTCCTGTATTCCCGAACTCAACGCTCTCATCGGTAACGCCGCCCAACCAGTCGAGGGTTCAGTACAGCCCGCATAGCGCAAGCCCGCGCTCACCGCTATTTACTCTTGGCTCAAATGAGCCAAGCTATGCGCGTTTTCCTCCCAACGTTGGCCATCAAACGCACTCACATTTAAGCTCAATGGCGTTGGTGTTAAGCAACGTATATTGACATCGACCCCCTCTGGGTTCGAGCGAGGCGTGTAAAACGATTTAATTCCACACGTACTACAAAACGAATGTTTGGCTACGCCCGTGTTAAAACGGTAAACCGTAAGGTTCGCCTTATCGCTCAGTAGGGTAAATTTAGAACGCGGCACAATGAGATGAAGAAAGCCTGTCATAGCGCAAATACTACAATTGCACTTTACACACGCTAAATGCTCATCGGCTTCTACTTCAAATTTCACCGCACCACAATGACAACCGCCCTCATACTTCACGCAACCACCTCCCCGTAAAAAATTAAAGACTATCAACACCCCTTACAGGCATTATCGATTCCCCGCAAACTAGAATCCCTCGTCCACCGGCACAATCCACATTACCCCGTATTGGTACGGCTGCATACCTATAGCAGCGTCAAGCGAAACGGCAGACAGACAACTCAAATACCCCTTGTAGGCATGCTTTGACCCTAAAACAGGAGCGCTAAAGCCCTCCAAGGCAACGATTCCGACTACATTTAGCGTTGCGATTCAACCTACCTCTAACACTGCACCACAAGGGTACCGCAGCGCCGCTGTGCATTTCATTATTGCGAAGCTTGTGACAAGCGTGTCCAAAGCCCTTATCATTCCGCTTTTCATTATGAAGCGGCCATCATGAGCAAGACTATAAAACTAACGGAGTTCAGTCATGGCGCGGGATGCGGATGCAAAATATCCCCTGCAGTACTGGATAAGATTCTAGCCAGTAGTACATCTTACCCCGCAGATCCGTCCCTTCTTGTCGGTAATAGTACGCGCGATGACGCCGCTGCATACGATCTAGGGAATGGCGAAGTCATTCTAAGTACCACTGATTTTTTCATGCCTATCGCCGACGATCCATTCGATTTCGGCCGTATTGCCGCTGCAAACGCCATTAGCGATATCTACGCGATGGGCGGAACCCCCATTATGGCCATCGCCATCCTAGGCTGGCCCGTCAATCTCCTTCCCCCCGAAATCGCTGCACGCGTTATTGAGGGCGGCCGAGAGATGTGCGCGCAAGCCGGTATTCAATTGGCCGGCGGTCACAGTATAGATTCACCTGAACCCATATTTGGGCTCGCCGTTACGGGTAGAGTACCCAAAGAACGTTTACGTAAAAATGCGTCGGCAACCGCAGGCTCTACGCTGTACCTCACCAAACCCCTTGGCATTGGTGTACTCACCACAGCACAAAAACAGAAAAAACTCCGCGCTGAACACGAGTTTTTAGCGCGCGACTGGATGTGCAAACTCAATAATATAGGCAGTGCGCTTTCGTCCATTAAAGGCGTAACAGCCATTACCGATGTCACAGGGTTTGGCTTATTAGGCCACCTTATTGAAGTGTGTGAAGGTAGCCACCTAAAAGCGCATATCCAAGCGAGTACAGTGCCATTGCTGGAGCCTGTTAACGACTACCTTGCGCAAGGCTGCATTCCTGGCGGCACACTGCGTAATTTTGAAAGCTATGGCGAGAAAGTGTCGGCTCTTACCGACCAGCAAAAATATACCCTATGCGATCCGCAAACCAGTGGAGGGTTACTGATCGCCGTAGAACCCTCTGCGCAAGTAGAGGTGGAACGCCTTCTACAAGACGCCGCGTTACACGCTACCGCGATCGGAAAACTGCTCCCTTATGAATATGGCCATCGCGTCGAGGTTTCTACATGACCGATAGCGCAGACTTTAAAACACTCTTCCTAAACGATACGCCTTTGTTCGATACCCGTGCACCCATCGAATTTGATCGAGGCAGCTTTCCATGCACCGAAAACCTGCCGTTAATGACAAACGAAGAGCGGGAAAAAGTCGGCACTTGTTATAAAGAGAAAGGCCAAGACGCCGCCATCACATTGGGGCATAAACTGGTCTGCGGTGAAACAAAGCAACGGCGCCTCGATACGTGGCTAGCATTTACAAAACGTCACCCCGAGGGCTACCTATTTTGTTTTCGCGGTGGTTTACGCTCCCAAATTTGCCAACAATGGTTGGCCGAAGCAGGGTGTGATTACCCGCGTATTACCGGCGGTTATAAAGCCATGCGGCGCTACTTAATCGACACGCTGGAACAGCAAACGCAAGCGCGGCCTCTAATTATTTTGGGTGGGCACACCGGTTCGGCGAAAACAGACCTGCTAAACAAACTCCCTAATAGCATCGACTTAGAGGGGCTAGCGAATCATCGCGGCAGCGCTTTTGGGAGGCGTATAGGAGGCCAACCGCCACTAATATCGTTCGAAAATGCGATTGCGGTAGCACTGTTAAAACAAGCCCATCAATACCCGCAACAGCCAACTATTCTCGAAGACGAAAGCCGTCTCATTGGCAGGCTTTGTTTGCCTGTGCCGTTGCACACTAAAATGGGGGAAGCACCTTTGGTGCTCGTTGAAACAACATTAGAAGAACGGGTAACACACTCTTTCGAAAACTATATTCGTCGCAATCTACAAGATAGCCTTGCGATCTATGGCGAAGAAATCGGCTTCGAAACTTTTTCCACCGAGCTACAACAATCGCTTTACCGAATACGTAAGCGCTTAGGCAGTACCCGTTTTACACACTTGAACCAACAAATGAACGATGCCTTAAGCGCCCAGCAAAACGGCAACGAAGAACACCATCGAGCATGGATCGAAACGTTACTACGTGATTACTACGACCCCATGTATGACTACCAAACTAAAAAGAAAACCGATCGCGTTATCTTTCGCGGCAGACCCAACGCTATTCTTGACTATCTACAATCAGGTGACCAATGAACACATTCAAACTTTTCATCGGAATAATATTTTTAATTTTAACTTTTTCGGTTAGCGCGCAAACCTTCACGTTCACCGCTATTCCAGATGAAGACGAATCTCGGCTGGTGGAACGGTTTAGTAAAATAAGCGACTACCTCGCGCAAACGTTAGGGATAGAAGTTACGTATATACCCGTAAAGTCCTATGCGGCGGCCGTCACCGCATTTCGTAACAACCAAGTACAACTGGCCTGGTTTGGTGGGCTTTCGGGGGTACAGGCCCGTATACAAGTACCTGGTTCGCAAGCACTCGCTCAAGGGTACGAAGACCAGTTTTTTAAAACCTATTTTATCGCGCACCACAGCACGAATATAACGCCCTCGGAAAATTTCCCTAACGCAATAAAAGATAAGACCTTTACGTTTGGATCTAAGGGTTCCACTTCTGGTCGGCTTATGCCCGAATTTTATATTCGTGAACACTTTAAGCAAGCCCCCGAAAAAGCCTTTACTCGCGTTGGGTTTTCGGGCGACCACAGCATGACACTCGCTCAAGTACAGGCAGGCGCCTACCAAGTAGGGGCGTTAAATTACCTTGTATGGGAAACAGCGGTTTCAGAAGGTAAAGTCGACCTTGAGAAAGTGAACGTTATTTGGACAACGCCCGATTATCCCGATTATCAATGGACAATACGCGGTGACGCAGACAGCCAATACGGCAAAGGTTTTACACAAAAGGTACAACATGCTCTACTCAACATGAAAGACGAATCCTTGCTGAAACGTTTTCCTCGTACGTCGTTTGTACCTGCCAGTAACAGCGACTACCAAGCAATAGAAGATACTGCGCGCGCCATACACTTATTGCAATGAACCAGCCTTTAATTGAGTTACATAACTTCTGCCGTCAAACAGACGACCAGCAAGTATTACATAACATCAATCTCACCATAAAATCGGGTGAAAAGATTGCGCTGCTAGGCCCTAGCGGCGCAGGAAAATCAACGCTATTAATGGCGCTACACCAACAACTACGAGACCAGTGTGCGCTCTGCCCACAACAACTCGGGCTCGTCGATTCTCTATCTGTGTTTCACAATATTTATATGGCCCAGCTAGAGCAACATTCCACACTTTATAATCTGTGGAACCTGTTACTTCCTGTACAGCAACAGAAAACTGCTATCCAAAATCTCGGCGCAGAATTGGGTATCGCACACTTACTCACCAAAGCGGTGGCACGTCTTTCAGGTGGCGAACGACAACGCGTCGCCATTGCCAGGGCCATTTATCGACGAAAAAATATTTTTCTTGGCGACGAACCCGTTACCGCGCTCGACCCCTCGCGAAGCCAGCAAGTGCTATCCCAAATTCTTACTCACCACTCTACCGTCGTCGTCGCATTGCACGATCCTCAATTGGCATTATCGGTATTCGATCGTATTGTGGGTATTCGCAACGGTGAAATTATTTTTGATCGCCCTTCGGCACAGGCTTCCTCAGAACAATTAAGTCACTTTTATGCTGGGCTTTAAATCGCTCGCACTCGCCTGTCACGCATACTATTTGCGACATTTACATGACCGTCCTTTTTTGCGTGTAAGCGTCTTATTTCTATTGGCCGCTCTATTGAGCTTACCTTTTGCGGATTTATCGCTCTACCCTTCCGAGCCGTGGCAAGAGTTACGCCGCATTTTTACAGGGTTTGTCACACCACAGTGGCATAACTGGAGTACATTGGGTAACGCCCTTTTACACACCATCGCCTTCGCATTTATTGCTATTTTAACCTCTGTTGTAGCCGGCCTATTACTTTCAACACTGTTTGCACACCGTAGCGTTCGTGTATTTTCCGCCAGTATTCGCGCTGTGCACGAGCTGTTTTGGGGGCTAATATTAATGCAAACATTCGGGTTATCGGCCGTCACTGGCATACTCGCAATCGCTATCCCTTACACGGGTATTTTTGCCAAAATATTTTCCGAAACTTTTGACCGACAATCGTCCCTCCCGTCCCTTACCCTCGAAAGTAAAAAAGGTATTAGCCAATGGTTTTATACGCTCTTTGCACAATCCCTACCGGAACTGACAACCTATGTACGCTATCGGTTTGAATGTGCGTTGCGCTCAAGCGCCATACTAGGGTTTATCGGTTTACCTACGTTGGGCTTCTATTTTGAATCGGCCTTTAAGCAAGGGCAGTATTCAGAAGCAGCCTGTGTTTTATGGGTGTTTTTCGGCTTAATCGCAAGCATACGCTATTGGTTAAAATGGCCACTCATTCCATTTTATAGTGTAACGGCCTGGTTTTGGTTACCCGATTCGCCGCCCGTTTACGGCAGCTATTTTTGGCAATTTATTAGTCATGACATTTGGCCCGCGCCATTACTTGAAGGCAAGCTATTCGCCGCCGCGCAATGGTATGGCACACAGCTATTCGAACTACTCATTCCCGCTGCGGGTTATACGCTCGTACTATCGCTTTTAGCATTAGTACTGACAGGCCTTTTGGCACTCATCCTGTTTCCCCTTGCGAGTAAGCCCATCGTTGGCCGAGCCAATATCGCGGGGTACGGTTTACTGTTATTGCTGCGCTCCACGCCCGAAATTGTTATAGCCTTTATTCTATTGCTTGTTTTCGGCCCATCTGGCCTACCCGCGATTCTTGCCTTAGCCATCCACAATAGCGGCTTAATCGGCTACATTATTGCGCGCCAATCGGAACAACTTCCACTGCGCGCGGATCATCCAAAAAACGTTAACTTATATAGTTTTGAAATAGTGCCGCGTATTTTCCCGCAATTACTCACCCTATTGCTCTATCGCTGGGAGGTCATCATGCGCGAATCCGCCATTTTGGGGTTATTGGGCGTAACAACATTAGGGTTTTATATAGACTCGGCATTTGAAGAGATTCGCTACGACAAAGCCTTTTTATTGGTGATAGTGGCGGCGTTAATGAATATCGGGGTGGATATGGCCGCACGTAGGATACGAACATCTGCAGGCATTTCAAACGCCAACCTCTCAGCCTCAACGCAAACCGCCACACCCAAAGCAACCTAACCGAACGGCCTTATACATTGCCGTGCACTGTTCATAAGGTATGTCTAAAGTAACTTTTTCAGCTTATACCGAAACTGTAGGCTATTATTATTTTATGGTTCTATTTGGGTTGCCGTAATACATGCGCACGTTATCTTGCACTAAGTTCTTATGCCTAGCGTGTGTGCTTGCTCTATCAACAGCGGCAAAGGCTCAGAAAAACCCTCCCGCTCAAAGCAACACCGATGTACTTGTTGTCAAATACCCATACGCCCCAGCAGACAAAGTCTATCTACCGCAAGGCCTCTACTACGGCGCACTGCTCGATTTGGTATTACGTAAATCGGGTCAACCGTATCGCTTAGAAAAAGTCGATATAGCGACTATTCCAGAAGCACGTGAATCACGGTATTTAGATTCAGATAAACTGGATATTGCGATGCTACATACCAATCCACGTCGGGAATCGGAGCTTCGGCCCATACGCTATCCCGTTTTCAGAGGGCTAAGTGGCTGGCGGCTTCTCTTTATACGAGACACCGATATCGATACATTTTCCACCATTAAATCCTTTGGGCAACTCAAAAGCGTACGCGCAGGCCAAGGCCGTGGATGGCCCGACACCAGTATTTTAAAACATGCAGGCCTAAACGTTATAACCGCTCCGGCACGCGAAAATTTATATAAAATGCTTTATCACGGCCGTGTAGATTACTTTCCGCGATCGGCATTTGAAATTTGGCATGAAACCGAGTTGCCCGATGCGCAGCTACTACATATAGAAGAAACACTTCTCCTTCACTATCCCACTGCCTTTTATTTTTTCGTCTCGCCCAAAAATGAACGGCTCGCAACAACACTCGAAAAAGGGTTCGAGATCGCCATAAAAGACGGGTCTTTCACACGATTGTTTTACCAGTATCACGATGCGTATTTCAGCGCGGCGCGTCTTTCTAAACGCACTGTATTTGAACTTCCAAACCCCAATTTAAGTTCCAAAACCCCGTTAGACCGCCCCGAGCTATGGTTTAATTTAACCGAATTACAATAGTACTCAACTCACACGCTTTTTTACAAACGCCATGCAGCGCCTGTCATTGCCGTACCCTTCCCGTTCTCCGAAAGCTTGAAGCCTTTCACTCATTATGTTTTATTAACCAGCATAGAGCCTTCCCCCCTATAAACACTCCATTCTTCTGGAATAAAAACAACCCAAAGGTGGTACACCGTGAAATTATTTTTACCTGTCCTAATCACTGCACTGGCATTAAGTGGCTGCACTAAACCACAAGCAACACCAGAAAACATACCTCTCAAAACAGCCTTTAAAGCGGCTTTCTTAGTGGGGAGCGCAACAAATCACGCGATAATCTCTGGCGAAGATGCCGAGACCCAAACCATTGTCACAACGCAATTCAATACAATTACCATCGAAAACGGTATGAAAGCCGCGCCTATTAACCCACAACCTGGGGTGTATAATTTTGCCCCTGCCGACGCCTATGTTGAATTCGGTAAAGCGCATAATATGTTTATCGTTGGCCATACGCTGGTGTGGCATAATCAAACACCACAATGGTTTTTTAACGATGAGAATGGCGAACCCCTCTCACCTACAGCGCAAATTGAGCAAATGCGTAGCCATATAGAAACGGTTGCAGGTCGATACGCTGGAAAGGTTCACGCATGGGATGTGGTCAACGAAGTTATTGCCGATGACGGTTCTTACCGGCCAACAACGTGGGTAAACGGCGTTGGCGATGGCGACACCATGGTAAAATCGGCTTTTAAGTTTGCCGCCCAATACGCCCCAAACACCGAACTCTACTATAACGACTTTAACGCGTGGCGGCCCAAAAAACGTGACGGCATTGTTCGTATGATAAAAATGCTTCAGGCTGAGGGACTACGTATAGATGGCGTGGGTATTCAAGGGCATTGGGGGCTCAATTACCCCGACAACCGCTATATTGAAGAAGCCATTAAAGCCTATTCAGCACTCGGTATTAAAGTCATGATTACCGAACTCGATATTGATGTACTGCCCTTAACACGTGAAGGCCAAATTATTGGTACCGGCATGATGCACCCTCAATTTCAAGAAGAGGAATTTAAGGCCTACCTAGACCCATACGCCAACGGTTTACCGAATGATGTCCAACAACAACTGGCAAACCGATACGCCGAACTCTTCGGTATTTTCTACCAGTATAAAGATGCTATCGATCGCGTAACCTTTTGGGGCGTACACGACGATATGTCATGGAAGAACGATTACCCCATACCCAACCGAACAAACTATACCTTGCCTTACGACCGAAACAAAAAACCTAAGCCCGCAGTAGCGGCTATTTTAAACGTTGCGAAAACGGCGAATAATCCTTAATCTTCAGGCAAAAAAAAGAGCGGCCGAAGCCGCTCCAACTGGTGCAAAAAGCAAATTACATTAGTGTTTCCATGTCGCTACACCTACCGCTGGGTTGGCGGCCAAGCCAATTTCTCGCGCGTGCTCTTCAAACGCTTTATTTTTCCAGAAGAACGCGCCGGGCATCGTGGTTGGAACCACCAACACATAAAAAATAGCACGACCAATTAGCGCAGAGGCAATCAAACTGAGCCCGACAAAACCCCATAAGCTAATCGCTAGCCACCCGTTAATAGCCGCAATACTCAAAGCAGCAACAGCCACACTATTCAACGCTATTAACGTGTTTCTAAGAAGGTAGCTTTTACCAAAGGTTGTCGATTGAATGTAATGCGAAACAGCGCCTTCCGTTTCGGCTCCGTTCAGATCTTTAGCGTGCCGGTACAAACCAAGCCCTTCCATCACTAATCCAAGCACAATCACAGGCCCTAGAGTGGACAGTAGCGCGCTATAGTCACCACCCAATAACGCCAAGTAAGGCACGTTCATTAACCCAACCACTACACCACCCATCGCCAACGCGCTGCCCACAAAAGTGGTAGCCGTTTGCCAGTGATCCCAGAACGGGCGCGCCTTAATGCGGTAGCAGCGGTACATATAATACAAACCGACTAAACTGCCACAAAACGCTAGCCCTCCGGTAACAATGGAAGGCATTACCATATAAGCAACAAGCCCATCACCGAACAACGTTTGAAACAGCCCGTTACTCGGCAGCATGGTAAGCAAGTGTAAGCCCGCGAAGCCCATAAATACCGCTACGCCAGCCCCTTCACGGCTCACGGGAGAATGTCGAAGGTTATTAAACCCACGGTAAAAACGTATTGGTTTACCTAAGTGGGTCGTGGATAAAAACAGCCCAAAACCCGCCAACCCAAACGCAATGGCAATCATGGGTACATACATAATCGAATCCATTGCAGCGCTTAATGCCGGCACGCCGAGTATCCCACCCAAAAACGCAACCGCAAACACACCAATAGCCGCTTGCGTTACCAACGTGAATAATACCAATGGGTTTTCTCGCGAAGATAAACGCTTAATATTCCAGTGCTTTTCTATTCCATCTTTTTGATCGACAACAGGTTTGTATTGTCCATCGATATTACTTTTATGGTATTTCACAGGCATGGAGTCAGTTCGCGTAACTTCTCGCGGCATGGTTTTGACTTGCTGAAAACGAATATTGGGGTTAGTGATTGAAGGATCGGGAAAGCCAGGAATTTGCGTTTCGATTTGCTCACGATTTTCAGGCATGTTTTCTACCACACCAAAATTAAGCGCATTGCCAATACAGGCTGATACACACGCGGGCTTAAGACCTACTTCAAGCCTATCGACACACATATTACATTTTTCAACTTGGCCATTCACGGGGTCGAGCTGTGGGGCATTATAGGGGCATACCCAGGTACAGTAACCACAACCAAAACAAATATCAGGGTCTTGAATAACCGCGCCATACTCGGGGTGTTTCGTATACGCGCGAGTGGGGCAACCCTTTAGACACACAGGATCATCGCAATGATTGCACGCCATTGAAATATTCATGCGTGTAAAGTTAGGGAATGTTCCACCTTCTACGTAACCCACGGAGCGATAACTAAGATGTGGAGGTAAATCGTTCTTTTCGCTACAAGCCGCTTCACAGGCATGACACCCAATGCAGTTGTCCGCTGTAAAATGAAAGGCGTGCTGCTTCGTACGGTTTGGATTACTGCCTATCCCCTCATCACCATTAATACGTAAACTAACGCCGTTATCTTCTACGGGCGTTAATTTTATATCGGCACCGTAACGATTTTTCTCGTCCGTTATGGGGTCAAATAGTTTTGCATAACCGGGTTCGTCATCTCTCACTTCAAACATAGTGTATTCCCCTAGAACGCGCGCATTTCAACGTTAAGACGAGCCGCTTCTTTTTGGTCAATGTGTTCAATGCGAACGGCTGATTGTTTAAAGGCTGGCTGTCGAGAATAAGGGTCGAGCAACCCTAGCGACAGACGATTAATGCAATCGTGAAAATGCATGGGAATAAAGACCATATTACGAGCAACACGTTGCGTGGTTTGCACGAGCACAACGGCATCACCACGCCGAGACACAAGGCGAACATAACTCATATGTTTAACGCCCAAATCGGCCGCCGCATCAGGGTTTATTTCCATATAGGGTGTTGGGCTAAACTTATTACAGTTTCCAACTTTTCCTGTTTTTGTGCGGGTGTGAAAGTGCTCGACTACACGGCCACTGTTAAGCCAGAAGGGAAAGTCTTCGCAAGGGCATTCGTTGTTTTCAATATAAGGCATGTCCATGAGTTTGGCTTTGCCGTCACCGTGCTGGAAGACACCGTCGGTATACAAACGTGCCGAACCTTTGTCTTGCCCTTCACGGAAAGGCCACTGAATACCACGCGACTTTTCAATAAGGTCATAGCTCATACCGGAAATATCCAACATACGATGAGCGCCTTTAGATAACGCTTTCATCTCCTCAAATACTTCTTCTGTATCGTCTGGGAATGTGATTTTTTGTCCCTGCTCCCACCGCTTAGCTAACTGAGTAAATATCCAAAAATCAGATTTACTCTCACCTATGGGCTTCACCACTGGGTTGGTCAGGTTTACGCGTCGCTCAGTATTGGTAAAACACCCACGCTTTTCAGCCCAGAGCGCCGCAGGTAAATAAACATTCGCATACTGCGTTGTTTCAACATCTTCGTAACAATCTTGCACCACGCAAAACTCCAGTTTTTCAAACGTTTTACGAATACGAGCGGAGTTTGGCATTGATGTCATGGGATTGGTTGCGACCAGCCATAACGCTTTAATCTGGCCCGTTTCGATGGCAGGAAAAATATCTGTTTCGACTAAACCTCGTTTTTCGGGAAAAAAGCTTGAATCAATTCCCCAAAACGTTGCAACCTCTTCACGGTGCTCTGGTTTTTCTAACGCCCTATACCCAGGCAACCCTGAACACGAGGACCACTCACGTGTGCCCATCGCATTATTTTGCCCTGTAATCGACAAACTTGTGCCTCCTGGTTTGCCGATATTACCCGTGATTAAATTTAAATTATTGATACCGCACACACCGTCCGAGCCATGGGTACTCTGATTGATACCCATTGTCCAAATCGACATAGCCGAACCCGCTTTGGCATATAGCCGCGCAACGTTTCGAATAGTATCTTCATCAATTCCGCAAATTTTGGACGCCGACACAGGATCGTAATCGGCTACGGTTTTAGAAAACTTTTCGTAATTACTACAGCTAGCGTCAATGTACGCACGGTCTTCTAGGCCTTCATCTAAAATCACATAGGCGAGGCTATTTAGAAGAACAAGATCTGTTCCGGGCGTAATGGCTAAGTGCATATCTGCAAACTGAGAAAACATTGTGACGCGAGGGTCTATCACAATGACCGGAAATTTTCGTTTTTCTAATGCTTCTTTCAATCGCCAATAGATAATAGGGTGTTGCTCTGGCAAATTCGAACCAAAAGCCATTAAACATTCAGTATGTTCAAAATCGCCGTAACACCCAGGAGGCCCGTCGGAGCCAAAGGAACGTTTATAACCTGATACCGCCGAAGCCATACATAAGGTGGTATTGCCATCGTAGTTATTCGTGCCTATTACCCCTCTAACTAGCTTACCCAAGGTGTAGAATTCTTCAGTCATGATCTGACCGGTTGAAATAATAGCCACAGAATCGCGACCGTATTTCTCTTGAATACGTTTAAATTCATCGGCCGTTTTATCGAGCGCATTATCCCATGTGGTGTCTTCCCACTCGTCGAACGACTTCTGCCGAATTTTCGGACGTGTACCACGACCCACGGAATCAAATATTTGGGCTTCGGTTAAACCTTTAATACACAACTTTCCACGATTGACATCCGCGCCACCTACGCCACGCGTGGTCACGGGTACACCATCTTCGTTCATACCAATCTCAATGGAGCACCCAACCGAACAATAACCGCACGTAGAGTACTTCCACTCCACGGCACCTTTGTTTCGAATTTTAATTGGGTTTTTCTTGTTTCGACCAAACAGCATTAAGTCGTTCCCCCATGTGTATTTAGCAGGAACCCCATTATGGCGTTCCTGCTGTCGTTTATCATGTCAGCGGATCAATTAAGTACGGACGTTATCCTGCCGCTAATTGTATTTTTCCATCTTGTTCACGAATCGAGTAGGTCTTAACACTTACCGTTTCATCTTCCAAGCAAACACCGGTTTCTAAATTAAAATGCTGTTTATACAATGGCGAAGCAACCACTATTTGCTGCTGTAAATCACCTACAATACCCCGAGCCAAAATAGCCGTTTTGGTAAACGGGTCTATGGCATTTACAGCATATAGCGCATCTTTCACTTTAAAAATGGCCACCTGCTCTTTTTCAAGCAGCGCTCTTACACCCAAGAATGGCGTTAAATCATTGGCATCACATACCGATACCCAGTTCAATTCGGTCGTACTCATAACGCAATCTCCTAGGCTGATACAGGCTCTTCAGATTCAACAAATTTAATTAATTCTTCTTCAGTAGCGGGGCGAATTTGCGCACGCTCTTCTACAAAAACAACGGTATTATCTTTTTCGTCACTGTTCACAAACGTACGGAAGCGTTTAAGCTTTTCTGGGTTTTCAAGCGTCGTTTTCCACTCGCACTGATACGTCCCTACCACATGGCTCATTTCATTTTCCAGTTCGCTGGCAACATTGAGTTTATCGTCAACCACAACCGATTTTAGATAATCTAAACCGCCTTCAAGATTGTCCATCCAAACAGAGGTGCGCTGTAAACGGTCAGCGGTGCGAACATAGAACATCAACAAACGATCGATATATTTGATCAGCATGTCATCATCGAGCCCTGTTGCAAACAAATCGCCATGACGTGGTTTCATACCCCCATTACCGCAGGTATACAAACTCCACCCTGTTTCTGTTGCGATAACGCCAATATCTTTACTTTGCGCTTCGGCACACTCTCGTGTACAACCAGATACGGCAAATTTTATTTTATGGGGAGAACGCAGCCCTTTGTAACGATCTTCTAAACGTATGGCCATTCCCACACTGTCGAGCATGCCGTAACGACACCATGTACTACCCACACAGGATTTAACGGTTCTTAACGATTTCCCGTAGGCATGCCCGGTTTCAAAACCAGCCTCTACAAGTTCTTTCCAAATAAGAGGCAGTTCATGTTGCTGCGCACCAAACAAATCTATTCTCTGGCCGCCCGTAATTTTGGTATACAAGTTATAGGTCTTAGCGACCTGCCCCAATACAATTAATTTATCAGGCGTAATTTCACCACCTGGCACGCGCGGCACAACCGAGTAAGTTCCGTTTTTCTGCATGTTCGCCATAAAATAATCATTGGTATCTTGCAGAGGTGCATGATTATCCTCGAGCACATAATCATTCCAGCAACTCGCTAAAATTGAACCGACGGTTGGTTTACAAATATCGCAGCCTAAACCTTTACCGTGTGTTTCGATAAGCGCGTCAAACGTTTTAATTTTTTCCACGCGTACAATGTGATGTAGCTCTTGCCGTGTATGGGCAAAGTGCTCGCAAAGATCGGTGTTAACTTCTACACCAAGATTTTCCAGTTCACTGTTCATAACTTGCGTGGCTAACGCAACACAACCACCACAACTTGTGCCCGCTTTTGTGGCCGATTTAATATCACCAATCGTGGCAGCCCCGTCTTGTACGGCACAACAAATCTGGCCTTTCGTCACATCGTTACAACTACAAATAACCGCGCCTTCTGGCAACGCATCAACACCCATTCCTGCTGATGCGGCTCCACCTTCCAGTGCCGGCAAAATAAGCGCTTCGGGTGTCTCAGGTAAATCCATGCTGTTGACGCACATTTGCTGAAGCGTTCCATAGGCCTCTACATCACCAACCAGTACGGCACCTAGCAAGCGAGTTTTATCTTCTGACACAATAATGCGTTTATACACGCCGTTAACGCCATCTTGATAAACGTAACTTAAGCAGCCTGGCGTACGTCCTTGTGCATCACCAACACTCGCCACGTCGACGCCAAGCAGTTTTAATTTGGTGCTCATATCGGCACCGGTAAATTGTTCTTGGCCACCGGTCATATGGGATACGGCAACTTTGGCCATGGTATAACCCGGTGCAACCAATCCATAAATCCGCCCTTCCCAGAGCGCGCACTCACCAACCGCATACACGTTTTCAACAGAGGTTTGACAGTTATTGTCGATGACAATCCCGCCTCGTTCGCCGATAGCAATGTCATATTGGCGTGCGAGTTCATCCTGTGGACGAATACCGGCCGAGAATAAAATCATATCCGTTTCGAGATGTGATCCATCAGCAAAATTCATTCTGTAACGTGCATTTTCTCCCGCTACAATATCTTGTGTGTTTTTCTCAGTATGGATATTCACACCTAAACTGGAAATTTTACTGCGAAGTAATTCGCCACCACCTTCATCGAGCTGTACAGCCATCAGTCGCGGTGCAAACTCAACAACATGCACCTCTAACCCTAAATTTTGCAAGGCATTTGCAGCTTCTAAACCCAACAACCCGCCACCCACAACAACACCAACTTTGCTCTCACTCGCAGACGCGGTAATGGCCTCTAAATCTTCTATGGTGCGGTAAACTAGGCAGTGCGGTTGATCCTTTCCTGGGATAGGGGGGACAAACGGAAAGGAGCCCGTCGCAAGCACTAATTTATCGTAACTTTCTTCTCGACCGCTCGCCGTTACAACTTTATTTTCGGCGGTTTTAAGCTCAACAACTTTTTCATTAAGCACATACTTAACGCCATTTTCTTCGTAATATGCTTCGGACGTTAGCATCAAATCGTCAGCCGTTGACCCCGAAAAATACGCACTTAACTGCACGCGGTCATAGGCTAAACGAGGCTCTTCCGAAAACGTGATAACGTCATATTGGTCGGCATTTTCGTGTTTGATTAAGTTATCAATTAACTTGTGCCCCACCATGCCGTTACCAACGACTACAATTCTTTGCTTGCTCATTTTTTTTCCTCAAAAATTCTTACAGTGCTTAGGCACAGCTCTTGTTCAACATGTCCATCTGGGGGACTGCACGAAGCTGGCTTGAAAGATTGACAACTTCGCCCACTATAATTAGCGCGGGCGATTGGACCTTATTCTTTTCTACCATTTGGCTCAGCTCGCCCAAATGACCAATAATTTCACGCTGATCGGGGCGGCATCCATTTTCGATAATGGCGGCAGGCGTATTAGCGGCCAAACCATTACCGATTAGATTTTTGACAATTACGTGCGCTCGGCTCACGCCCATATAGAAAACCAGTGTATGTCCAATATGTGCGAGTGAATGCCAATCCAAATGTAATTCGGTTTCTCCGTGGGCTGTAACAAAGGTACAGCCTTGCGCAACACCGCGATGCGTTAGCGGTATTCCTGCGGCAGTAGTACAACCCGATGCCGACGTGATACCGGGTACAACCTCGGCATCAACTCCCGCCTGGATTAGAGCCATTAACTCTTCACCACCACGGCCAAATACGAAAGGGTCACCGCCCTTTATGCGCACAACACTCAGCCCCTGATTGGCCTTTTTTAATAACAAGGCATTAAGGTCTTGTTGAGCAATACTGTGATCATCTTTACGCTTACCCACGTAGAAGGCCGGCACGGCGTGCGGGAATAGCGCACGAATATCTTGACTAACCAAGTTATCAAAAAGAATGAGGTCTGCCTGCTGTATTACACGCAAGGCCTTAACCGTAAGGAGGTCGGGGTCGCCAGGGCCAGCGCCTACCAACCAAACTTTTCCAACTTTCGTGCTCTGCGGCCGAATAGCAGGGTTTTGGGGAGTGGAATAAGTCATAGTTTTGCCACATATTTTTTAATAGATTTGCACCAGACTGGTTTTGGAGGAGACACATTGCTCGCCAGTCATATTGACTAATGCAAAAAAGAAACCAAACCTATAAAAAATCAGAAAAAATATAATAAATGTATAAAATACAAAGACTTAAAAATCACACCACCGTACAACAAAGGATTCTAGACTGTTTTTTGGACACCACTACCGCATAATAAAGCACCATAAAGGTGCGGTCGCGCCCACTTTGAAATCACTCTCGTGTCCGTAACGATCGCTTTCACCCCAATAAGGCGTCGTTCAAGCCAAAATATCGCACCAATACAGGGCGCGACTGTCGTTCAAATTAATTGTATTATTACCCTTTCGTAATTGTTTAAATGGCGTTAATCTCAACGCCCATATTGGCTAGCAGAGGAAACCTCCCATGAGCAATTCAACGAACAACGCTATAGAAGCGGCGGTCTTTCAGAAGCTACTCAAACATTTAGACTCACGCAAAGACGTACAAAATATTGAGTTGATGAATCTTGCGGGATTTTGTCGAAACTGCCTCGCCAAGTGGTACGCCGCGGCTGCACAAGAGCAAGGGATTGAAGTCGATTACGACCAAGCGCGCGAAAAAGTCTACGGTATGCCCTATGATGACTGGAAAGCGAAACACCAAAAGCCTGCCACCGCAGCACAATTAGCGGCTTTCGAGAACAGAAAGCCTTAACATTACCGTAATTGGTAGGTGCCCAAAGCGTACTTTTGCAATTCAGCGCAAGTCGATAAGTAAAAATAGGTAGAACGTGGAAGTTACGATTACAGGCTTGTATCACTACCCGGTTAAATCTTGTGCCGGCGTTGGCCTAGCTCAATGCTCAATTTCTGCGAAGGGTATCTCGGGTGATCGTGAGTGGGTTATTTTAAATAAAGACGGCGTGTTTTTAAGCCAACGTAAAAACCCAAGATTGGGCCTCATTCGTATTCGACGTGATGGCAAACGATTTAATTTATATTTTAACGATGCTGATAAAGCCATTGCGCCCTGCCCCGTAACACTCCCCGACATAGAAGACGCGCGCACCCAAATTATTCATATATGGCGCGATGAGGCTACGGCCTTTATTGCCCACACCGCAGTCAACGAATGGGTGACCAACGCTCTAGATTCTGACGAACCCCTTTTCCTCGGTTATTTTGACAAACGCGTGCCACGTTTACCAGGCTACCCCGATCGATTTGGTGCCGATGCCACACACTTTGCCGATGCCGCGCCATTTCTTGTGGCCAATGCACTATCGCTCTACGCGTTAAACCTTTCACTGAGCCTTCAACACTTACCGGAAGTAGACATACGCCACTTCAGGCCCAATATTGTTTTCAGCGGATTACCGGGCTTCGCAGAGCATCATGTCAAGGCGCTTCGACACAACGCCTCTGGCTTTGAGTTTTCGCTGATAGACCCATGCCAACGTTGCTCTATTATTACACTCAACCCCGACACCAGCGAACGCCTGCCTAATGCAGTACCTTTCAAACAGCTAACCGCCATCAACCCCATGCCAGGGAGCAATAAAGCACCCGCGTTTGGTATGAATGCGATATTAGAAGGCGGTACGGAAAAGGCAAGAGCGAGGGGGTTACAGCTGGGAGATAGGTTGGAAGTTATTCAGTAGTCACTTATTCATGATAATCCTTCATATACCTTATACCGGGTAACAGCATTTCCTGCCAGGCATGTCTATCTGCATCGCAAAACGTATCATCAAGTTCAGTTAGCGTTTGCATCAACGCCTCAAACCAATCGTCGTACATCCTTACATCAATCCCTTGCCTTGCATGAAAACTCGCCAAATGCTTAAGTTCGACGGATGCTTCCTTACCTGCAGAACAACTCATTAACATCAAGATGGAATCTTCAAGCATTTCATGTCGGCGGGATTCAACGGTGTGTGCAAATACAGCGCTAATTTGCGGCGATAGCGCCTCGAAATGGTTATAAAACGTGCGAAAAAAAAGCTCAAAATGATTAGACACATTTCGTTCGAAACTATCATTAAATTGCGCAACGACGTTCATTCTTCTCCTGCAGGTGACCCAGCCCTGACAAGGGTTTAAAATGCGCCACTCTCGTTCACCATATGTTTACTATAGTCTAGCTGCGAAGCTTTGTTATTGCCGCTGGCACAGGATAGCGCTGTTATGATCCCTAAATTAACCCCGTTCAACGACCAGCAAACGCAGTACTTGGTTTTTTTAGAAGCACTGGCCAACAAAGGGTTTTCCGGCGAAATCGTCTCTGACATGGGGCATCGATTATCCTTAGCCACTGATAACTCGCTGTATCAAGTGCTGCCACAAGGTATTGTTCATCCGCGCGATATTAATGATCTCATTACCCTAACCAAGCTCGCCGGCGAGCCGGACTACAAAAGCATTGTACTCACCGCTCGTGGCGGCGGCACTGGTACCAACGGGCAGTCCTTAACCGACGGCATTGTGGTCGACACCTCACGTCACATGAATGCGGTGCTCGACATTAACGTAGAAGAAAAGTGGGCACGGGTGCAATCCGGTGTTGTTAAAGATCAGCTTAACGCCGCACTTAAACCACACGGCCTATTCTTTGCGCCCGATCTTTCAACCAGCAACCGCGCCACGATTGGCGGCATGATTAACACCGATGCGTCCGGCCAAGGTTCGTGTGTATACGGAAAAACCCGCGACCATGTATTGGAACTTACAACGATACTCGCCGATGGTTCAACGCTCGAAACCCGCGCACTGGATGAGGAAGAATTTAACGCTCTCAGCCAAGGTAGTGATCGCTGCGCTAACATCCATAGACTTGTAGACGCCATTCAACAAGAACATGGCGCGTTAATAGATGAAGTATTTCCGCCGCTAAACCGTTGTCTCACCGGCTACGATTTAGCCCATATTCGCGACGAAAACGGCAAGCTGAACCTCAACAATATTTTATGTGGCAGCGAGGGAACACTCGGATTTGTTGCCGAAGCAAAACTGAATTTACTCACCATCCCAAAGCATTCGGTACTAGTCATTGTAAAGTACTCAGACTTTAATAGTTCATTACGCGACGCCACCGAACTTATGCGCGCTAACCCTACGTCTATTGAAACCATCGATTCAAAAGTGCTCACCTTAGCGATGAACGATTTCATCTGGGATCAGGTTGAAACCTTCTTTGACGATGCGAACACCACCGGGTTAACCGACGATAATACTCAAAACATTATGGGTATTAATCTCGTAGAATTTACAGGCGACACGGAACAAATATTACAAGACGGTATTGATCGTCTCGCGCACATCCTCAAACAATCCATTGGGCATAGCAGTAATACACCCGATTTCGATGAAGGAGAAATAAAACCGACAGGGCGCATTGGCTACTCACTCGCATGGGGCGATGACGCCGTAAAGCGTATTTGGGCAATGCGCAAACGTGCGGTGGGGTTACTTGGCAACGCCGCAGGTGAAGCACGACCCGTTCCTTTTGTAGAAGATACCGCCGTTCCACCAGAAAATCTCGCCGACTTTATTCTCGAATTTCGTGAAATACTTGACGGCTATCAGTTGGAATACGGCATGTTTGGCCATGTGGATGCCGGCGTATTACATGTTCGCCCCGCGCTCGACATGAAAGACCCTCAGCAAGAAGAAATGGCGTGGGAAATATCCGATCGCGTTGCCGATTTATGCCAACAGTATCATGGCCTTTTGTGGGGAGAGCACGGCAAAGGTGTGCGTTCTGAATATTCACCTAAATTTTTTGGTGAACTCTACCCACAGCTGCAACGCATAAAAGCCGCCTTCGACCCGTATAACCAACTTAACCCTGGAAAAATTGCAACGCCTTCTGCAGAAATAGAATTACTAAAAATTAATGAAGTGCCTACACGAGGGCAATATGACCGCGAAATAGCGCCAGACACGTGGAAGAGCTTTAGCGAAGCCGTGTACTGCAACGGTAACGGTGCTTGCTACAATTGGAACCCCAACGATGCCATGTGCCCCTCATGGAAAGGGACGCGTGACCGCATTCACTCCCCTAAAGGCCGTGCCTCCCTTGTGCGCACGTGGTTAAAATTGTTATCCGATCAAAAAGTAACGCCTCAGCAGGAGCTGAAAAATACTAGTGGCCTTTCGGCGCTCGCTCATTTTCCGGGCAAACTGTTCAACGCCATTGGTAATCGCAATAAAGACGATTTTTCTCATGATGTGTACGATGCAATGGCTGGCTGTTTATCGTGTAAAGCCTGCGCTGGGCAGTGCCCCATAAAAGTTGACGTTCCCGAGTTTCGCTCGCGTTTTATTGCGCTGTATCACACCCGTTATTTACGCCCCTTAAAAGATTATTTGGTGGGCACGCTGGAGTTTCTATTGCCGGTATGTGCGAAATTACCACTGGTTTACAACACGGTTATGGGTGCTAGGCCAATCAAGTATCTATTAGAGAAGTGGGTAGGTTTTATCGATGGCCCTCAAATTTCTCGCGTATCGCTACGAAAGCGCGCGATAGAAGTAGCCGATATACGCGTGATCAATCGAATGAGTGATGCCGAAAAAGCGAATACCGTTGTCATTGTACAAGATGCGTTTACACGCTATTTCGAAACGCCCTTAATTATAGATATTGTATTATTACTGCGCGCTCTTGGGTTTACGCCCTATATCGCCCCTTATAAAGCCAACGGAAAACCATTGCATGTACATGGGTTCTTAAATTGGTTTACACGCGTCGCTCGCCGCAATTCAAAAATGCTCAATCGTTTTTCTGATGCCGGAATTGCCTTGATCGGCGTAGACCCATCAATGACCTACACCTATCGCGCCGAATATACAAAATTCTTGCAAAATGAAGATAGCGAACACAGTGCGCCCAATGTTTTATTACTACAGGAATGGCTGAGTCAAAACCTAGAACGCCTGCAAACCCATGCCACCGATCAAGGCCAAACCTTTACATTAATGCCGCACTGTATTGAGCAAAGCCATGCCACAAAAGAACGCGATCAATGGAAACTGGTTTTTGAAGCGCTAGGGCATACGCTGGATATTTTATCGTTAGGCTGTTGCGGCATGTCAGGCACCTACGGCCATGAAGCTCGCAACCAGGAAACCTCTAAAAAAATATATGCCTTGAGCTGGAAAAAACCCGTAGCCAATATTGAGACCACTCAACTGTTAGCCACGGGATATTCATGTAGAAGTCAAATAAAAAGAGAGGACGGAAAACGAGTACAACACCCATTTCAGGCATTGCTAAAATGTATTCCCGCAGTCAATGAGGGCTAATAATCGCAGGCTAGAATACTCAGCCACTACAGTCTGTTACCCTAGCCGCCGATGTCAGGCTCCGGCCTGACCGCTTACCATCAACACCGTGTGTTGCACGGTTGCACGGTTGTACTGCTGCAACGTCGCGTTAAAGACTTAACGCGCAAATACCACGGTTTTCTTACCGTTCAATAAAACCCTATGCTCTGCATGCCACCGCACCGCACGCTGCAATACAACGGCTTCGGTATTACGGCCCAATTCTACAAGCTCTTCTGGTGAATTCGCGTGTGTCACACGCTCCACTTCCTGCTCAATAATAGGCCCTTCATCCAACTCGGCGGTTACGTAATGCGCCGTAGCCCCAATAAGTTTTACGCCACGTTCATACGCTTGATGATAAGGCTTCGCGCCTTTAAAACCGGGTAAGAACGAATGATGAATATTAATAGCGCGCCCTGACAATTGCTTACAGAGGTTGTCGGACAGTATTTGCATGTATCGCGCGAGCACTAATAGCTCAGCGCCGGTATCAGTCATCAAGCCTAACATTTGAGCTTCTTGTTCGACCTTAGTCTCTTTAGTCACCGGTAAATAGTGATAAGGCACATCGTACCATTCGCTAAGCGAGCGCATATCATCATGATTAGACACCACTCCCACTATATCGACAGGTAATGTGCCGTGCTTCCAGCCATTCAGTAAATTATTAAGGCAATGCCCCCACTGAGAAACAGCAATTAACACCTTGGTGCGTTTTGTGCCGTTAGTGAGTGTCCAATCCATTTGGTAACGATCAGCAACAGACTGAAAAGCCGAAGTGACATCAGTAAGGCTTTTAGGCCCTTCGACCGACTCAAGTAACGTACGCATAAAAAAACGACGCGTTGTCACATCTTCAAATTGTGACGACTCGCGAATATTGAACCCTTGGAGAGAAAACAGACTAGCGACAGACGCCACTATTCCAGGCTGGTCATTACAACTGAACTTAAGGATCAGCTGGGTAACTTTTACAGTCATACGGCCCTCTTGCGTTAATGGCGCCCCCCAATGGGCAAGGCGCGATCATAGCAAGGGTGTGGTTTAAGGTCTATTCAATGCAAAACCAGACAGCGCCATTACTCTTCCGACATTTGCATCATAAAATCACCAAGCGTTGCGCTGAACGCCGAAACGCCTCCCAATGCCCAGCCGCCATCTACCGGTATGACCGTACCACTCACATAGCTAGCTAACGAAGAACCTAAAAACAAGCAAACATTCCCAATATCATCGGGCTGCCCCAAGCGTTTAAGGGGTACGCTCTGCGTGGCTTGCGAAACCAGCTCTGGGGTAGGCGCCAAACGCTTCATGCCTTCGGTACCCTCAATAGGCCCGGGCACCACACTGTTCACACGAATACCTTTTGGGCCCCATTCCATCGCCAATGTCCGGGTTATCATATCTACACCAGCCTTCGCCGCACACACATGAGATTGTGCCACCATCGGTAAAAAAGCCTGAGGCGCAGAAATATTAATAATACTCGCGCCCGGTTTTTTAAGATGAGGGTAAGCCGCTTGCATTACATGGAACGTACCGAGTAAATCGATATCGACCACCGATTTAAAACCATTCGCCGACATACCATTGGCCAGCGCAGGAAAGTTTCCTGCCGCGCCGCTCACTAAAACGTCAAACTTACCCAATACGCGTTCAACGTCCTCGAAGCCCTTTTTAATCGACGCCTGATCGCGTACATCAGCAGCAAACCCCATGCTTTCGGCGCCTAATACCGACAGCGCCGCGACCGTATCTTCCACTTTTTCTTCACTACGGCTCGCCACCGCCACCTTCGCGCCCGCCCGTGCAAAGCTTTCAGCAATACCACGATTAATACCGCTGGTGCCACCTACCACCATTACGGTATACCCACTAAAATCCAACGGTATTTGGCTCATATAATTAACCTGTTCCTGGTAATCCACTATTTAAATTTTAGAAAAATCGGCTGGACGCTTTTCAAAAAAAGCCGTTACCGCCTCTCCAAACTCAGGGCTCGACAAGCTCGCGACAAAGCTTTGGAGCTCTGTATTCAACGTATCGCTCACCGCCTTTCGACCCGATAACTTTAGCAACGCCTTCGCCTCACGAACGGCTATAGGCGCTTGAGCCGCCAACTTGTGGCACACTTCGCGTGCTTTTAAAAGAGGATCATCCACTACGCCATTAACCAAGCCCGCTTGATAAGCCGCCTCTGCGCCAAAAGGCTCACCCAATAATATCCATTCTGCCGCTCGCGCATGGCCCGCTAATCTCGGCAGCAAATATGAACTGGCATACTCTGGCCTTAAGCCCAAATTAACGAAAGGCAACGAAAACGCTGTATTTTCTGCACAATAAACTAAATCACAATGTAAAAGCATTGTTGTTCCTATGCCCACTGCGGGGCCAGAGACTGCCGCCACCACCGGTTTAGGACATTTTTCCAGAGCTAACATAAAGGCCAGTGTGGGGTTCTCACTGCCTGCCAGCTTCTCCGGCTCCGACATAAAATTAGCAAAATCGGCGAGGTCGTTACCGCTGCAAAAACAATCTTCCACACCCGTTATCAACACGACCCTTACCGCTTGGTTATCCGCCGCCGCATTCAGCGTTTCCGCCAGCGCCTGATACATGGCCTGATTAAGTGCATTCTTCTTATTGACACGATTCAAGGTGATCATCAATACGCCTGCGTCGCGCTCAGTTACAATATTTGTTGTCATACCCATCCCTTCTCCGTCGTATTCGTTTACGCTTCTTTATCTCGTCTACCATTATAGAACAGCCTCGCTATTCTCTATGCTAACGCGCTGTAAACCTATAGCCTATTTATCCGCCCTGAGTGGCAATACCTACCCTCGTTAAAACTCGTTGGTTTCTTGACCCACAAACTTGCTTCTGACAGCCATGCCGTTACAATCGCGCTTCCTTCAGCATTCAAGATATTATTACCATGAATATTCGTAGTTTTCTCGCCGATCGTGTACGCCATGCCATGTCAGATGCCGGTATTCCTAGCGACTATAGCCCTCATGTTGCCATCAGTAAAAAGGCCGGTTTTGGTGATTACCAAGCCAATGGCGCTATGGCTGCCGCTAAAGCGATGAAAACCAACCCCCGCGTACTGGCGCAAACAATCGTCGATCACCTGGACCTTAACGGCATTGCAGAAAAAATAGACATCGCCGGCCCAGGATTTATCAATATTCATTTAGCCAGTACATGGTTAGCCAAACAGTACGATATGCCCGCACAAGAGCGTATCGATAGCCAAACCGTCGTTATCGATTATTCTTCACCAAACCTTGCCAAAGAAATGCATGTGGGGCATTTGCGCTCTACTATTATTGGCGACGCCATCGCCCGCATATTAGAGTTTCGTGGCGACAAGGTGATACGCCAAAACCATGTCGGCGACTGGGGCACTCAGTTTGGTATGCTCATTGCCGAACTCGAAGAGCAGCTAGGTGATGGAGAACGCGCTGAACTCGCCTTAAAAGATTTAGAAGGCTTCTACCAACAAGCAAAAGCTCACTTCGATAAAGACACCGCTTTCGCAGACCGAGCACGCCAATACGTGGTCGCGTTACAATCTGGCGATGCAAAGGTATTAAGGCTTTGGGAACAATTTAAAAATGTATCGCTGAAGCATAGCGAAGATATTTACCAAACGCTGAATGTCACACTGAACGCGTCTAACGTTCGCGGCGAAAGCGCATACAATGAAGATTTAGCCCCCACCGTAACGGCTCTAAAAGCCCAAGCGCTAGCAGTCGAAGATGACGGTGCTCAAGTCGTTTTCCTGCAAGAGCTTGCCGATAAAAATGGGAACCCCAGCCCTGTTATCATTCAAAAGAAAGACGGCGGATATTTATACGCCACTACCGACTTGGCGGCACTGCGCTATCGCGCCAACACCTTAAAAGCTAATCGCATACTTTATTTTATTGACGCTCGCCAATCGTTGCACATGCAGCAAGTATTCACCGTTGCACGCAAAGCAGGTTTTGTCGATGAATGGGTCAACCTCGAACATCATCCCTTCGGCACCATGATGGGCGCCGATGGTAAACCGTTTAAAACACGAAGCGGCGGCACCGTAAAACTCGCCGACTTACTGGTCGAGGCTATTGAACGTGCACACACAATCGTTAGTGAAAAAAATCCGGAATTAGACGCTGCGACAATAAAAGAAGTGTCTCAAAAAGTAGGCATAGGGGCCGTAAAATATGCCGACCTATCTAAAACGCGCACCAATGATTACATCTTTAACTGGGACGCTATGCTGAGTTTTGAAGGCAATACAGGGCCGTATATGCAGTACGCCTATGCACGTATATGTAGCATATTCCGTAAAGCCAATATCGACCTTAATAGTTTCTCCGGCGAACTCTGCGTAACAGAACCCCAAGAAAAATCATTGGTACTGAAAACATTGCAATTTGACGAGGCACTTGAGCACGTTAGTGCCGACGCTATGCCGCATATTTTATGCACGTATTTATATGACCTCGCCAGCTTGTTTATGACGTTTTACGAAGCGTGCCCTATATTAAAAAGCGATGTCGACGACAATACCCGTAACAGCCGCTTACAACTCAGTAAGAACGTTGCCCAACGCCTACAACAAGGCTTAGAGCTACTGGGAATAGAAACCATGGAGCGCATGTAAGGCAACGCTCAGAGACACTCAGCGGGCCCTATAAAGACCAACGTTCAACCTCTTTTTGGGCTCTTATTTACCGCTTCGGTACCCCGTGTCACGAGCCAACATATGCCATGAACGCTTCTGCTTTCTCTACCATTTTAGGCGACCCCACAAAAAACGGGGTTCGCTGGTGTAAGGCGTTAGGTACTCGTTCAATGATACGTGACCTACCGTCTGATGCCGCACCACCGGCCTGCTCCATAATAAACGCCATTGGATTACACTCGTATAATAACCGCAACTTCCCACAGGCGTTTTCCGCGTATGACGGGTAGATAAAAATGCCACCTTTCAATAAGTTTCGGTGAAAATCAGCCACCAAAGAACCAATGTAACGTGAAGTGTAAGGCCGTTGCGTTGCTTCATCGTTTTCTTGGCAGTATTTAATATACTGTTTAACCCCCACGGGAAAATGAACATAGTTACCTTCGTTTACCGAATAAATTGTGCCCTTTGAAGGTATGGCCATATTAGGGTGAGAAAGGTAATAAACACCTATAGAAGGGTCAAACGTAAAACCGTTCACGCCATTTCCAGTGGTATAAACCAACATAGTAGACGACCCATAAATAACATAGCCTGCCGCCACTTGCTCTGTACCACACTGCAAAAAATCCTCTATCTGTACCGGCTCTTGATGCGGCGAAACACGTCGATAAATTGAAAAAATTGTGCCTACCGCAACATTGACATCGATATTGGAAGAACCGTCAATGGGGTCAATTAATACAATGTATTTGCTACCTTTATGTTGTGGTTGAGTAAACTCTACAAACGACTCCTCCTCTTCTGAAGCCAAACCACACACAAGACCTCGTGCCGCCAAGGCCGTTTTAAATTTATCATTTGCGTAAACATCCAATTTTTGCTGCTGTTCACCCTGAACATTTTTTTGACCGGCGTAACCTACGATGTCCGCAATACCCGCTTTATTGATTTCACGGTGCACCAGTTTCGACGCCAATTTAATCGCACCAAAAATTTGGCTAAGATCACCTGTGGCTTCGGGGTAATCCTGCTGATGTTGAATCACGAACTCGCCCAGCGTAACAAGATTATTCATGCTGCACACCTCTACTCGCTTTCCCACTCAATGTGCCACACACGCCGCAGCACTCGCGTATATAGGCCTTATTAGGCCTGTACCTATAAGCTTAGTTCTCTGGCAAGAATTAAGGCATTAATTCGAGTGATCTCCAATACAATAGGCTACTCAGCCGTTAGGCCCAAACCCAGCGACGAACGCGAGGCTCGCGATAAAAAAAGCCGAATGAGGTAAACCGGTCATTCGAAGCACAACCGAGGGAGGGGGATTACGCTTGGCCACGCCCTGTACGATAAGCCGTGCCAATGCCCAATAAGAGAAAAACAAACTCCGCAATACCGATACTGTTGCGCATCACTTGTACGGTCGATTCGACCTGCCGACTGCCGGAAAATGCCATGGTTGCCCAATCATCGATAGTCAGATCATCTGCAGCGAGACGCTCCAACCGAGGACCAATCGATTCGGTAAAGTAACGTATATCGGCCTCTTCAAGCTCTTCGTCCGTAAACGCCAGTACATAACCATTTTCAATAATAAATTCACGCAAGGTTTGCTCGTCTACCACCATCGCTTTGTAACGTTGTGCATTGGCTATATCCATATCGTATAGCGGCTGTAAATCTGCGTTTTGGTAGAGTATTTCAAACTCACCTTGCCATTGATTTTGCAACGCTTCAGCCACGGTGTATTTTCCGCCGAGTACCGCCAACAACGCTAAAGCTCCGCATATTACGCCGGAAAGCTCGCCTCTCGATCCAAGTTTTGCTGCGGTAAACCCCACCATTCCACCAATTAACCACGCCACTAGACCTAGCGCGTAGTTCACGAGCTTCGCTACCAACACCCACAAAAACGCACCCATACTGGCCGCAACTGCACCCGCAGCAATACCACGCGCCGTCAATGCGCCTTTTTCTGCCGTGTGCCTATTCGTTGTATTCAGATTGTCGGTTTGAAAAAGCGGAACCGTATTCATTACTTGTTTGGCTGAGCCTACGTTGTGGAGACACGTACCACACCCACAACACTGCTCGTATTGCGGCTGTTCAAGCCCACATCTTGGACAAACCAACGCGCGGGTATTAGGTTCGAATACCGCATGCATTACTGACGACGTGACGGCCTGAGGCGCTGTATCTGCTGTACTATTTTCAGGAGATTGAATGTCAGCAGGCGTCGCGCTCATACGGGGAGTTGGCTCAAGTGCGGCAACCTCTTGCACGAGGTGAACATCCACACCAATAAGCTCAAGTTTTCGTTTGTACACTTGCGCACTCGCCAAAGGCAAACCTTTTTTGAGTGTTCGCATGCCGGTAAGGGCCAGCGCCGCTTTTTCATCACTAAGCCGTAACAATCGAGCAAAGGATCGATTAACCTTACGAGCATCAAAGCCAGTAAGGCATTCCCCCGAACTTACGATTCTATAAGTGGCGAAATTCCCCATGCCGCTCTCCTTGCATATTTTTATTGTCATAAATTAAGCAACATCAATAATAAAACGAAGCGAAGATTTACAACAACAAAACAACCCAAAATTACTACAATTACATCAAGATCTCGTCGATTTGTCTGACCATCTCAAGAATTGCTTCTGACTGAAAACCGTGCTGTCGAAAAAATTCTTCAGCCATAGGTGTAATAGCACATTTTTGGGGAAGCGGCTGACCAGTGTCGATCAAGGCCTGTATTCTGACAATAAAAACAAATTGTAACCATTGCGCAAAAGAAAGGGTGTCGATACAAAAAGGTTGGGTACTCAGTAGACTCTTGGCCGTTGGAGGCTGTGGCTGCCAACATTGAAGATCGCGCAGTTCCTCTTCCAGCGACATAAGCAGGGCCTGCATACAGGCATTTCGATTATCCACACCGCTCTACCTCACGCCACCACCAAAAGGCGGCAAAGAATTTAATAATGCTCGGCCATAACGCTTTGTCAGAATACGCTTATCCAAGATGGATATACGCCCCTTATCAGACTCTGTTCTTAAAAGGCGACCACAGGCCTGCACCAATTTAATGGCCGCGTCAGGAACCGTAATTTGCATAAAAGCATTACCACCACTCGCCTCTATCCACTCGGCCAACGCCGCCTCTAAAGGATCGTCGGGAACGGAAAACGGAATTTTTGCAATAAGCACATGAGTACAATACTCACCGGGCAAATCTACACCTTCCGAAAAACTCGCGAGCCCAAACAAAACACTACCCTCTTTATTGTCGATACGTTTTTTATGTTTTCTTACCAGCGCTTGCTTGCTTTCAACGCCCTGAATCAGTATGAGTGTTTTAAACTCGCGCGGCATATTCTCGTAGACTTCTTGCATTTGTTTTCGAGAAGAAAACAACACCAAAGAGCCTGACGCTTTATCGATAATACTGGGCAGTAACGAAATCAAACTTTCAGTATGGGCTTGAGCATCTTTCGCTTCAATCGCGGCTTCAGGCACCACAAGATCGGCATTTGCCGCATAATCAAAGGGGCTGGGCACAATTACATAGTGGCTATTGTCATACGTTCCTGCGCGGTATTTAAATCGATCAAACGAATTTAGAGCCGTTAATGTTGCAGACGTTACCACGGCACCAAAACATCGAGACCACAAATCTTTTTCTAACGCTCGAGACGCTAAGATAGGGCTAGACACCATTTCAAAGTCACTAAGTTCATTGTATTCCAACAAGCTAATCCAGCGTGCATGAGGAAATTTTTTATCTACTCGCGTATCAGCATAACTCGTCCATAATTCAAAACTAGACTCAGCCCTACTCAACATAGACCCGAGTATAGGCAGCGTATTTTCGAGATCCACACGCGGAACTGTCGGGTAGTCTTCGTCAAGTAGAGTGTTCATTTCCTTATTTAATTTACCGAGTAGCTGCACTAAATCTGAAAATTCACGCTGCAACTCCACCGCGAGCACTTCTAGCTCTTCTGGCACCACGCCTTCAGGAAACCTCAATCGCGGCGAAAACTGTTCGCGATCTACCTCTGCCGTCAACGCTTGAATTAAAAACAAATGCGTTTCCATTACCGTACGAACACTTTTTAGCTTGGCTTCCATTGGTGCGGCCATTTGCATAAAATAGCTCGCCTCAGCAATTGGCCCTACAATCGATTGCCACTGGCCTTCTGTTTGACCTAACCAACGAATAGTGCTTCGATAACGCCCATGAGTTGCAAAATGATTGAGTGCTTTATCTGGAAGGTGATGTCCTTCATCAAAAATATAAATAGTTTCTTCTGGAGCAGATAGAATAGCGCCCCCACCTAAAGCAAGATCGGCAAGCACTAAATCGTGGTTCGCGACAACTAAGTCGACATCATCTAACTCTTCGCGGGCTTTAAAAAAAGAACAACTGCGAATAAAGCTGCATTTTCGACCTGTACACTGTCGGTGATCCGTAGTCACTCGCTGCCACGTTGTCTGCTCTATTTCATCTTCCCAATTATCTCGGTCGCCATCCCAATCGCCATGAGACAATTTTTCCATCATGCCAGCGTATAACTTGTTTTCGGTGGTGGTTATACCGCTTTGCTCATCTTCGTATAACGGAATAAATTGAACTTCGTCATCCACGGACAGTAGCTTATCGAGTTTTGCCAAACACAAATAACGGCCACGCCCCTTTGCCAAACGGAATTGAAAATCTAGTTCGCTATGGTGTAATAATTCGGGAAGATCTTTTAATACAACTTGCTCTTGTAGCGCCACTGTTGCCGTTGCCAGCACCAGTTTTTTATTCAATGCTTTTGCGATGGGTAATGCTGCTAATAGATAGGCAACCGTTTTTCCTGTACCCGTTCCCGCTTCTATGACGCACACATGGCTATCGGAGGATCGCGTTTCATGATCATCCATTTTGATATTTCCCAATGTACGGGCAATTTCAGCGATCATCAGTTTTTGACCGTATCGAGGGTTTAACTCTTTCGATGCAAGAAATTTTCGATACGCTTGCTGAATAACCTTTTTGGTATCCTCATTTAGCACTTTTGTTCACCTAATCGACGGTACACCGGGTTGGCATAGCCCGTTAGCACTATCTTTCGAGTACTGTCATTACAGGTCGCAATACGGTCTTTAAACTGCGCCCTAGCCTTACCCCAATCGTACGTTTCAAAAGCGATACCCTCCGCACCCACCCGTACAGAAGGTGTTTTATGCTCTAATAATTCATAGGCAAAGCAATTAGTTGAGTGCAAGATATAATTAGACTCCACCTGACGATCAATCTCTTCAGCAACGTCATCGGCTGTTTCAAGCCCATCTTCGAGTAAAGTTCCAAAGCTAACATGCACGGCTTCTTTATAACCCGTAATTCCGCGTGCAATACTCATAACATCTTCGTGCTCGTCTTTTGTATACGAGCCATGTACTGCTTTTTGATGCAGCTCGTGCGCTTTGTCTATATCGCAAGGGTCATACGCATAGGAAATACTCACAGGAACAATACGCGCTTCGCGTATAAAATCCTCAAACGGCATATCGCTCGGTTTGCTCATTGCAAACATATTGATTAATGCAGGGTTTGTTTTATCCCAACCATCTTTGGCTCGCCCCTCACGTTGTGCAATCCATAAATTTTCGCGGTCGGTTAATACCGAGTGGTGTATATAACTGGCTAGTTTTTTAGCCGCCGCCAGTTTTTCACGACGTGATGCGAGATTACGGCGCACAATAAAGCTTTTATTTAAACGCATTAAATCTGCAGCAAAAGGCTTAGTGAGTAAGTTATCACCAATAGCGATGCGCATGGTGGGGTAATTATTATGGAATAGCACCCAGTTAATTAGTGCGGGATCCATCGCGATATCGCGATGATTACTGATAAATAAATAGGGCTCGTTCGCATTGATATGCTCCAAACCCGAATAGGTGAGGCTTTTGACTGTTTCGTTTATAGAGCGAGAAAGATACTTTTCGATCAAAGCTTGAAACGATTCAACATTATTAATGTGGCCTACTTCTTTTGCGAGCCGTTTACGCACCACGGAACGCAACGCGCGTGCAGCAAAACCCATAGCGCTTGGTAGCTTGAACTTGGCCAACGTATCGAGAAATTCACCATCGGCCAGAAGCCGCTCAATGATAGGGCGCACCTCGTCGTCGTTATAGGGCCGAATATCTTCAAATTCCGACATAAATCAAGCGCTCACATCCGCTATTAACCGCCCGTAACAGGCGTAATTCTTCATCAAATGCCGGTTTTTAGGCTGATATTTCGCCGGCTACATATAAACCGAGCGATTATACAGTTTTGCTTAGTGCTCAGCATGCCCAAAAGCGAGAGAGAGCGTATTTTTTACCCTGTGATAAACTCTTTAGTGGAACTTTAAAGAAAGGCGCTTAAATCTAACCTTATGAAAATCCTTCTGGTTGAAGACAGTCCGACCCTGCGCCATGCAACGTGCACCTATATCCGTAAAGCCGGCCACGACCCTGTTGTGGCCAAATGTGGGGAAGAGGCACTACAGATTGTCGATAAAAACCCCATCGATCTCATTATTATGGATGTGGAAATGCCCGGTTTAGACGGGTTTGAGACTACACGCCTCATTCGGGAGTGGCTGGGCAGCCATTGGGTGCCGATTATTTTCGTGACCGCCCACAACCAAGAAGAAAGCTTGCGTGAAGGTATAGAAGCTGGCGGCGATGATTATCTGATAAAACCCGTTAGTTCCGTGATTCTCTCGGCAAAAATTCGAGCCATGGAGCGTATTGTCGACATGCGTAACAAACTCAACCAAGCCAACGAAGAACTCACCTTTTTAAGTGAGAAAGACAGCCTTAGCGGCCTTTACAATCGCCGTACCTTTGACATGAAAGCAGAAGAACATTGGAAACTGGCCACTCGCTCCCAAGAACCCGTCTCATTGTTGTTGCTCGATATCGACCATTTCAAACTCTATAATGACGAATACGGCCACCAATCGGGAGACGAATGTATCCGCCTTATTTCAACGGCATTACGCCGCTGCCTAAACCGGCCAGGCGATATTGTTGCCCGCTACGGTGGGGAAGAATTTATTGCGCTACTCCCCAATACACCAGAAGCCGGCGCCCTGCATGTCGCCGAGCACGTACGTAAAACCATTGAGGCATTACACATTAAGCACCGAGGCTCGCGAGAAAGTGACCGCGTAACGGTAAGCGTTGGCCTCTCACTCGCCAACTTCACCACCGGAACCAGCCTCTCACATCAAATTAGCCTTGCCGATAAGGCGCTCTACAAATCAAAAAGAAGGGGTCGCAATCAAGTGACGCTATCGGCCTATACGCCAGATGCAAGCGTTTTAGTTGTCGATGATGACCCTACAAGTTTGTCTGTTATCGAGAAAACACTTGAAGGCCACTGCGCCTTAATCACCACGCAAAATGGGGAAGAGTGCCTAAGGCTCGCACAAGAAATGCGACCCGACGTAATTTTGATTGATGTCTATTTACCGGGAGTAAACGGCTACGAACTGTGCCGTTCACTTAAGGATAACGCCGCTATTGCTGAAACGCCTGTCATACTAATTTCGGTGTGTGAGGAAGAGGAGCTTTTACGCTTTGGTCGACAAGTAGAAGCTAATGCCTGCCTTCAAAAGCCACTCGACCGGCATCAACTCATTGCCAAAATACGACAATACATTGATTAGTAGCCGCGAGAGAGCACACACAAAACGTAAAAAAGCGGCCTATTGCCGCTTTTTTAATCATTGCTTTAATCGAGGTTGGTGCGCACACAAACCCAGAAAAGACAATGTACATTTTCGTCGTTTTCTTCAACGGCTATATCAACTTTAGCCGGGGTGTCGCGGGTAATCTCGGCTGTACTAATGTTACCATCGCCGTTTTGATCGAAACGCTCAAAACTGCCGAGGTAGGAACAATATTCATTGTCGGAAAGCGTACCGTCTTCATCAAGGTCTAATTTGCTAAAGCGCGCTTTTAACAACATCTCACGTTTAGCCGTATCGAGCTTTAAATACTCTTCAAAAGAGACACCGCCATCAGCGTTGTCGTCCATCCGCGAAAAAATTTGTTTACGCTTATCGGATATTTCATCGACGGTGATCACATTGTCACCATTTACGTCGTATTTTGCTAACAACCAAAGGTCTTCGGCCCCGGTCTCGGGCTGTGCTAAAGCACTCCCTGAAAGTATACAGCTCGCGAGAACAGCTCCTGCCATTCCACGGAAGACATCAAAGCCTGCCATTACTTCCACCTCATTTCTTAATTAGATAATTGTTGGTATGCCGTTAGTAAACAGACAAAATCATCTTCCTTAATGAGACCTCCTCGAACAAATCCGTGCTCGATAACACGCTAGAACATTATAATTAACGCTTTGAGTCTAACGCTTTCTGCAAATTCTACCAACCGCTGAGTTCACACTTTATACTGATTATTCGTTACTGATTATGCCCAATTAATAACCAAAGCGAAAGGCTTCAGTCATAAGGCAGGGTGTTAAATGTGACATTTATCTATATCAAGCTTACGAATGCGCCACGAAAGCAGATTTGACGAAGCGCCAAAAACAATAACCAATACTAAAGAACCAGTAATGAGTTAAATGCCATATACACTACATACCGTTGCGACGGTGGTACCAATTAACCTCTCGCGAATGCGCTTCTACTTGCCCGACAACGTCCAAAATCATCGCAAAGAGCGCCATACGTACCAATACCCCATTGTCCGCCTGCCGGAAAATAGCGAGGTTAGGGTTCTGATTAAGGTCATTGTCTAACTCATTTGCGTCTGAACGAGAATCACGCGGTAAAGGGTGCATAATGACCGTATTCGGTTGGCAGAACTCTGTGTAGATCGATTGGTTCAACCGAAAACGGCCACGGTAAACGTCCGCCGCCTCTTTCGACTCAAACCGCTCTTCTTGGATGCGTGTTGAATACACAATATCAACTCGGCTAATACTGTGATTGAGCTCTGAAGAAATTACCACTTTATGCCCTGCCGAACGCAAAGCGTCGACATAACGTTCCGGCATTGCCAGCTCTTCCGGCGAGACCAAGACGACTTCAATATTGTCGTACAGCGCCAATAGCCGGCTCAATGAATGCACCGTACGACCATGCTTTAGATCGCCTATCATAGCTATCCGTAATCCGTCCATCGAACCACGTTTAGCCGTAACTTCTTTTTGAATGGTATAAAGGTCTAACAACGCTTGGCTGGGGTGTTCATTAGCACCATCGCCACCATTAACAACCGGCACTCGGCTCGCGGAAGCAAACTCGGCTACCGAACCCGATTCAGGGTGCCGCATACAAATTACGTCGCTATAGCCGGATAATACGCGAGCGGTATCGTAAAGCGACTCGCCCTTGGCAATGGCCGAGCTTTTAAAACCCGTTGTTTCTCGTACTTCTCCACCCAACAAATTAAAAGCGCAACCAAAACTAACGCGTGTGCGCGTACTGGGTTCAAAAAACATATTACCCAAAATAGCGCCCTCAAGTACCCGCGTAACCCTTTTACGCAAGGCGTAGGGCTCCATGCTGTCTGCAACCGCGAATATCTGTTCAATGTCAGCGCGAGAAAATTGTTCAACAGACAGAATATGGGAACCGGCGAATATCACAGTGCGCTACCTCAGAAGGGGGATCAAATTTGCCGGCTATTCTACTGCCGCGGCTGAAATAGCCCAAGCGTTTAAGATCAACTATTTGCCAGATTCCGCCCGAACAGGCTCCACTTAAGGACGCAAAACACTGAAAAACCGACTAAGCTACCTATAATAGTTATAAATACAGCATAATTTGTATTAGGAAACCGCTGTGGCAATCCCCGAAAAACTCTTTAAATATTGCTCGATTGACACCGCGCAACTCATTCTTTCGAGCCGCACTTTGCGCTGGAGTTCGCCCGTTGTCTATGGTGACCCTCTCGAGCTCCAACACCTCACACCCGTGAACTTTGACCGAGCATCGCTGCTGCAAGCCACGATAAAACTTGCAGCTTCAATGATTTTCGCCTCTAGTAAACCACAAGGCGATACACCACTAATAAACGCTATACGGCGCTGGCGAGAAGAGGATAGATTTGGAAACCCAGAGGAAGCCGAAGGCGTGCTAGGCGAATTGCTCGCCAAAATGGTCGATCAACGCATGTCCACCGTTCAAAATTATTTAAAACTGTGGGAAGACTATAACCGTAAAGTTCGTGTGTGCAGTTTTAGCTCTCGGCCCGACAATACTGTGGCATGGGACCATTTTGGTAATAACCATCGAGGTGTGTGTTTTCGGTTCGACTGTACCGATCAAGCACTTGCACGGCGGCCTCAACCGATACAATACGGCAATACTCGACCAGAGCTTGCCGATTTACGTGATCAAATCGATGCTATTTTAAACAACCCTCCTGTCGACGAGAAACCGAACTTCGAATCGCTCTTTACGGTAAAATCACTCTCACGTAAACTCGAACAGGAATGGCGCTGCTTTCGCCTCTCAGAGAAAAGGCAAATAAATGATGAGCCCTCCACATGGGTCGATGACTTAACCTTCGAAACAAGCGAGCTTTCTGCGGTTTGCTTCGGTATCGATACCAGTGAAGCCGATAAAAAAATGATCGTTTCGTTAATGAAAGAACACATTGGCCATACCCGATGCTATCAAACAAATCTAGCAAACGGACGATACGATTTAGAAATTCAAAAAGCGTAAGTTTTTTGTTCGCCCCATTGACGCAACGCACTGATCAACGCTTGTTTCTCTATCGATGCTCCATCCTCGCTTAAGGCTAGCGTATCAAGTACTGAGAGATATTCGCTATAGGACAAACACCCCTCTTCACCCTGCATTAGACGTTCTTGCACATGCTCATGCCACTCCAACCGCTCTTGCTCATTTAACGCCTCCGGAAAATTTCGGGCCTTATAGCGCAATAACATCTGGTTCAAGCGGGTATCGTTAAAAACGGACGGCATCTCAGCGAGCTCTTTAAGTTTAGCTTTACGAAGAACAGCGCACTGTTTTTTATCTTCTCCATTTAAAAAACCATTGTACAACTGCTGCTCCGGGTCTTTGCGCGGTGAAAATCGCTCAGCGGTATAGAGTAATTCGAGCTTCCCTGAGAGATCACTCTCACGCAATTGCCGCCAATGTCTCTCGCAAAGCGCCTTATCAATATTTAAACGCTGCGCAGCCTTTTCGTCTAACAACTTAGGTGTCACTAAGATAGGGCACCGATTAATATGCACCAACTTTAGCGGAATACGCGCTACCCCTTCGGGTAAGTCAGCCGTTGCAGTAAAAACTCGTTCGGCAATGGCGTCAGCATCCAGTGTTAACAGCGGTGTAGGGTCTATTGACAGATCATAGACAACCACCGCATTTTTATTGGTTGGATGCATCGATAAAGGTACGATAAGTGCCGCACAACCGTGTTCCGCAGAGAAGCGCGATGAAATATGCAACAGCGGCTTTTTGTTGGCCACATCCATCATGGCTGCGACTTTTTGCTTTGTCTTGTTTGCTAGCGCGTACTGGTATAAATCCGGTTGCGCACTGCGTACCAATTTTGCCATTTCTATAGTAGCTTCAACATCAGAATAGGCATCATGAGCCGATTGATGCGCTATGTTATTCGCTACAGTAAGGTTTTCTAACCGAAAACTCGGTCGGCCATCGACTATAGGCCACTCGATACCCTCTGGCCGTAGCGCATAGGCAAGCCGCACCATATCTATAATATCCCAACGGGAATTACCGTTACGCCACTCACGCTCATACGGGTCATAGAAGTTGCGGTACAAGGCATAGCGTGTAACTTCGTCGTCAAACCGAAGTGAATTATAACCAACGCCACAAGTGCCCGGCTGAGAAAATTCTCGATGAATTTTTTTAATAAACGCGTGTTCAGGCAAGCCTTCTTGCAAGGCTAACTGGGGAGTAATACCAGTAACCATACACGCTAACGGCTGTGGCCAGATATCCTCTGGCGGCTGGCAATACATCACCAGCGGGTCCCCAATAATGTTTAAATTTTCGTCAGTGCGCACGCCGGCAAACTGGCTTGGCCGGTCAATAGCTGGGTTTGTCCCCCAGGTCTCATAATCGTGCCAATAAAAGCTTTTCATCGGCTTGTCCCTTTTTCGTTCTTTTGGGTATACTCGCTGCTCACGAACACAGCTGCCATTAGTCACTTTACTAGAGCCGCACTATGAACGAACTCGAGAATCTTTTCCAGAATAACCAGCAATGGGCCGACGCGATAAAAGCCGAAGACCCCACCTTTTTCGAAAAATTATCAAAACAGCAAAAACCCGAGTATTTATGGATAGGTTGTGCCGACAGCCGTGTGCCCGCAAATGAAATTGTAGGCCTTATGCCCGGTGAATTATTTGTGCACCGTAATATAGCCAACTGCGTTGTCCATACCGACTTAAACTGTCTGAGCGTTATTTACTACGCCGTACAAGTATTAAAAGTTAAACACATTATTGTTTGCGGGCATTACAACTGTGGTGGCGTGCAGGCCGCTATGCTAAACGAACAGTTTGGGCTAGTAGACCAGTGGGTGCGAAATATACGAGACGTTTATTACCACAGCCGAAAAAAGATGGCTTGTATTGCCGACGAGAAAGAACGCCTAAATTTAATGTGCGAATTAAATGTTAAGCAACAAGTCGCCAATGTTTGTCATATTCCAGCCATACAAAATGCTTGGAGCGCACGCCAGCCACTCGCAGTACACGGCTGGATTTACGACATTAAAGATGGCTTACTTAAAAAAATTACTGACACCTTCGATAATCTTAGCCAAGTACCCGAGCAATATCGTGTAGCGGAACTCCCCAAGTAAAAAGGCCACTCTTGTGTAGCTTATGCTATACAAGAGCCTCTAGCGTCCCTTGACTCTTCGCCATACCAAGACCACGCGATATCTCCCCGCCGACAATCTACCGCTGCAGCGGTAGATTGTCGCTATATTTGTACAACAAAATATGGCCCTAAGCATTTTTAGTGCAGAGTAAAAAAAGCCCTCTGACATAGGCAAGTGTCGCCAATTACGTCTAGAATAAGAGACTATCATCTCACTACTTGTTACGGCTTTACTGCAATGCGCCACCTGTTGATTCTTGGCTTACTATTCCTAATAGGCACCGACTCAGACGCTAGCGACCTCAGCTCGCAAGAACTACTGCCCTCAGACCCCATTCCCTCCTATACCATGTGGATGGGCGGGGCTAAAGGTCGACATGCCTATGACAAGGCCGTGACATGGCTTGCTATGGAAAAAAGCCGTGTTAAATATGGGCCCTACAGTCTCCATACCATTGAGCACCGCCCCGGAATAGAGCGGGCGCGTATTGAGGCTGCACGTGCCGATCGTTTTCAGGTGCATATATCCCCAAATGACGAAGTAATGGAAGAAAGTGCAGGGTCGCTTATCCGAATAAAAGAGTCTGTGATAAAGGGAATACTGGGTTACAGGCGCTTAATTATTCGCAAAGCAGACGCCGACAAATTTAAGCAAATTGATTCGCTAAGCAAGCTCCAAACGCTCTCGGTAGGTCAAGGCGTACGCTGGCCCGATGTAGCGGTTCTTCGCGCGAACAATATTTCCGTTGTTCAAACGCACAGTATCGATAGCCTATTCGCAATGCTAAACAAAAAAAGGTTCGACGCTATATCTCTCGGCATCAATGAAGCTGAAGGCACTCTTGAAACCGTTATAGCGCAATACCCAGACTTAATAATAGAACCGAATATTGTACTTTTTTTCCCTATGTCTGTTTATTTCTACGTAAATACACAACACCCCGAGCTGGCCGAACGATTAACCTACGGCATTCGAAAAGCCAAGAAAGACGGCAGCTTCGACAGCCTGTTCGCGCTTCATTTTTACAATGAAATAGCGACCATAAACCAATCAAATATTAAGTTTTTTACATTAAAGAATGACTCTATGTCCTCCCTCGATGCATCGCAAACACCACTGCTCATCCAACAACATTAAAACCCATACGGCGCCCCACCTTTGAAGCTTAACCATCAAAAAACCACGCCAGCTATCTTTCGAAAGGTATCTTATGCATAATTCTACCCCATTGATTATTCACCACCAAATTACGCTATGACAAAACCCAAGAGTAAAACCGAAAAGAAAATTGACAACAATATTCGAACGGCACTAACAGATATTTGTACCCAATCGCAAAAGACTATACCCGGCTTCGCGTGGTTAACGCATCAGGCCAATTATACCAACTTCCCCGCTAGCCTATTCATCACCTGTGTATTTAACACCGAAAACGAAAAGAATATTGCATTAAACAACGGCAGTAAAACCACTATCGAAAAAAATATTCAAGCTAAGCTGTTAAAAGCTGGTATAAAATTTAAAGCGCTGGGAAAACAAGTAGCATTTGACAGTGAGCAAGCCTGTGCAGCCTGCCACCAAGGCGATTGGGGGAAACGATTAGCCTGCAATACCGCTCGTGCAGTTCCAAAAAACAGACCACATTAACCGCATGCTCGAGTGAACAGAGCAAAGCATATACTTAAGATCGAATATAGATAACAACATTGTCTTGTTATAGACGCTAAATGTGAGATGAAAAAATATATGAGTAGGAGCCCAAATAAAAGGTTTCTTAGAGATATATGTCCTCGTTTTTTTACGGCCCAATTTCTATTGTTTAAAACCTATAGTAACTATTAAACTGCCTATATCGATTATGGTTATGATACATGACGCGACTGGAGGATTGGCGATTCAAAGGAAGGTTTCAGGTTTCTCGGACACCCACACCACCGCTTGATCTAAGAAAAACAAAACTGTATTTTAAAACAGCAAAAGTTAACTCAAGGAATGAGCCATGCCCCGCCCAAGGAAGCAACAAATCTCACTAGATGCCACACCCTACTATCACTGCACATCTCGCTGTGTGCGCCGCGCGTTTCTTTGCGGCCTAGATGCGTTAACCGGTAACGACTACGAACACCGCCGACAGTGGGTTGAAGACCGTATTGTATTCCTGGGGGAAGTGTTTTGCATTGACATCTGTGCTTACGCCGTAATGAGTAATCACCACCATCTGGTATTGCATATTAATGCCGCAGAGGCTCACACGTTAAGCGATTTAGAGGTAGCCAAACGCTGGCACACCCTTTACAAAGGTACCCCCTTAACGCAAGCGTTTGTAAAAGGTGGGCCGTTAGATGACGCCCAGCGGCAGGCCGTGAAAGAAAAGCTGGACCAATGGCGCTTGGAACTCGCCAGCATAAGTCGTTTCATGTGGGCTTTAAACGAACCCATTGCCCGCAGGGCAAATGCAGAAGACCACTGCACAGGTCGCTTTTGGGAAAGCCGGTTTAAATCACAGGCGTTACTGGATGAAAAAGCACTCGCCGCTTGCATGGCTTATGTCGATTTAAATCCTGTTCGAGCCAAAATGGCGACAACCCCAGAAAGCTCGGAACATACCTCTATAAAACGGCGTATTGAGACCTTTAAAGCGGCTAACACTCACCCCTTAACTCACCCCTCAACTCAACCTTTAAAACTGGCTGAATTTGTAGGCAACCCAAGAGAACCCATGCCCCAAGGCTTACCCTTTCACCTGAAGGATTACATTCAGCTCGTGGACATAACAGGCAGAGCGATTAGAGAACACAAACGTGGTTTTATCGACAACAACTTGCCACCCATTCTAGAACGATTGAATATAACCAGCCACGAATGGCTCACACTCACCACCCAGTTCGAATCCACATTCAAAAGCTTAGTCGGCTGCAAAGCAAAACTCATGCTCGCTGCCAAAGTTCTAGGATTGAAAAGAAGACCGGCCTTCGCGAATTGCGAAGCCATTTTCCACTAACACCCCATCCGGCAATAAACCCTACCTTTCTCGAACCTAGAGAGCGGCTAGACTCGTCTGAAATTCAGAAAAATCAAATATTTCACGCCAAAAACAAACAGTAATGAAATAGCGCCTATGGCGTGATGGGTTTAATAAAAACCACAACTAAACTGATTGTTTTTCACTTAACGTGGCTGTCCGATTATTTGCCTATGGGTTTAATAAAAACCACAACTAAACTGATTGTTTTTCACTTAACGTGGCTGTCCGATTATTTGGTGATAGCCCACTACCTAGACAAGATGACTCAGAACGACAACGACTTTTTCAAGCAACTGGGACGCAAGATTGCGTCTTTGCGAAAGGAACAGCAGATTACGCAGGTGCAACTGGCAGAGATTCTGGGAATCTCCCAGCAGTACATGCAGGCGTTTGAAGCGGGCAGGAGGAAGGTGCCATCGTCCATGCTGCCAACGCTGGCAGAGGTGCTGGCGGTATCGGTGGAAGAGTTAATCGGGATTACCAACAGCGACAGCAAAGACAACAGCAAAAAACGCGGCCCCGCGCCCAAGCTGCTAAAGCAGGTAGAACAGATCAGCCAGCTACCCAAGTCCAAGCAAAAATTTGTGATGGATATGCTCGATACCGTTATCCAGCAAGCAGCTCCTTAAACCAAAAAGCCCAGCGATAGACTGGGCTTGGAGAAGAGTTTGTCAAGTTTTTTTAATTTGTGGATGTCCCAGAGTATTTTTGCCTGATGGCTATTGAGAGCCGCCTATAAAGCACCCATCCCCTTTCAAGGAACTCTGAATATCAGCAATCTTCCCTTTCACATCATCTTGAAATGAGCTGAAATACTCATCCAAAATAGATACTAATTCTTTTTTGAAACCACCTCCATTTAATAAGCTCGCCACGCTACCAGTAGAGATGATACACAGCGATTCCAATGGTTCACCTTTCAATTCAGGCAGCTGAGGTTTGTAAGAATAGACAAGTAAAAGCTTCCTGAAAATTGATTGCTGCATAACCAATATCGTAGATTGGGAAACCCCTTCTACCATTGCAATCTCACCGAATACTTTAAGATCTTCACCCAAATCTAATAAAAGTAGATCCACCACAAAGTTTTTATCAAACCCTTGCATTTCGGCACCCGCACCCTTAGATGCAGCTTGGTGAGAAAAGCCAATTAATACACCAAATATAACTAACAACCGTGCAATATTAACGACCATCACATTTGAACTATTCTTCATTTTCGTGTCTCCTTATATATACCTGTGAGCCTAGAATCAAACCCACTGCCATAATAGGAACGGAATAGGTTTTCATTAAAATATTGGGGGCCTTTCGCAATTATCAAAGAAGTCTCCATCAAAACCTGATTGCTAGAAATCTTTCCAACCCCATCATAAATATCTTTTATATGCCACACCTCGGCTTTATTCAATGGCCCTGGAATAACATGTCCGGAGAACGACCCGGCTATACCCTTCAAGTGAACCGTCATCGAGACATCAGTGATATGGTCATTAAATTCTAGCCACGCTAGCTGCCGAATCTCCCCACCAAAATTTGCAGCATTGAAAGCAGAAATCTCATAGCTTGATGCAAACTCCAACCATTTTGAATATTCAAATGGATACTGTTCAGCAAACTCCTTGTGAAACGCTTCATCTTGAAAAAAGCTAAGCAAGTTTGTACTTACACCCTTATGTGCAACCTCACCCTCCACAACCTCCAACGCCGACTTCAGCGTCGGATCTTCTACCAAATTTCCACTTGGCCCATTATCCGAAGCCAATAAGGGCTCGCCCTGTTCGTTAAAATACCCCGTAACGTTTCTACCAAACCTCCCCCCAGAAGCATCAACCACCGCATCGGCCCAGCCCTGGTCCACTTCACCAGTAGCCGAATCAACAAATGAATCAGACAAAAAGAAGGTTTGTGGAGAACCATCGTCATAAGTCAGGGTGACATCATACCCGCTTGAAGATTCGCTATACACGTCATATATCGGCATCGCCCGTTGCATATCCGGTGGCACACGACACCCCATATATCCACTCGGGTCGGTCATGTTTAGCGGATTGTTCCACACATACGAATAACGGTTCAAGCTGCCCAGTACTTCTGGCGCCTGTATGATCGGGTCGGCCTGAACAAACCTTGCCAGGTGGCTGTCGTAGATGCGCCCGTTCATGTGAATAATGTCGGCGCCATCAATCATTTCATGCCCAGTAAACCCGCGGGAGGTGATGGGCTTGGCGGCCTTGGCAAAACTGTTCAGTCCCCCTTCTTCTAACGCTGCCCAGTCGCTTGCATTTCTGCGCTAAAGTTTCTCGGACACCCACACCACCGCTTGATCCAAGAAAAACAACGCTGTATATTAAAACAGCAAAAGTTAACTCAAGGAATGAGCCATGCCCCGCCCAAGGAAGCAACAAATCTCACTAGATGCCACACCCTACTATCACTGCACATCTCGCTGTGTGCGCCGCGCGTTTCTTTGCGGCCTAGATGCGTTAACCGGTAACGACTACGAACACCGCCGACAGTGGGTTGAAGACCGTATTGTATTCCTGGGGGAAGTGTTTTGCATTGACATCTGTGCTTACGCCGTAATGAGTAATCACCACCATCTGGTATTGCATATTAATGCCGCAGAGGCTCACACGTTAAGCGATTTAGAGGTAGCCAAACGCTGGCACACCCTTTACAAAGGTACCCCCTTAACGCAAGCGTTTGTAAAAGGTGGGCCGTTAGATGACGCCCAGCGGCAGGCCGTGAAAGAAAAGCTGGACCAATGGCGCTTGGAACTCGCCAGCATAAGTCGTTTCATGTGGGCTTTAAACGAACCCATTGCCCGCAGGGCAAATGCAGAAGACCACTGCACAGGTCGTTTTTGGGAAAGCCGGTTTAAATCACAGGCGTTACTGGATGAAAAAGCACTCGCCGCTTGCATGGCTTATGTCGATTTAAATCCTGTTCGAGCCAAAATGGCGACAACCCCAGAAAGCTCGGAACATACCTCTATAAAACGGCGTATTGAGGCCCTTAAAGCGGCTAACACTCAACCTTTAAAACTGGCTAAATTTGTAGGCAACCCAAGAGAACCCATGCCCCAAGGCTTACCCTTTCACCTGAAGGATTACATTCAGCTCGTGGACATAACAGGCAGAGCGATTCGAGAAAACAAACGTGGTTTTATCGACAACAACTTGCCACCCATTCTAGAGCGATTGAATATAACCAGCCGCGAATGGCTCACACTCACCACCCAATTCGAATCCACATTCAAAAGCTTAGTCGGCTGCAAAGCAAAACTCATGCTCGCTGCCAAAGTTCTAGGATTGAAAAGAAGACCGGCCTTCGCGAATTGCGAAGCCATTTTCCACTAACACCCCATCCGGCAATAAACCCTACCTTTCTCGAACCTAGAGAGCGGCTAGACTCGTCTGAAATTCAGAAAAATCAAATATTTCACGCCAAAAACAAACAGTAATGAAATAGCGCCTATGGCGTGATGGGTTTAATAAAAACCACAACTAAACTGATTGTTTTTCACTTAACGTGGCTGTCCGATTATTTGTTGGGCGGGGAAATGATCGAAGGAATGTTGGTGAAGCACCAAACCAAACAAATGGTTAAGAGCCTTGCTCGCTAAAACCAAAAAGCCCAGCTTTCGGGCTGGGCTTTGAGAAAAATAGTCAAGGCTTAATAATTTGTGGATGTCCCTTTTATATTCTTTTCGTCATTCTTTTCTGGGCATGTTCCTGACATGGGCTCTATATCGCGAGATGCGTACATCTCCACCGCTACAACTTTACTCTCCGAGTCACTTTTAAGCACATAAGATACTAGGCTTTTCGGTTCACCATACACCGAATATTCGCCCTCAAACGGATCGTTAAAATAATGGCAGCTTGCTTGGCCTGCTATTGTTTTATACAGGTAAATAGTTCTCTCATCAGATTTCTTTGATAGAACGAAACCAGCTCCCATAAACCTGCTAACAACAGAGTTGACCCTTTCCCCAAAAGAAATGCCTTCGATGCTATGCAACTCCTCAGCACTAACAAAACAATCAACGACATTGTCAGTTTTTGGAAGGTTTTTTACTCCTCTAACAGAATAAGTTTTCTTTTCGGGGTTACCGTCAATCAAAAAAACGACGACCTTCCCTTCATCTACAAGACATAACTTCCCGGTCATTCCATCTATTAGAAAATCCGAAACATCAACACCACCAATATTCTTAGGGAAAAGCCGTAATTCTTTATTCAATATCACACCCAGATAGTTTAAGTCTTGCTCGTCGCCAAAACCCGGAAAACAAACAACTAAACTAATTGAAAGCGCAAGTAATTTTACAAAACCCTTACATTTCAAAATCATTTTATCCACACCATGGTTCCAGTACGTATATACTTCCTCTGACTTTGCTGAATAATCAAACATCCCCGTGAAGCATCACCGAAGAAACCAGCATCTCCATGTATAAAAATATCATCTCGCCCATACATCTGGTTATCGGGTGCAGGCCATAAGCGAATCCAACCGTCGGAAGTGCGCCTTTCAGCAATGTATGTACCGGCAGGAGCGGGCCCGATATCTTTTAAAACATCTGCTCTCGGGTTGTTATACGCAAAAGCATTTTCCCCGTTTCCGCCCCCAGAATACCCCTTACCTGACTGAAAAAGCTCTCCATCCCTATAGTGCTCCCAACGCCCAAATTCAGTATTCCACACCAACCCATCTTCAATATTCTCGGTTGTAGCTAAAACCCGTGCATAGCCATTTTCTAGCTGCTCCTGCGTCTTTTGTGCACAAAGTTGTCCTTTACTATTATTGTTGTCTCAGGTGTGGCTATCTGGTAATTCCAACTTATGCTTTACATCACAATCCGGTAATTTTTCACGTAGTTGCTTTATTCGCTGCAATTCCTTATAAATCCACTCTTTTCGGTCCTTTGTTGTTTCTAAACGAACACTGTCTTTCTCCATTGTTTGGACAAAATCGTTTACGTATTTCGCACACGCGTCAGGCAATGAAAACGATGGAGAAGAATACAAAATAAAAACAGTAAAAAAATAGATCACGAAAATTTTCATAAATTATCCACAATAAAATTACACCAATTGCTCAATTGGGCAAGTCCATGTACAGGCTTTTTAATAACACTTATATTTTTCACAAGACTGACCACGTGACGAGCCCGGCTGAACACCCAAGGACTGCGCCCGCGTTCTGCTTAAAGTTTTCATTCCCGCCCCGGATTGATAAAATCGAAGTTCATTTTGATACCTTAAAGTTACTCTCATATTGGGGAAAGCCCGAAGATAGATAGGATCACCAGAAACACTTATGTCAGCGGGTGAAAATATTGCAGTCGCCGTGTGGTGATGATGAATTACCTCAACGGTATAACCCGCTTGATAAACTTTGGTCGGATTAAACGTTACCCCATACGCATCATTAGTTGTCCCTACATCAGTCATAAAATATTGCCCATCACTATTTTTAACAACAAATCCCATATATTCGTATTGGCCGTTTGTTTTATTGTATTCGTTTTGAACTACAGTATCTAACGCCCTCATTGCGCCTTCTTCCGTAGCAAACGGTATACTTGTATCAACAACTGGTTCAAATTTTCCCTTTTGTGCAACCTCACCCTCCACAACCTCCAACGCCGACTTCAGCGTCGGATCTTCTACCAAATTTCCACTTGGCCCATTATCCGAAGCCAATAAGGGCTCGCCCTGTTCGTTAAAATACCCCGTAACGTTTCTACCAAACCTCCCCCCAGAAGCATCAACCACCGCATCGGCCCAGCCCTGATCCACTTCACCAGTAGCCGAATCAACAAATGAATCAGACAAAAAGAAGGTTTGTGGAGAACCATCGTCATAAGTCAGGGTGACATCATACCCGCTTGAAGATTCGCTATACACGTCATATATCGGCATCGCCCGTTGCATATCCGGTGGCACACGACACCCCATATATCCACTCGGGTCGGTCATGTTTAGCGGATTGTTCCACACATACGAATAACGGTTCAAGCTGCCCAGTACTTCTGGCGCCTGTATGATCGGGTCGGCCTGAACAAACCTTGCCAGGTGGCTGTCGTAGATGCGCCCGTTCATGTGAATAATGTCGGCGCCATCAATCATTTCATGCCCAGTAAACCCGCGGGAGGTGATGGGCTTGGCGGCCTTGGCAAAACTGTTCAGTCCCCCTTCTTCTAACGCTGCCCAGTCGCTTGCATTTCTGCGCTTACCCCAGGGGTCGAAGGCCATGCTCTGCACCGGCAGCCCGAACTGATCAACAATATGGGTGATAGACCCGAGGTGATCACGCAGCAGGAAGTGGAGCTGCTGGCCTTGTTCGGAGGTTTCGGTAAGATCCAGCGTGTGGGTGACTTGTGCAATGCCACCTATTGTCCGCTTCCACTCAACCGCATCGCTGTAATAGATTTTTTCTGTACCTCCCAGGTACAGGGTGGTGGTGGTTTTATTACCCGCAGTGGTATCGACCCGCTTAAAGCGCTGCCTGTCCGGACCATAGCTGAATTGCACCCTTCCGGCAGAAGTGCTGATTTGGCTTATCTGGTCTGCAAGGGTGTAGCTAAAGCTACGTTTAACTTCGTTATTTTCCCTTTCATATAGCAGATTACCGTTGTTGTCGTACAGGTAGCTAACATTGCCTATCGCCGTGACAGCATGGGGGCCGGCATCGTTGGCGGCGCTAGTGTTGCCTGTTCCGTAGCTGTATTGCGCGCCCTCGGCAACGTCTGTTTTGCTGAGGATGTTGCCAATGGCATTGTAGGTAACTTCCTGAGTTCCGCTCGCATCGCCGCTTAGTGTGTAGTACCGGAGGCGATTGAGGTTATCGTATTGGAACTGCTCCTTAATGTTTTGCGGCCTGTCTACGCGTTCTCCCCAGCCGGTTTCCTCCCGGTACACCACATTGCCCACTGTGCTCCAGCGCACATTCAGGTTTTGTATGGGATTGCCAACGGCTGTGCCATAGAGGTTGCTGGCCGTTATATTTTCCACCCTGCCCGTTCGCGCATTGTAGGTGGCGTTGGTGGTTATCACGCCTTCACCTAACACGGCTTGCGTTACATTACCACGGGCGTCGGTTTCCTGAATTTCATAGTAATGGCGAACCGGTTCGCCCGCTTCGCTCACGCTGGCATCCACAAGGGCCGATACATACCCATAACTGTTGTACAAGGTTTTTACGCCATTATGAGTAAAGTCTTCTCCTTTTCGACCGGCATCGAAGCTTTGCCAGATTCGCCCGTATTCGTCGTAGGTTGTTTTGCTGAAATGACTGATTTCGCTGCCCACACCCTGTATCACCGTTTCTGTAACAGTATTACGACCCAAAGCATCGTAGGAATAGATGCGCTGGAAGCCTGAATCCGATATATATTCATCACTCAGTTTGCCCAAACCGTTCGCTGCAAGGTCGTATTCCCAATAGCTGGTAGTGCCACTACCGGTAGCGCTACAGTCACTGTTGTTATTGCTGTCTATCCGTTGCGTTGCACGGCCTCTTCCATCGTATATGTATCGTTGCGTTTGACCTTTGGCGTCCGTTTGGCATTCCAACTCACCAAAGACTGTGTAGCTATAGGCCCAGGTACCTTTATCTGGGTCCGTCATGCCGGTTTTGCGCCCGAGCGCATCGTATTGAATATGTGTACTGTTCCCTCCTGTTCCGGCATCATTCATCAGGGTCAAATTACCGTAGACATCGTGCTCATATTGAACGATGTTGCCATCGTGATCCTGAACACTGGTTAATTCGCCTTTCACATTGACCGTTTTTGTTGTGAGTTTGCGCTCTGGGCTGTCAGAAACGGTGATAAACCCGCTATATCTAAACCGCGAATATGCACGAGCGCCCGTGCTTTCGCCCTCATCGTCGACTACATGGAAAGCGTGGTTGATACGCGTTGGACGACCAAGCAGGTCGTAGACCGTGCTTGTCCATACTCCGCCCCCCTCAGAAAGAGCATCCCCCTGAGAAAGGGCATAAGGCTCTGATTGATGGCGTATTCTGTCCAAACTGTCATATTCGGTATCGATAACCGACCAGCCACCGTTAAAACTTTTTGTTAAGGTACGGATGTTACGGCCTCGCATGTCTTCACACACACGAGTTTCGCTGCCACCAGCCATTGTTTGAGCACGCAGAATGGTAGCGCTAGCAGGACATAGACTTTCTGGATCACCCCCAGCATCATAGGCGGTATTGATAATAGCGTTACCCGTATCATCAGCGGTAAAAACAGGAATGCCGTAATTTGATGTACCTACAACACTGGTGAGAACGGCTCCATTACCCAAATGGGTTTGCGTTTCTGTTGGTGTACCGAAGCGGTCACGGCTTATCACTTGGGTTTGCCATTGCACAGACAGATCCATTTCTGCAGCAAGACTCTGGTAATAATCCGAACCCCCTGATAATTCACCCGCACTCTGGCTGAATACGCCATAAACAGCCTCTACATAGCGCCCTGCCGGATCATATTGCGTGAAGGGTGATAAACGATAATCTGATTGATTTACGTCACTTGCCAAAGAGAATTGAAGGTTGCCATTTTCATCGTATATAAAGGTGGTGGTTACGGCCAATTCGACACTATCCGGTTCTACTGTTTGGTTGCACAGCAAGCCTTCGAGTTTGTTTGCCGCATAACCAAAGCTGCTACTAAAACACTCTCCATCTCTGTCGTAATAGCTATACTGGGTTGCGCGGGTTTGTGTTTGCACTTCTGCTGATGGGCGGTGCGTCGCTACCGACTGGGTTTGTAACAAACCCCAAAATTTATCTTTATCGTCAGCACCGTAGGTATTGGTAGTGGTAATTCGCTCAAATAACGTATTAGCGCTATCGTATAGCGCTTTCTGTTCTTCAATGATATTTCCAAACACATCAATATCAATAACTTCATTTTGCTCACGCAAAAGCAAAGCGCCTTGAACGGTACCGTTTTCAGCAAGGTCATATTTGCTTTGATCGACCTGTTTTTCGTAGACAAGCAGCGCCCCCAAACTGGCGCTTCCACTTATTTGCGAGGTTTGCACCCAGTCGCTCTGAAATCCGCTAATGGATGAGATAAAAGCCGACTCGACTAATTTACTTCCCGTATCTGTAAACACCGACTCGAAGCGCTTTTTACCAATGAAAGGCCAATCCTGCCGATAACCTGTAACGGTAAGCAATGCAGAGCGTGAATCAAATACCGACACCTGCTCAAAACCAAGAAACCCTCTGCCTCCTGCCTGTATACGCGCACCGCTATAGGTGTACTCTTGCTGTTCCTTATTTTGCGCGGAAATAGCTCCAGGACCTACTAATGCTTTTGGAACCGAGCGACTCAAATTAACGACCAAAGGCAGTGCACCAGACATTTCCCATACAGGTATCCGACTGTGGGCTGTCGTCTGCTCCAGAGATGTTTCTTCCGATCTTAAATTGGCAAACGGATCGCCCAGCTCAGCGTACATCTCGTCAGCAGAAAAGGATCTATTTGTAGAGTAAAGAACACGCCCTGTTCTTATTTCTTCCCTGCATTCAGACGCCCCAGGCGGAACCTCTGAACATAAGGGGCCGCTACCAAAACCAATAACTTCTTGCGAAGCGGTTGTTATAACAGTTTCGCCAAATCCGATGTAGCTATCTGACCGGTTCATCTTTTCATATTGAACACTCACTTCTTCGCCATCGCCCAACATTACTTTGTAAACAAGGTCAGATACTGTTTGATCTTCACCTTCGTAAAAATACTCGCTTCCGGTGGTGCTATCTGTGCGCAAGCGGTCTACCTGCCCATCTCCATTAATGTCTATAAACTGATTTATAACCTTGCGTGTATCATCAGCAAATAAAACACTATAACCCGACTCGTACCCCTCTTCATCCCAACGCTTAAGATAAACTTTACCTGAGCTCTTGACTTGCCATATCAGATCTTTGTCTCCGTCATTATCCCAATCGACAACTTGCAGATTAAAGGTGTCTGATTGAGCAAGATCATCCGTTTCAAAAGTTCCCGGAACAAAATCGTTTTCCGTCAGAACATTCACCGCCGGCAAAAATTCACCTTGCCTATCAGTACCAAGCGAAACATAAACGTTTCTAAACCCCGTACTACCGTAGTACGCGGTGATGGTATCCGTGAAAACGATATCGGATATACCATCGCCATTTATATCTGAAGTGGAAACCACACCACCGGTCATTCGGTTCGAGGAGGTTACTGACTCGCAATCGTAGTAACCGCTAAGCCCAACCCTCTCAAATGAATATGGACCGTTTTGCCACAAAACCGAGCTGACGCTCAACTCCGGACTATTAAAATCACCCGTTATATTTGCAACAAACAAATAATCTCTAAATTTACAATCAGCATATACACTGGTCGGCCCAAGGTTTTCTTTAAAGTGGGCAAAGCCCACGAAATCCAGCCGTCCATCTCGATTGAAATCACCGCTTGCCAGCCAGTCGACTTCTCGAATAACCGGATCACCTCCTACATACCCTCGAAAATCAAGTTCTTCATCCGTACCACTCAATACCGCTGAATTATTTGCCGGTACTTTTTGTTCCGAAAATCTGTAAGGCAGGTTACTTGTTACACTTTTTGCAGGATCTCTTTCAAGGTAGTAGAACTCCATTGCCCCATCACCAGGGCCTTTAACAGCATCTATCAATCCATCTGTATTCAGATCGGCAAACTGAAGCCTGCCGCTATTGGACGGCATGACAAAGTCTGTCATTTTCTTAAGCTGCCATTTATCGTTTGTATATACCGATAAAAATAATGACCACTCCCCAACAGACATACTGTTTACGTGATCGGATACAAACACCGCTATATCCATTCGCCCATCGTTGTTAATATCCATCGGTTCTAGCTTAACCTTTAACGGTACCCAACTAGAGCCCATTCCAAGGCTGTAGGGCGATATAGCCTGTCCGTTTTCAAAATTTTCCTCTACAAACACACCTGCATCGGATTGAACAGCATATTTCAAGCCGTTTCCTGCCTTATACCAAATTAAATCTTGCAGGCCATCTCCATTTATATCCGCGAACGCTTTTACATAATCAGGCACCATATCGGCAGATTCATTACAATTACATACAAGCGCTTCCCAGCCACCTAAATCAATACTGCTTAACGCTGTTGTCAAATTTAGTGTGGGCGCTTCAACCCGCTCAAATTCAATAGGCGCGATACAATTTGTTGACGATATACACTCCTCAATAGAATCTACATGACTCTTAACATTTGATAATTCCACACTTTCTTCATAATTAATTTTGTAATATCGATAAATATCTGCTTCGCTGGAGCCTGCGTTTGCGTAGACAAATATTCCAGACAACCTTTTAAGCTCATTGAACTGATAACCACCCACATACCGATATAATTTATCTGGCCTGTCACTATACTCAAACTCAACATGTGCATTGTAAGATTGCACACTGAAAGCCGGATCAGCACTGCCATAGGCATAATAAATACTCGACAAGCGATGCCCCGTTACGTCCTGATTACCATATTGATAAACAATACTATTTCCGGCTTTATTTTTTGTTTCTGACAATTTCCAGGTGAGCACCTGTGAAGCATTTGAGCCTGCGAGTTCATCCTGCGTAACAAGCTCCGAATTATGCAGCCCCTCACCACCATATAGATAAATTGAACCACCTCTATTTTCAACACGAAAACGATCCGGATGCCCCCTCGTTCCACCCAATGAGTACACTTTATTCAGGGAATCAACCGCTGTTTTATATTCCGCACCGACCGCACCGTATGTATCACCAGATACCAGAACCAAACGTTCGCCATTTAAACAGAAGCGATCACTATCACTCCAATCAATGGATTGAGCATTTCTCTCGAAACTCAGCGTCTGCCTACAACGACTTATTGCTCCAGCCGCACGTAATGACCACCCCTGGCCAACCAAACCATTACCTGCTGCGCTATCATAATTTAATGATACTGAAGGACTATAAGCGGCTGTGCCTTGGGCGACATTCAACGAAATGCTGTATGTAAACGACCCGCTTGGTGATACAGAAGCTTCACCTTTAAACTTGAGCGTTTGATCGGTGGCATTTTTTTCTACGTCACTTACCAGTGCGGGACTGGCTAGAACTGGAGATACTGGAACTTCAACATGCCCATCTTCGGAGCTTGCTATTATGAAGACACGAGATGAGACTTTCGAATCGATACAAGTTTCACTAACCGTACATGCCCGACTGTAATACTCGTAAGCGCCGCTTGAATGGTTTGCTTCCCACTGATGAAGCCCCTTGCCGCTTGACGATGCTACTTCATTCCACGACTGAGTATCGACGCGTCTTTCAAACAGCGCACTCGCCCCTTTAAAACTTTCGTACGCTACTGTGTATTTTTCACCTAAAGAACGATTCGCTGATAATGTCGGAGCGCTAATGAAACACTCAGGCTTCCTGATAATGGCCGATATTGAAGCCGCACTATTATCACTCCAAGCTTCTTCTATTTTATATCTCGCCAATACTTGATACTGATAATCTCGACCAGCCCCAATACCTTGTAGGTCAAACTGTGTTTCCACTACATCCTCTGCAATAACTTGCCAGTTAGGACTCCACGATGACGCACCTACTGATTTCGACGATGACGCACCTACTGATTTTGACCTTTCTTTAATGGTATAGCGATTTGCACCGTTAGACGCCCCCCAATTGAGGTCGAACTCCGTATCGCACTCTGGGTCTGCATCTGAGAACGAAATCGACCCTGGAACTTCAGGCGTTCGTACCACCGATACTTTATATATATCTGATGAAAGACAACCTCCCTCCGTATTAACACCTTCGCTGTAACACCCCCTTGCATAATACTCGTATATGCCCGAACCCTTCGCGCCTGGAACGACATAAACACCCGTTCCCCCCCCGGTTTTCACCGACACCCACACCCCACCAACCTTTCGTTCAAATAACTCGCTTGTTTCAAAACCAGTGAAATCAATCGAGTAAATTCCATCTTTACTTACCGGATCGTCTGATGAAGGCGCCGCCAAATTAGTAGGACATTTAGGTGGGCCGATGAATCCAGAATAGAGAGCATAGGCACTCATATCGCTTACATAGCCACCTATAATAGATTGAGCGCCTATACGAAATGTATAGCTTATCCGTGAATATCCGGCGTCGAGATCTATTAAGGGTTTTTCATTACTGTTTGTAACCTGAGCTACAGTTGCCCAAACATTTTCATATTCTGAATTCACAAGAAGCTGAATTGTGTATCTAACACTGTCCGACATGGTTCCGTCCCATGCCAATTTAACATCGTCCCAACAGTTAGGCATAACCCCGGAAATTCTTAAGTTTGATGGCATTGATGGCGCTTTAACAACGACTTGCTCTACATCTTCTGAGTTAAAACATGACCCCAACTGAGTACAAGCCCTTACAAATATTTTGTATTGGCCGTTCGACAATCGAACAGACACTGCTTTATTTGATGAGCCGGAATGCGTTGCCAATACGCCTGTCGATCCATCGGAAACCTTTTTATAAAGGAGTTCATTAGTACCGCCAAACCCTTTAAAGGTGATATCGAATACACCATCATAACTGGGTTTTTCTCCAATTATCGGCTTCGGGGGATTCTCACAGGGCGGTTTCAACTGCACCGCTGAAATTTGCCAACCGCTGTAATCACTATGCTCTCCTTGCAGGATATACCTAGACTTTACCTGATACTGATATTCCCTATTAGCGGGAAGCGACGACGGTATATAGCTCAAACTATTTGTTGGAGAATAACTACCCGCGTTGATATCCGTTGCTTTAGTTGTCCATGACGACCACATACCACTCGGCGCACGGGCTCGCTCTTGCACTTGATAGTGGGATCCCACACTTGCAGCCCCCCATGAAAGCTCAAAATTTGTATCGCATTCCATGGACGAATTTAATGGGAAAAACTGGACAGCTCCTGGTATTCCAGGAATTTTTACCACCTTGACACTAACACTTCCTGAGTTCTCACAACTGCCGCCCACATTACACGCCGTTAAGTGGTAAGTGCTTAGGCCGTTATCTTCCGAGCGCTGCACAAATTTAGCTCCAGTACCGCTAGCGGTAACCAGTGCAGCCCCATTTCTATACAAAGTATTTGTGCCAGAGAACCCGTTATACGTTATTCCCACACTTCCAAATCTAGAAACCAGCGTATCTACTGTTGGCTTGGGAACAACCATTTTCGCCGTAACCTTAACTCGGGTTGAATCCAAGCAGGTTCCCTTTTTCGTACATCCTGTTACATAGTATTCATAAATACCATTACCCTTGGACAAACTAATTTCTTTTGAACCCAGTCCACGTGACGTTCCAACAACTTTGGTTACTCCGCCCGAAATCTCATTAAGCTTATTAGCACCCGTTCCACCATTGAACGAGATAGAATAATCTCCGTCCGAAGAAATCGTAGTCGAAACAGAAGGTGGTTGCGGACTCCGGCACAAAAGTTTAGTTTTGACTGACGAAAGCACCCAAGAACTATACCCGCTGTAATTTCCATTTGGAGTTAAATACCGGGCAGCCACCCTATATTGATAGTCATAACCTGCATCAGAAGCCGGAGCCCCGTATGATGTCTTGTCAATATTTGACGATACATTGCTCCAGGAACTCCAAGAACTCGATGAATTTTTTCTTTTTCTTTCTTCAAGCGAATAGCGATTTCCACCTGAAGCAGACGACCAGCTAACACCAATGGACTGATCACAATCCAGCGTGCCACCGGTCAAAGTAATAGTGCTAGGTGCGCTGGGTGTTTTCGCCACCTCAATGGCCGACACCACACTACCAGAAGTGCTACTGCATCCAGCTCCTTGATAATATATTGAGCGACGACATACATGCAGGAAATAGCTGTATTTACCATTACTTTTGTTGGTTTCGGTATAACTTCCAGATGTACCGCTTCTTAGAAAAGTTCCCGATGAACTGGATCCTCTATACAATTTAACCGTTACATCTTCATAACTCGTGGGGCTTTCATAGCCCGACCAAGTGATTGTATAAGTCCCATCGTAATCGACTTTTCCTCCGTTCGCACTACCGCCAAGGTTAAATGTACCAGCATTAACTAACGCAGACGCAAAGAATAAAGCCACTCCCAATAGAAAAATTCACAACGAACCGCATATAAAATCCTTTATGTATTTCATAACAAAAACCTAAACAACCCCCTAACACAATCATCATTACCAAAAAATATCAATACAACAATTCATTAAAATAAAAACCAGCCACTATTCAACATCGAACAGTTTATAGGAACCTCTGATTAACCTATCAAAAATGCGATAATAAAAACACCTCATAACTTAAGCCCGAATGATATGAAACAACAAAGCCTTGAAGCCAGTGGATTTGAAAAATACCGCAAGAAAACGCGTAAAGAGATATTTCTGGATCAAATGAACGAGATTCTTCCCTGGGAAGAGCTTTGTGAAGCGATCGAACCCTTTTATCCCAAGGCATCCAGCTTGGGTGGGCGCCCAACGATTGGTATAGAGCGCATGCTACGCATTCATTTCTTGCAGCATTGGTTTGAATTGTCTGACCCAAGTGCCGAAGAAGCACTTTATGATTCACGAGCTATGCGACAGTTTGTCGGTATCGATTTGGGCAAAGAGCCTGTTCCTGATGAAACAACAATGTGTAAATTTCGTCATTTAATGGAACGTCATAATTTGGGCGGTGAGTTATTTCGGTTGGTGAATGCGTACCTTCAAGAAAATGGCCTTAAGCTCAACCGCGGCACCATTGTGGATGCCACGATTATTGATGCACCACGCTCGACCAAAAACAAAGCGCGTCAACGAGATCCCGACATGAAATCTACTCAGAAAGGGGGGCAATGGTATTTTGGTATGAAAGCCCATATTGGCGTTGATAGTCAAACAAAGCTAATCCATTCCGTACGGGTAACGTCCGCGAACGTTCATGACTCACAAGTACTTGGGGATTTACTTCATGGAGAGGAGCGGCGCGTCTATGGTGACTCGGCCTATACGGGACAAAAATCGCAAATAAAGGCCAGTGCACAACATGCCAAAGACTTTACTCATAAGCGTGGTCGTCGCAATCACCCACTTACAAATAAAGAGCGCCAGGAAAATCGTAACAAGTCAAAAATTCGACCACGGGTAGAGCATTTGTTTGGTGTAATCAAACATCAATTTGGTTTTCGCAAAGTGCGTTATAAAGGTTTGGCTAAAAACGCACAAGCGGTATTTACGAAATGTGCATTAACCAATTTGTTTTTGGCTAGACGTCATTTAATGACAATTTAACAGGCGAGGTACGCCTGAAAACGGCTTATCGCCTCAATGGCGATAAGAAAACGTTAATATTTAGCTGAAATATTGTGTGCTTATAGATTTAAATAACGTTTGTAGGAACTCTCGGGTTAATCAGATGTTCCTATACAAAAAAAACATTCATTTGCTTTATAAGAAAAAAACATTAATTTATCTTAACAATACAACAAAATAAAAACTTAAGTAAGCGCCAAACCAACCACACCTTATCGAGACCTCAATAACCCGATATTCTAATGCCTCCCATAACACCGAAGGAGGCATCATGAGAAAATACCGTAAATACGATTGGCCAAAGCTAATTGTAGATTTTGAGGCTAGCGATAAAACCCAAACTCAATTTTGCAAGGAGCGTGACATAAACTCACGCTATTTCAATCAACAGCTACATAAACACCGCAACCAAGATAAAACCAAGTTCATCGAGTTGGAGGTCGAGCCGCAGCAAACGGCCACCGCAAAAACCAGCCTAATAATCGTCGTAGGTCGATGTAAAATCGAATGCCCTACCAGCATGCCGTTACAGCCTTTTACGACTCTAGTGCACAGTCTCGCATGATTAAGTGGTCAAACTCCATCAACGTTTATTTGCATCGAGACCCTGTGGACTTCAGAAAAGCCATTAACGGTCTATCGTTGATCGTATCAGATGATATGGCGTTATCGCCTTTTGACCGCGCCATTTTCGTTTTCTGTAATAAGCGCCGCTCTCAGCTCAAAGTACTTTATTGGGATGAAACAGGCTTCGTTCTCTGGCAAAAGCGCTTAGAGAAAGAGAAGTTTAAATGGCCAAAGCGCTCAAGTAGCGAAACCATAAAAATCGATAGTGAACAATGGCATTGGCTATTACGCGGGTTCGATATCACACAAATAAAACCTCATAAGCAGCTCATCTATAGTGCTGTAGGATAGGTATTTTGGTATAATCCACAGCCATGAATGACGTGGCGAAGCTAGAAAAAGAAAATGAATTATTGCGAGAAGAGCTTGCAAGGCGTGATGTGCAAGTAGAATCGTTAAAGGAACAAATCCGTCTTTTTCTTCATAAAAAATTTTCCGCTTCCAGCGAAAAAATATCACCAGATCAACTCGGCCTCTTTAACGAGGCTGAATCTCTCGCCGAAGATGTATCCACTGAGGATGAATCGGTAACAACAACCGTAAAATCGCACGAGCGAAAATGCAAGCCGCATCTGGGCGGGCACCCACAGCATATCCAAAAACGACTTTTGCATGTTCTACCCCATTACGACTGTAGGCATACCGAACTTCCGTTGGGAAATGTTCACTCTCCAGCACAGAGTAGAAGTATCGAATAGGGTTTGAAGTACTATCTTTAAACTCTTGGATTTTCCAGGATAAAACCTTATCCAGTTGCGCGTCCCCGCTTGCGTTATAGGCCGTTTGCTCGGAATTATGAGCACCCTCTCCTCCATAGTAGGTAGTAGAACCATCTTTTGCGCGCACACTAAAATAATCGGGCTCTCCCAGCGTACCGCCTATTGCAGTAACTACGACATAGGAGTCTACTTCTGTTCGATACAGGCTGCCTGGTGCGCCGTATTCCCCACCACTAACCAGTAACAATCGCACGCCATTTAAACAAAAACGATCGTCTGCCCCCAAGAAATAGGCTTCGAGGCGCCATCTTGGAAAAGCGTTTGACGGCATCGGGAAATTGACCCAAACCCACCCAATGACCACCCTTTACCGGCAATACCGTTGCCTGCCATACTGGAATAGTTAAGACTGATTCCAGGTGCAACACCCGCCGAACCAGCAGGAGCAACGATAGGTATTGAGTAGGTAGCCGCACCACTTTCATCCACCCTGAACGAACCCCCTAAAGATTGAAGCTTATCGATAGCGATGCGTTCCTCAGCCGTTACTATTGCACTTGTTGCAATACGTGCGCTCGGTGGAGATTCAATATTTTCTGGAGGCCTTTCATTGATAGTTGCAGTGAGAACACCCGTATCACTCCCCAGCAATGTCACCGACTGACCAGATGTTCCGAGCGCTACGGCGACTATATCGGGCAGGCCATCGCCATTGGTGTCTGTAAAATAATAATCGCTGTTTAATTCACCCAGCGTATAATTGCCGAGGCTGGATTTTGATAACACAAGTTCGGTTACTGTTCCGTTCGAGCCTTCGTAAACAACATAACTACCTTCGTTGGCAACGGAGAGTGGTATGGCGATTTCACCGTGTATTAATACAAAAGTATCTTTGCGGTGGTAGTAAACATCGCCCGCCCTGCCGTCATCGTTAAAATCGCCATAATACACTTCGTATGCATTTTCATTTAGCGTGTCGCCAAAGGCAAAGGCGGAGAGGCATACCGAGAATAATGCCGCGACTACACGGTTAATTCCGTTTACAGGAAAACTTTTTACTGCGCGACAAAGTTCATTCTCTGGCATTACCCTCTCCTAGTATTGGTAGTGGTTGTTCGAACAATAACCCTACAAATATTTAGCGATAAATTCATATTGATAGTGGGTACGGGTATTTTGCTTGTTGGGCCTCAGCCTTACCTTTTTTAGCGCCTAGGCTGTTGGAAGCAATCCGTTAGAAGCCAAACGTTATATCTGTACATTTTTCGAACTAAAGGTTGGTGGCGATGGCGTAAAAAAACCGGTGGCGACACCTTTCAGTTAAGTAGGTAGTGAGGTGGAATATTCGGCAAGCACGTTTAACACGTATTTACGTAGCCCATCCATGGTGCTGTTTTCAGGTTGTACTAAAGTTCTTATAATATTGTTTGCTGATTGAGCGTATACACGGCCGATAGTATTATCGCCTTTGCCGCGATTACAATGCACCGCAGCTTCGGGTATTTGTTTTTACTTTTAGCTATGATATTTATCACACGAAACCAAGAGTACGACACCTAAACGGCAATGTGCTCTTGCGCACGTATAAGACACATTAATTAAACGAAAGCCCTGGCGACTAAGCTCGCCCATAATACATGTTTAGTATATTACTCACACACGCCGCCGCTTGTGTGAGCGCCAGCCCCACAGCGGCGGGTTCTTGTTTTATTGCGTTCAGCTCGTAATAGTCGGTAGTACATGTTCCGTTTTGTACGGCGGTAGCGGTGTTAAAACTGTTAGCGGGAGTATTATTCTGTGCTGGTACTTTTAGGGTAACCACTATTTTAACCGCGTCGTTAAATCCCTCTTTAGAGGTAGTAACAAATTTAAGCTCTTCGAGAGTTACGGCAATATCATGCGCAAGGTTGTTGGCTAACGGTTGCAGTGCCAAGCGTATTGAGCGCTCTATAGTGATGTCGGTTTTCGCGATGTTTTCACGTATTTTTTTGGCAATCCCTTCATCTATAGCCACGCCAATGGCGATACCCATAGGCCCCATTGATGCCGATAACATGACGCCTGCGCCCGCACCTTTCCCCGAAAACCCTACTCGAAAATCATCTTCTACTGCTACGGTAACTAACGGCAATGGGGATTTTTCTGTTTGAATAACGCCACACGATTGCTGGAACAAAAAAAGCATACCGATACATAGCGTACGTGTTAGCGCGACCACAGCTTTAGCCATAAAAATACCTTTTATCTATTTCGAAAACCGCCATTTGAACACGGATAGAGTTTGGAAAGAAAGAGAAGGGCGTTGCCCTCTGCACTTAAGGCGTGAATATTAAACAGCCACCCGCTAGACATTTGTCTGCGTTTTTTTGACTGAAAATGGAAACGCATAAATCCGAAAATTACAGGGACGCACCCGAGCGTTGAGGTCATGCAGCCACAAAAAAACGCCGACCCGTTTCCGCATCGACGTTGTATTTATGGCTCACTATTCACATGCTTTATTACCGCCAGCCAACCTTAAACCGCACTAGGTTTTTGGAAGGGTTACACCTGTTTGGCCTTGGTACTTCCCACCGCGATCTTTATACGAGGTTTCGCACGGCTCGTCGCTTTCAAAAAACAACATTTGAGCAACGCCTTCGTTCGCGTATATCTTTGCCGGCAATGGCGTGGTGTTGGAAAACTCCAAGGTAACATGGCCTTCCCACTCGGGCTCTAAAGGCGTTACATTCACGATAATACCGCAACGCGCGTAAGTAGATTTACCCAAGCACACCGTTAAGACCGAACGAGGAATACGAAAAAATTCTACCGTACGAGCCAATGCAAACGAGTTTGGCGGAATGACACACACGTCACTTTGAATATCGACAAAACTGTTCGCGTCGAAATTTTTAGGGTCTACAACTGCAGAGTGGACGTTGGTAAAAATTTTAAACTCATTGGAGCAACGAACATCGTAGCCGTAGCTGGATGTTCCGTAAGAAATAAGCCGTTTATCGTTACTATCGTAACGCACTTGGCCCGGCTCGAATGGCTCGATCATGCCTTCATTTTCTGCCATTCGGCGAATCCAATGGTCGGATTTAATACTCATGGTGCTTCTCTCTACTTGGGCGCCAAGGGTTAGGTTGACGAATTTAGTTGCGGGGATAATAGTAGCGGCTGCGCTGCATCGCAAGCTATGCGATTCTAATCATCTGAAAAAGAAATTTCTGGGCCTGCGCTGCCCACCAATGACTGCTCCCACAGTGCCATAGCCACGCTATTGGCAATGCTTCGATACTCAAGGCTAATAGCCGATTCAGGCTCGGCAAATACGGGCGGGGTTCCGGCATCGGTTTGCTCTCGAATGGAGCGTGTAAGCGGTAACCGGCCTAGTACGCCCACACCATACTCAGCCGCTAACGCTTCGCCACCTTTTTCGCCAAAGATGGCTTCTGCATGGCCACAGTTAGCGCAGATATGCGTAGCCATATTCTCAACAACACCGAATACCGGAATATTCACTTTATTGAACATTTCAATACCTTTTCTCGCATCCAGAAGCGCAATATCTTGTGGGGTTGTCACAATTACGGAGCCCGACACAGGTACGGCCTGCGATAGTGTCAACTGAATATCACCAGTACCGGGAGGCATATCGATCACTAAATAATCAATATCGACCCAATGAGTATTTTGCAGTAGCTGCTGTAAGGCACCACTTACCATTGGCCCACGCCATACCATGGGCGTTTTGTCCGTAACGAGGTTACCCATAGACACCACATGCACACCTAACCCATTAATAGGTTCGATCATATTGGGGCCGTACATTTCGGGCCGTTTATCGGCCACACCTAGCATTTGAGGCTGACTAGGGCCGTATATGTCGGCATCGAGCATGCCTACTTTCGCACCCGATTGAGCAAGCGCTAGCGCAATATTGACCGCGGTAGTAGATTTAGCCACCCCACCTTTGCCAGACGCAACGGCCACAATATTCTTAACGCCCGGCACGCTGCTGACGCTAGCCGATTGCAGAGACTTCGCTGGCAGTACTTTTACCTCTACACCAACCTCGATGGTGTCCTGCGGTAATGCGGCAACGGCATTCGCCACTAAAGCCTGAAGACGCTCGGTGAGGGCCTCACCGTTTACGCCCTGTTTGATTAGTATTCGAACAGCACCTTCGTGGGTCGCCACGTCGCAGATGGTGCGTAAACTTTGCCCACCCAATTCTGGTAAAGCAACGCTCTGTAAAGCGGATTGAACTTCCTGCAACAGGTCACAACTCATGAAAACTCCAACAAAAAAGGTTTGAGGCGGAATAAGGCAGGCAAATTACCACCGCTGCGCGTTTGATTCAATTTACACACCCTACTACTCACCTTATTACGCGAGATAATCCCCACCTGAAGGCGGAAAATTCGCCAATTTAGTGGTATAGTTCCGCGCCCGAAAAGCCCGCCAACAGTGGGCATACATTCTTTACACCGGCAGCGATCAATAAGCAACCATGACTGAACAACGCAAAATTCTCGTAACAAGCGCCCTCCCCTACGCCAATGGCTCTATTCATTTGGGGCACATGGTCGAAACCATCCAAACGGACATTTGGGTGCGCTTTCAGAAATTGCGCGGTCACCACTGCACGTACGTATGCGCTGACGATGCCCATGGTACCGCCATTATGCTTAAAGCCGAGCAGCTCGGCTTAACGCCTGAGCAGCAGATTGCTAAGGTGAGTGCCGAACACCAAGCTGACTTTAACGATTTTTTAATCGAGTTTGATAATTACCATTCAACACATTCAAACGAAAATAAAGCGCTTTCCAGCCATATTTACGAACAACTCGTTGCAAACGGCCATATTGCCACGCGCTCGGTCACACAGGCATTTGATCCTGAAAAAGAATTATTTCTCGCCGATCGCTACGTAAAAGGCAGTTGCCCTAAATGCAAAACGCCCGACCAATACGGCGACAACTGCGAAGCTTGTAGCGCGACCTATTCGCCTATGGAGCTTATCAACCCTGTTTCCGTTATTTCGGGCGCGACACCCATTGAAAAGAAATCGGACCATTTCTTCTTTACCCTACCGGAATTTACCGATTTTTTAAAAACATGGACACGCGCTGGCCACTTACAAGATGAAGTTGCCAACAAGCTTGCCGAATGGCTAGATAGCGGTTTACAGGAATGGGATATTTCGCGCGATGCGCCCTACTTTGGGTTTGAAATACCCGAACACCCTGGCAAATATTTTTATGTATGGCTAGATGCACCCATAGGCTATATGGCCAGTTTTAAAAACTTGTGCGATAAAAACGACACATTAGTGTTCGACGACTATTGGAAAAAAGATTCCACCCACGAGCTTTACCACTTTATTGGCAAAGACATCATCAATTTCCATGCGCTATTTTGGCCAGCCGTACTCAGCAGTGCAGGCTTCCGTACCCCCACCAAAGTCTGTGTTCACGGTTTTCTTACTGTCGACGGTAAGAAAATGTCTAAATCTCGCGGCACGTTCATCAATGCTAGAACCTATTTAGAACACTTAACGCCCGAGTACCTGCGCTACTATTACGCCACAAAATTAACCAATAGCGTTGATGACTTAGATTTAAATCTAGACGATTTCGTTACCAAGGTGAACTCGGATTTGGTTGGCAAGGTTGTGAATATTGCCAGCCGCACGGCCAAATTTATTGCGAAATCGGGCGGCACCTTATCCTCTACCATTGCAGACGAAAAGTTGTGGAATACTTTTGTAGCCGCGGACCCCATTATTGCAGAGGCCTACGAAAATAGAGAGTTCAGTAAAGCCATGCGCGAAATAATGGCGCTAGCCGATGCCGCGAACGAATACATTGCAGAACAAGCGCCGTGGAGTTTAGCCAAGCAAGAAGGAAATGAACAAAAAGTATTGGATATTTGCACGTTAGGCATTAACTGCTTTAAGGCATTAATGACCTATTTAAAACCCGTATTACCGTCTACGGCCTTAGCGGCAGAAACCTTTTTAAATACCACGTTCGATTGGTCTACCCCTCTTTCGTTTTACGGCGAACATACTATTAACAAATTCAAACCTCTTATGGTTCGCGTTGAACGCGAAAAGGTTGACGCCATGATTGAAGCAAGTAAAGACGAGGCCCCGCACGCAGAACCGCAAGCCGCCACAAACGATACGTGGCTTGATAAAGAACCCGTAGCCGACGAAATTGAATTTGCTGATTTTGCCAAAGTAGATTTGCGCATAGCGCTTATTGCGAACGCAGAGCATGTAGAAGGTGCCGACAAGCTCCTACGCCTCACCCTGGATTTAGGGGGTGACTCTAAAAACGTTTTTGCCGGTATTAAAGGCGCTTATAAGCCTGAAGATCTAATAGGTAAACATACTATTATGGTCGCGAACCTTAAGCCACGAAAAATGAAATTTGGTTTATCTGAAGGCATGGTGCTGGCGGCTGGCCCCGGCGGCAAAGCACTATATATTCTCGAGCCACACGCAGGTGCAGAGCCTGGTATGCGCGTAATGTAACCGCCTATATTTATTCGCGCCGCACCTACGGCTAATACACGCATTCGCTTACAGTTGGTAAACCACCACTTATCGCGCTAATTGACACAAGAGAGCAGCATGACCGAATTTGCGGTTATTTTATTAAGCACAGTACTGGTTAACAATTTTGTGCTAGTTCAATTTTTAGGGCTGTGCCCTTTTATGGGCGTGTCCAATAAACTGGAAACGGCCATTGGCATGAGTACCGCCACAACCTTCGTGCTGACGCTTGCGTCCGTGTGCAGCTACATGGTGTACGAATGGGTATTAAGGCCGCTGGACTTAACCTATTTAAAAACCATTTCGTTTATTTTGGTTATTGCAGCGGTTGTGCAGTTTGCAAAAATGTTTATCGAAAAAACCAGCCCGCTGCTTTACCGCGTGCTGGGTGTATTTTTACCCCTTATTACCACCAATTGCGCGGTACTGGGCGTTGCCTTACAAAACACCAATAAAGCCCATAATTTTCTCGAATCGACTTTTTATGGTTTTGGCGCTGCCGTTGGTTTTTCTCTGGTACTTATTTTATTTTCTGCCATGCGCGAAAGACTCGCCGTAGCCGATGTGCCTGATGCCTTTAAAGGCGCAGCCATTGGCATGATAACCGCGGGCTTAATGTCGCTAGCCTTTATGGGATTTGCTGGCCTCGTATAATAATGATGATCGAACTACTCCTACAATACCCTATTCTCGGCGCTCTCATTGCGCTTGGCTCTATGGCCGCCATTTTTGGCGGTGTACTTGGCTTTGCCGCTATTCGTTTTAAAGTAGAGGGCGACCCACTCGTAGAGCAAATAGATGAGCTGTTACCGCAAACCCAATGTGGTCAATGCGGCTACCCAGGTTGCCGCCCTTACGCACAAGCAATCGTTGATGGCGACCCTATTAATAAGTGCCCTCCCGGTGGGCACACCACCATCGCGGCGCTCGCCAATTTATTGGACGTTGAAGCGCCCGCGCTCGATGAAGAGCACGGTGAAGAATCTGAAGTTAAAAAAGTGGCCTACATCCGCGAAGACGAATGCATCGGCTGCACCAAGTGTATACAAGCCTGCCCTGTAGACGCCATTTTAGGCGCGGCAAAACAAATGCACACAGTGATAGGCTCTGAATGTACCGGTTGCGATTTATGTGTAGAACCTTGCCCCGTTGACTGTATTGATATGTTGCCAGTAGAACACGGCATTGGTAGCTGGAAGTGGTCGTTGCCAACACCCACCAACATTATTGCAACTGATAAAAATCAGGAGCATGCGGCATGATTAAAGTATTTAATATTCACGGCGGCGTGCATCCAGCGGAAAATAAGCATCAATCCACCGGCGAAGCTATTGGCACAATTCCATTGCCAAGCGAAATTATTTTACCGTTGAACCAACATATTGGTGCGCCAGCACAAGCCATTGTGAGCGTAGGCCAAACGGTACTCAAAGGCGAAAAAATTGCCGATGCCGAGGGTGTCTTCAGTGCTACCGTTCACGCTTCAACCTCCGGTACGGTTGCGGCCATTGAAGACAGGCCAATTCCCCACACCTCTGGTATGAAAGCACCCTGTATTGTGATTACGCCCGACAATACCGACACATGGGCAACACTCTCACCCTGCGAAAATTTTGACGAACTAGAACATCATGTGCTCGTGAGTAAAATTCGCGAAGCCGGTATTGCCGGTATGGGCGGCGCGGGTTTCCCAACAGCGGTAAAACTTAACCCCCGAGCCGACAATAAGATTGATACGCTCATTTTAAATGGCACCGAGTGTGAACCCTATATTACCGCCGACGACATGCTGATGCGTGAACGCGCCAGCGACATTATTGCGGGAGCACAACTATTAGCCATACTGCTGGATAACCCTGCCACCCTCTTAATTGGCATTGAGGACAACAAACCCGAAGCAATAGCGGCCATGCGAAAAGCCGCCACCGGTACCAAAATCACCATTGTCGTCTTCCCCACAAAGTACCCCTCGGGTGGTGAAAAACAATTAATCGAAATTCTTACGGGCAAACAAGTCCCGAGCGGCGGCATACCCGCCCAAATAGGGATTGTTGTGCAAAATGTAGGAACCGCTGTTGCCGCCTACCGCGCCGTACGCTTTGGCGAACCCCTTATCAGCCGAGTAACCACCGTTGTGGGTGAGTCGTTACAATCACAACGTAATATTGACGTTCTGCTCGGCACGCCGGTCGAACACATACTAGAGGCTCATGGCTGGCAACAAGAGCAGTGCCCGCGCTTAATTATTGGCGGCCCAATGATGGGCTTTACGCTGCTAGCTCCTCGCGCGCCGGTGATTAAAACCACGAACTGTATTCTTGCGCCTTCGTTATCTGAAATGCCCTCGCAACCGCCCGCTCAGCCGTGTATTCGATGTGGTATGTGTGAACAAGCGTGCCCTGCTAGCTTGCTACCTCAACAATTATTTTGGTATGCCCAAAGTGAAAATTTTGATCAGCTTCGCGAGCACAATCTTTTCGACTGTATTGAGTGTGGTGCCTGCTCGTTTGTATGCCCCAGCAATATCCCCTTAGTTCAGTATTATCGCGCTTCTAAAAGCGAGATTAAAAACCTCGATGCAGAAAAGGCCAATTCAGACCGCGCTCGTTTACGCTTTGAAGCAAGACAAGCGCGCATGGCGCAAGCCGACGCCGAAAAAGAAGCGAAACGCGTGGCCCGTAAAGCCGCCGCCGAAAAAGCGAAAAAGATGCAAGCACAGAAGGCGGCCGCTGGCGAAGTTCCAAAAGATATTGTGAGCGAAGCCGTTGCCACGGCGAAAACCAGCGCACAAGAAATAGACCCCGCAAAAGAAAGCGCAAAACTTGAACGCGCAGTTTCCAGTGCAGAAAGCCGTGTAGCGCGCGCAGAAAAATCCATTGCCGAAGCCATTAGTGAAGGCACCGATAACGCTCGAATTGAATCGCTTCAGGCAAGATTAAAGCAAGCGCAACAAAAAGCAGCCGAAGCAAAAGTAAAACTCGACACCTTCACGCAACAACAAACATCGGTGGACAAAAGCGCGAAAACAATCGCCAACAAAATGGCCGCATCGCCACGCGCGCAACTGGAAAAAACCATTACGACCTTAGAGAAGCGTATCACCACCGCACAAGAAAAAATTATAGAAGCCAAAACCAATCATTCGCCCACGCTTGGCGCGCTGGAACAAGGTGTAACTAAACTCACAGAAAAGCTAGCCGCTAATCAAAAAGAGTTATCTGCACTGATAGAAAACACCCCACCCGACACTTCAGCCGATAGCCGCGCCGCTACCGATGCCGTACCTGCGAAAAACGCCGCCTCAGCGGCCATTGAACGTGCAAAAGCTAAAGCGGCCGCGCAAGCCGCTATGTCGCCAGAAGAGAAAATTCGCGAGCAATTGAAATCGCTAGAGGCGCGCGTTGCAAAGGCAACGTTAAAACTACAAAAGGCCGAAGAGGAGAACGACGAGCATATTGATGCCTTTCGGTCGGCCCTCGAAAAGTTAAAAATTAAGCTTGCCGCCACTCATGCCGCAATAAAAGAAGGTACCGTCTAACAATGGCTTTTATTAAAGTGAGTTCACCTCACGCACATAAACCCGGCAATACGGGTTCGGTCATGAAAACCGTGCTACTGGCTACCGTTCCGGGCATCGCTATTCTCAGCATGTTTTTTGGTTATGGAACATTGCTAAATATTGTTATCGCAAGCGCCTTTTGTCTCGCATTTGAAGCCGCGTTTCTCACGCTACGCAAAAAACCCGTTGGTTTTTATTTACGGGATTTGAGTGCGCTACTTACCGCCGTTCTATTGGCCCTTGCTCTACCGCCATATTCGTCTTGGTGGCTCATTGCCACTGGTTGTTTTTTTGCCATTGTTGTCGCGAAACAACTGTATGGTGGGCTCGGTTACAATCCGTTCAACCCTGCAATGGTTGGCTATATTGTATTACTGATTTCATTTCCACTCGAAATGAGCCAGTGGCCAGCGGCAGTTTCCACACTCACAGAGGGCCAAACTCTGCCTGGCCTTGGGCAAGCTCTTCAGCACGTATTAAGCTATGAAAGCTTAGACGGTTATACTGCTGCGACTGCGCTGGATGTTTTAAAACAAAATAATAGTCTAAGTGTGTCGGAGCTTTACCGCGAAGACACGAGTTTTCTCGCCGGTCGCTGGGCCGGAGCTGGTTGGGAATGGGTCAATATCGCGTTTTTGATCGGTGGTATTTTCTTGCTCTATAAAAAAATATTTACCTGGCACGCCCCCATATCGATGCTGGCAAGTCTCACCGTTTTGTCTGCATTATTTTACGATGGCGGTAGTTCCAGCAGCGCCGGTTCTCCGCTTTTTCATCTGCTCTCGGGCGCCACTATGCTCGGCGCATTTTTTATTGTAACGGACCCCGTAACCAGCGCCGTGAGCAATCGAGGCAGAATAATTTATGGTGCCGTCGTTGGTGCTCTCGTATTTATTATTCGTGTCTGGGGAAATTATCCCGATGCCGTCGCGTTTGCCGTGCTACTGATGAATTTTGCAGCACCCTTTATTGATTATTACACCAAGCCAAAAACATATGGCCATAAAGCAGGTTAGCGCGTGTTAGGACAATCCATTAGTAAAAACAGTTTTATTTTAGCGGCTTTCGCGTTGGTTACAGCGGGCATTCTCGCTACAACCTATCAATCTACGGCTGATCGTATTGCCGCTGCGGAACGAAAAGCCGCGCAAGCTGCGCTACTAGAAATAGTACCGCGTTCACGGCATGACAACGATATGCTCGACACGACCTTCCCCATTCCCGCTCAATTGCTGGGTGAGCTGGGTTTAAAAGACGATGCCGATATTTATTTAGCCTTCAAAGAGGCGCAACCCGTTGCCGCGATTATTCCCATGATTGCACCTGACGGTTACAGCGGTGATATTAAACTTATTGTTGGCGTAAATTACGACGGCTCTGTAGCCGGTGTACGCGTGTTGGCCCACAAAGAAACACCAGGGTTAGGCGATAAAGTTGATTTACGTAAAAGCCCTTGGATTTTGAATTTTGACGGAACATCACTACACAACCCTACCGCAAAACAATGGGCGGTAAAAAAGGATGGCGGCGATTTTGACCAGTTTACCGGCGCAACCATTACACCGCGCGCGGTAGTCAAACGGGTAAAACTGACGCTGGAATTTTTTAACCAGCACAAAGCGTTACTCTTCCCGCAAGCAGCGAGCGAATAAGATAATGGCTAATTATAAAGAAATAACGTCCAATGGTTTGTGGAAGAACAACCCAGCACTGGTTCAGTTATTGGGCTTATGTCCCTTGCTAGCGGTGACAGGGTCTGTAGTAAATGCGTTGGGCCTCGGTATCGCAACCATGCTCGTATTAGTAGGGTCCAATATTGCCGTTTCGCTTATTCGTCACGCAGTGAGCGATGCCGTTAAGCTACCGGCCTTTGTAATGATTATTGCAGCATTTACAACATGTACAGAACTGCTAATGCAGGCCTTTACTTATGAGCTGTACCAAATTCTAGGTATTTTTATCCCGCTAATTGTAACCAACTGTGCCATTCTCGGGCGCGCAGACGCGTTCGCCTGCAAGAACCCCCTACTCCCTTCGGCGATTGATGGCTTTATGATGGGCTTAGGGTTTTTACTGGTGCTTGTGACCATTGGCGCACTGAGAGAAATTCTTGGCGCAGGAACGCTATTCGACAATATGCATTTATTGCTAGGTGAAAGCGCGCGCGCTTGGACGCTGACCCTGTTCGGTGATAACTACAAAGGCTTTTTGGTCGCAGTATTACCCCCCGGTGCTTTTTTCATTGCGGGGTTATTAATTGCGATTAAAAACATGGTCGATATTCAGTTGAAAAATCAAGCGTCTAAAAACAAGGTGAAGGCCACGAAAGGCGCTAAACGAGTCAGAACAACCGGGCACGTCGCGTAGAGTCTTTTCAATAAAGATTAGTGCTCGGCTTGTAACCAATCGAGCAGCGGCTGCCATTGCGCAACTTCAACCGCAACACGCCCTGGTGGTAAATCAAATATTGTTAGCCCTTTGTCCATCGCGCGCACATATATTTGCGTGTCACGTAACGTTGCGATCAAGGGTAGCTCCACCCTCTCCATAAATGCCATTAACACCTGAAAATAGCGGGTGTTCACACGCGCTCGATTAGCGACCAAACCGATTTTTATTGATGATTCCATAATTCCAGTGCGGTACAACCCCATAATAAATCGTAGGCACGCTTTTATGTCCGTAGGCGATGACAAAACAGGGATTAATACGTGGTCACCGTCATGAATAATATCTGCCACATGCTCTAGATCCCATGCAGCAGGCATATCATGCAAGACTAATTCAGCACCGTTAGTGTCGCAGGGTTCGTCTAAGGCCGTGGCAATAAGGCTAATGGCGGAATAGTTTTTAGGCCGGCTCCCCAGCCAATCAGAACTTGATCGCTGAGCATCGTGATCCACCAACAACACTTTTTGCCCTGTATTCGCAAAATAAGCCGCTAACTGTGTGGTGATGGTTGTCTTTCCACATCCGCCTTTTGGATTGGCAATAAATACCTGATTCATACGGCTGAGTGAGTCCTTGAGGGTTGTATCTCGCGAGACGAAAGGACAGCTCTACGGCTGCATTTATTATTAAGTAGAACGCTCTCTATTTATAGCAGATACGCCAAACTTCAGCCGAATATTTGGCTAGATAACAGCAGGTGGTATTCTTAATAGCAAGAATGGAGCCTATACAATAGCTTGAACGGTGAGAAGAGGTGAGGAGATATGAGATAAGGCGGCGCCTGTTAACGTATGCCGCCAAACATGGGAGGTTAGTCGCTCGTATACCGATCGAGTACGGCGAGCAAAGCTTGCCCTTTCAGTAGGGTTTCATCTAGCTCTTGTTGCGGCTCAGACAAGTCGACAATAGCACCCCCTACGCCGATTTCCGCCACTCCATCTTCCAGTACGATGGTTCGAATCACAATATTTAAATCTGCACAGCCATTCAGCGCCAAATACCCAATACTACCGGAATAAATACCTCGTGCACCGCTCTCTAGCTCATCAAGAATAGACAAGGTTCTTTTTTTCGGTGCACCGGTCATACTGCCGCCCGGAAAACAGGCCTGTACGCAATCAATAGCCGTTTTACCGCGCTTTAAGTGCCCTCTAACGGTACTTACCAATTGATGAACCGTGGCATAGCTTTCGATAGCAAACAGTTTTTTAACGTCGACACTGCCAATATCACAGATTTGCCCCAAATCATTACGCAGTAAATCAACAATCATTAAATTTTCCGACCGATCTTTTTCACTGTTGATTAAATCGGAGACTAGCGCTTCGTCCTCTACAGGCGTTTTTCCGCGCTTACGCGTGCCTTTTATCGGTTTTGTTTCAACAACGCCATGACGATCGATAGTGAGGAATCGCTCGGGGGAGGAGCAGAGAATGGCAAGATGATTGAACCTCAAAAAGCTCGCGTAGGGGGCCGGATTATCTCGCCGCAATTCAAGGTAGACCTCTAATGGCGATGCATCACATTTTTTTGTTAGCTTATTTGTTAAACATATTTCGTAGCTTTCACCTTCCTGAATCGCTTTTTTTGCGCGCGCTATAGCATCGAGGTAGCGGTCTTCAGATAGAGCCCGCTCAAATGGCTGTGAGTTTTCACTATGTACGCTAAGAAAGGAATAATCTTGTTCTCGCCTAACGCAAGTGTTAACTAACTTAGCGAGGGCTTTTTCTGTTTCATTAAACCAACAATCTAGTCGTTCTCTATTTTCTGGGTATTCTAGCCCCACTAAATAAATCACATCTTCTTCATGATCGACAGCAACCGCTCTGTCGGCCAGCATCCAGCAAGCATCAGGCCGCTCGCTTTTAAACTGATCGGAGAAGCCACATTCACCTTTTAATTCATACCCAAAATAGCCGACATAGCCCAGGTTAAAGTCAAACGGCAGGCTATCATCAAAACACTGTAGTTCTTGGGTGCGTCGTTTCAGATAGCTAAAAATACTTTCAGCTAAGACGGTAACCGTATCGCCAGCCGTAATCGTCAATGCTTTTTCAACACTGCAATACCGCAAGGATTCGGACAGTGGGCCCGCATTATCGCCTAGAAACGAGAACCGAGCATTTTTATCGGACAATGCAGAATCTAGCCAGTACGCCGACGAAGAAGCGCCATACAATGTTTTAAATATCTCAGCGGTGTCTACATTGAAAGCAAGCCGTCGGTGGTACAAGACGGGTTTAATACCAATGGAACCAACACTTTCCGGCCGTTTCACACTCAAGTCACTTGGCATTTCTACAACAATTTTTTGCGTAACACGTGAATGCTGCTTGTAATATTCAACCGTTAGATCGCGAAAATTCTGCAGCAGCTGAAAACCAAATTCCGAGCATATGGATTCCGGATGAAATTGAACACCCCACATTGGCCTAGTTTTGTGCCGCACGGCCATAGGGATATGGTCTGAGGTGAAAGCCGTAACCTCTAAGTCTTCTGTAATTTCCGTGGCAATTAAAGAATGGTATCGCACCGCATTAAACGGCGACGGTAAACTTTTAAACAGATCTGATTTGGAATGATGAATTGCGCTTATGCGACCATGCATTACCTTTGCCGCGTAGTCAATTCGCCCACCCGTAAAATGACAAAGCCCTTGGTGCCCAAGGCACACACCCAGTACTGGGATATCCGCATCCAATATGACTTGTTCGCAAATACCAAAGTCCGCTGAGCGTTCTGGCCGCCCAGGCCCGGGGCTGATAACAATATTATCAAACCCCTGTGCTTTTAACTCCGCCCAAGAATATTCGTTGTTCTTTACAACAACTGGCGCAACGCGATTAACCTCAGCAATTAATTGGTAGAGGTTGTAGGTAAAGGAATCGAAATTATCAATTAATAAGGTTTTCAAGGAAGGTCGCTCGCGAACTAACGACTGCGATTATTCATTAGCAATTCAATTTTATACCCGTCAGGGTCTTCTACAAACGCTAGTATGGTTGTGCTGTGTTGCATTGGCCCCGCTTCACGCACAACTTTTCCACCTGCGGCTTTTATTTTATTACACGCGTCATAGACATCATCAACCCCAATGGCAATATGCCCAAAAGCATTTCCATGAGTGTAATCTTGCGTTTCCCAATTATGGGTTAACTCAAGAACAGCGGTATCCTCTTCACTACCGTAGCCTACAAATGCCAATGTGAACTTCCCTTCGGGGTAGTCATTTTTACGCAGGAGGTTCATCCCCAAAATATCGGTATAAAATGCTAGAGATTTTTCGAGGTCGCCAACGCGAAGCATGGTGTGTAACAAGCGCATAATGAGAGCATCCAAGTTTTTAGAGTGTTGTAAGGCGCGAAGCATACCTTTAGCGCCACCCGTTAGGCAAACATCACAAACGCCAGAGAGCATTTACGCTATAGGTAACCTACCCTTCGTACCTCTAGCTTATAGCTTAGCCCACCTCTGTAGCGGCAAACCTTTCGCCTACAAGATTTATTGCGTTCGCCACACTACGCGCGCCGAACTCGGCAGTTACAGGGCTCTGAACCTAAAACGGTGCCTTTTGCGGTTCTCAGCCACACGTTTAATGGGGTTTCGTTTTGCAATATTGCTCTATAAAGTTGTGATGCAACGGTAGTTTATCCACAGCATTATCGATGCCGAATTTCATCGTCTCTAAGAATCGCTTTAACTCCTTATCGCTCATTTGATCCGCGATGCGATGATAATGTGACGGCATAATCCCTTGCCCCAACATCACTTGCGACCAAGAATCCACTCGAAACAATTCACCTTCTCGCTGGAACGCGAGCGCGGCCTCTTGAAACACCTCTATACGCCGAGCTAAGCTACTGGGTACGTCCATATTTTTGCAGTAAGACCAAAACGAGCTGTCGGTGCGATTAGTAACCTTATAATGTAAAATTATAAAATCTCGAACCATCTCAAGCTCTTTTCTAGACTGCGTATTAAACTCTTCCACAACCGAATCGTGCACGCCCGCAAACGGAAACATTTGCATTAATCGGGTCACGCCCATAATAAACAAATGAATACTTGTAGACTCTAACGGCTCAATAAAACCACTGGACAAGCCCAATGCAATACAGTTTTTATTCCAATTCTTACGTCTACAGCCCGTTCTAAACCGTATTACTCGTGGGTCGTTAAGTGGCTTTCCATTGACGTCACTCAGTATTTTTTCTCGCGCGCTTTCATCAGACATGTGCTGACGACTATAGACCAAGCCGTTGCCAACTCTATGCTGCAGCGGAATTTTCCAGCGCCACCCAGCCCTATGTGCAACAGACCGTGTATACGGAATAGCCGGTTCGGTTAATTCCGTTTGCATGGCCACTGCCGAATCGCATGGCAGCCAGTGACTCCAATCCTCATAACCCGTATGGAGTGTTTTCTCGATCAACAACCCACTAAAGCCTGTGCAATCTATAAACAAGTCTCCCTCAATAAGCGTACCGGAATCAAGCTGCAAAGAATTAATAAAACCGGTGGACGCATCCTGATTCACAGAGGATATTTTTCCTTCAACCCTTTTTACACCGTGAGATTCGCTAATTTTTCTCAAATATTTTGCATATTTCGTCGCGTCTAAATGGTACGCATAATTAATATCGGCGCCGGGGGAGAGACCAAACTTATTCTGCTTTGCCGCTTGCAGTTCATAACAATAATCTCCGAAATCACCGGCAAAACCTTTTTCTTTCGCTCTCAGCCAAAAATGAACGAATTCTGCCAGCCAAGCTTCCTTCCCTGTTTTTCCAAAAGAGTGGATATAATCGGCCCCAATATTCTTCCAGCCTTCGAACGAGATCCCCAATTTAAACGTCGCATCGGTTTCACGCATAAACTCCTGCTCATCTATTTGCATAAGTTTATGAAAGACACGAATGGGTGGGATAGTGGCCTCACCTACGCCCACCGTGCCAATATCATCAGACTCAACTAGCGTTATAGAACTAACAGCACCACTGAGTTTTTTAGATAACGCAACAGCTGCTATCCAGCCCGCGGTGCCGCCACCTGCAATAACAATGTTTTTTATTGGTTTAGTTTCCACTACACACCTATTTTGGATAATCGATCAAATTTAGCTCGAAAAAGAAGCCTTCACGGACATTGAAACCCACTAAAAAATATCACACCTTAAAGACACTTACTAACAGAGTTTTACTACAACGCCGCAATAAAACGCTACAAAAAAAAAGCCCCTAAAATAGGGGCCTTTATTTAGAACAGTGTCTAGTTAAACATTAATACTTAGAAGCTGTAACGAGCACCTACAGTATAACGAGCACCAAGATCGTAAAGCTCTTCGATCATGTGAACGTTACGCTGATGGCTACGAGAGTTTTCACCCGTAATGTTCAAGCCTTCAGCAAATACAACAAGCTCATCAGTAACATCGTAGCTAACATTCAAGTCGATCTGTGAATACGCTTCAATGTATACAGGGTTTCTTGAGCTGTTACGGCTAGCATCGTCTAGGTACTGATCACGCCAGTTATAAGCGATACGTGCCTGAAGACCATCTTTTTCGTACATACCCACGATGTTGGCTGTGTCACTCAAACCAAGCAGCGCAAACTGGCTTTCGCTTGGGTGTGCACCATTATCATAAGATATATCACCATTTACGACCGTGTAGTTAGCCTGTACACCAAAACCAGATTCGCCAAAGAAGTGCTGAACGGCAAATTCTGCACCGTACAATTTCGCTTCTCGGTTGTTAATTGGCGAACTAATCTGCCATACGGTTTCTGGGTCCATATCGGCGCCAGTGGTAACCGCATCAATATCGTAAGTAAAGGCAACTTCTTCGGCAACAGCAGAAGCGTAATCAGCAGCACCATTCGGGAATGCTGTTGGGTTATCCAAAATTGCCGTCATTACGAACAATGAAGTGTCGTCTAAAGCAATACCTTCATCCTGTAACGCTTGCGCTGCACGCTGAACACGTGGGCCACTGGTTACATCTTGGATAACACCAAACTCAGACAAGGTTCTATTAGTTTGCTCAGTACCTACGAAGTTTTTCACTCGCTTCTCGAAAACACCCGCAGAAACATAGCTAGTGTCATCGAAGTACCATTCTGCAGACAAGTCAAAGTTATTTGACTCTAATGGAAGCAGGCCGGGGTTACCTAAGTTAGCCGTTGGCTGTGCACCATTGTAGACAGACCCGCCACCAGAAGCGAAGTTACTTGCCGCTGGCGATAAGTTGCTGAATGTAGTACGCGCAATGGTCTGGCTAAAAGAAGCACGTGCTTTAATAGCGTCCGTAATAGCGATATCAAAGTCTAAGCTTGGCAATAAATTGTCGTAGCTTTCAACTGCATCTAAACGAGTAGCATCACTTTGACGCTGAGTATTAAAGTCATTATTATCCAGCCACCTTAGATGGGTTGGTACCAACATATCTGTAGACGACGTAACTTCAGTAGACTCATAACGCAAACCGGCCAAAATGTTGGTAGGCATGTCACCCAAAGAACCTTCCAACGCGACCTCAACGTAAACGGCATTAATGTCTTCTTTCACTACGTTGTTTTGTGAGAAATTAGGATTATAAGCAACCACATAACCGTTATCAGCCGTACCATAGGTATCGACTAGGCTTTGAGCAATATCTTCTGCATTACCTTTAAAGCCACGCTGCATAGAGGCAGAAGCGTCGTAATCTTCAAAATCTGAAAGGTTATACTCTTCAAAAAGTTCAACAGGAACGTCGCCAACATTAGCAATACCCCAATCGCCCATACCCATGTAACGATCAGATGCTTGCTGAGTCATTTCCATAGAACGAGATTCAACACCAAAGTCGAAACGGCCATTATCGAATTCGAATGAACCATCCAACTTCATTTGCGTGAGATCGGTCGTTTGAGCGGCATAGAATACCCGCACTACCTGTGAACCGATATCACCAGCATCTAGCTCACCGTTGTTATTACCACGGTAAACGGCTGTTGCTGTATCAGTTGTTTCACCATTGGTAAACACCTGAACCGCTGGGTCAGCTGCATCAACAGTCCACGCCTCTACCCAATTAGGGTAACGAATATCATTGCCATCAGCGTCTTGATAGTTTGTTGGGGCGAAGTCTGGAGAGCTAGGGTCGCGAACAGTAGATGTGCCCTGAATACCGTCATTAATCTCAAAGTCGTAAAGCGGCATATCACCACTGAAATCAAGCCAATGAGAGGTCTGAACAGGAGCACCTAAACTTGCGGCAATCTCACCGCTATTGCCGGGGCCATTTGGAAGGCTTTCCATGCTTGAATTATGCAAATCGAAGTTCAGCGTTAAACGGTCTGAAACGGCCCAATCAACATTAAAGCCCACGGAGCTCAACGTATTGACCTGTTGACGCAATTGCTGCTCATAACCTTGGTCACGCGGACCAGCAGTTTCATGAATGTACAAAGGTGCCGCAACAACAGAACCGGTATCGAATTCAACGCGATCGATAGAGTTACCGTTCGCTAACCAGCTTGTTGACTCACCACGACGCTCAAGAATTTCATTTTCAGCAAAGGTGTAATCCAAGCTTGTGGTAATGGCTTCTGAGGGCGCCCACTGCAAAGCCACGTGAGCATTGGTACGAGTACGCTGAGTATCAGAGAATACGTAACGGATATCGTTTGGACGACCGTATAGCTGACCGTCTTGAGGTGCGTTAACAATAACCGCATCATCAGTAAAGGAATATAAGTTATCTTCACCCCAAACGCCTATATTCCAAGCATTTTCAGAAGCACCAGTAGAGCCAGAGTCACGTTCTTGGTAACTACCCGAAACAGCAATACCGAAAGTTTCGGTGTCATCTGCCCAGCTAACCACACCGGATAATTCTGGTGTAATGTCGCTACCGGTACGGTTAGTGCTATCGCTAAGCGCCTTTGCACCAAAAGAAGCGTTTAAGCCTGGGTTATCTAACGGTTTAGCGGTTTTAACGTTAACAGTGGCACCAATACCACCAGTGGCTATTGAAGCTTTACCGGTTTTATATACTTCTACACCAGAAACACTTTCAGATGCAAGGTTGGAGAAATCAAACGCACGAGTTGAACCACCCCAAGTACCGCCAGCGCCACTACCACCACCGTATACACTTGCACCAGGCATAGTACGACCATTTAAGGTCACCATGTTGTATTCGCCACCGAAGCCTCGAACGGTGATTTCAGCACCTTCACCATTAACACGGCTGATGGATACACCGGTGATACGCTGAAGTGATTCAGCAAGGTTAGAATCTGGGAATTTACCAATGTCTTCAGCACTAATTGCGTCAACAACACCAGCAGCATTACGTTTAATATCCATTGCTGCTTCTAAGCTGGCACGCATGCCAGTTACAAACACTTCTTCAATGTTGTCGTTTTGAGCCAATGCCGGCATTACAGCTGAAGCTGCTAATACGCCAACTACTGCGATAGATAATTTATTTTTAGTAAACATAGACACTCTCACTCCTCGATTAGAGTTGATTTTATTTTTAGATACGTCCATAGCATCGAAATTTAAAGAATTTCGCAACTGGGTGTAGATGGTGGGTTTTGGGCGTAATTAAATTTTTATTATTCCTTTACCACTATTTTATGTTTATCAGGTAAACCTTATGCGGCTCCCCACACAGACCTTTATAAGGTTCATTACTTTTATTTTGATAATAAACATAAATGATTCAGCGGAGTGGGCATATTACTCCTACTGATTGTACTGTCAATATCTTCGGGAACTTCCCTTAGAATAAGTTGTAAAGCGTTTTGAATTCACTTTCAGCGGGGACTGAGAACAAAAACCCCCTCTCGCCCCCAACTCGTACTTTCATACCAATTTGCCCCCGATAACCCTGCAAAACAAACAATGCCCCCCTAATTACAGCTAGGTATACATGTATACATTACACGCTTTTGCACTATTTTTAGCTATAGCTATTGGCGCCCTACAATGAACATACTTTAACGGGAGTGTAAAAATCCCATATTGCAGCGTATTTATTTTCGATAAAAAATAACAAATCTACGGAAAACCCAGCTAGAAATGTGGCCAGATTTAGTGTGTCACTGCAATACAGTGATTAAAGTCACCAGAGCCAATCAAAAGAATACAACGCATAACGTAAGATTTTTAAAAGCACAAACGTCCATTAATGTTTTCTTGGTGACTAAGAGCCCGATCGAAGAGCCAGTCGACTTTTATTCTTACTCGGGGCAAACATTTTGACGCAACCTGACGTTTTTCCGTGCACAGAAAACAGTAATCAAGCGACTCAACATAAGGATACTGTGGTGCCTAAATTCTCATCGTTAAAAACAACCAAACTAATACGAATATATATCGATATATTTATATCAATAAGAGATAAGAATTAGGCGTTTTAAGGAGCTAGCGTCCGCCAAACAAGGTGCCACTAATGACGACGAGAAGGGAGTGGGAGTGGGAGTGGGAGTGATCTGATGGTCGCGCTGTCGCGCCACAAATAAAAACGCTAGTGATGGTGTGTATCGTGCAACGCACTACCCGCGTCGAACCCAAGGGCGCTCAACAGCACAGCAACCACAGGTAACAATGTAAAAAAACCATACAGAACAAATACCACACCAAAAATATTTCTCACCCAAATATGAGCGATGAAACGCTTAATAGCACCGCTGGCAACGCCTCCCGCCACAACGGCGGGCAAGGTGCCCAACCCAAAGGCTATCATCACCATAGAGGACGCAACACCCGTACCTTGACTGGCCGCGAAGCCTAACATTGAATACACCAAGCCACAGGGTAGCCACCCCCACAGCATACCAAGCAATAACGCTGAGCGTATGCGCGTAACGGGCATCAAACTTTTTGCGAAAGGCGAAATATAACGCCAGATCAACGCGCCAAAAGCTTCAAGGCGAGTCAGTACCTTCCACCAATGGGTTAGATACAAGCCCATTGCAATTAATAACAAGCCAGACAACATTCGGAGAATGGGTAACGGTGTAAACGCGCTAGCGCCTGATGCAACCAATCCCAATAAGAAACCGATACTGCCATAACTCAGGATACGGCCCACGTTATAGGCCACCATAATCCCAATTCTTCGGCTAGATGCAGCCGCTTTGTTCGCAAACGAGAGCGCCGCGACTACGCCACCACACATTCCTAAGCAATGCCCTGCTCCCATCAGCCCCAATACGAAAGCGGCTAGTAATGTGTCTATATTCATTATTTTTTGCTCGATACGGAATCGTTTTCTTCAATCGCTGATGGTGCCTGCTTGGCTGGATCTTCCTCGAACAAAATACGTCTTGCCTCTGTATCTAAATCGTCGTACTGGCCTGAGCGAACAGCCCAGAAAAAAATACCTATCGCGATTACAACAAATACCAAGGCAATTGGAATTAAAATTAAAAGGCTTTGCATAAGAGGCTCTTAATAAGGCGCTACACGCGCATAGCATTCAACACAACAATCAACGAACTAAACGACATGCCAATAGCGGCCAAATACGGCGGCAATAAGCCCATCACCGCCACCGGCAAAGCAATGCCATTGTATAGCAGTGCCCAGCCTAGGTTTTGACGAATAACCCGCTGTACCCGTATCGATAGACGAATAACGTCTGGTATTGCGGCTAGGTTGCCGTTGAGCAAGATACTATCGGCCTTAGACTGCGCCAAACGTGTAGCCGACCCCATAGCCATTGAAACATCAGCCGCACTGAGTACAGGAACATCATTTATTCCGTCCCCCACCATGAGCACTTTTTGCGCTTCCGCTTGCTGTGTACTTAGCCATGCTAATTTGTCATGTGGCCGAGCTTCAGCGACTTGCGTCTGAATACCCAGCCGCTCACCCATTACTGTAACAGAAGCGGCCCTATCGCCACTAAGTAGCGCGACGTCACGCCCAAGCCTAAACAAACCTGCAACGCTTTCCATTGCAGAGGGCCGTATATCATCTGCCAAACACACCCAAGCTAACGGCTGATAACGCTGCGTTAAGCACACCGTTAACAATTGCCACATTCCGTTACTGGAGGGAGGCTCTGGCGCGAGCACTGAATCCACGGCATAAGTCGGGCGACCAAAGCGATACCGATGGTTTTCAACCACGCCTTCTATCCCTTCGCCTTGTTCGACATCTACCTGTTTTACGGTGCATCGATCTCTATAGCGTTTGAAGGCTTTCGCTATAGGGTGGCGAGAATGCTCTTCTAATGCCGCAATAACCGCTAGAACCCTATCAGGGTCTAGTAAGTTACTGTCTATGGATGCTGTACCTGATGTACTCGTAGGTTCTACAAGCACTACATCGATCACCCTTACTTTCCCTTCTGTGAGCGTACCCGTTTTATCAAATACAATTTGATCGACAGTCGCTAACGACTCCATCGCTTGCGGGCCGGTAATTAACACGCCCATCTTTCGTGCGCGATTCAAACCAGCCGTTAGCGCTGCAGGCGTTGCCAGCGATAGCGCACAAGGGCAAGTGACAACCAACACCGACAACACCACCCAAAACGCTTTGCCTGGCTCTATTTGCCACCATACAGCGCCCACAATGACGGTCAGAATCAATGTAGCCCCCACAAACCAAGCCGCTACCCTATCGGCAAACGCCAATTGCTTTGGCTTCACAAGGCTAGCGTGGTCGACCAAACGTTCAATCGCCGAGAGCTGTGTACCATCGCCCACGGCCGTTACTTGTAACCTCAGTGCGACCTCACCATTCAAGGTACCGGCGTAAGCATGGCTCCCCTTTTGTTTCTTTCGGGGGAGCGATTCCCCCGTCAGTAAAGACTCATCCACTCTTGCGTTGTCAGACATCACTACGCCGTCGGCGGGCACCACCTCTCCTGCATCTACCCAAACATCGTCTCCGGCTACAAGCGCTGCCAGGGGAACCGAGCACCGCTCATTTAACTCTAGCCGTGTCACCGTTAACGGTAATAACTGCTGAAGGTTTTCACTCGCAAACGCACTGCTGTGACGCGCGCGCATTTCAAGATGTCGGCCCAATAGCAGGAAAAAGGTAAACATAGACACTGAATCAAAATATACATCGCCGCTACGTGTAATGGTTGCCCACGCGCTAGCGCCATAGGCCAGCCCTATTGCCAGAGACACAGAAACGTCCATCGTTAAATGCCGGGCGCGCAGTGCTCGCCATGCGCTCGCAAAAAAGGGCTGTGCCGAAAAAAGAACAACAGGGGTTGCAATAACCAAGCTTACCCACCGAAGAAACACTTCCCAATTTACCGCGATCCCTTGAATACCACCGGCGTAAAGTGCAACGGAAACCATGCCGACCTGCATCATGCCAATCCCTGCCACCCCTAACCGCATTAACGCCTGTTGAGATTCCTGCTTTCGGACAAGCTGTTGGGTATCGTGTTTATCGGGCTGGGGGCGATAACCAATAGCGTGTAGCTCATCCATTAAAACGCTAAGCGTTTGTTTAGAATTATCCCACCGTATTAGACAGCTTCGGTTGGTCGCATTAACCCGCACTGAATCTACTGCAGAATTGCGCCCCAAATGATGTTCGATTAGCCACGCACAGGCCGCGCAGCTAATACCTTGTACACTTAATCGCGCAATTTTAAAGTGTTCGCCATCGTTGCAAACGAAATCTTTTTGCACTTCAGGTAAATCGTAGCCGGCAAAGTTTTGCGGTGTGGAAGACGGTTTTTCCGCTAGGGTATCCCGATAACAATAATAACTATCGAGACCTCCTGCATGAATCGTTTGCGCCACGGCCAAGCAACCTTGACAACAAAAAAGCTCAGGCTTATCGTTTATGCTTGCAGTGAGAACAGAGGTGTCGGCAGGCTCAACAGGCAGACCGCAATGAAAGCAGGTCGTCATAGACACCTACTGTAAAGACACAATCAACGATTGGCTAAAATCGATCTCGTTACCAATTCGCCACAACAATTGCTGTGCATCCCCAGAAAAACCCTCCAAGCGAACGTACCAACGCCCAGCTCTAATCGCCGGAGCAGGTACAGAGTAGCCTTTAAGAGAATCTCGTTTTAAGACAAAGTGATGATCATAATCAGACTCAACGGGGTGAGACAAAATTAACGTAATCGTATCATTGGAATTTAATGGCTCACTTAACGTCAAACTGAACCGGTTTTCGGATTCATGCAACGTTAACACTCCGCTAATGCCGTTCTCTAGCGCATAAGCTTCAGCGGCAAAACGATTATTCACCATTTTCCCTTCTTTATAATAATCATCCGTAACCACATCATCGCCATATTTAATGGCCGTGGTAACAAGAATGGCGCACACAACAAAAACCAATATTAAAGGCGCAGCTACTAGCCATGCCCATGGTTCTTGGTACCAATTTTTTTCCGGCATTACATTAGTCAATTACAGTCTCAATATTTAGGTTTTATAGCGGTTAGCGTCGAGACGCAGGTCCAATAAAACTGGCTTCTTCTACAGCAGAAAGCGCGGTGTTATCACGTGCGGTTACGGTCACAACAACCATCGCTTTTTCTCGGTCGAACATCTTTCTAGGCACAGAAATACGTAACGGCAACGTAAAAATCTCTCCGCCTTCAATTTCGATAGGCCGGAAATTATTAACAGAAAAGGGGTAATCGCCGTCTACAGACACTCGATAGATATGCGCATCACGATCCATATTGTTTATTTTTACGGTATAAACGTTTTGAATATCTTGACCACTAACACGATACATTCTCACACCACGGTCTCGAATAACATCGACAGACAACGGCGTTCGTGTCGCGACGGTATAGACAAACGCCGATATCATCGCCAATACGGCAAACGAATAGCCAAATAGACGAGGGCGAAAGAAGTTCGTTTTCCCACTGGCTAATTCATCTGTAGACGTAAAACGAATTAAACCTTGAGGGTATGCCATTTTATCCATTACAGCGTTACACGCATCGACACACAGACCACAATTAATACACTCGTACTGCAATCCGTCGCGAATATCGATATCCACGGGGCACACCTGTACGCACCATGAGCAATCGATACAATCACCCAGTCCCTTTGCTTTGTAATCGTCTTTTGGTTTTCGAGGGCCGCGCGCTTCACCCCGTTTCAGATCGTATTGCACCGCCAATGTATTTTCATCGTACATAACCGACTGAAAACGTGCATAGGGACACATATATTTACAAACTTGCTCACGCATCCAGCCGGCGTTGAGGTAAGTGGCTCCTGCGAAAAACAGTGTCCAAAACGCGGCAACAGGATGCGCTCCAATAGTCAAAATACCCGTTTGAGGATCTGCATAGGGGAACAACCCCAACAACAACTCTCGAATAGGAACAAAATAGCCCACAAACGTTACGCCAGTGATAAACGCTATTAGCACCCATACCGAATGAGTGGCGGCAACACGCCACACTTTATTAAAGCCCCAAGCCTGCCCCGCCAACTTCATTTGCTTATTGCGGTCCCCTTGAAAAAAACGCTCTACCGATATGAACATTAATGTCCATACCGTTTGGGGACACGTAAAACCGCAATAAACGCGGCCAAGTAATACGGTAACCGTAAACAGCGCAAAGGCAGAAATAATCAGGAGCCAGGCCAACAGCATGAAATCTTGCGGCCAGAATGTAAGCCAAAAAATATGGAATTGACGCGCAGGCAAATCGAAATGCATTGCGGGCCGACCGTCTATCACCAGCCACGGTATTAAAATAAAGGCGGCAATTAACGGCAGCCCAGTATAGCGGCGAATAGATTGGTAAAAACCAGAAATTTTTCGGGTGTATATTTTACCCGGTGATTCGTAGAGATTGCGGTACCGGATGGTGCTGTCTTTATCGGAAGAAGACTGCTCAGACACGTGGCGAACTCCGAATATTGAATTAAGCCTTACGAACAAATGATTCTGCCGCACGAAACACTACTGCGAAAACTCACTTAAGAGATTTCGCAGTTCTGAATGCTATAACCTATTCATCGTAATCGAACGATAACGAATACACATAGGCTGCTAACAGATGGATTTTATCTGCGCGTAGCATATCACTTTGCGCGGGCATTTTGTTTGCCAAACCGTTCCGAACAGAATGTTGAATACCTTCACGAGAACCGTCATACAGCCAATCATCATCCGTCAAATTGGGCGCTCCAAGCAATTTATTACCCGTAGCATCACCGTTATGGCACGCTGCACAATTTTGGGTGAAAACAGTTTCACCGGTTTCGGCTAGTACCGTATCGTATTCTTGACCAGACGTTTTTAAAACGTATTCACTCACGGCAACAACATTTGATTCACCTATTATATCGCCCCACGCAGGCATAGCACCTTCACGACCATCGCGAATACTAGTAAGAATCTCATCGGGGCTACCGCCGTGTAACCATGCATTATCGGTAAGGTTAGGGAAGCCAAAGTTTCCGCCAGCATCCGCTCCGTGACAAACTGCGCAGTTATTCGCAAATAAGCGCACGCCCATTTTCATTGCGCGCCCGTCGTGCACAAGTTCTTCTAGTGGCATTTGCGAATAAACACCAAATGTTTCGGCTAGATCTGCCTGTGCCTTTTCTTGGTCCATGCGTAACTCGCCGGTAGAGCTCCACCCCAATAGACCTTTAAAACTACCCATACCCGGGTACAACACAAGGTAAATAGCCGCATAGATAAGCGTGATAACAAACAAGATAAACCACCAGCGCGGCAATGGATTATCGTATTCCTCAATACCATCGTATACATGGCCCGTTGTTTTGTTTTCGGGATCTTCGTCATCCCGTATAGCCACTTTGCGGTTGGCAAACAACACCCAGCAAACCAATGCTAAACATAAGGATGTCAGCACAATAATCCATAAACTCCAAAATGTACTCATAATCAACCCTGCCCTTATTTTTGGTCAGCGGACTGAAGATTAAGGTCTTCAGTTTTCTGTTGTTCTGTTGCCTTCGGCTCTTCGTCAGCAAACGGTAAATTTGCCGCGTCCTCAAACCCCTGTTTACGCCTTGGCGAAAACGCCCACCAGCAAATACCCGCAAACGCAACCGTCACCAGCACCACAGATAGACTTCTTAAATCATTAATATCCATTGTTTTGACCTAACGTTTGTGCGTTAACAGAGTGCCTAATTGTTGCAAATAGGCCACCAATGCATCCACTTCAGTGGTACCCGCCACCGCCTGTTCTGCGCCCGCAATATCTTCCGCGGTATAAGGCACGCCCACAAATTTTAGCGCTTCCATTTTGGTCGCGGTTTGTTTGCCGTCGATCACAGCATCAAACAGCCACGGAAACGCTGGCATGTTGGATTCCGGCACGGCATTGCGCGGATTGTATAAATGCAATTTATGCCACGTATCACTGTATCGCTTACCCACACGCGCTAAATCTGGGCCGGTACGCTTTGATCCCCATAAGAAGGGGTGCTCATAAACGGATTCGCCAGCAACAGAGTAATGACCGTAACGCTCTACCTCTGCGCGTAGTGGGCGTACCATCTGTGTATGGCACACATGACAGCCCTCACGAATATAAATATCGCGCCCTTCAAGTTGAACCGCCGTTAATGGCATTAAGCCTTCTACAGGCTCGGTGGTTTCCTCAAGGAAAAACTGAGGTACTAATTGCACCAAACCACCAAAACTAATGGCCACGGCAACCAACACCACCATTAAACCTACATTTTTTTCTACAAGGTCATGATTTTTCATTGTGGCTTCCCCTTAGGCAACTTGTGGCTCGGCGCCTAGCGGCGCTTCATCCGCGGGCTCTTCTTCAACGATGGTTTTATACGCGTTATAGGCCATGATTAGCATTCCAACGAGGAAAATAAATCCGCCTAGAAAACGCACAAAATAGCCCGGATAACTCGCCTCTACAGAGGCCGCAAAACTATACGTCAGGGTGCCATCGGCGTTAAAGGCTCGCCACATTAAACCCTGCATAATGCCATTCACCCACATCGCGCAGATATACAAAACAGTACCAATGGTGGACAACCAGAAATGAATATTCACTAACTGAATACTCCACATACGAGCGCGACTAAAGAGCACCGGCAATAAATGATAGACCGCCCCGATCGATATCATTGCAACCCACCCCAACGCACCAGAGTGCACGTGCCCAATCGTCCAATCGGTATCATGAGAGAGCGCGTTAACAGTTTTGATAGACATCATTGGTCCCTCAAATGTCGACATCCCATAAAAAGATAACGACACGACAAGAAAGCGCAGCGTTGGGTCTGTTCGCAATTTATCCCATGCACCCGAGAGCGTCATAATACCGTTAATCATACCGCCCCAACTGGGCGCTAATAAGACTAATGACATCACCATACCTAACGATTGCGCCCAATCAGGCAACGCCGAATAATGTAAGTGGTGAGGCCCCGCCCAAATATAAATGGCAATTAACGCCCAAAAATGAACGATAGAAAGCTGGTAGGAAAATACTGGCCGACCCGCTTGCTTTGGTACAAAGTAATACATCATGCCCAGAAAACCTGCGGTTAAAAAGAACCCTACGGCATTGTGGCCATACCACCACTGGATCATTGCGTCCATTGCACCCGCATAAGCCGAATACGACTTTGTCAGCGAAATAGGGACTGCCATGCTGTTCACAACATGTAACAACGCAACCGTGATAATAAAGGCCCCAAAAAACCAATTAGCCACGTAAATGTGCGATGTTTTACGCATCACAATGGTGCCAAAAAATACGATTCCGTACGCCACCCACACAAAAGTAATCAAAATATCGATGGGCCATTCAAGCTCGGCATATTCTTTTGCTGAGGTATACCCCATAGGCAACGTAATGGCCGCAAGCACGATCACTAATTGCCATCCCCAAAACACAAAGGGGATTAGAAAACCGCCGAAAAGTTTAGCCTGACACGTTCGCTGAACAACATAGAAAGACGTCGCAAATAGCGCACAACCACCAAAGGCAAAGATTACCGCATTCGTGTGGAGCGGTCGCAAACGCCCAAAATGCGAATACGGTTGCAGAATATCATTCAATTCTGGCCACATAAGTTGTGCTGCCAGCAGCACGCCCACTGCCATACCAACAATACCCCATACAATAGTCATAATCGTAAACTGACGAACGACCTTGTAGTTGTAGAGTGGCTGCTCAGTTGCCAAGCCATTGCTCATAGTGTGTTCCTACGTTATTTAAGTTTGGATACGAAATAAGGTTTAAGTCATTCATAAACTACCAAAGCCCTCTGCTTTTTCCAACAGAACAGACAAGCCCACATAAAGGGTAAGGAATTGTCATTTTACAGGCTGCAATTACGGATGATTATAGGCTCTCAGCACGATCTCTGTTTGATCACGATCAATCGACGCGAAAAACCACTCAAACATCAGAACGTTTCAGTGGTTTTTTTATTGCAAGGAGGCTGAATGCGGGGAAGACATTAATAGAACCGCGTAGAACCGAGCACCGCCGAAAGCCGTACTCGGGAAGTACATACTAGTCTAGTTTGCGCCCCTTCTGGGCCGCTATGCGCATGCGTAGCGCGTTAAGTTTAATGAAACCGGCCGCATCTTTCTGGTCGTATGCACCAGCGTCGTCTTCAAACGTTGCAATACTTTCATCAAACAAACTATCCGCAGAACGACGGCCAACCACACTTACAGAACCTTTGTACAATTTCAATCGAACCTCACCATTAACCGATTCTTGGCTGTTATCAATGAGGGCTTGCAACATTTTACGTTCGGGGCTCCACCAGTAACCGTTGTACACTAACTCAGCATATTTGGGCATTATTGAATCTTTAAGGTGTGCGGCTTCACGATCAAGGGTCAACGACTCAATAGCGCGATGTGCGGGCAACAATATAGTGCCCCCTGGTGTTTCATAACAGCCTCGAGACTTCATTCCCACGTAACGGTTTTCAACGATATCTAATCGACCAATTCCGTGTGCGCCACCTTTCTTGTTAAGTGTTTCCAGTACGGTTGCCGGTGACATTGCTTCACCGTTAATTGCCACAACGTCACCTTTTTCAAAGGTAAGTTCGATATATTCGGGGGTATCAGGCGCTTCTTCTGGGGATACCGTCCAACGCCACATATCGGGCTCGGCTTCCTCCCAAGGATCTTCCAAAATATCGCCTTCATAGGAAATATGTAAAAGGTTGGCATCCATAGAATAAGGGGATTTTTTACTCGCTTTCGCGAAATCAACAGGGATGTCACGCTCTTTACAATACGCCATAAGCGTTTCGCGCGAGGTTAAATCCCATTCACGCCAAGGCGCTATAATGTGTATCCCAGGCTGTAACGCGTAGGCGCCTAGCTCAAACCGCACCTGATCATTACCTTTACCCGTAGCGCCATGACAAATCGCATCGGCCCCGGTTTCTTTCACAATTTCAACTAAACGCTTAGAAATTAACGGGCGAGCGATGGATGTACCAAGTAAATATTCGCCTTCATAAATAGCGTTAGCGCGAAACATTGGAAACACGTAGTCGCGAACAAATTCTTCGCGTAAGTCTTCAATGTAAATTTCTTTTATACCCATCGCCTGAGCTTTGGCGCGAGCGGGTTCAACTTCTTCACCTTGACCAATATCGGCAGTGAAGGTGACAACTTCACACTCGTACGTCTCTTCCAACCAACGAATGATCACGGATGTATCAAGGCCGCCGGAATAGGCGAGAACAACTTTTTTGATTGAAGACTTATCTACGGACATGGAAACTCCACAAATGGATAGGTTAGGATCTGAAGGCCGCGAATTTTATATGGAAGCTTGGCCAAGGCCAAGTGCTAAGCGTAAAAGAACCCGCAAACACACAGTTTAGGCGTTTATTCACCACTATTTTGCCTAAAAGGCCCTTAATGGAATTTGACCATGATCAGCCTATCGCCATTCGACACGTTACTTTCTACACTTCCGCTGTTGGTTGCCATCGTAATTTACCAATGGAAGCTGAGCCATTGTCGTGATTTGATCATTGCCAGCGCACGCATGGTGCTGCAATTAATCGCGATGGGGTACCTTCTCGCGCTGCTATTCGACTACCAATGGGGGTTAATCGGCCTTGCGATCATTATTTTCATGACACTTGTTTCGGCCGCTATTGCGATTCGGCCGTTAAAAAATCGATCAATAGTGCATTTTAATGTGGCCGTTCTCGCACTTTTCGTTGCCGGAAGCGCGCATTTACTGTGGATAATTGTGGTGGTGCTAAAGCTGTCGCCTTGGTATCAACCGCAAATTGTCATTCCTCTTGCAGGAATGGTGTTCGCTAATGGTATGAACAGCCTAAGCTTAGGGGCAGAACGTTACGAGGCAGAACACGCGCGCAATAGTACGCAGGCTGGTGCCATCGCCTTCAATGCTGCCATGATTCCGCAAATTAACGCGTTATTAGCCGTAGGGCTGGTGTCGTTACCGGGCATGATGACAGGACAAATTCTTTCGGGTATCTCGCCGTTGGAAGCGGTTCGGTATCAGATAATGGTCATGAGCATGATCGCAGGAACTTCTGCGCTGAGCTTACTGCTGTATTTTAAGGGCTTATCTCACTTTAGCCCGCTAAAAACGGATTGAGGCAAATACCAACCCTCACGCGGACCACAATACTCAGACACGACCCTCAAGCCCGCATAGGCAATCACCCCGCAGAGGCAAGCGGCAATACTTCCAGCTCTTCCACCTTTTCCATACGTACCGTTACGCGCCGATTTTTTGCTCGGTTTCCCGCAGAATTATTGGATGACACGGGGTATCGTTCACCGTGCCAACGCACCGTAATCCAATCCTCTGGAACGCCCCTAGCTGTTAGATACTGGCTCACCATTTCGGCCCGCATTTTCGAAAGTTCAAGATTTTCAGCCCTATCGCCAAAGGCGTCCGTATGGCCATCAATATAAAACAATCGAATTTTTGGGTCATGTTTTACCAGTGCGAGCATTTTATCGATTTGTGCCAACATCTTATGACTAAGCTCTTCAGGGTTGCCGGGAGGAAAATACAATGCTGTACGCCTTACCTGATCAAAACTGGCAGGTAATAGGCCTCCCAAACAACTCAAATACTTTCGATACGCTTCCCTAAAACCAATGCTCGTCAGCCGCACTTCTGAGGGGGCAGAATGGGGCGGCTCAAACCAGCGATCTTTTGTAAACGCCAGTTCACGGCCTTCGTGAAGTTGCGCCAACATACTCTCAGCATAATCACTACCTTTCCAAAAAGGCTTAGCCCCGCGTTTTAGTGATATTGCACCAAAATCAAAAGGAGGCTCTTCCGGCATCCATACGGGCGATTGCGCCACCAAGGTGGCCGTTCCCGCCTTAAAACGCGCAGGTTGCGACTGTAGAAAAACACACGAGCTATGTCCCGCCCTAGTCTCAAACACGACCTTTCCAAAATAGGGCACTCGCTGCTCAATACTGCATTCAAATACTGACGTATAAGCTTGCCACTGGCCATCATTGATAGCATTTGTGTATTCAGTTGCTGCCATCACCCAAGGCGCGCACAGCATTGCGCAGCAGCCTCCAGCAACAAACCAACGCTTACCTACACCGTATAGCCGTTGTTTAACTCTTTCCATATTCAACTAACCTCAGCCGCTGCGCGGCAGGCAGCGCGTTACCATAATTTCATCATCCAATTACACCTACAGTGGTTATCGGCCAAAACTGCGGTAGCTTAAGACACGACCAGTGCAAGACTCTCTGTTTTCCGGTAGCATTCGCTCCACTAACACCGCAGCTCGCGGGCAAGCACACGCTTTAGGATAGATGCAGTTTCCATGACAGACACCCTCACGCTTACCACACCAGACGACTGGCACATTCACCTGCGAGACGGCGAAGCCCTTCGCACGACGGTTCCACACGCAGCAAGTCGTTTTTCGCGGGCAATAATTATGCCCAACCTTGTTCCGCCAGTGATGAACGCAACCCAAGCGCTAGCGTATAAAACCCGCATTAAAGCCGCTCGGCCAGAAGGCAGTACATTTGAGCCTCTTATGGTGCTTTACCTAACCGACAACACTAGCGCGCAAGATATCATTGATGCGAAAGCAGCCGGAGTAGTTGCCTGTAAGCTTTACCCCGCAGGCGCAACAACCAATTCAGATTCGGGTGTTACCCATATCAAGCATTTATATCCAGCGCTAGAGGCCATGCAAGCGCACCAAGTTCCGCTACTGTTACATGGCGAAGTAACCGATGCCGACATTGATATTTTTGACCGAGAAGCCGCGTTTATAGACCGAACTTTAGCCCCCTTAGTGCTCGACTTCCCCGCGCTAAAAATTGTACTCGAGCACATAACAACGGCCCAAGCCGCTCAGTTCGTGGCTGCTGCCTCCACTAATATTGCGGCCACCATTACGGCACACCATTTACTCTATAACCGCAATCATATGCTCGCAGGCGGCATTCGCCCGCACTATTATTGCCTACCCATCCTTAAGCGTCAGAGCCATCAACAAGCACTAATTGCCGCCGCTACCAGCGCAAGCCCTAAATTTTTCTTAGGCACCGATTCTGCTCCTCACGCAAAAAATAAAAAAGAAACCGCCTGTGGATGCGCCGGTAGTTACACTGCTTTTGCCGCAATTGAACTGTATGCACAAGCCTTTGAGGACAACAACGCGCTCGACAAGCTTGAAGCGTTCGCGAGTTTTTACGGCCCCGATTTTTACGCATTACCGCGAAATACCGGCACCATTACGCTAGAGAGAAAAGAATGGACGGTTCCAACAACTCTCCACTATGGCGACGAGCAGTTAGTACCCGTAAAAGCAGGCGAAACGCTTAACTGGCAATTGCAGCAACAATAACAATTTAACCAACCCATACTGAGAGTTTTGTGAGCGACACCCAACCCCAAACCAGCCCAGAAGAAAAACAGAAAACCCCCATTGCCTTGCGCTTTAGAGGCTTTTTACCTGTCATTATTGACGTCGAAACCGGCGGCTTTAACTGTGCTACCGACGCCCTACTTGAAATAGCCGCTGTTACATTACAAATGGAAGAAGACGGCACTTTAGTGCGCCACGAAACGTTCGAATTTCACGTTGACCCATTTGAAGGAGCGAACATAGAACAAACAGCTCTGGACTTTACTGGAATCAATCTCGATTGCGAAGACCGACACTCCGTTCCAGAACAGATTGCACTCGGCGAGGTATTTCAAGCCGTACGTAAAGCAGTTAAAACCACCGGCTGCAACCGCGCGGTATTAGTTGGCCATAATGCACATTTCGATTTGGGTTTTCTAAATGCGGCCTCGAGTAGATGCGATATAAAACGTAACCCGTTTCACCCCTTTTCCTGCATGGACACCGCAAGCCTTTCCGGCCTTGCGTTCGGCCATACCGTGCTGGCAACCAGCTGCAAACGCGCGAATATTGAATTCAATAATAGCGAAGCACACTCTGCCGCCTACGATGCAGAAAAAACCGCAGATTTATTTTGCACCATTGTTAATAAATGGAAAGCACTGGGCGGCTGGCCGCTTCCTGCTGAGAGCGATACCGCCACAGCGCCCGACACAACACCAGCACCCGACACAACACAAAGTGACCACGCAACGCTTACCGAAAACAATGAGGAATAACAGTGGCTTCTGAATGGGTCATCATACTGACGATCACCGGTGGAATTGGTATTGCACTCATGTTCGTCGGCATACTGATAACAGCGCTCACCGCCATAGGCAATCGACATTATTTCTACGGAGCATGTTGTTTACTATGTTTTCCCGTCGCCATCGCCTACTGCCTTCAACACAAAAAGCAGTCGGCCTACCCAGCAAAAATGCTACTGCCGGGCACCGTTTTGACGGCAATAACAGGCGTGCTAGGTTGGTGGCTTTATCACTATTATGGTTTTATCACCTGACTTTAATCGTATTGTTAACACTGCTAACGCATTACCAACCGTGCACCCACATTCCTCTTTTTTATCGCTCCCGAAAACAAAAAAGCCCCAGCTTGATTAAGCCAGGGCTATTAAACACATCAAACATTAACGTTGATTAGTTACAAACAATTCCACCGTTACCAGATTGCCCGTTACACGTACTATCCCCTATACAGCTTGCTGAATTTTCCCAGCCCCAACCACTGGCCTGATTATTACAGCTCGGGTACAAAGAACCGTACCAGTTACACTGACAAGCAGAACCGCCACCTGTTGAACTGGAAGAACTGCTACTCGCAACAGACGAAGAAGATGACGAGCTAGATGACACCGAACCACCGTTACAATTACCGCTAAAGCAATCGCTAGTGCTGCCAAAGCCAATCACACCGCTACAGTGCATAGTCTCTGAATAAGAACCGCCGCCGCACTCACCATCGTAAGTTGCGGTGTTGTATTCCATATCTTCAGCTTGGCGAGTCTCACCATTAACATACACAGAATCCAGAATAACGTCTAAGCCGCTAGAGTCATTGTCGAACTCAACTTCAATGTCGCCACTAGCGTTACCGGTATAAGTGTAGTCTTGGGCGTTAGTGCTCAAGGTCCAATCTGCAACAACGTTACCACCAATAATTAAATTAATATGCTCAGCCCCATCGGTACCGCGAGCACGAACAACGATATCACTTCCGCTCGCACTGCTAGAACTACTCGCGACAGAACTTGAACTACTACTAGAAACACTTGAACTGTTGCCGCCGCCACTAGAACCACCTTCCCATACGGTGATATCTGAACTACCTGAACTCTGGTAGCCTTCAGTTGCCAGCACCATATAGTCATGGCTACCTAAATTCAGGCCTTTACTCGCCCAAAAATCAAAGTGATTACCCACCGTGATCGTGCCACTAATGCTACCAAAACCTTTCTTCGGGGTTCTTACACTGAAATACTGATAAAAGGTTTGGGTACCATCAATTGATGGCTGGTTAACGCGCTGACAACGACGTACATTGTAGGTTGCGCCATCACTTTGAAAGCTGCCGTAGTCCGTTCCGCCACTACAACTAGCAGGGTTATACGAACCATAACTTTCAATAACGTAGTACTCAATTAGTGGGTTTTTTGTCCACCCATACAACGCCAAATAAGAATTTTGTGAACTATCAACACCGTAGTTCCCCGAGTAATTTACAACCTTGCGACCACCAGGGTTCCACCCCTTGCCTCCAACCCAATTATTAGTCCCGTTGCTCCATTGAGAGGTATAACGACCATCTTCACGTAACCCAAAGGTCGCGTCGCCGGAATCTTTCCAGAACGAATAATAAAATCCGTTATGTGTTCCCGTTTGATTAGAGGTGATGGTTTGAGCGTTAGCGGCAGGCACACAAAAAGCGGCCATTGCCAACGCAGCTAAACTGTTCTTCAGCATTTGACTTCGTATTTTGGTAAAAATCATTATTTTTCTCCAGATACACCTATACAATCACAACAGCCCAAAGGGCCAAAACAATTGCAAGGCTGGTCCCGTTTGTTGCAAACAGGCAATATTGATCGAGTGCACTCACGCAATACTCTTATTGTTAAAATTGCGAAGCGGCACAATGTTATCAACTGACCTCCACTTATATAGTCAGTAGAACCATAAGTATATGGTCATTAAAACCATAAGTATAGTACCGCTAAGGCTTCTCGATTAAAGCCTTATAATGTATTTTTATATCAATACGCTAATACTGAAAAATACTCTATAACCACACCCTTAGACGTCAACAACAGCCGACACGGCGTGACTTACAATATTTAGTCGCAGAATGGTCTACCTATAATCCTCTTCGGTGTAAAACGAGTTTACGGCCGTTAAAGCTAGAGATATGGCCTAAGGGATAAACAATAGCGGTGCTACAACGCCAGCGTGAAAAAGTAGGTCCGTTCGAGAGGCTGTTGAGTGAGGTCTTCAACGGCCTGACAAAAAGCACGGAATCAAAAAAATGTGTTTCTGAATGAGATAATGGAAGCAACGTACTAGATTACAACGCCGGATTGAGCCTAAAAGGCTTGATAGCCAAGCGCTACTAGTCGCTGGAAATGAATTTAAAACAACATTCAAACAGTGTCGTACACGATTAATGAGCTAGGGGGGCGTCAATAAATACGTGATGTTTTGAAAACTGTTCGTCCAGATACGCCGTAGATTCAGGAGCAGAACGCAACTCAGGTTCAGGCACGCCTTTAGCGCGAGCCAGCGCGGCTACACGGCCTTGCTTATGGAAGAGAACCTCTGGAACCTTATGAGCAATAGCATCGCTATAAGCCGCTTCTGGGGTAATAATCTTCCAGCCTTTTGCCTTTAAAAAGCGTTGCAATTGGCCGACATAAAGCGCCGCCAAATCATTTTCATGTAATAGCAAAACGTGTTTAGGAGAACGCCCTAGCGTTTTTAACGCTAACTGATCATAAAAAACAATCGACTCCCATAGGAGATTGACGTAGAGGTCGCCAAGGGCTTTATGGTCAATTATTTTACCGCTTGCAACAGCCTTTTGAAAAATACTGTCCATATACCAATCATAATTATCAACCGTAACGTAGCCTAATTGGTAGCCACGCGTCTTCAAATGACTCAATAGCTGGTCCCGTTTAGTCTCGGTCTCACCGTAATGTAAATAAGGTGGTCGATAATAAGCCGTGAACCCATTTTGTTTCGTAAGCAAGGCATGAGCAGTATCAATATCTTTTCGTACATCCTCAATCACCACCGTGTTCGCCGACAAATGGTCGAAACTATGATTCGCAAGAAAATGCCCTGCCGCAACGTAAGCCTCTAAGCGACCTTGTGTTTGCGGCACTATATTTTTACCCAATACAAAAAACAGCGTGCTTTGAATTCCTGCAGCGGCTAAGTTATGAATAAGCCTTTGCGTTCGCTCGTTACCGCTAAAATAGGCCGTATCTTCTCGCGGCGCATCGTCAAAGGTAATGGCTATTTCCCCTGCCGATACTGATAGCACGCTAAAAAAGCAGTAGAAAATTGCACACACGCTAGCCAATAGTTTCAAGGCTTAAATACCCATAACTTACTCAAAACAAATGTCACGATAGGAATGGTGCACACCACCACCGCCAGCGAAAACCGCGCAGGCAGTTGAGCATAGTTTTCTAACCCAACTAACATTAATTCGCTGCACAAAAAGGTGGTAACCGACATAACCGAAAAACGGACAAATAACGCCCAACGAAAAGACTGCTTAAACGTAAAGCGACCATGCCCGAAATAGGACACCAAAACTGCCGACAAGTAACCCAGAAGATTAGCGAAATACAGGCTTAAGTTAAGCCCTTCGTAACTAAAAAGTGCCACTAGGTAATGAGTTAACGTTGCGAGCACACCCACAACACCAAAAACCAATAATTGAACTATTAATTCTCGGCTAAAGGTACGCCGTATAAATGTTATAGGCAAAACGCCTCCTCAGTAAGTGAAAACGTTAGCCCAAACCTATGGTTTCTTCTACCACATACAAAGGCCTATTTTTAACTTCTTTGTAGATGCGCCCAATATATTCGCCCAACAAACCTAAAAAGAACATTTGAATACCACCTAAAAAAAGCACCGCCACCATAATAGAGGCATAACCCGGAACATCGACCCCCATAAACAATGTTTTTGTCACGATAAACATCGCGTAAACAAAGGACGCAACGGAAATCATTAACCCTACATAAATACCCGCTCGAATAGGCATGGTACTAAAAGAGGCTATACCGCTAATGGCAAAGTTCCAGAGTTTCCACATATTAAATTTCGTTTCGCCCTCGGCTCTTTCCGGGCGCTCAAATTCGACCGTTGTACTTTTAAATCCGGGCCAACAAAACAGGCCTTTCATAAATCGATCTTTTTCAGGCAGCCGTTTAATCACGTCAACAACACGACGGTCCATCAACCGATAATCCCCAACATTAGACGGAATATACGTGTCACTCATTTTATTGAATAAAGAATAAAACCATAACGCAGTGTTGCGTTTTACAAGCCCGTCTGATTCGCGCGATGATCGCCGAGCAAAAACAACGCTGAAACCCTCTTCCCATTTTTCGAGCATCTCGAGAATCAGCTCTGGAGGGTCCTGCAAATCAGCATCGATGGGTATTATTGCGTCGCCGGTCGCATAATCCAAAGCGGCCGTCATTGCAGGCTCTTTTCCGAAATTGCGAGAGAATGATATAACTTTTATGCGTGCGTCTTTCTCCGCGTAACTTTTAAGTAACGCTAATGTATTATCCGTAGAGCCATCATTAACACACACTATTTCGAGTTCGTAAGTGACCTCTTTCAACACATTTAAAACTGTCTCAAAAAAAACGGGTATAACACTCGACTCGTTATACATCGGCACCAATAAAGACAGCCTTTTTTTATCGTTATTATTTTCAGCGTTATCATTGTTCATATTATTTTCCGCTTAGCTACTGTTTAGCCCATCAATCGTTTAGTCTACCTTAACCCAGATTCCCGTATGGCGTTGACGAGAATGTTCAAATTCATGCCAAGCAAACCCCTCTTTAATCTGATCGTTTATTACATCAAATTTTGCATTATCACTTCGCGGACTAAAAACAACATATTCCACATCATGGCTTTTTAACCACGCTAATGCGTCTTCTTTCTCGCCTTGATAAAACCGATCAATTTGCTCTTTTAAAATCCACGTTCGCGGCACATTTCCGTGCCATGTTCGCAAATGCGAAGGCCACCCCAACAAAACAGGTTTGCCATTAAAAATACCGTAAATACTAGTGTTGCTGTAGGCATTATCTAACACCGGCTCCAAGACAATTCCATACTCCGCTGCCTCTAAATATTCGAACATCTGCCGGTTCGTTGCATTATTCGTGTACCAGTGATGGCCATCTAAGTCGCCCGCGTAAAATTTCCCGGAATGACGCCAATAACGCTGTAATTCGAAACCCGCTGTTGCTGTAATCACGAACAGTACCATGAGGGTAATATAACGCAGCCACTTCGTTGACGAACTCATCAATAAAGCACCCAGCGAAACAAAGGCTCCCATTTGTATCCAGCCCCACCACTTCATCACCGTATTCGTACGGCTAAAATGCGCCGCGGTGGGGTCATCAATATAAATTAACTCAGAAGCAGCCAGTAAAACCAACCACAAAGCGCTAAACATCCACGCTATTTTTCGTGCTCTGCCTTCCCAAAAAACCGAATGCAATAAGCAATATAACGGGCCACTGCAAGGCAAGAAAACGCGGCCACGGGGTACGCATTTCATCGCTAACGGAAACAACCGGAGTGGGTAACGTGCTAGTTAAAAAACCTGCCATAAAGGGATAAATCAAAAAGCTCCCCGCTACACCCCCGCCTATCAGCCATGCCCAATATATGGGCAACTTGGACAATAAGCGATATGCCATCCACGCCGCGATCAATACAACCAACAAGGGCATTGTCCATGTATTGGTAATAAGCATTAAGGGCACACACAACGTCAAGCCCGCTTGCGCTCGCTTAGACCACGCCTCACTTTCCCGCACACCACCAATAGGCTGAAGTGAAAACAATAGAGCCAACGCTAACGCCAGCAAGAAAAAGCCGCCGAGCGTCGGATGGTAATCCCCTAAAAAATATTGATAACCAAGGTTCTCCGACGGCAAAACCATTTTCTTGCCTTGTATTACCGGCTTTGTGTCAGGAAAAAAAGCACTGGCTAGCGCCTTATTCGAGATAGTACGGTCTTTCATGTCTTTGTCGCGATCACTCCCAATAAAGCGAGCAGCGCCAATAATTAGGTCGCGACTTTGATTGGCCTGAGCTGAATGAAATCGTTGTATCGCTTGCGCTTTCGCATTTTCATTCATACCCGCTTTAACGAACGTAGAATAATTTGGCGAGTCATAAACCAAGCGCAGTAGCGGCGACAAACCATTGCCGCCAAACGCAACTGCACAGGTAAGCAACGCCGCGAGCCCTATTTTCTGATAGTACTTAAACCCAAGCCCAGCAAACATTCTTTGGCCAACGAAGACCACGAGTGTAATGGGTAGCGCACCAAGTAAGCCGAAGCCATAATTATAGGAAGCCCCCGGCGAAAGATTAAGAATACGGCCCAGCAAGGCTGCACCATAATGTTGGAAGGCATAGTAATAATCAAAAAGATGCGGTGGGTTCCAATTATCTACCGCAGGCAAGGTGGCGCCTTGCATATAGTTCGTTATAAAAAATAGATCGGTCATACGCTCTGACGATGGCGTAATAGAAGGAAAAGTAAAACGCCAAAGAAATGCGTAAATAAAAGCTGCCAAGAATATTATTTCGGCAACAATAAATTCGCGACTTTTCACAATTTCTATTTTTTTCCAGAAAAACCATGCCGCAATAGCCATAAAGAGGGGCAACCCCCAATTTAGCGCCCCAAGCCCAACAAAATGTTCAACGAAGAACAGGCTAAGCACGAAAAACACTACACTTACACTTTTTGCGAGAAGGAAGTGCGGACACCAACGGTGTATGGCGAGCGTTGCCCCAGCAAGGCAAAACCAAAGAAATGCAATGGTAAAAATTAAATAGATTGCGAACATAAGATCACTACTTGTTAAGTCGTTATTATTAAAAGTTGTTCATGCGTATGGCTTGAGTATTGGCAGTACTACAAGAAAAACGTTTGCCGTGAAATATTAAACATTACATACGCACACAAGGCTATAAAGCCACCTAAGGTAAGCCCTGTACTCCAAGAAGATATTTTAGGGCGCAACACCAGAAACAGCGTAAGCGCTACCACATAATAGCGCTGCTCGATTAAGGGTAGGGGTACAAAAGACAGTAACGCAAACGGCAGCATTAACAATAGTTGTGGCCCATAGGTACTTTCCCGTACGGCCGTTACAAAACTAAGCGACATCCACGCCATGGGTATAAAGCAGGCAATTTTAATTGGCAAAATATCGCACGTATAATGTAAAAACAGATTATGACGATAGAATTTTAACGCGGTCGTATTGTATTTATGTGGGTGTTCATAGGTATAAAAGTAAACAACAAACAATACCGCCAGTAACGGCAGTATCCACCAATTCGCTACGATCAACCGTTTAATATTCCCTACCTGTTCAACATTGAACGGCAAAAACAGTACGAAAGCGACCAGTAAGAAAAAATACAAATTTGAAAGGTTAAACGAAATAGGGTGCTGCTCTGCATCGCCAACAGCAACGCCTCCGTTCACAACAACAAAGATAACAAAGAGTACAAACACCACTACGAAGTAACTTGTACGCTTAAGAGACTCAATAATAAAAGCTTTATCTAATAGGCCCAACACCACTTCGTCGCCGTCATTTTTCGATAATAATCTAAGGCCAACCGACATTTCTTTTGCCGTACTCAAAATCACGAGGCATGCCGTAAAGGCCGCCCAAATAATGTTTGGTTGACGCATCACCACGGCAACCAAGGCCAACAAGCCCGCCCAAAAGTACTGTTTTTTCCAGGCGCGTTCTATCATGAACAGTACGAACATTAGCGATGGCAAGTCCGTATAGGTCAAGAAAAACAGTGGAAATAAGAAAGGCACAAAGATTAGGAGTAATGTACGAGATTGCGCTTCATTCGGGTAAAAGCAGCGCGTTAGGGCGTACATAGCAGGTATGACACCCGCAGCGAAGACTAAGTGGGCAAACCGCAACCCATTGAGGCTGGTCAATCCCGAAACTTTACCTAAAAACGCCACCACCGCATGATACAGCGGCAACATCGTGACATATTTGAATATTTCATACTGGCCATTAACAAACCAGTTAATTTGAAAACGGTGGACATCTTCATCGCCAATACCAACACTAAGATGGCTGATGGTATTAAACCCCATCATTAATAGTGCGAATATTAACAACCCGAATAGTGCTAACGGCGGCATTCCGATTGCAGACGGGTTCGCTAGAGACGGGGCGATAGGGTTTGCTGGCTTGATCACGGGGAAAACTCTTTGTTGTTATTATTGTGCGTAATGGAAGCCGCCATTATTGTAGTTTTCCCCTATCTGTTCAAGCCATCACCACCCTAACCGTGATACCAATACTCCCTATACCGCCGGTAGTAGTACTTCTACCTTATAAGAATCTCCCTCTACAATATTCGTAATGAGTGGTGTTTCCAGCGTTTCACCATTCACAAGTACCTTCATCTCTTTTAGGCCCTCAATACGCTGGTAGCTCACCGCAAAGGAGGCCCCACGAAACTCACGCACTACGCTAGCAGACGGCCAATCACTCGGCAGTAGCGGCTTAATGCCTAGACCTTCCGTACAGCCTTCTAAACCAAATAAGCCTTCCACCACCGAGCGGTATACCCAAGAAACCGTACCGGTATTAAACAGCTGACTTGAACGCCCCGCAGTACGTGGATGTTGGTAATAGGCGCCACGATAATAATTGGGGATGTAAACAGGTAACTGCCCTCTTTGACGTAAATCAGCGTCATCCGGCCCGGCGATCATCTTACGAATTACATCAAATGCGCGGTCACCATCGCCAATACAACACAAACTCCAGCCGTAGAATGCAGACGCATGACTGTAAATGGAGCCGTTTTCTGCGGCGCCTGGGTGCTTCTGTGTCACTCGCCCGACATCATCCCGCATTGCCGTATACGCCGGGGCTAGCATCATTACGCCATAAGGTGTATTGAGCTGTTCATCGATAGCCGTAAGTATTTTCGCAGATTGCGCTTCATCGGGTGTTCCTGCCATTAATGCCCAACTCTGAGGGTTCAGGAAAATACGGCCCTCTTCGTCCTTGGCAACACCAAATACCACACCATCATCGGTAATACCTCGACCATACCAATCGCCATCCCACATATGGGTGTTAACCGCGGTATTAATTGCTTTGGCCCCCGCTCTGAATTCATTGGCGGCTTCAGTTTCACCCACACGCTCACACACCTCAGCCCAAAGCTTTAGACCGTAAGCCGTTGCCACCGACAACCAGCCCGAAACGCCTTTACCTTTATAGCCCACCATATTCATAGGGTCGTTCCAATCGCCCTGCGCAATATAATTTAGACCTCGCTCGTCTCTGTCGTGTAGCAACCACCGCATGGCTAATGAAATCCGCTCAAACACGGTAAGTACCACATCACCTTTCCAATCTTTAACGGGCGTTTGTAAAAAGGCAATATCATCCGTTTCATTGAGGTACGCCTGCAAACATACCGGCAGCCAAACGCAGTGATCGGTGTGAGGAATTTGGTTGATATATTTCAATTCGGCGTCTTTTCGCAACAAAATGCCATCCGGCATAGCACCACTTTCTTCTTGCTGCGCTAATGCCCACAAAAAGGCTTTTTTGGTTACTTCCGGCGCGATGTAACTCATACCCATGCTGTCTTGGAGGTAATTGCGCGTTTGCGGATCGGTAGACAGGCGGTTTACATCACCATGATAAAACACCTGGCGAGGCAACCAATGATTAATGAAGTTATCGAAGTGTTTATCCGGTGTATCAACCGTAATAACACCCTTGCCTTTGGCCACGTAGGCGGCATATTCCGACTTCGTGGCGGTAAAATCAGTATCACTAAAATAACGATTGCGCGTCTCACTTGCTTCGGCTATGTCAAATGCAGGCGCCAATAAAAAGCGGTAATCTTCGCGGGCCTCATCCTCTAACGTTAAACGATATTGAAAGATTGCCGCTGGCGTTTCATAAAGTGCATCGCCGTTACCCAACTGCTCTGCCTGAATGCCCGAGGGATGGTGTATACCACCAACACCTTCAAAAATATCACGACAAGCCTCATAAGCCGTTGGTTTTCGTTCGTGAAGAAAAACAGTTTTGTCTTTAAGATTTTTGTTTTTAAAGTAATCATCAAGCTTTTGATACGGCGTTACGCAGGAGCCAACAATACCACCCAATGATTCGTTATATTGCGCAGACTGATTCATCCAGCTCATAAAACCAAACGGCACATAAGGGTATACGCTGATATTACGTGGACGCCCAGATTTATTCGTAACACTCAGTTTCCAAAGTTCAACAACATCGTTAGCAGGAATACTTAACTCCAACGCCACTTCAATACCTAAGTGCTCAACTCTCCAGCGAATATCATTTTTACCCACAGAAAACACAAAAACATCCGGTTGCACTTTAGACGGCTCAAACGGAGCCGAAAATATCTCGCCGGTTTCTTCATCTTTAATATAGAAAAAACGCCCAGGCGAATGTGCAAAGAATGGCTGTTCGGGCAACATAAAAATCTTACCTTCAACCATTGGCTGATAGGTGTATTTTGAAGGTTCCGGCTGCATAAACTGCGCAATGGCATAACCACGACAATTCACCTGAATCATCATTTTTTGATTCCACAGAAAGCCTGCAGAATTCGGCATGGCGGTCGGATCTAACAATTCGTAACGTTCACCGTTATCAGTAATATTTAACATTCAAAACTCCAACAAAAAGTTTCTAAAACAAATGAGTTGCCACCCAAGGGCAAACGCCAAAATATGTGCAGCCAATAAGAAGTGGCTGCACATAGCGCACCCGCTCTCACTCACAAAATTTCAATAGATATTTGTGTTTTTTACTTACGCAATTATGCTAATGAACGTACAGCCGAAAAGCTGTGCGTTGAGCTTACCTTTTACCTGGAACATTTACCCTCACGGCGAAAAGCGGTGAGGGCTTTAAAAGATGCATAACACAGCGTCAACGTTTGACGGCTATACAATAGACATGACTTCTAATTACTACCGTTAAGAGGCTGAGCCTTCTCGCTCTTCAAGCTCTTTCTGGATAGTTTCTAGCTGATCACCGGTTAAGGTATACAACCGCGTAACAAACACCGCTAGTAGCGCAAAGCAACCTGGTACCGCCGTTTGCAGCAATACAATACTAAATTGAGAAGCATCAGTTTGCGCCGCCTTAGCAGCATATCCAAATGCCGCCAGTACCCACAACATACCTGCAGAACCTAACGCACCTCCTAGCTTCTGAGAAAAAGTTGCAGCCGAGAAGGTCATTGCTGTGGCACGACGACCTGTCTTCCACTCGTTGTAGTCGGCGGTATCGGCATACATAGACCACGTTAATGGTGACTTAGGCCCAAGTGCCAAACTAATCAATATACACAGTATAAACATCGTAAAAATTTCACTAGGAAGCTCACCGCTGTCAACTTCAATCGTTTCTCCCGCGTCATTTACACCCATCACAACAACGCTCACCATCATATCTTCGTCAGAAGAGAAGCTAGCCGAAGCCGCTGTTTCACCTGCAATCGCGACACGATCGGTAAATATCCACCATGATTTTTTATGCTCTTGCCACTGGTACTGAATACCCTCAATGGACTCCACGTTTGTTAACGCCCCAGCCTGTAACGTAATAGATTCGCCGCCTTCAATACTGCGCACACCGTTAAGTTCTGGCTTACTGACAAACGAAAATAGAATAGAGAGGCTACCCACAATTAACATTAACAGCATTAACAACCGCGTTTTATCTAAATACTTGGTCATCAATGGTGCACAAGCAGCGCCAACGGCATAAGCGGCCATTTGAAGCCCTAAATACATACCAAGTAGATCGGGACGCTCCAAATAGTAAGTAAAATAATAATAGGCAGAACCCGCACGCATCGTAATTGTCATCATGATAATCATGGATAACGCGAATAAAATGAGCCAAGGACGATTAGCGATAAGATCTTTAATATCGTCAACTGGGTTTGTTTTTTGCCCCGCCGGTGGTGAAATTCGTTCTTTAGTGGTTAAAAACGTAACACCAAAAATAAGCGCTGCGGCAAGACCATATAAGGTCATGGTTAACTGCCAACCTTTAGCATCGTCACCATTACCCAGCGCGTTGACGAAATCCAATGTAAAGTAATTGACAAAAAATCCGGCCGAAAAGGCGAAGATAAAACGAATACTAATAAGGGACGTGCGCTCTTGGCTACGCGCGGTCATCACGCCGGACAATGCCGAGTAAGGTGTACTGAGCACCGTGTACATCATCATCATGAGCGTATAGGTTACGTAGGCGTATACAACCTTGCCCGACTCATTAAGGTCTGGTGTGCTAAACGTGAGAATTGCGGCGCCGGCCATAGGCAACCCAGCCCAAATAAGAAAGGGCCTAAACTTACCAAAACGAGTATTCGTTCGATCAGCAATGGCACCCATCACCGGATCAGTACACGCATCGATAACTTTTGTGGTTAGCAACATAGTGCCTGCGGCAGCCGCTGATATTCCAAATACATCGGTGTAAAATGCCGCTAGAAAAGATGCGATAGTTGTCCAATATAAATTAAAGCCAAAATCACCAAAACCATAACCCAATTTTTCTTTTAACGGTAACGTGGCCGTTCTATCGCCTGCAGTACTTGTTGTCACAACTAACCCCCAAAAATTAGTGTTGGACCAGGCCAAAGCCTAAATCCTTTTCATTATTATTTTTTATAACCCGTCGATTCTCTCATCATAATTTGATAGCCAGAATCGACAATTTTATTGTGTTGCTCTGCCGCAGAATTGTCGTCATCAGATAATACACGTAACGCCATCTGCGCGGCTGTTACCCCCATATCATATCGAGGTACGCGCACGCTGGATAACGGCGGGTTCACCAGCGCAGATGCCTCAATATCATTAAATCCACAGATAGCCATTTTATCGGGAACCGAAATATACATTCGTTGGCATTCAAACAGTGTGCCCAAGGCTAAATCATCGTTTACACAAAAAACCGCGTTGCATTCGCCTTCAGATTTAGCCATGAGGCTGGTAAATAGCTCCCCCCCCATTGCAATAGACGAAGGCCTAGGTGTGGTCATCACCCAGTCATCGTTAAACAAACCCTGTGCTTCCATGGCATTGCGGTACCCTTGTAATCGCTGCTGCGCGCGCGAGTCCATGCGAGCCCCCAGAAAACCGAGTTTGGTATAACCTGCAGCCACGATTTTAGACACAACCTCAAATGCTGCTTCGCGGTGAGAAAAGCCTACATTCATATCGATGGGCTCATCCACCGATTCCATTATTTGAACAATAGGAATACCCGCACCTAGCAACATGTTACGCGTAAGCTCGGTTTGATTGCCCCCTGTAATAATCATTGCTTCAGGTGACTGACCCAGTAGCGTACGCACCATACGCTCTTCTTCTAAAGGTGAATAATGACTGTCGGCCAATACCACGTGGTAACCCGTAGGCCCCGTAACTTCGTATATACCTTTCAGTACGTCATTAAAAACACTGTTAGACAAAGACGGGATTACAACGCCAATAACACCTGAGCGTGATGAGGCTAATGCACTCGCCGAATGATTCGGAATGTAGCCCAGTGAATCTATGGCACTGAACACTTTTTGCTTAACTACAGCGGAGACTTTCTCTGGGCGATTAATTACCCGTGACACCGTGATTGCGCTAACACCAGCCAGTTCGGCGACGTCTGACATTGTTACGCGTCTTTTTACTGATTTAGTGTTCACCCGCTTCCCTTAAAAACTAGAGTTTTGAGGCCATACGTTCTAAACTCCGCCACCGCTAACCCTGTCAGAGTATCCGCGCAGAACCTTAGCACAACAATAATGACAGCGCTATCATTCTAAAGTAGAGGCGCTAGAGTGGAACTTTCGAACCAAACATTACACCATAAGCAACACTCCACTTAACAATTGGGCACCCGCGCACACGGCAACAATATGAATGATAGCGATCAAACCCCCCTGCTTTCACACCTGTCTAGCACGCCATTAATGGTGATTGTAATGGGCGTTTCGGGGTGCGGAAAAACGACCGTCGCACAATCGCTAGCAAGCCAATTGGGAATCCAAAGCCTAGATGCCGACGATTTCCACAGCGAGACCAATAAAGCTCATATGGCTAGCGGCTTGCCGCTAACAGACGATATGCGACTACCCTGGGTGAAAACATTACGCGCGCATTTGGAAGCGCTATCGCGCACCCACAAAAGCTGTACTCTTGCTTTTTCTGGGCTGCGCAAAGAGCATCGCGACCTACTCCGCATCTCGGAGGCAAATGTCCGTTTTTTACATTTACACGGCAGCAAAGAACTCATACTTGCTCGAATGAAGACTAGAGAAGACCATTTTATGCCGACCTCGCTACTCGACAGCCAGTTCGCCGCACTCGAAGCACCCAACGAACACGATATTATCCCGCTTGATATAGACCAGCCCCTTAATCAACTCGTTGAAAATGCGTTAATTCAACTGAAGCAAAGCCTCTAATCACCGTAAGCACATAAAGTCTTCCCCGATGCTCCCCGTTTCGAACGCAGCATGCCGTCCTAAACTTACGGTTCAATTAACTCAGAAAAACAGACGAAGACTAACGGTAACGACAACGGTGTAATTCATCCGCAAGAATAATCAATGCCTCTGTCATAACGGCTTCGCTTTGACAGAAGTTTAAGCGCAGGCATTGCCGGCTGTGCGGCCAGCCCTCTTCTAACCCAAAGAAAAAATGCTCCCCTGCCATTACTAGCACGTTTCGCTGTTTCAAATGCTGATAGAGTATTTCAGACGTAACCGTTAATGAGGGAAACCAAAGCCAGAGAAAAAAAGCGCCTTCCGAAGCATGGATTCGGTAGTCATGCCCTACGAGGTACCGGGCAATCAACTCCAACATCAGCTTTCGTTTTTGCTCGTAATAAGGCAATAACGTTTGCTGGCACAACGCATCAATATTGTCTTCCAGCAACAATTTGGTACCTAACATAGGCCCAAGATTACCATTCGCCAAACTGACAATGGTATTGGCACACACGAGCTTCTCAATGATAGCTTCGTGTGCGACCACTATACCCGTTCGCACCCCCGGCAAACCCAGCTTGGACAAACTCAATACAAATATTGTATTCGGCTGCCAAACATTATTAACCGGCTGGTACAAAATCCCGGGGAAAGGAGCTCCATAGGCACAATCGACAATCAACGGCACGTTATGCTCACAACTTAACGCATTAAGACGCTGCATTTCCTCATCGGTCAAAACATTACCCGTGGGGTTTGTAGGCCGTGATACACACAATGCCGCTATATCCTCCTTGATGGTCAACGCATTAAAATCGATTTTATATTTAAAACGGTGGTCACCGAGTAATTCAATCTCGGGACGAAAGCTCTTGAACATATCGGGTGACAGGGCTTGATCTCGATACCCCAAATACTCGGGTACTAGCGGCAAATAGATCTTCCGCTCACAATCTTCCGTATCGCGCCCCGCCAACAAATTAAACAACAGAAAAAAGGCCGACTGGCTGCCATTGGTAATGGCTAAATTTCGCTCTGTAATCGCCCAACCCTGTGTTTTTTGCAGGTACTTAGCCAACGCGGCTATAAAAGTTTCATTACCTTGTGGCGACTGGTAAACCCCTAATAATTTATTAACCTGCTGCGGGTCCGATACAATTGCTTGTAGATGCGCCGCTAATCGCCGCTCCACCGCTGGAATAGCGGCTGGGTTTCCACCCCCTAAAAAAAGCATATTCGGGTTTACATTCAGAGCGTCGCCCAAGTCTTCCATTAAGCTCACGATACCGGCGTCACGACCAAGCTGCTGTCCAATGTTAGAAAGTTTCATATCGGTAATAATCAAATAGTGGTTAGTGAGTGTTCTGCAGTGAACGCACACCACAACGTTAGAGAGGCTCTTTATTTGGAGGGCAAGTTTAACAGCAATTGAAAACCTGTTTGTGCGCCACTTTGGGTGTAGCGCAACGCAAACGTAACTGATTAGAACGTTTCTAATGCAATAGAACGGCCCGAAAAGGGCATCAATGAAGTGGCTGGGTTACAAATGGTGCAGTCGAGAACCTGCGGCTACAGTAAGCCAAAGGTTTCCAATACTGAGTGAAGTTTTTCTTTGCTGACGGGCTTTTTGATAAAATCGAGCGCTCCCAAGGCGCGAACGCGCTCACGGGCTTCGGGCTGAATATCACCCGAAATAACAATAATCACGCTTTTTAAGTCTTCCTTTTTCACGGTCTCGAGCACACCAAACCCGTCCATTTCGGGCATTGTGAGGTCAAGAAACACCATTTCACCTTTGCCTTCACGAATCACTTTCATTGCCTCAACGCCATTGCCCGCAAACGTGACATCCACGTCCCAGTGCTCGGGCAATGAACGTGCAACCTGCTTACGCGCCATATTGGAGTCGTCGCATATCAGTAAAGGGATAGCCATAAGATTTTGCGAATAATCGCCTCGGAGCAAGATTTCTTTTGATTATAGACAGCTGTGCTGCAAACGCTTAGAAACAAGCGTAATGAGCGATAATTCATGCCATTCAAAGGTGCGAACAGACAGCTTCCACTTTGACACTCATAACGCACAGCCAATACTCGTGCAGCCGCCGCTAGCGCTCTTGAGAAAAGAGTGTCTCAAGCGGAATGGCGTACGTTTGACGTGCGTTTTCACCGATCTGGGCCTGACGCGCTAAAAAGTCACGCAACCAGGGCTCAGGGCTGGGAATGTTATCGTTATCGGCCAATTGTTCATTCACCGGTAACCGCACCATCTCTGCCACATCCCATAAGCTGGCCTGTTTAAGGTCACGACTGAGAACATAATCTCCCGAGTCCGTCACCACTATCCAACGAAACTCCACCAGTAACGACCGTAATCGCTGCCAATGTACGAGCCCTAAGCCCAAATTCACACAATCCTTATCGCCCACGGTAGCCCCGGACCGCAATTTATCTCTGAACAGCGCCAAACAACGCAATACCGCGAGCATATCGGAATAACGCAGCACCCGAGAGGCATAACTGTGCTCGGCTAACGTACGCACAAATACGGCGCCACCCAAAATAATGGTCCAAAGAAAGTTAATCCATAGAAGAAATAGTGGCACCACCGCAAACGCGCCGTAAATCAGTTTAAAACTGGAATTCGCCACCAAATATCCAAACAGGTTTTTAAGTAGCTCAAACAGTATTGCAGTTAAAATACCGCCGATAAGGCCAAAACGGAAAGGAACGCGACAATTAGGCACCGCCACGAACAAAAGGGTAAAGGCCACACTGGTCATCAGCCACGGTAATAATTGGACGATGGTCGATGTAAGCCCCCACTCATTCAGCTCAGTGACTATTAGCTTTAACGAAAGTAAGTACGTACTTACAACAAAGCCCGCACCCAGCAATAAAGGGCCAATACTCAGAATGGCCCAATAGAGCAGGTAGCCAAACAAGCCACTACGGCCCTGCCTAACACCCCAAATTGCGTTAAAGGTTTTCTCGATATTGCGCAGCATGAGGTACGCCGTAACCAACAGTATAACGACGCCCACCTTCGTTAAACTTCGAGCCTGCGACGAAAAATCAGCCAAATAATCGGTCACTTCGTTGCCAGTTTCCGGTAAAAAATGGGTAAAAATCATACCCTGAAGCTCTTCTGCCACCCCATCAAACGCAGGAATAATCGAAAACATGGCATACGTCACCGTCATTAAAGGCACAAGAGCGAACAGTGTCATGTAGGTTAAGGCCGCGGCACTCTTCTGACAGCCCTTATCAATAAACTCATGAGCCAACTCCGCAACAAAGCCCGTCATCGACGAGAGATACGCTCTCAGCCTCACGATGTGCGTTGTTTTGCCTGAGGGCTGTGCACGCTTGCTATTGGGTTTTCGACTCATTATTACGTACTTCATTAAATGAAAATTGGTGCCCATGGGCGACCACGTTTAGAATAGCCGTCTTTCCCTTAACAATAGCGATTCCCATGACCGACACCGTAACAATTTACCACAACCCTCGCTGCTCAAAATCTCGCCAAACACTGGCTTTAATTGAAGCGGCTGGGATTGCGCCAGAAGTGGTGCTCTATCTCGAAACGCCCCCCACGGCAACCGAACTACAATTGCTACTGAACACATTGGAAATGAGCCCACGCGCACTTTTGCGTAAGGGCGAACAAGCCTATAAAGATTGCGCACTTTCGAATGGCGCATTAAGTGACGCCGAGATTATTGATTATATGGTGCAATACCCCAAACTAATCGAAAGACCAATAGTCACTAAAGCGGGCCGCGCCATACTCGGTCGTCCACCCGAAAATGTTAACACGCTCATAGGTTAAGCACACAATGCCTCAGCCCTATATTCTCGTTCTCTATTACAGCCGCCAAGGTGCCACCCGAGCGATGGCTCAGCTCATTGCCCGTGGCGTAGAAACCGCAGGGCTTGAAGCTCGTTTGCGGACCGTGCCTGCTATTTCGACCGTATGCGAAACGACCGAAGATGATATCCCGACAGAAGGCGATTTATACTGCAATGAAAATGATTTAAAAGACTGCGCAGGTCTAATACTGGGAAGCCCTACTCGTTTTGGCAATATGGCTGCACCCCTAAAATATTTTATCGATAACACTTCTAGCCTTTGGCTAAACGGTGATTTAATAGGCAAGCCCGCCGCAATGTTCACCTCTACAAGCTCTATGCACGGGGGCCAAGAATCCACCTTGCTCTCTATGATGCTACCCCTGCTACACCAAGGCATGGTCATTGCCGGAATACCCTATAGTCAACAAGCACTGCACGAGACCAAAACGGGTGGAACCCCCTATGGCGCAAGCCATGTAAGCGGAACACAGCATGACCAAAACATGAGTGATGATGAGCAACAATTGTGTAAATTTTTAGGCAAGCGTGTAGCAAACCTTGCACAACGTCTCGCTTAACGCTTTTTTGTTGCCTCCTATTTAACACCAACCTTTATGAGTTACCTTTACACATGTCAACAAAGCCAGTAGCCCCCATCGCTCACTTAGAACAGAAAGTTTTTTACAGTGTACTCGCCACAGCCGTATGTGTTGCTGGGCTTATACTGCTATTCATTGGTTGGCACTTAAGCCGTAATAGTGGCCCAAACTGGGTGGTATTATTGGCGCAATCTGTCCCCGTATTATTACTATTGCCCGGCCTCTGGCAAAAATATTACCGCAGCTATAGCTGGCTCTGTTTTTTAATGCTGGTGTATTTTGTTAAAGCCGTCGACGGTGCCTTCACCTCTACCGCCAACTGGACCGACGGCGTTTTTGTTTTTTTAACCTCGTCACTATTTATTTCTGCAATGCTCGCAGCACGCTGGCTGCAACGCATGCAAAAACGTTAGGGATTAACTGCATATGTTTAAAATTATTGGTTTTATTTGGGATAAGTTTTGGCGTTTAATTACCGGCGTTCGAACGGCGTTATTAAATGTTATCTTTCTTGCTATCGTCATTTCAATTATTGCTAGCCTATCGTCGGCGCCTAGCTACGATATCCCCAGCAGTACAGCACTGTATATTGCACCGGAAGGCTACCTAGTTGACCAAAGAACCTATAATCCCACACCAGCCGATTTGATGTTTGGTGCCGGCGATCAAATAGCCGAAACCCCGCTCCAAGAATTAATCGATTCTATTATAGAGGCCTCGCTTGATGCGCGCATTACCGCACTAGTGATGAACCTTAATCATTTCAATGGTGGCGGCATTAGCAAGATGGAAGAGTTAGGGCAAGCGCTCGATGCTTTCAAAGCTACCGGAAAACCTATTTACACCTATGCCGACAACTATTCGCAACAACAATACTTTCTAGCCAGCTATGCCGACACCTTATTTATGAACGATATGGGGAACGTACTGATGACAGGCTTTGGTACTTTTCGAAACTATTACAAAGATGCCGCCGACACCCTCGCCATTAAGTTCCACGTGTTTCGCGTAGGCGATTACAAAGACGCGGTTGAACCCTTTATGCGCAACTCTATGTCGGACGCTTCTCGCGAGCACAACAGCCGCTGGATTAACGAGCTGTGGCAACGTTACGTTACTATCGTCAGCCATAATCGAGAAATTCCAGCCGAGCAGATCAACGCCTTTATTGCCTCTATTTCAGACAGTGACGCTGCGCAAAAAGACCCCTTATCCAACATTGCACAAAATCTACAATTGGTAGACGTCATTGATTCTCGTAACGGTATTAATGACGCGTTAATTGAACTCTTAGGAAAAGAAGAAGACGGCGAAAGCTTTAACGCCATAAGCCTAGAGCATTACCGTCGATCCGCGACACCAACTCTACATTCAGATAGCCCTAACATTGGCCTCATAGTCGCCACCGGAACCATTGTTGATGGCTACCAAGATGTGGATATGATTGGCGGTGATAGCCTCAGCGATTTAATAGCGCAAGCGCGAAATGACGAGACCCTAAAGGCTCTTATTATTCGCGTTAACAGTGGTGGTGGCAGTGCCTTTGCCTCTGAAGTTATTCGTAAAGAAATTTTAACTGCGCGCGACAATGACCTGCCCATTTATATTTCCATGGGTAGTATGGCGGCCTCTGGCGGCTATTGGATTTCAACAGCCGCCAATGAAATTTGGTCCACCCCAGCCACGCTTACGGGCTCTATTGGTGTCTGGGGATTAGTACCAAACTTATCCAACGCACTGACCAATATGGGGATACATTCGGACGGCGTTGGTACAACACCGTTATCCGATTTATACAATATTGATAGAGCGCTCTCTACGCCGGCAAAAAATCTTATTCAAAACGGCGTCAATGATGTGTACGCCCGCTTTTTAAACATCGTTGCAGAAGCGCGAGATAGCGACCCCACAAGTGTAAATGAAATAGCCGGTGGACGTGTATGGACGGGCGAAACAGCAAAATCTCTCGGGCTTGTCGATAACCTGGGCAGCCTCTCCGATCTCCTTGCCCACATCGCTAACGTGCACGCACTAGACACTTATCAGGTTAAAAAAATTGAAGCGCCACTTTCAACGTCTGAAAAAATTATGCAACAACTCATGAAGCAAGTTAGCCTAAGCGTTGACGGTGCCCTCTTGTCCAATTCACTCCAGAGCCTCGATATGCTGAACACCCTTGGCGGACATCACGCGAATACGCTCGTTAAGGCTTTTTCACAGTATGTAAAACCTGCACTTCAGGACGGCACGCAACCGGCAGTAATGGCCCATTGCCTTGAGTGTTACGCGCCCTAATAAAATCAAGCGTTTACTCGTTACCGAATAGTTTTAATTCTTTCTTTTAAATAAGCCGGTGTTTAAACCGGCTTTAACATAAAACGAAAACGCTATGCTTTCATTTGAAACACTCGATTTAATTGCCGATAGCTATACACCGCTTTTACTACTCGGTGTCCTCGTTACCCTTCTACGCCACGCAATAGCAAAACACTGGCGACACGTCTCATTGCTGAGCGTTCTATTTCTAAGCGCCATTGTCATCACCTATGGTTTAATGTTTTTGGATAAGCATTTTTCGCTATGGGCATTAGCACAAGGGGACTACAGCACGCACACCGCAGCAGCCACAACGCTCACCGGAATTTTATGTTTTGCTTGGCCTCACATTAAAATACCTTTCGTTGCACTTTTACTCTGCTACTTTGCGCTAATGCTATACCAGCAATACCATTCACTATTCGACATATTTAGCACAGCGTTAATTGTTAGCTTACTGCTACTTGGCACCGTTAGGCCCCACTCTCACTTTAAGCGTGCCAGCTCTCCCTAAGTTATCGACGAAAATGACGTTTCAGGTTCTCGCCACATTACTCTCAATGTTACGCAACGATTACGTCGGCAAACATACTCTTTTGCAACACCCCCCTTATTGTAGCTTCTCCTTCTAACCACCCCATTCTTCCGTCTCATTATTCAAACAGCACAAGGCAACCTCCATCACTTCACTCCCACGAACCATCGTTTTTACGTCATAGTGTAGCCACAAGCCACTCGTAACCTTCGCTTTAAATCGAAAATTCATATTCCCCTCACTCCCCCGTATAAAACACTTAACCCTTAACAAACGGGTATGACATATTCCTTCACCTTCATTATTACAAGGCCGCATCGCCCGCAACACGGAGCCTTTCGACCCTTTAAAACAAGGTAAATTTTGCGCGAATCGATTTACCTTGATAGTTTTTTTTGGGTACGTTTTATGGGGCAAAATTTACCTTGGAGCAACTGCCTGCAATTGATTGAAAACGCAACATCGCTCACCTATAGTGATCTTACAATACATATTTATAATATATATTGCGGAAAGCCGAGGCGATGCACGCAGGGTTAAAACGGCAGTACCAGGCGTGGTATTTCGGTTCAAGTTTGAAAATAAAACCTTTAAAGGAAAACTGAACCAATGATTTTTAAAAACACCCTAATCCATCCAAAGGGACAAGCAACACTACTAGGATGTTTAACTTTTCTACTTTCAATAATGCTGTTCACCACAAACGCAACAGCACAAAACCTGGCCAACAATCCAGACTTTGAAAATGGTACTAACAGCTGGAGCGTGTCAGGAACGTCTTCTGCCATGCTCTTAGAATCTGACGGTAGAAGTGGAAACCGTCTAACCCACTATTCATCCAGCAATAACTACAATGTAAACACCTATCAAACCCTTACAGGTTTAACGGCTGGCACCTACGCATTATCCGTTTATTCCGTAGGCGGAGATTCAAGCGATGCTTACATTTACGCTGAAAACTGCGGCAGCAATAATGTTCGTGTAGATGTACCCGCAATTTCGTGGGGAAATTGGACGCAAATTACGCTAAACAATATTGACGTTATCGGCAGCAGTTGCACCATTGGCATGGCAACAGACAATACTGAATGGACGAGCTTTGATGATGTATCTTTTGTTCTCGTATCCGCCGCCACCAACCCAACACCGGTGCCCACACCAACACCAACGGCTCAACCAACATCAACACCCACTCCAACACCTACACCTTCCCCCACAGATGAGCCTGGCACCGGAACACAAAATATTACAGTACGCGCTAGCGGCACAGATGGCAGTGAATCAATCACACTGAGTGTTGGCGACAATAACGTTCAGACGTGGACATTAAGCGCAAGCATGCAAGACTACACGGCATCCACTAGCGCTTCGGGTGATATTGAAGTGGCCTTTACCAATGACGCCAGCGGTTTAGATGTACAAGTGGATTACATCATCGTGAACGGTGAAACGCGTCAAGCAGAAGACATGGCCGAAAACACTGGCCTTTGGGATGAAACCTGCGGCGGCGGCGCTTACTCAGAAATAATGCATTGCAACGGCGCTATTAATTTTGGCGCAACTAGCGGCAATAGTGGCGGTACTAACCCCACACCAACGCCAGCCCCAACCTCTGGGCCCACATCAACACCCACACCTACGCCACAACCTACCCAAGAACCCAATACGGATTCTGCCGTTGGCATTTTAGCCAGCCATGGTTTTAATTACGCCCGCATTCGTATTTTGGTAAACCCTCCAGGCAATTACGGTTTACATCAAGATCTTGATTACGTTATTGCAATGGCACAAGAAGCGAAAGCCAATGGCATGAAGATACTACTCGACTTCTTCTATTCCGATTGGTGGGCAGATCCAGGACAAAACTACGCACCTGACGCGTGGGCCAACATGAACATTGGTACGCTGGAAAGTACACTCTACAATTACACTCGCGATACGCTAACCTCTATGCAAAATGCAGGTGTTCTTCCCGACATGGTACAGGTGGGTAACGAAGTAAACCCAGGAATGTGTTGGGATCTTGGTAGAATTGAAACCAACGGTTGGGGCAACTTTGTGCGCTTAACTAACTCAGGTTACGATGCAGTTAAAAGCATTGGTAATATTCCCGTTATTATTCAATATGCAGGCCAAGGATCAGAAGCGACCTCTTGGTATTCAAGCTATTCGAATAACGGCGGTAAAATGGATGCACAGGGCCTATCATTTTACGAGATGTGGCACGGCGGCATTAATACGGCCGTCTCTACCATTAATACGCTACACAACACCTACGGACAAGATGTTTACCTTGTTGAAACTGCAGCGTACTGGACACGCAGCGATGCCAACGAAAGCACCTCGTACACCCACTCTAAGCAAGGTCAGTACGATTTCTTATACGACCTTACCAATGCCGTAGAAAACCTGAATGGCTTCAAAGGTATTTTCTATTGGGGTGCAACGTGGAGCCAGGCTAGCCGTTGGTTGAGCGCGCCAGACTGGTCGAATGACGACGCAGGAACACGCAGCTTGTTCGATGACAATGCACAGCTAACACCTGCCGCCAATGCCATAATGGATGCCGGAGGTCTTCCGGTAATGGGCGTAGATGTATCTGAAGCACACTACGCTGAATCGCGCGGCGTTCAATATAAAGACTTGTAAAACCGTGTAATGTTCTAACTAAAAAGCCCCGCCAATACTCGTATTAGCGGGGCTTTTTTATATAGACATTTTTTTAAAACCGTTTTCTTACGGCATTTTATTCACTGTAGCGACGTCACCGTTACCTTAAGAGTAAACCCATTCTCGGCACGTGCAATATTAGCGCATCAAACACCTAATACTGCTTTCACAAATGGAATGGTTAGCTTTCGCTGCTCCTGTAAAGACGCATCGTCCAAGCGATTTAGCAAATGAAACAAGTCCACCATATCACGCGAAGCACGGTTTAAAATAAAGTTAGCAACTTCTTCAGGCAATTCCATTCCACGCGCCGCTGCACGCAAACGTAATACCTCCTTTTTACCCTCGTCATTTAAACTTTCTATCTGATACACCTCGCACCCCAGTAATCGGGATTTTAAATCCGCTAGCGCGATAGGCAAGGTTGTCGGGCTCTCATGAGAAGATACTAGTAAAGATTTCCCCCCATCTCTCAACCGATTAAATAAATGGAAAAGATTTTTCTCCCACTGCGCATTGCCACAAATATGCTCAATACCATCCAAACAAACAATATCCATTTCTTCTAAACCATCACAAAGATGGGCAGCCTCGTAACCTCGAACATCTGCCATTGGTAAATACTGGACACGACGCTGATGCTCACCGGCAATATGGCAAGCCGCCTGCAATAAATGGGTAAGCCCAGAACCTCGCATACCCCAAACCATCAGTAGTTGCTGATCGGGGTCACCCGCTAAACACTTAAGCCTATGAATTGCCTGCGCAGTACGCTCACTCGCAACAAAATAATTATCGAACGTGGCATCATCTCGCAAAGAAACGCCAAGGCTCAACTGAACGGGAGAAGAACTACTCATACTTATTCAACACTTTAATTGACCTATAACACACAGGATACACTCAGGCATAACACCGCGACCGATGCCCTAAACGTTATTTCCAACGATAAAATAGAGGGTTTTCAGGAGAGCCTTTTGGTATTTGCTGCCATACGGGCACCTCACCGGCCCCTAATACACGCACGGGTTCTAACCGTCCGTCCAACACCAAGGCACTCATAAATTTTTCGGCACCCGCATCCGAGTCCAAATGCAACAACACCGTATCTTGGCGCACACCTGCGACAAATACACCCGCTACAGCCGCAACATTTTCAAGATAATCCAATGCCTTCCGATAATCACCAAAACTATTAACGCCGGACAATTGCAGCACCAAGGCTGGCACACTGCCCTCGCGGGAAAAAATGGCGTAACGCGCACCCAAATAATCTGCCAGAGGGTTGAGCGCGAAATAACCTAACTCAGCAGTCTCTAAGTTTCGACTGTCGTATACACGAGAGTCTCCTCGATGAAAAAATTGCCACGTTGCCAACAATTCACCACGCGATGTTGTGGAATATCGCCCTACCACGATGGCGTCCGCACTATAACGTTCTGAAGCCTCTAGAATAGCCGCTTCATCCAACCGCCATAACTGCTCAGCCGACAAGCTCATCATATCTTCTAAATCTAACAGGGGGTAACTTAACGGCAACCCTCTTTGAGCACTCGCCAACTCAAACCCCTCTAACACTTCGGGAGCTATGTCGGCATTTATAAACTGTTTGCCGTCCACAACATTATCTTCGACCAACCACACTAGCGTGGTTGGTCGATTGATAGGCCAATAGGGTAAATTATTGTCACGCAGCAATCGTTCTATGGCCGGCGCAGAAAAGGCGAGTGAAATTTGCTCGTTAAAGCCTTCCGCGATCAAGCCAACATCCATCACGGACGAGTACTGAAATTGTTCAACATAGGCAATGGCATTATCTTGCGCACGGCTAAGCGGTGCGTTATCAAGCACTAACTCGCTACCCGAAATTCTAACGACAACCTCGGCAAACCCCTGCTGGGCAGCCGCAATACGGTCAGCTTTTGATTGCGAGGCAACCGGTACGCTGGCGCTAAAAAAATCAACATTTGCCCCTGCCGTAGCGGCCGTAGCGAACAAAGACAGTGCTATCGTCATTTTCACTAGTGATTGCGCTACTCGCGTCCATTGCGCCTTCCATCCAACATTGTTTTCGGCTATTTTCACCCCAATCCTCTCTGCAGTTGGCTTCTCAGTTAGCGTTCCATCGGAACGAATAGCGAATTGTAACAACTTGCGCTGGTTCAAGCAGGCTAAGACCAACAAAAATCACGCTATGGTTTAATATTAAGGGTTGATCTGGCCCTGCCACTCCGCTGACGAAGCTGTTAGAATGCACGCCTCAAAAATACTGCCGTTTAACTGGATTGAACTCTACCGATATGACTCAACAAACGCCACCCCCAAGCGACGCCCCTCAATCACTCAGCTATAAAGACGCCGGTGTCGATATCGACGCAGGAAATGCGTTGGTCGAACGTATAAAAGGCGTCGCTAAACGCACCAAGCGCCCCGAAGTGATGGCGGGTCTCGGTGGTTTTGGCGCACTGTTTGAACTACCCAAAGGCTATAACGAACCCGTATTGGTCTCGGGCACGGATGGTGTTGGCACCAAGCTTAAGCTTGCCATGGATATGAAAAAGCACGATACCATCGGTATAGACTTAGTCGCCATGTGCGTTAACGACCTTATCGTCGGCGGCGCAGAGCCCCTATTCTTCCTTGATTACTACGCGACCGGTAAGCTCTCCGTCGATATTGCCGCGCAGGTAGTAGAAGGCATTGGTGACGGTTGCGCGCTCTCTGGCTGCTCACTTGTTGGTGGTGAAACCGCTGAAATGCCAGGCATGTATGAAGGCGAAGACTACGACTTAGCCGGTTTTTGTGTGGGTATTGTTGAAAAGTCGAAAATTCTCGATGGCAGTAAAGTTCAAGCAGGAGATGTACTTATTGGACTAGCGTCTAGTGGCCCGCATTCGAACGGCTATTCGCTCATCCGCAAAATTTTAGAGGTCAGCAACGCCGACCTCAGCACCGCCCTAGGCAATACCACCTTAGGTGACGCCTTACTTGAACCTACGCGTATATATGTGAAGTCATTACTCAACGTAATGAAGCAAATCGACATAAATGCACTTTGCCATATTACTGGCGGCGGCCTCACCGAAAATATCCCTCGCGTATTACCTGAAAGCGCAAAAGCCGTAATTGAATGCAGCCGCTGGCAATTCCCCGAAGTATTCGCTTGGCTAAAAGAAAAAGGTAACGTAGCAGCATTCGAGATGTACCGCACCTTTAATTGTGGTGTAGGTATGGTGGTCTGTGTTGCCGCCAACGATGCTGAACGTGCTCTCGAACTTCTTAAGGCCGAAGGTGAACAAGCATTCGTAATAGGCCAAATTGAAGCCGCCAAGGCGGGTGAAGAGCAAGTTCAACTGAACGATTTATAAGTACACTTTTTAAAGAGAATTGTTCGTGAACGCTACACACCCTTGCGCCCCCATTAATGTCGTTGTGCTTATTTCAGGCAGCGGCAGTAATTTACAAGCCATTATCGATGGACAAAATGACGGCACACTGAATATTAATATTCGAGCGGTCATTAGTAACAAAGCGGGCGTTAAAGGCTTAGATCGTGCGTGCGAACAGGGTATTACCGCGCAGGTACTCGACCACACACTGTTCAATACACGCGAAAGTTTTGACCTTGCTCTACGTGATGTCATTGATGCGCACGCCCCCCAACTTGTGGTACTAGCGGGTTTTATGCGCATTCTCACTCCGGCGTTCACGAATCACTATTTAGGCCGAATGCTCAATATCCACCCTTCCCTGCTCCCCAAATACCAAGGGTTACACACCCACCAGCGCGCCATTGACGCAGGCGACACAGAGCATGGCGTAACGGTACACTTCGTAACAGCCGAGCTCGATGGCGGGCCTACTGCAATACAGGCGCGTGTCCCCATTCTAAAAAACGATACAGCAGAAACACTGGCAAAACGCGTGCTCATTGAAGAACATCGCATTTACCCTTTAGCCGTTGGTCTATTTGCCGATGGCCGGTTATCCATGCGTAATGGTACAACCCTGCTAGACAATCAACCCGTGAACCTCTAACGAAAAACTGACAACAGCCTGCTGCAAACAACACTTCAAGCGTAGCCCTTACTTAATAGGGCCAGAAGCAACCTTTATTGCGCTAGCAGTGCTGCGGCAATCTCTTTACCTTTCTCTGCCGCACGCCTATCGCCCCGCATATGCGCTCCGACAATGGCACCGTCCATAATTAACAAGAGACTTTCGGCGAGTGAATCACGTTTCGTCGGCGACCGATCGGGAATAAACTCTTTTAATAGATGCTTAACGCTCTCCTTATGCCACGCAGCATAATCGTGAATAGCCTCCCCCGAAAACGTATATTCAGCACTGGCCTTGATAAAATAACAGCCATAAAAATCGTTCGACTGAAACCACGCATCCAAGGTATCAAACACTGCAAGCACCCGCACAGTCTCATCCTCCGAACGCATTAAGGTTTCTCGCAACATCAATATGATCTGTTCGTGCCTCTGACGTAACACCGCCAAAATCAATTCATCTTTACTGCGAAAGTGTTTATACAAGGTAGCCTTCGATACACCCGATTCCCGCAAAATCAAATCAATACCCGCAGCGTGGTAACCCAGTTCATTAAACAACTTGAACGCCGTATCAATTAATAGCGCCTTTCGTGGTTGCCCACCCATGCTCATACTCCTCAATATTTACCGAAAAGATTATAGAACAAAACCGTTGACATAGACAGATCTGTACACTAACCTTCTTCCGGTAGACAGACCTGTTCACTACTCCGTTATAAAAACAGCAAGGAACCAATGCAATGCCTTTACCTTCACCCACTCAAAACACCAATGTCAGCACCCATGGCCTCCATCATTTGGGGCTCACCGTTCCCAATATTCATAACACTGCTGATTTTTTTGAATCAGTCTTAGGCTATAAACGTGTCGGAGAAAAACCCGATTATCCCGCAATTTTTATTAGTGATGGCATTACTATGTTAACGCTATGGCAAGTACAAACCCCACAAAAAATGGTTCACTTTGATCGCAAGCAAAACGTGGGATTACACCATTTCGCTATAAAGGTTGGCGGTATTGATCAACTCGAAACCCTTCAGAAGGCCATAGAACATTATGACGGCGCCACATTAGAGTTTGCACCCGAAGCCTTAAATAGTTCACCCGTTACCCACATGATGGTAACGATCCCTGGCGGCTTGCGTGTCGAATTCATAGCACTACCAGAGGGCTAAGCCATGAGTAATTCCCCGTTTCACGCTGGAGAAACTGCCATACAATCGCGCTTAGGTGTGAAAGCCAAAATGGAGGCTATCGGTAAAAAAGTTATCCGAACAGTTATGCCGGAGCAACACCGTAGTTTTTATGAAAACCTTCCTATGATGTTTCTTGGCTCTGATGATTCTGCCCACAACATTTGGGCCACAGCGGTATACGGGGAATCGGGGTTTATACAATCGCCCGACCCAAAAAACCTACGATTATTTTTTAATTCGAACCCCTATGACCCACTACTAGAACACCTCCACCCGAATAAAAAATTAGGCATGCTAGGGTTAGAGTGGCCTACACGAAGACGCAATCGCGTCAACGGGCTAGTCGATTATGTGCAAAGAATGGGGGATACAATACGTTTAGACGTTAACATTCAGCAAAGTTTTGGTAATTGCCCCAAATACATACATCAGCAGTTACAGGAGATTATCACCGAGCCATCTGAATCTGTAGCGACCGATTTCACCGTGTTTGACGATAGCCTAAAAAGGGAATTAAGCCGTGCAGATACTTTTTTTATTGCCAGTGCCCATTCAGATTTTGATGTATCTCACAGAGGTGGGGCGCCAGGCTTCATTCTAATCGAAGACGATTACCACTTTGTTTTTCCCGACTATAGTGGAAACAACTTTTTCAACACCTTAGGGAATTTAAGCGAAGATGCAAGAACGGGAATTTTACTGGTTGACTTTAAAACGGGAAGCCATATTTACCTAACGGGCGAAGCAGAAATTTTGTGGGACGAAACGCCTTGGCCTACGGTGGAAAGAGCCGTACGTTTTCGCATAAAAGCAGGTAAAAAAGTGAGCTTTGCGTGCCCCTATAGAACAACTGATATCGTTATGTCTCCGTTCATCCCAGCGCTATAGTATTAATAACACCCCAGCTACGAGCGCAATAACGTCATCATTATTTGAGTTCTACTTTTTCTTTGCCGCAACGTGAACATTTGCAAAGGGTAACCAACTTACCTTTCTTAACATCGAATTGCTTTTCTTGTTTTATTATCCACTTATGAAAGCCGTGGCGACAAAGCGATTTCCCTTTATGTATTTCGGCCGGCTTCTTCCTTTTCAGTGGAACCACATTGTCAGAAATTTTTGTCGTCTCGGTCATAGTGAACTCTCAAAATATTGAAGAAAATGTCTATTTTATTATGATACTAAAGCCACCATTATGCGACGTAGTTTTGATCAAACATTGCTAGCCAACGTTCAAAAGCGTAGTTTTCACAAGGTTTAGCGCACCAATATCCTTGCATAACATGACAACCGAGTGACGTTAAACTATGCGCTTGCGATTCTGACTCAACCCCTTCCGCGACCAAAACAACACCGTAATGTTTGGCCATTTCAACAATACCTTTAGCCAGTTTGTTTTCTCGTTCGCTCTCATGAACAAAACGGGAAAAACTTTTATCGAGTTTTACAATATCAACTTGAAAACTGCGCATATAATGCAAAGATGCATCGGCCACCCCAAAATTATCCAGTGCTACGCGCACCTTTAATTTTTGTATAGCCGCTACAACGTCTTGTGTTGTTCGCTCATCCTCACCTAAAACGGATTGAGTAAGCTCAACAATCAAATGCTCGCTCGTTAACTGGTGCGCCTTCAGGGTAGCACGAATGGTATCGACAAGTTCTATCGTACGAAAATGAACACCAGACAAGTTAACCGACACAGGAATAACACGGCCTAACACCCGCAACCATTCGGCACTTTGTCTACAAGCGCAATCCAACACATAGAGATCGATAGATTGAATAAGGCCCGTCTCTTCGGCTAGCGCAATAAAGTCTTTCGGCAGCAAAATACCTTGCTCAGGGTGATGCCAACGCACTAAGGCCTCTGCTGCCACCAAACTACCCGCTTCTATGTCCACTTGCGGTTGATAATCAACTTTAATTTCATGCTTGCCAATTGCTTTTGCAAGTTGAGCTTGTGCTACCAATAACGCTGATGAACCCTGCTCCACGCTGGCAGTATAAATGGTTAGCTGGTTTTTACCGCCCGCCTTAGAGGCGTACATAGCGATATCAGCTTTTCGTTTTAACTCGGTCAGCTGCTTGCCGTTCTTAGGGTAAAGACTTGCGCCTATGCTAACGGTAATATGCATCGGCTTATCTCGAATTATTAGGTCATTATCCAAATCTACGCGTAAATTCTCGCCAATGGTTTGAATCATGGCGTCGCTGCCAATCCCTTCCATAAGCGCTACAAATTCATCGCCACCTAACCGGCACACGCGGTCTTCACCCCGAACACTGTCTTGTAAACGTCGTGCAAATTGCTGCAGAAGTTCGTCACCCACGTCATGGCCGTAGGTATCGTTTACCGCTTTGAAATCGTCGAGATCAATAAGCATAAGCGCAAATGACAAGCCTGAACGGTTCGCATGCGCTACCGCACGATAGAATTCTTCGCGCAGCAACGCTCGGTTGGGCAAACCCGTCAAGGCATCGTGAAGCGCTCGATACCGAAACGCGTCAGCAAGCTCTTCGAGTTCGCGCGTTCGTTGACGCACTTGTTTTTCTAAGTTTTGATCGCGTGCTTGAATTTGCTCGAGCATATCGTTAAAGCCCTGCGCCAATTCGCCCAATTCATCTCGCCCCGTAACAATCGCTCTTACACCGTAATCGCCCGTCGACTTTACGCCACGAGATAGAGCAATTAACCGGCGAATGGGCTGAGAGACAACTTTTTGTACAAACCAAGAAATAGCGGTCGCGATGAGTAGCGCAAGAACTGCCGCCATGGCGGAATACCCCATCATAAAGCCAATACGTTTTTGCACATCAGAACGGCTAACTACGGTGACTAATGTTGCGTACCGATTCCCCTCTAATGGGACTTTTGTGTAATGAACACTAACAGGAGCGTGATTATTCTGGGCCTGTACCAGCGTGTTGAGTTGCGTAGGAGAGGCTCGCTGGCCATTCTCGATACCTTTGAACTGGTGACTCGCATAGACCCTATCGGATGGGCCCACAACAGCGGCGGCGATAATGCCGTGCTCACTGATTGACGTTTTCAGTAGCTGCTCAACAAGTATTGGATAAGGCTCTCTAAGCGCAATCGCAAGATGATTGGCTAAGACGTTATTGTGAGTTTTTGTTTGTTCACTTTTTATACGGTTTACGAGCTGTAGATCTTGAATGACGAACGCAATCACCACACACAATATCGCTGCAGCGGCAGACAATACGGCCATTAATGTAAGCTTTGTCTTGAGTCTACTATCACTAATACGCATGAGGGCCACTTCACCTCGCCGCTTTCAACTATGCATTTTTCCTTTCAAATATACGTCCACGTGTACAAATCACTAATCTGTCACTAACTGAAGTATAGCGGTGAAGCACCAAGCGTGAGGGTGTGAATAGGCTGTTTTGGAATAAAATGAATCGGGCGACACCCGAGTTACAACGGGAGAGAATTAGTTTTTGCGGCCATTAGTACATCATTGCGGTGCAACCCACCTATTTTATGTGTCCACCAACGCACTGTCACCCTGCCCCACTCCACTAGCAAAGCAGGGTGGTGACCTTCGGCTTCAGCTAATTCACCTACGGCCTGAGCAAACGCCATTGCTTCACTAAAGTTGGCAAACAGAAAGGCTCGTTCAAGCTGCGCGATAGAATCTACCGTTATTATTTTCCACTGCGGCAAGGTCTTTTGTAATTCTGCGAGAGCGCCCTCACTGAGCCTTGGAGCATCCGCTCGACAAGCGTCGCAATGTTGCTCCTTTAACGGTATAGCATTAAGCATAAGGACGTTCCTTGTTGAAGCGATAATCAATGAAAGACACTCCCAGACACGCGAATACTCAACGGGCTGGGAGGCTACTCTATTGTAGGTTAAGTGCTTGCTCTTTGATTTTCGCTTGCCAGATTTTAGGCCCCGTTTGATGAACGGAAACACCTTCACTATCCACTGCGACAGTAACCGGCATATCCTTTACCTCAAACTCATAAATCGCTTCCATACCCAAATCTTCAAACGCGAGGACTTTCGCTCCCACAATAGCTTTAGAAACTAAGTACGCCGCGCCACCAACAGCCATTAAATAGACCGCTTTATTATCTTTAATTGCCTCGATGGCAACTGGGCCGCGCTCGGCCTTGCCGACCATTCCAATCAAACCGGTCTTTTCTAGTACCGTTCGGGTAAATTTATCCATTCGAGTGGCGGTAGTTGGGCCGGCAGGGCCTACAACTTCGTCACCAACGGGATCTACTGGGCCTACGTAATAAATAAATTTATTAGTGAAATCAACGGGCATTTCGTCGCCGTTTTCAATCATTTCCACCAACCGCTTATGCGCAGCATCTCGACCGGTCAACAATTTACCATTTAACAATAGTGTCTGACCCGGCTGCCACTGTGCAATTGCCTCAGGTGTTATGCTATCTAAATCTACTCGTTCTACACTATCGCCTACTTCCCAGCTCACTTCGGGCCAATCTTCTAGTGCCGGTGGTGTTTGCAATGCTGGACCTTCGCCCGTTAACGTAAAATGCGCGTGGCGCGTGGCGGCGCAATTCGGAATGAGCGCTATCGCCTTATTCGCCGCGTGTGTAGGAAAATCCTTAACTTTGACATCTAGCACCGTGGTAAGGCCACCTAAACCCTGTGCACCGATGCCTAGAGCGTTCACTTTATCCATCAACTCTAATCGTAATTCTTCAGCCCGATTACTCGCACCCTTCTCCCGTAAATCTTGGATGTTTACGGGGTCTAATAATGCTTCTTTCGCGAGTAGCATGGCTTTTTCTGCTGTCCCACCAATGCCAATACCCAGCATGCCAGGTGGACACCACCCCGCGCCCATTGTGGGTACGATATTAAGCACCCAATCAACAACAGAATCAGAAGGGTTTAGCATGGCAAATTTTGATTTTGCTTCAGAACCACCGCCTTTAGCTGCCACATGAATATCGATGGTGTTACCCGGCACCATTTTGTAATGAATAACCGCTGGCGTGTTATCCCCTGTATTTTTTCGAGCCCCGTCGGGATCAGAAAGGATAGAAGCCCGTAAGACATTATCCGGATTTTGATACGCTTCACGCACACCTTGATTAATAATCTCATCGAAACTCATACCACCTTCCACCTGAGTTTCCATACCTACATTCACAAAGGCCGTCACAATACCGGTGTCTTGACAGATAGGCCGATGCCCCTGCGCACACATGCGAGAGTTAATCAGAATTTGAGCCATAGCGTCTTTTGCCGCGGGGTTGGCCTCTCGCTGATATGCATCGTGTACGGCGTCGATAAAATCTTTAGGGTGATAATAAGAAATAAACTGCAAGGCATCTGCCACACTGGCAATGATGTCTTCCTGACGGATTACTGTAGTCATGGAGGGTTCCAGCTTGAAACGATTAAAAGGGGGCGCTCATAGAGCTAAGTGATAGGTATTTTACACCCTCTGAGTATTTTTTCAGAGAGTGGTAAATCATAAAGAAGCGAATAATAAAGAGACAAATAGGCCTAAGGCATTCGCTCGGTATTTAACTGTAGCAGTTGTTGATTAACACTGCGGCGAAAAGCATCGATAGCCTGAATAGCCTCTTCGTTAGTGCTAATACGGCGTTTAAGGTCTGCCTCCGTTTTTTCTAATAAACGGATTTTATCAGTAAGCGCCTGTACTTGAGTCGTCTGCGATAGGGCTTTACTTTCCACCCCGCTCATAGCGCTTTGCTGAGAGTCGAGTAAATCATTAATTAGATTAATTTCGGCTGTCGTGTTCTTAAGCGCCGTTTGAATTTTGCTGTCGACCGATTTCGCGCCATTTTTAAGCACTGCAATTTGCTGTTTGTTCTCTGCTATATCTTTCTTGTTGCGGTCGTACGATACACCCCACAATTTACGAATTTCTGAATCGGCCCATTTCAGTTTTGCCTGTAAAGCGGTAACCGAGGCGCTGGATTCGTCACCCGTTAACTGTAACTGTCCTTCGAGAGCAACGATTCGAGCATCTGCTGCCGAGAGAGTTTGCTGGGTTTGCACTAATTGCCAATACGAAAAACCTGCCAAACCAACACCCGCAATGGCCAGCATAAAAGCAATGGGCGCCAACGGCGATTTAACGATGACAGGGCGTACAGGCGTGTGCACTTTGGCGGATGCCTTAGGCGGCGTTGAGCGCTGACGATGTCTGACTATCTCATCCTGCTCTGGACGAATAGGGTTTAAAGTGGGTTCTTTTCGATCGTTCATGAAACTAAACCAGAAATAAGGGAAAGCCGAACCCCCATAAGGGCGTTCGACGTGTTGTAGTCGGTAAGGTTGTTATAGGTATAGATTAAGCAAGAAGAATACCGCAGTTAACGCAAGACTCATGTGAATCACACCACGAACGCTGGCGATAGGCCCAGGTTTGCCCACTATTGCATTTACCTGAAGCAATACAGCCAAAGCAATCGATAGCCACAAGCCCAAACTAGCGCCATTAGCCGCAACCAGATAGTCTGCGCTATACCCTAAGTGCGGCGAAGCCAGCATACAAAAAGCCATAGGCCCAGAAAATAACGTGTTAGTTCGCGAAGCTAGCGCTGCTTTTGGCGCTGAAGCGGCGGCATCACCTTCGGCCAAGCCCAGAATAATCTTCTGCTTTGGCCAAATAATTAACCAAACGTTAAGGAACATAAACGTACCGAGTAAGGCACCTAAAATGATGTAATCGTTCATTAAGGTCTTGTGCTGAACACCGCCAAGAAGAATAACACCTGAAACAAAGGTAAACATCGCGCCCCAACGAAACCACCACAAAGCACGCGGCGCGAGCTTCGCTTTAACGTCTGGCAGCGCGGAACCATCAGCTTCCTTGAAGTATTCCGTTTGAATAAAGTTGAAGTAGTACAGCATTCCAATCCATGTAATGCCAAAGAGTAAGTGTGCCCAACGGAATAGGAAATCTACAATCTCCATAATTAGCCCCAAATATGTAGTTTATTGTCGTTAAAAAGAACAGCTTACTTTATACCAGCACTGTAAAAATGCAATCCCAATATCTCGTTCACAGCTGATCGGACGCTCTCAGGACATTAAGGAGATCGTCAATTAAATGTTTATTTTTTTTATGTACGAAGTGATAGAGAGGGTAACGCCCAACGGGCAAATAACAACCAGCAAGGCCCGTAAGGTTCAGTTTATCTAATATTTGACGGCCCTCCCGAGCGGTATACAACACGCCCGCGCCTCTCCCACGAGAGGCCATTTGAAACGCGGCCTCGACACTTGGCGCCATCATCAAGCTAAACCCATATTGCTCGCTCAAGTCTTTGGGAAGCTTCGTGCCCAGCGTTGTGATGATACGCTTTCCTGCTAGATCGTAGATAGTCTGAATATTGCTTTGGTCTGCCGTAAAAATGGCGACTTCGGCGTAAGCTACCGGAACGTCGATAAGGCGCAAATTGGGTGCGTAATCGGTAATGGAGCGTATACGGATCAGCTCTCCATCTAAGTCACCTCTATTACTTAACGCTAAAGAACGCAGTACTGGCACCTCTTTTAACTCTAACGTATGCCCTAGGGCGGCGTAAGCCAGCACTAATCGATTCTCGACTTCTGGAAATGCGTGGTGAATAGTTTCGTGCGTTGCCATGCGAAACGTTTCAGCTGACACGCCACTCCAGAACCCCCACATGAGCAGTATTAAAACGCTATAACGCAGTATTATTGTTATAAAACTATCCATGTTGTTGAACTCGTTTTTTCGGCACAAGTGGTACTTCCACAATAAAGTATAGCCAGTTTGTTGATACGCATTTTATTGGTCGTACCCTTTTAAGCCGGATTGATCCGCCATCAGCACTTAATTTTGGGCGAAAAAAAACCGTGTTCCAAAGAACACGGTTTTTATACTCATTCTCGCGATCTAGGGTTATAAGTTGCTGTTAACAAACTCCCAATTGACCAGCTGCCAAAAAGCGTCCATGTACGCAGGGCGAGCATTGCGGTAGTCAATATAGTAAGCGTGTTCCCACAGATCGACCGTCAGCAGAGGCGTTACGGTCTCATCGGTCAACGGTGTAGCGGCATTTGATGTATTGACAATTTCAACACTGCCGTCGGCTTTTTTCACCAGCCACGTCCAACTCGAACCAAAGTTATTAATCGCGGACTGTGTAAACTGGGTTTTAAACGCATCAAAAGAACCAAAAGCCTTATTAATGGCATCGGCTATATCGCCGGTAGCGTGTCCACCACCATTGGGTGACAAACAATTCCAGTAAAAACTGTGGTTCCAAATTTGAGCCGCATTATTAAATACGCCACCAGTAGCAGTTTTTACAATGTCCTCTAGGCTTTTACCCTCAAACTCAGTACCGGGTATCAGACCATTCAACTTATCGACATAAGTGTTGTGATGCTTTCCATAATGAAACGCTAATGTTTCAGCGGAAATATGAGGTGCCAAAGCATCTTGTGCATAAGGCAGAGCGGGTAATTCAATTGCCATGTGTAATATTCCTTTTTAAGGTACAACAATAATGTAATTCAAAGACTCAGAGCCAGCCGCCATATAGCCCAAACGACAACTCCATCAGTTTTATCGGTAGCAATATCCATAGTACAACTGTATTGCTCTTCAATAAGCAGCATTGAGGAACAAGTACGCTTTATTTAACTTTACTTTAGACCAAAAGAAACGGCCCCCAAAGGGAGCCGTTTACGGTAATACTAGCGAACGACGCTTACATCATGCCGCCCATACCACCCATACCACCCATACCGCCCATATCTGGAGCGCCACCGGCAGACTTATCTTCTGGCGAATCGGCGACCATCGCTTCGGTGGTAATCATCAAGCCAGCAATAGAGCCTGCGGCCTGCAATGCAGTACGCGTTACTTTTGCTGGGTCAAGAATTCCCATCGCGATCATGTCGTCATACACGCCAGTACCTGCGTTGTAACCAAAGTTACCTTCGCCGTTACGTACTTTTTCAGCCACAACCGATGCTTCTTCACCAGCGTTGGTAACGATTTGACGCAACGGAGCTTCCATTGCACGACGCGCAATACCTATACCGGCATCTTGGTCTTCGTTATCGCCTCTTAGGTCTGCAATAGCGCTGACGGCGCGAATAAGCGCAACACCACCACCAGGTACAACACCTTCTTCAACCGCCGCACGAGTTGCATGCAATGCATCTTCTACGCGTGCTTTCTTCTCTTTCATTTCAACTTCAGTGGCTGCACCAACTTTAATTACCGCTACACCGCCAGCTAATTTAGCAACGCGCTCTTGCAGTTTTTCAGCATCATATTCAGACGTTGTCTCTTCGATTTGTGCACGAATCTGACTAACACGTGCTTGAATGTCTGAAGCAACACCAGCGCCATCTACGATTACACTGTTTTCTTTACTCATGCTGAAACGTTTAGCTTGCCCTAAGTGCTCCAATGTTGCACTTTCTAGATCTAAACCAACTTCTTCAGAGATAACAGTAGCACCCGTCAATATCGCGATGTCTTGCAACATAGCTTTACGACGATCACCAAAGCCAGGAGCCTTACACGCCGCAACTTTTACGATACCGCGCATATTGTTAACCACTAAAGTCGCCAAGGCTTCGCCTTCAACATCTTCAGCAATAATGATAAGCGGCTTACCGGCTTTCGCTACAGCTTCAAGCACAGATAATAGCTCGCGAATGTTGGAGATTTTCTTATCCACTAACAAAATAAACGGTGCTTCGTGCTCAACGCTCATGTTGTCTTGGTTTGTTATGAAGTATGGCGACAAATAACCGCGGTCAAACTGCATACCTTCGACAACATCCAATTCGTTTTCGAGGCTATTACCTTCCTCAACGGTGATAACACCCTCTTTACCTACTTTTGCCATCGCTTCGGCAATGATATCGCCCACATGGGTATCAGAGTTTGCCGAAATAGTGCCAACCTGCGCAATTGATTTAGCATCTTCACAAGGCTGAGAACTCGCGCGAACAAACTCAACTGCCGCTATAACAGCTTTATCGATGCCGCGCTTAAGATCCATTGGGTTCATGCCTGCCGCAACAGATTTCAAACCTTCATTGACGATGGCTTGAGCCAATACAGTTGCCGTAGTCGTTCCGTCACCAGCGTCATCAGACGCTTTTGACGCAACTTCTTTAACCATTTGTGCGCCCATGTTTTCAAATTTATCAGCCAATTCGATTTCTTTCGCTACAGAAACACCGTCTTTTGTTACGGTCGGAGCACCAAAAGCTTTATCTAATACAACATTGCGACCTTTAGGGCCCAAGGTGATTTTTACGGCGTCGGCGAGAATGTTTACACCGGCCAACATTTTTTGGCGCGATTCGTCACCAAATTTTACGTCTTTAGCTGCCATGGTCATTTTTTCCTTACTAGCTAAGTTTAAATCTTACATTCGAATGAAGTTTACAGGGGCTTTACCCAGCAATTATTCAACAATCGCTTTGATATCACTCTCACTGAGGATAACCAGCTCTTCGCCATTCACTTCAATAGTGTCACTACCGGCATATTTACCGAAAACGACAACGTCACCTTCTTTTACGTCAACAGGACGGTTTTCGCCGTTGTCTAATACGCGGCCGGAGCCAACAGCAACAACTACGCCTTGATTTGGCTTTTCTTTAGCTGAACCTGGCAACACAATGCCGCCAGCTGAAGTTTGTTCTTCTTCCTTGCGGCGAACCACAACACGATCGTGTAAAGGACGAATTTTCATTGATGATCTCTCCAATAATTAGCGTTTTTAAACACATTTGCTCTGAAGTGGAGCAAGTTTTATTTGCTGCGCCGCGTCTTTACAGCCTGTAGCAGCGCAACGAAAGCTTTGTGTACCCCAAGATGGGTGCCGATTCAGGGAATTCAACACCCAAAAGGCGAAAAACTGTAGATAAACAGACAATTATTTAATCTTCTCGACGAAATTCGCCATCGATTGTGTGGCGAGCATTGCCCGTATTTTCACCGGGGGCTCTCGGGGTAGTCACATTTCGAAATTTGAATTGCCGCACACCCCACGCAATCATGAGATGCCGAATACCGGGTAGAACACACGCAAACCCAAGAGCATCTGTAAAAAAGCCCGGTGTAAGGAGCAAAGCGCCACCAATAGCTAAAAACAAGCCCTCGATCATTTCGCTGGCAGGGAGCTTCCCCTCACTCATTTTCGCACGCGCACGCGTTAACGTACTGAAGCCCTGCTGTCGTATAAGCACTACCCCAAGCATGGCCGTCAATAATACGAGCCCAATCGTGGGAAGCGGCCCAATAACACCGCCAACGGTTATCAGTAACCACATTTCGAGAATAGGAATGACTACGAACAAGAAAAGAATAACTCTCACAAACTAGCTCCGTAACAACTGTAACAACTACTATGTGGGCACAATTGTTAAACACAAGGTTCCCACTACTAGCTCTAGCCTCATAGAGCCGGTAGGGTTACACTTTCTAGTCACCACTACAGGCAGTTCACATCTTGACCTCTAACCCTCACCCGCCAGCAACCATTAGTTGGATCGACGCCCTAAAGCTATACACAAAACGCCCCGTTCTCTTGATGCTTGTACTGGGGTTTTTTGCCGGGTTGCCATACTTACTCGTCTTTTCAACTTTAAGTACTTGGTTACGCGATATGGATGTGAGCCGCACAGCAATAGGCTTTTTTGGCTGGGTTGGCATCACCTACTCTGTCAAAGTTATCTGGGCTCCCATTGTCGACAATCTCGCGCTACCTTTTCTAACGCAAACGATGGGAAAACGACGTAGTTGGCTACTGCTCGCCCAATTAGGCATTGTGGCCGGCCTTGTATTAATGGCACTTACAGACCCATCTGACCAACTACTTGTTGTCGCATTATGTGCGGTTCTCGTTGCCTTTTCTTCTGCTACACAAGATATTGTGATAGATGCCTATCGCATAGAAATCGCACAAGTTGAATACCAAGGAGCGATGGCTGCGACCTATAACCTTGGCTATCGATTAGCCTTACTGGTCGCGGGCGCCGGCAGCTTATTTATCGCCGATATCATTGATTGGCCTACCGCGTATTATGCGATGGCGGCCCTCATGGGCGCCGGTATCCTGTTTACACTTAGAATTCAAGAACCTAGCGGTGGTACACCCTCAACAAACCTAGAAGAGATCTTGACGGCAACCTGGTTTTACCACGCCGTTGTTTACCCCTTTATTGATTTTTTCCAACGTAACGGTCGCTTTGCCATACTCATCTTGGTGTTTATTGGGCTCTTCAGGCTTAGCGACATCACTATGGGTATTATGGCTAACCCTTTCTATTTAGATCTTGGCTTTTCTAAAACACAAATAGCCAGTATTTCGAAACTGTACGGTTTTGCCATGACAATTATTGGGGGCTTTATTGCGGGCCTTTGTGTCGCTCGATTTGGGGTATACCGCCCGTTAATTTTCGGCGCCGTTATTGTGGCTATAACAAACCTGCTTTACATGCAGCTCGCTATTGTGGGGGCAGAACAACAATGGCTCATTATTACCATTAGTGCCGATAATTTAAGCGGAGGATTCGCCACCGCGAGCTTTATCGCCTATCTATCGAGCCTAACCAACCGCGCCTACACGGCCACCCAGTACGCTCTGTTCTCTTCCTTAATGACCCTTCCGGGTAAATTTCAAAGCGGTTTTTCTGGGGTTATTGTTGACCAATTTGGCTATTCGACTTTTTTCTTATATGCCGCTGTAATGGGCATTCCCGCCATAATACTTGCGGTTTTAATCGCATCCCATCAAAAGAATAAAAGGTAGGGAATAGATAACCCAATGGAAGCTGTCTTATAGGTATTATAGGTATTACACCTATATAAAGAAGGGCCTTACCGGGCTGGAGGTACCGCACTCTTAGTTCAGGGGTAGAAGCCAAGGGAGGGGCTTCTTCAAGGGTACTATGGCCGCATCCGTGCGAAGGGGAGAACTGTATGCATGTACAGCCAGCCGGTAAGGAAGCTCATATTATGCTTATGATCTAACGAGGTCAAGCCGTTTCCGTCATTCACGTAAATTCCCCTTAGCGTAGTGTAAAAGCTTCTCCCAAAAAAACAATTATCTCTTTACAATCAATAGCTTAACAAAACGAAACAACGCCCTCACCAGCTAGATTAAGATGATTAACACAGAGGCCGTAGCGAGCCAAAACCATAGGGTACGCGTGTAAAGACCATTAAGCAGGTTTAATTCTTTTCTCGTCACTTCACACGTCTGAGCCAACCCCTCATCGACCATAAGCGCCCCCAAAATTAAGGGGCTGAGCACGGCTATAGTGGTTCTTTTCGCACAAAAAACACATTCCCTCCAGCGCTGGAAGCATCCAACAAAGTTTCCGGTAAGCGCAAAAGACAAACCTAACAATCGTACCGCCGGCCACTCTAACATCCACCGTAATCGCCTGGCCAAATCGTCATTGGGTTGAGCTTCGTGAGAAAACAAAAACACCAATCGATACATTATCGCCCCAACAGGGCCTAAAACAAAAAACCAAAATAAGATGGCAAACATACGTTCAAAGCCTCTATAACCCGCTTCGTTTAACACATGTTCATGTAGCTCAGACCAATCCCCTTCTCGTAAATCGATTGTATCCACACCTAAGCGCTCCGCTCGCTCCAAAGCCGAACGCCAATCTTCGATATAGCACGCCTTTGTATACTCTGCGACTATATCGCCGAACTCTCCGCGACCAAAACTATAGAGCAAAACCACAACACCTAACGGGAGAAGCAACCATTGTGAAAACTGCATAGCAACAGCAGCAAGCCCCAGCAATATTAACACCGGCAGGCCAACCGCAAGAATTACCTTAAAATCCGCGCCGATCATGTCATTTTTTACAACACGATTCGTCCACGAAAAAAACCAAGCATCGCGATGTAAAGGGTTCGACGCTCCCCACACTTGAATAAAAGCTATAGCGATAATGACTATGAACAGATTCATAGAGCCTCCAGGTTAATGTGCATCGTTCAGCAGGGAATAATAGTAGGGCCAGTCAAAAGCAGGCCCAGGATCCGTCTTCCGATTGGGCGATATATCGCTATGCCCCACGATTCTGCGCACAGCATTAATGGCCGGAAATTGTCGCAGGATACTCTTAGTTAAGGTGCCTAGCGAGCGATATTGCTCTGTAGTATAGGGCTCGGTATCAGTCCCCTCCAGCTCTATACCAATAGAATAGTCATTACAGTTTTCTCTATTCTCAAAGACCGAAACGCCGGCGTGCCACGCGCGATGATCGAAAGACACGAACTGCACCACCTCTCCACCGCGTCTAATGACGCAATGTGCAGACACCTGCAGTTTTTCAATCGTTTTAAAGTACGGATGAGCGCCCACGGGCAAGACGTTTTGAAAGAACTGTTCAATATAAGTGTTGTCGTATTCCCCCGGGGGCAAACTAATATTGTGAATAACCAAAAGAGAGACAAGTGTGTTAGCGGGGCGATCATTATAATTAGGTGAGCGCGCTACACGTGCGTGCCGATACCAACCGTTCTCGATTGCACTCATCGTTACACTCCATTCAATTAAACCTAGGCAGTATAGTAACCTGATAAAACACACATAACACGCCGATTAAACGCCGTCCTTGGCCTAAAGAATGAGGGGAGGAGTCGAGAAGCAATGCGCATAGGTCGTTGAGAGTAGCCAGTGGTGTACCTTTTTCACCTCAAGCTTTTGAGTAAAAGCAAGCCCAAAGCAATGCGCAAAATCCCACATAAAATGTGCGCAGTGTAAGTATGGCGCCTTGATTTAAGTCTTACGAAGCCCCGATACCACGGTTTCTAGCGCGCGATCGAACAACATACTATTATCCAACGCTCGTAAACGATTTTGTTTCAATAGCTGAGCCAGCTCCTGCTGCGCCTTTTCAGCGACCTTCATACCGTTGCGATTCACAAAGATATACTTGCCGGTAGGTTTAATCACGGCCGCTAAACGACAGCGTGCCATGATGCCTTCTTCATCGGTCATTTCAAACCAAGCACCTTGGACAAAGCTGTTCACTTGTAACATAAAAGCATCGTCAGGTGGAAAAGCGACATCAGCAGTAACAACCGTTTTTGCGTTTTGCTGCGGTGTGTGGTCACTATGTTGGCGACTTTCTTGGTCTCTTTCCTGCCGTGATGGTGCGGCAGTAACACCCGACACTTCGCTCGCCCCTCCTGAATGACTGGTCTCAGGTTCGATACCCAATGCAGCGTCAACATCCGCTAATAGATCACCCGAGATTTCAGTAATCTCATCGAGAACCTCCTCTTCGGGCAAGACCGCCTCTTCGGCGACCTCAATTTCTATTCCTTCTCCGCGAATACACGCCAAATGAACATTTTCCAGCTCTTTAAATATCTCGGACATTTCGAATGGGTTAAACGAGATAGAGTCCAGCCCTGAGCGCAATCGCTGCAACAACTTTGGCACTAGCTGAATAAGCGTCTTTCGCTCTTCTGCCGATCTCGGAGGAAGAGTGCTCAACACTAAATCTTCGAGTGTTTTCAATGCACCCATCCAGCTATCGGAATGACTGCCATACTTCAAATTGTTCACGAACAGCACGTTGCTCCAGGGGCCATCTATAAGCTTTTTAACCACGGGTGGTAGCACCCTATCAACCGTACGAAGCTCTATTTCAATCGCCACAATGGTGCGTGCCACTTCAGCCCTTGCTTTTCCGTCTTCGGCATCAAGCGTACGGCGCTCGAGTATCGCTGCACGACGGCGATCTTTCGCAACAAAAGAAGAAAAATCGGCTAAAAGGTCATTAAAAATACTGACATCCGTATCGAAACGGGTCAGCAATGTAACAACAACCTCATTAATTTTTTGATAAAGAGGGTCGCTCTTACCTTTTCCTACTGGAGGCTGCCAACCCAGCGCAGCCGTCGCAATTTCATTAAGCAGCCGCCGAGCGGAATGCCCACCCTTCGCGAAAAAAGACTTATCTAATAGCGCGACCTTCACCATTGGAATTTGCATACGGCTGATTTGAGCTTTCATCTCTACCGCTAAGTTTCGATCTTCGAGAATAAAATTGAACAACATGTCGACAAGATTAATCACCTCTTGCTCGGAGCGACCAATAGAGGCTTCACTACCGCTTTGTTGTTGTAACTGGCCGATTAACTCTAACGCGTTAATGCCACCATTAACATTCGTGACAGGCGATGGCGATTTTTGAACCATAGAGAGTAGCTGCACAACCTCGGCAACAACCCCACCCATAACAGGCTTTTGCTGCTGGTCCAGCATCGTTTGAATAAGCGCAACAACCTCATGGCTTAACGTGTTACCGGCCCCAGATTCAACAGCCATTGTTGCCGCTGATTGTATCGTTTGGGAAACATTATGCACGCCATGAGAAGCGGTACTAGAGGTGCCTTTTACGCTAAGCGAGGGCAATACATTATGCTCTACTAGCAATTGATTGACAGTGCTGTAAAGGGCTCCTAAATTTTGCATCACCGTCCGATCAAATAGCTTAAATAAAACCAATTTAGCTTTAATATCAATATCGAGACGCTTAGCTTGATCGATAAATGCATTCGCTAACACCTCCGGTCCTAGAGGGTTATTCGCTTGATACACTTTTACAGGCACTAAACTATCCAATCGCAAGGATATTTGTTGCACCGCTTCGGCATATTCGCTATTCGCCCGAGTAACGGACGATTCCATTGCGACCATCTCTTCAAGTTCATCGTTCTGAACCAGCGAAAGCGCCTCACCATCGAGGGTATCACCATACGACGTATTTTCTGGCTGGACCTGATTAGACGCCAAATTCGCAAAAGCGTCATCAATAGAGCTGTTAAAACGTTTTTCAATACCTCGACGCTGCACACGTACTTCGCGCATAGAGTCAAAATAGATATTCTGCTCTTGGTTTGACGCGGCCTTATCAGCGAGGCTAAAAAGGGAGTCGTCAGCTTGGTCAAAAAAAGCTTTTAGTTGCTGCTGAAGCAGCTGCTTACCTTTCTCGTGAACAGCATGGATGGCGGCCGGTAACCGAGCAATGCGTGCTCTGGCCATTTTTTGACTTTCAGGTTCCAAATGTACTACCTTCACATTTGCTGTTTTTTTGGCATTTTCAGGCACGTATCGCCTCCTATTAACACCTATATAAGCATTGAACTGACAATAATTCTCAGTTGCTGACAGTATTAGTCGAGCAGCTACGTTTCAGTATACTGGATGCGCTCCGCGCGCCTACGGAAGCTTGATGGGTTCGAGAGATGTATCACACGCACTAGGGCAAAGCGTGAACCACTTAATACTTCTATGACCTATCAAATATGAGTTGTTATAATCAAAAAATACAGTCTATCGCGAACCTTATTTCGCTAAATATTCATCCCCTAACCCAGAGTCCCTATGCCTAGCCAACAACCCCCAGGAAAAAGCGCCGGAAAAGGTATGTTAATCGCCTGCTGGATACTTGTGCTAACAGGGCTGACTTTGTTTTTCTCCAACCAAGAAGAAAACGATTACAACCCCAACCGCGAAGTCAATGGGGAAATCCAGCAACATGAAATTAATGTAACGCTAGAACGAAACCGCTGGGGTCACTATGTCGCCAATGGGCATATAAACGGCCATCCCGTCACATTCTTACTTGATACCGGCGCGACTCATGTTGCAATTCCCGCTAATATGGAAAGAGTTCTAGGCCTTAAACGCGGAGCTCCATTCACCGTAACCACGGCAAACGGAAAAGTGAAAGTATGGTCCACAACAATTGACCACTTACGCCTTGGGCCAATATCACTGCACAATGTACGCGCTTCACTCAACCCAGGCATGATGGGCGATAATGAAATACTTCTCGGTATGAGTGCGCTTAAAACACTAGATTTCACCCAAGAAGGCAATCAATTAACCCTCCGCCAACATACTCGCTAACCAACAACAGACATCGCTACACTATGAACCTAACACTAGACGATATCCGCATCGACATACAACGCTCTGTCCAGCAAGCATTGAAAGAAGACATTCACGACGGAGATATTACCGCTCAACTTATCGATAACGATAAAGTTGATTCGGCCGAAGTCATCACTCGGGAAGATTGCGTTGTATGTGGCACAGAATGGGTCAACGAGACCTTTCGACAACTCGGCGGCATCGAAAAGGTTCAATGGCATGTAACTGATGGACAAGAAGTTAAAGCCAATACAACACTTTTTAGCCTAACAGGCAATACACGCTCAATACTCACTGGCGAGCGTACAGCCCTTAATTTTTTACAGTTACTCTCTGGGATTGCGACCAAAGCAAAAGCATACGCTCGCCTCGTAGAAGGTACCGACATTAAAATATTAGACACCCGCAAAACGATTCCTGGGCTACGTACTGCTCAAAAATATGCGGTTGCCTGTGGCGGCTGCCATAATCATAGAATAGGCTTGTTTGACGCCTTTCTAATCAAAGAAAACCATATTGCGGCCTGCGGCGGCATAAGCTTCGCAATCAAAAAAGCCAGAGCAATAGCGCCAGGCAAATTAGTTGAAGTTGAAACAGAAACCCTAGACGAACTAAAACAAGCTTTAGCCGGTGGCGCCGACGTTGTAATGCTTGATAATTTTAGTGCCGATATGCTGGCCGAAGCGGGGAAATTAGAGAAAAAAGCACAGTACGAACTCTCTGGCAATATTACGAGCGAACTTATCAAAGAATTCAAAGGCGCTAGCATTGATTTTATATCCAGCGGTGACTTAACAAAAAATTGTCGAGCCACAGACTTATCCATGCGCATTCTTTAGAATATTAGTCAAAAATTACGGGCTATTCACATTATGATCCATGTCTTTATTGGTACGAAAGCGCAACTAATCAAAATGGCTCCAATAATGAAGGAGCTTCAAAACCGTAAGATTCCATACAATTTCATTTTTAGTGGCCAACATAAAGACACAATGGATCTAATTTTAAAAAACTTTGGCATTGACAAGGAACCTGACGCCACACTGTATAATGGCCGTGATATCACCGGAATCATGCAAATGGCCAACTGGGCGATACAGATAATTATAGCCAATTGGAATAGAAAAAATCTAAACAAATTATTTAAACACGATACGAAAGGCATAATCTTAAATCACGGCGATACATTCTCTACATTGCTTGGTACTTTCCTTGGGAAACGGCAAGGATTAAAAACCGCGCATATTGAATCAGGATTAAGATCCCACAATTTATTTCACCCTTTTCCAGAAGAAATACTTAGGCTACTATCCTTCAAACTAACCGATTATTTCTTCGCCCCAGGAGAAGCCCCCCTCAAGAACTTAAACAAGGTCAAGGGCGTAAAAATTAACACTGGGGAGAACACTCTATACGACGCCATCAGTGCAACACCAAGAGCAACGACACAACAAGGGCAGCCCTACGGAATAATTTCAATACATCGGTTCGAAAATATATTTTCTCGGAAAATGCTATCCAAGATTGTCAACACATTGACTTCCCAAAACGATTCCATTCAAAAACGTTTTATACTTCACAAACCAACCGAAAATAAACTACGAGAATATAACTTACTCAAAAAACTCGAAGAATGTCCAAGCATTGAACTTTGCCCACGATACGATTATTTTAAATTCACTTCCCTCTTAAAAAACTGCGAATACCTAATAACCGACGGAGGCAGCAACCAAGAAGAATGCTATTATCTCGGTCTTCCCTGCCTACTGATGCGAAAGGCGACGGAACGAGAGGAAGGGCTAGGCGAAAATGCTGTACTAAGTGGTTACAACAACAAGTTGATCACCGCCTTTATACAGCATTATAAAACATTCAAACGCCCGCCTATTGCGGGAGCCGAGTCGCCATCAAAAATCATTGTTGATAGCATTTCACTATTCAGCCATTAGAACGATGCCGTTAACTATTATTTAAAATTTAGGTAACAAAATGAATCCCGATAACTCATCATGGCAAGGCGACAAACACTACCATTCTAGACATTATCAGCGATCGCTAAAAAGAGCCGAACGAATCGGGGCCCACATCCATCAATCCAACCACTTTCTAGACGTAGGCTGCAACCAAGGCATAACCACATCGTACCTACTTAATCAGAACAAAATCACGAAGGCCACGGGCATTGAACTAGCTCAAGGAGCAACATCTGAAGCGCTACTGAGCAACAGTCAATTCGATCTCATCATTGGAGACATTTGCAGCCAAGAACTTCATCAGCAATACGACACTATTTTTTATGGAGCGGTTCATCATCATATAGTCCGAGAAAATGGACTTGGCAGTGCAATTGACGCTTTTCAAAACCTAGCTCGGCACTGTGATGGCCAAATGTTTTTCGAAACAGGTGAGCTTTCGGAAGGGAGCCGTTGGGAGTGGCAACGCCGTATAAACCAATATTTTCAAACCGACGAAGAGCACTTACACTACCTATTTAATAGCATTGAACCAATATTATCTGACATTGAAATAATAGGAAAATTTTATATACATGGCACGTGGCGCTGGCTAATAAAACTATCGATACAAGGCAGTAACTGGGAACCTAAAAACAGCAGTACCCCGCTTCCGTTAACCGCACAACACATTAAATCATTTGGCCGATCCTTCGGCAGTAAAAACCAAAACATAGCGGACGATCAGCACCTTATCTCTGATTCAGGCGTGGAATTAAAACTCTACGCCACCGATGCAAAAGAATTTTTTGTAAAAAAACGTTTCCGTACTCCACATCTAGATATTAGAGAGTACGAAATTGGATCACAATTAAAATATGATTGGGCTGTAATACCTACAGGATTATGTGAAGAAGGAATTGTATTCCCGTACATTAGAGCGACAACCATGAGCGTTTGGCAACCAAAGCACAAAAAAGATTACAAAAACCTGGCGCAACAGCTTCGAAACATTTGGGGTGACGCAAAAAAAACGACAATAAATCTCCGCCTAACGGCGTTTAACGACCGAAGCCAAGCAAACCTATTGGATATCATCGATATCAATCTATCTAACATGTTAGTCAACCATGACGAGGAAAACCCTCTATTAAAAATAGTCGATTTTGAATTCCACTCTACAAACTGCCTCTGGAAAAACAGACTAAATTTTGGGAACGCTTTTTTTCAAGTAAAGGCGTACAAAATAGGTGCCGCATTCTATTGCGCTGGGATTTACGAAACTTCAAAAATGTTATTCAAGGCTCAATTCCACTCTGCGGAGTGGAGGATAAAACACAGACAGCCATCGTTCGCCCTTGCTGTATCCTCTAAAACAAGAGCGATAATAGAGAAAGTTATACTAAAATTTATCCCTTACCTCAATGAGAAATAGGTGGCACTGTTTTTTCTAACCAAACGGAATAACTCAATCGGGCCAGCGCCATTGGCCCAAGTAGAAAAGTAAGCGATAAACTTGCAGCCCTATCGATTAGAGCCGCTAGAAGTGCGCCATCTAAATCTAACCCATACATTGCACTTAGCGCCACAAAAGCACCCTCTTTCAGCCCAAGATTCCCCGGCACAAAAGAAAATGCAAAGCTAACTGAAAGACATGCCTGCAAGAATAACACCTGCAAAAAGTCGATATCCACTCCTACTACAGCGAATGAACACCATACACGCAAAGAGAAAATACCGAAGAGTACGCCGCTCGAAACCACATACAAAAGTATAATAGGACGGCTAATAGAAATGCAGGGTATAAGTTTGGGGTCAATTCGAATTACAGATAATACTTTCCCTAAAAACTCGACCATATAGGGGCGCCGAAAAGTCAACAATAACAAACTAGTCATTACCGCACTTAGAGCAAGCAACGCCGTAAGCAACATAAGCGTCACATTCAAGGTTTGCAATTCGGGATACAACGTAAGAAAGCCAACCACCGCGCCAATTAATGCAGAAAGCAATATCCACAGCAATTGCCCTGACGCCAGCGTCCCAAGGTAATCACCCACTGACAACTTGTGCATAAACTTTAAATAACCGCCCTTTGCAACAAGCCCCATTTTCAGCGGTAGATAATTTAGCAAGGTATTGCTCACCGCTAGCAAGAAAACCGTTGAGAAAGACAGTTTACATTTTACTGACAACAATATTAGATATTGTTGTACGGACAACCCTAGAAAGACTAAAAAACTTAATCCCAGTAACCCAGCTGCGACATTGGGTGAAATATTCAACAACGGAGAAAACCGGTCAATATCCGATAAAAAAAAGAACATTAAATAAGCGAAGAAGGCCAATAAAATTGCGGGCCCTGCCAATTTCTTAATTTTATTAAGGCTCATTGAACAGCCAAACCTGGCAACAAATCAAACCCTCTTATGGCATAGAAACATACAGGGACACCCGCAAAACGTAAATTTTTCACTTCTCAGGCCCATCACGGTAAAGCAGAGCGGTTATTTGCTCAGAAATAAGGCCCAATAGAAAAATCATTAATGACGTTGTAAACAGTAGGGCGCTCATATTCGTGAACCGACCAGCCGTTATAAATGTAAACCCATAGTAACCACAGCCCATTAAAAAAAGTGCGAGGCTCACAGGCGTAAATATTTTTAACGGAGAAAATAATGTACCAATTTTGAATACAATCAATAAAAAACGAACGCCATCTTGTGTGATATTAATATGGCTCTTTGTGCCCTTTACTCGATCAAGAACCTCTATCGGAACATAACCTACCGAATAACCTGCCCTAAAAAAGCTCATGGTAACGGTGGTAGGGTACGAAAACTTGTTAGGTAGCAAACTAATAAACTCAAGGAACATTTCCCGCTTAACGGCACGAAAACCTGATGTTAGATCTTCAATTTTATGGCCTACAACCCAAGAGGCAAAACGATTATAAAGACCATTGGCAAGAGATCGATGCACTCCCGCCTGCCCTTTTCTATTCCGTGCACCTACAACCATATCGTAGCCTTCCTCCAGTTTAGCGACCAAAATAGGTATTTCTTTTGGCTGATGCTGCCCGTCGGCATCCATACATACTACGATTTCACCGCTTGCGGCACGTAGACCCGACTTTATCGCAGCTCCATTGCCCTTGGAGTATTTATGCTCGATCACGGTAACAGGGTATTCAGCTAAAACCTTTAAGCTATCGTCGTCACCACCATCGTTTACCACGATAATTTCGAATTCTCCAGAAAGCACTCGCAGCAGTTCAGGTATTGTTTTTCTTAAACCTTTCTCTTCATTTTTCGCCGGAATAACGACAGACAAATACATGATTAATCACCTCCTATTTATCCAACTTTTGATCTTCATACAACTGTTCCAGTAAAAGATCGGCATTACGCTGCATTCTCTTAGCTTTTACTCCAGAACCAATTTCCGCCAACGCTCGTTCTATCTCTGCAATTGCGGCATCGTAGTTCCCCATCGTCGCCTGTAAACGTGCTCTATACAGTCTCACTTCAGTACTTGCTTTATCAATCCCCAGAGCATAAGCCAGCGCTTTTTCCGTATTCCCAAGGTTAAGCATTAACAAAGAAAGAATTTTATAGATATGATTTTTTCTCCACAAATATGAAGGGTTATCTAGAACAGCCGCAATCATAATCTCCAGCTCGGCGGCGGTAAAATTATCACAGTCTACTTCAGCTGAACCCCCGAAATGATCAATCATATCATTCATCGATTTCATTGTTGCATGTGAAAACCTGCCCGTAGCGGCTTTCAATGTCCACTGATCAAGATTAGGCCTATAGTTAAGTGTTTCTGTGTAATAACAGCCAAATTCTAGCTTCGAAAACTCTATAGAAAGTTCATCAGGAAATTGAGCTTCCAGCGTTAACAGCTGCTCATACGCCCGCACTTCGTCACCCTCCAACTGGAAACGACTAACCAATAAAGACTGTGCGCGCACGGAATTTTTTCTTTCCGCTGCATGTACCAACTGAAAAGCCTCTGTATTTCCCCACATAACCGACTGACCAAAAGTAATTAGCGCCAGATACGCAGCATAGATTACAGATAAAAATACAAACATCCACCTCACGCGCGGTTGACTAGCGCGCTCAAGTAGCTGGGTCATGCCAATTACAACCATCATAACAAGAGATAGGGACGGCAAATAATTCCTATGTTCAAAATACAGCTCCAGTGGCACAACGGTCGACTCCATAACATGCCCGGAGAAAAACCATATAACACCAAAGTATACCCAGTAGTGTTTTTTACATTTAGCGTAGTATGCGGCAGCTAAAGCAAGAGCAATGGAGGCAAAACAAATAATGGTTTTAGCGGGGTCAAAAAAACCATGGGAGATTGGATACCCATCGTGATATAGCCCAAGATCAGACGGAATGGGTAATAAGACGACTTTACTATAATCAACAAGAATTATGGCTTGTGTAAACAGGCGCTCGAACACATTAAACTCTCGCAAAACCCACACATTTTCCCAAGACGGCCATCGATAAACGATATACATACCAAACAGAATCATGGGTGCCCACAAGCCCAATAAAATTGATTTTCGGATCAACTTATTGTCAATTGGGCTATGCCGCTGAACGCAAGTTTCGATCACAACCAAATACAACACTAAAACTAAAGCATTCTCTTTGGCAAAAACACCAAAGAATAAACTTCCCCCGACCCCACAGAACATGCCTATATAACCGCGCACATAGTCCTGACAGACAAAATATCTACGCGAATACAAGTAAGACAAAACACCCAAAAGAACAAAAGTAGAACTTAAGAGCGTCATTCTCTGTATAACATAAAGAACAGATGAGAGATGAACGGGAAGAATGGCCCAGACAAACCCCACGACGTAAGGCGCCCAACGATACTTACCCCCTACACTATGGGATAAGCCTGGTAGCACAAGGCGTACAACCCATACAACTAAAGCAGCGTTGAGTAGGTGTATAAAAACATTCACCAGCTTATAAAAATAAGGGGTAGGCCAATGCGCTTCTTGGAGAGCAAACGTCCATAGTGATACCGGCCGCCCCAAAGGGCCAGAGCCACCATCAAAAATAGCCCCCCAAAAACCGTAGAGCTGCATTGAACTGTATAAAGGGGGAAGATTACCGTGGTCGTCGAGCATGAAGTCGCCATATAAGCCCGGCCAATACAAGAAAAAAACAGCAACAACACACGCGATGGCAAGAAAAATCGACTGATTTAGTCTCATAGCTATTAACATTTGGTGAATATACGCAAACACAAAAAAGCCCAATAGATCACTATTGGGCTTACGAATAACTCATTTACCGGTTAAGTATAAAGTTTATCGGCACTCTGCAGGTAAATATTTAGCCGGAATTGGATCTGTTCCACCAGGCTCGCATACATGCTTCAGTAAACCATTGCTGTCGGTAAAAAAGCTTAACTGTACAGTTTTAGCGTTGATGTTTGCACCTACAGCAGACCGCATTGTAGCGACAAACAAGCCAGCTGTACCGCCAACAATACCAGTTGTAAACTTACCTTCAATAACTTTGGGGCCAGCATAACCCGTCAACAGCGCTAATGTTGGCAACGACCCTTTATCGGTGTAATAACCACTAACATCTATTTTAAGACCGCTTAATAAACTAACAGGCTCGCTAACTTTTGCACGAGACGTGTAATCCTGATAAGCGGGTAATGCTACCGCTGCCAAAATACCGATAATCGCGACTACGATCATCAATTCAATTAACGTAAAACCTTTTTGTGCTTGTTGCATCTAACTGTTCCTCCAAGGGAATGATTGAGAGTCGAAGCTAACCTATTCAATAACAATGCCAAAACAACAAGTTAGCCTAATCACTTTAAAATAGGGGCGCGCCGCCTCTCCCCAGCAATTACGCTACCCTCTCGGTGACGGAAATTGTCACATTAAGGACAGGTTTTGCTCGTCGAAAACCACACGAGCCAACGGCTATTTTAAGTTCGCCGTAGCTTAAAGTGCGCCCCAATTCACTTAAAACCCTAAAACTTACAGTAGGTTACTGGCCGAACCTAGAAAAAATGGTAAAGTCCACTTAGAATTCCACCAGCACTGACCGACTATTCTACACTTACGGTATGTTTTAGCCGGCGAATGGCTTCGGTTTAGTCTTAGGTGCTACCACCGTTACGATAAGGTTTACGAGAGTTAAATGAATACAGCTATCAGTATTAGTGGTCTTGCGCGACGATTAGTGCGAGACAACCTTATATCGGAAGACGATGCCGTAAAGGCCATTGAGGGCGCAACTCGAGACAAAACTCCACTGCCTCTCTACCTGGTCAACAATAGCTCTATTAGCGGCAAGCAAATCGCAGAAGCTGCCGCAGATGAGTTTGGCACCCCGTTGCTCGATATATCCGCATTAAGCAAAGATGCCATTCCTTCTGGGGTTATCGACCCCAAACTCATCCAAAAACACCATGCCCTCCCTTTGTTTAAACGCGGTAACCGATTATTTATTGCCGTAGCAGACCCCACTAACCTTCATGCACTCGACGAAATAAAATTTAACACGGGACTAACCACAGAAGCACTTTTGGCCGAAGCCGATAAGCTGCACGCATCTATCGAAGCCTTTCTAACGGCAGAAGAAGAAAGTATTGGAGATGCTCTTGGCGATTTAGACGAAGACGGGCTGGATGACCTTGATATTGAAGCCGTTGACGAAGACGGCCCCAAAGGAGAGGATACCTCTGAAGCGGACGAAGCTCCTATCGTACGATTTGTAAATAAGGTTTTGCTCGACGCCATCAAGATTGGCGCATCTGACATCCATTTTGAGCCCTATGAAAAAACCTATCGAGTACGATTTAGAACGGATGGAATACTGAAAGAAATGGCACGGCCTCCAGTCAATCTTGCCATTCGCTTAGCCGCTCGCCTAAAAGTTATGTCTCAGATGGATATATCAGAAAGACGTGTACCGCAAGACGGTCGAATCAAAATGAAAATATCCAAAAATCGCGCAATCGATTTTCGGGTAAACACTCTACCCACGCTCTTCGGAGAAAAAGTAGTGCTTCGAATTTTGGACCCCTCAAGCGCTAAGCTCGGCATCGACGCGCTCGGCTACGAAGCAGAGCAAAAGAAAATGTACTTAGATGCTTTAGAGCAACCACAAGGTATGATTCTTGTAACCGGCCCAACAGGTTCAGGCAAAACAGTTTCGCTCTATACAGGCCTTAACATACTTAATACCGCTGAACGCAATATCTCAACAGCGGAAGATCCAGTTGAGATCAACCTTGAGGGTATTAATCAGGTCAATATGAACAACCGCGTAGGCCTAACGTTCGCAGAGGCACTGCGCTCCTTCCTCCGTCAAGATCCTGATATTGTAATGGTTGGGGAAATTCGAGATATAGAAACCGCCGAAATAGCCATAAAGGCGGCTCAAACAGGCCACCTTGTACTCTCTACACTTCATACAAACAGTGCACCAGAAACCTTAACCCGACTCCTGAATATGGGCGTTCCGACATTTAACGTTGCGACCACTGTAAGCCTTATTATCGCTCAACGTTTGGCAAGAAGGCTTTGTCCCGCTTGCAAAATACCCGCCGACGATATTCCAGATGAAATTCTAACAGAAGAAGGCTTCGACAAGATTGGTGTAGAACGCTCTGAATTTACGTTATTTCATCCGGTAGGGTGTGAAAAATGTACTGACGGTTATAAAGGCCGTGTGGGCATCTATGAAGTCGTTCGAATTACAGCTGAAATTTCACGCATCATTATGGAAGGCGGAAATTCAATTCAGATAGCCGATGCTGCGCGTAATGCAGGGTTCAACGATCTAAGAATATCAGCGCTTCAAAAAGCAGCCTCAGGCCTTACTAGCCTTGAAGAAGCCAATCGAGTCACCAAGGATTAAACCAGATGGCAACAACAGCCCACTCCACAACTACAGAAGTATTCTCCTACAAGGGCGTAGACAAAAAAGGCAACAAGGTTACCGGCGAAGTTGTCAGCCCAAGTTCCTCCCTCGCTAAAGCTCAGCTACTGAAGCAAGGGGTAAGAACTAATAGTGTACGGCGCAAATCAAAACCAATGTTCGGTGGCGGAGGCAAACCCATCAAACCCATGGATATTGCGCTTTTTACTCGACAAATGGCTACGATGATGAAGGCAGGCGTACCCTTAGTTCAAAGCTTTGAAATAGTCGCCGGCGGCAGCGAAAATAAAAACCTAGCCAAACTTATTCGTGGCATCAAAGACGATGTTGCTGCCGGAGGGGGCTTTGCCGCCTCACTACGAAAGCAGCCAAAATATTTTGATGAGCTTTTCTGTAATCTTGTCGAATCGGGAGAGCAGTCTGGCGCCCTAGAAACAATGCTTGACCGGATTGCAATTTATAAAGAAAAAACCGAACAGTTAAAAGCGAAAATAAAAAAGGCAATGACCTATCCAATTGCTGTTGTAATTGTCGCCCTTGTTGTTACCGGTATATTATTAGTTAAAGTGGTCCCGCAATTTGCCGAAACTTTTAGCAGTTTTGGCGCAGAACTTCCGGCATTTACGCTTTTCGTATTACATCTTTCGGAAGCAGCTCAGGCGTACTGGCATATTATTGGGGCAGCATTAATCGCCAGCGTGTTTTTTTTGGGGAAACTAAAACAAAAAAGCCAAACTTTTCGAAACTTCATTGATCGCCTTATGCTGAAAATCCCCGTTGTCGGCGGAATTGTGTACCAGTCAATCATCGCGCGATTCGCTCGAACACTTTCAACAACATTTGCTGCGGGCGTGCCCTTAATTGACGCATTACAATCAGTCGCTGGAGCAACAGGAAACTCTTTATACGAAGCCGCAGTACTTCGAATAAAAGATGAAGTATCTACCGGTACGCAATTAAATGCGGCCATCACTAACACCCATTTATTTCCGGCAATGCTCGTACAAATGACAACTATCGGCGAGGAATCAGGTGCTCTCGATGAAATGCTGGATAAAGTCGCTAGCTATTATGAAGAGGCTGTAGATAATTTAGTTGATAGCTTAACCTCCCTACTAGAACCCATTATCATGTCCGTACTAGGTGTTTTAGTCGGTGGCTTGATGATCGCGATGTACCTACCCATATTTCAGATCGGGCAGGTTGTTTAACAATGGGAGAGCACAACGCCATCGATGCCTACTCACTTCTTATGTTATCGCTCGCAGGCACTTTAATTGTTAGCCTAGCCATCGGTAGTTTTTTGAATGTTGTCATCTATCGTTTACCTCTTTCGATGTTTGCTCAATGGAAAGCCGAGTGCAAAGAGTTTTTAAACGATCATCCCGATAACGGAAACGAGGTGGACACCCAGTTTAATATCGCCTTTCCGTCTTCGCATTGCCCTTCCTGTAAGGCACCTATTCGGGCCTGGCAAAATATACCCGTATTCAGTTATCTAATACTTAAAGGGCGCTGCCATAGTTGCAATACCTCCATTTCCATTCGGTACCCCATTGTAGAAATGGTTACCGGCATACTGTCCGTGTTTTGTATTTTCTCTTTGGGTCTCAACGAAAGTGGTGGCTTCGCTCTTTTGTTTACTTGGTGTCTTATCGCCCTTACGATGATAGATATCGATCACCAGCTATTACCAGACAGCATTACCCTACCCCTAATGTGGGGCGGTATTGTCGTAAACTCCTTTGGAATATTTACAGATATACACAGCGCCGTTTACGGGGCAATTGCAGGCTACTTGGTTTTATGGTGTGTTTTCTGGCTGTTTAAACTAATAACAGGTAAAGAAGGCATGGGCTTTGGCGACTTCAAATTGCTCGCGGCGCTTGGCGCTTGGATGGGCTGGCAAATGCTGCCACTCATCATCATTCTGTCGTCTTTTGTCGGTGCGGTTATTGGTATTGCCGGAATCGTTATTGCGGGCCGAGATAAAAATGTGCCAATTCCTTTTGGCCCTTATTTAGCAATTGCCGGCTGGATGGCCTTTTTTTGGGGTGAAAGCATTACCGAAATATACCTTAGCTACGCAAAAATTAGCTAACCTATGTTCACGATTGGCGTAACCGGCGGTATTGGCAGCGGCAAAACAACGGTTACCGATCTATTTGCCAATCTCGGTATAGGTGTTGTTGATTCCGATAGTGTTGCGCGACAAATAGTGGCTCCCGGTGAGCCCTGTTTAAAGCAAATTATCGATCATTTCGGCGTAGAGCTTTTGCTCGCTAACGGGGCGCTTAATCGCTCCAAACTGCGTAATATTATTTTTACTCACCCAGACGAAAAACAATGGCTTGAACATATCACTCACCCCGCGATACGGCGCACCACTGCTACGTTATTAAAAAGCATCACCAGCCCGTACGCCATTCTTTCATCGCCACTTTTGCTAGAGACCGGCCAAGACAAATCGGTTAATCGAATACTCGTCGTTGATATCCCAGAAAATATACAAGTTGAACGTGCCTCCACTCGGGACGAAGTACCTAGCGATGACATTAAAGCCATTATTACGGCGCAAATTAATAGGGCTGAACGACTAGCAAAGGCAGACGATATTATTGATAATAGCGGCTCTCTAGAATCCACTCAGCAGCAAGTAAATCAACTGCACCAAAATTACCTATCCTTGATATGACATTAAAAACGCTTTCAGTAAAGTGCCCAACATGCAGTAAGCCCGTACTAATGACCAACGATTTTCCTGAACGGCCATTTTGTAGTGAACGCTGCAAACTCATTGACTTTGGTGAATGGGCCAGTGAAAACCATCGTATAGACGGGAATGAACTAGAAGATGATAGCTGGTCGAACGACCTGCAAGAATAGACAAAATAGTATCGCTAGATACAGAACTGTTTTAGAGCCGCAATTATAGGGCGGTTTGCCTCCGGAAAATGTCCTTCTATAAGGCAGCTAACGCCCTCCCAACGAATAGACTGCCCTTCCCGTCCAAACGCCTCACCACTAAAAACCCTCACCATGTGAACGTCAAGTTCAACACTTTTGGTTTCGTACTGATGCGCAACAACCATAAACGGATCGGAAGAAGCGACCTTTATACCCACCTCTTCCCAGAGTTCACGCACTAGCGCTTGCGCACAACTTTCACCCATTTCTATCTTGCCTCCGGGAAATTCCCATAACCCCGCCAAGTGCTGGCCCGACTGTCGCTGTGCAATTAACACCTCATTCGCTGCGTTAAGCACTACGCCAACAGCAACCCTAACCTGCTTCGTCTGAACCTTCATCTAGGTGCGGTACTCAGCATTGATAGTAACGTACTCGTGCGACAAATCACTCGTCCACAGTGTTTCTGACGCTTCACCACGTCCAAGCGCTACGTTTATCGAAAACTCAGGTTGATTAAAAATAGCTTGGCCAGATTCCTCTAAATAGCTTACCGCGCGACTACCATTTTTGACGATTTGAACATCATCCAAACTCACTGACACGCGTGAGGGATCAAGAGAGTCGATACCAGCGTAACCTATAGCCGCAACAATACGCCCCCAATTGGGGTCCGACGCGAATAGCGCTGTTTTAACCAAAGGCGAATGCGCAATAGCATAAGCCACCTGTAAACACTCTGAATTCGATTTTCCACCCGAGACATTTACCGTAACAAACTTTGTTGCGCCTTCTCCGTCTCGCACGATTTGCTGTGCGAGATTTTTGTAAACATCGATTATAGCATCTCGAATTTTTTCAAAGGCTTCACCGCTCGGCCGCTCAATTTTCTTTGCAGAAGATTGCCCAGTGGCGATTAACATACAGGCATCATTCGTAGACGTATCACCATCGATGGTAATTCTATTAAATGATTTGTTCGCAGCAGAAAGGGAAATAGCGCGAAGCGTATCTGCATCGATTGCCGCATCCGTTGCAATGTAAGCTAACATTGTCGCCATATTGGGGCGAATCATTCCCGAGCCTTTCGAAATTCCAGTGATAGAGACAGTTTCGCCACCAATATTAATCCGAACACTACTCGCTTTAGGGCGTGTATCTGTTGTCATAATAGTAGTTGCCGCCAGCTCCCAGCCCATCACATCCAGCTGTTCATACGCCTGCGGAATAGCGGCTACAATTTTGCTGCTTGGCAACGGCTCCCCTATCACACCGGTTGAAAAAGGCAGAACCTGATTAATACTAACTTTTGCAACACGCGCTACAGCGGACATGGTTTCTTGTGCAGCGTCAAAACCGGCGTCGCCTGTACAAGCATTCGCGTTACCCGAATTGATCAAAAAATATCGTGGCGTATTTTCGCCCAAGTGTTGTTTGGCTAGAGTTACCGGTGCAGCGCAAAAGGCATTCTGCGTAAACACGCCAGCGACCTCGCTACCCTCAGCGATCTCTAATAGCACCACATCATTTCTATCTGTGTATTTCACACCGGCAGCGGCCACACCCAAGCGAACACCGGCAACAGGAAAAACAGTCGGCCATACCCCATTACCTACCGCCATGAATACACCTCCCCTCTCTTTAATGAATACGCTCTCGAAAATGAGATAGATAAAAATTACTTAACCTAATATAAGTAAAAAAGCAGCGGATAAAGCGCTGCTTTTTTACTTGCTACTTTTCAAAAAAATGCTTAACTAAGCCAGCTTTCCGTGACATGCCTTATATTTTTTACCCGACCCACACGGGCAGTTATCGTTTCGCCCAATTTTTTTGCCTGTGCGCACATATGGCCGCTCCGGCTTCACTTGATCCATTGCGCCTGGCGCTTCAGTTTCTAAAGCCGAAAACTCTTCGTGCTGTAATTTTATCTTCTGAGCTTCTGCGGCGGCTTGACGTCGACGATCCATTTCCGCAAGCTGCTCTTCAGTGACTGGCTCAATTCGGAACAAAACACGGGTAACATCAAACTTTAGCGCTTCAAGTAGGCTTTCAAATAGTGCAAACGATTCACGCTTATATTCTTGTTTAGGATTACGTTGCGCATAAGCCCTCAAATTAATGCCTTGCCGCAAATTATCCATATTTTGTAAATGCTCTTTCCATAAGGTATCGAGCACTTGCAACATCAATTGTTTTTCAAGGGTGCGAATAATATCGCCAATTTTAGTTACCTTTTCCTGCTGATAGTACTCGCTCATGGCATTAGATAACTTTTCGCCTAGCGATTCTTCGTTTAACTTGTCATCCTCGTCCAACCATTGTTGTATAGGAAGATCTACACCGTAATCGTCATGAAAACGCTTTTCTAGGCCAGCGATATCCCATTGTTCTTCTACTGATTGAGGAGGAACAAACTCTGCTAGCTGCCCAGCCACAACGTCGTCGCGTATACCGGCAATAGCTTCTTCAATATCATCCGCGTCTAACAACTCATTTCGCTGCGTGTAGATAACGCGACGCTGATCATTTGCAACATCATCATATTCTAATAGTTGCTTACGGTAATCAAAGTTACGGCCTTCTACCTTTCGTTGTGCTTTCTCAATGGCATTAGTCACCATACGGTGCTCGATTGCCTCACCCTTCTCCATGCCAAGTGTTTGCATAATAGAACGCATGCGTTCTGACGCAAAGATTCGCATCAGATTATCTTCAAGCGACAAATAAAATCGAGAAAGACCAGGGTCGCCCTGCCTGCCAGCGCGCCCCCGAAGTTGGTTATCGATACGTCTAGATTCATGCCGCTCAGTGCCGATAATATGCAACCCGCCAGCGTCTAGCACTATTTGGTGTCGAACCTTCCAATCCGCTTTAATCGCCTCCACTTCGGTTTCTGTTGGGTTCTGAAGTTTTGAAACTTCAACTTCCCACTTACCGCCCAAAACAATATCGGTACCACGACCCGCCATATTCGTAGCGATAGTTACCGCACCAGGACGCCCCGCCTCAGCAATAATATCGGCCTCACGATCGTGTTGTTTAGCATTAAGAACTTCGTGTTTTATTCCCGCCGCATTTAATCGTTTAGACATTTCCTCGGATGTTTCTACCGAAGCGGTACCGACCAATACAGGCGCCTTTTTTTCGCGAAAAGCCTTAACATCTTCAATGATAGCTTCGTACTTATCCTCTACATTCAGAAAGATAAGGTCATTCAAGTCTTGGCGAGATACAGGTCTGTTGGTAGGAATGACGACCACATCCAAGCCATATATCTGTCGGAATTCAAACGCTTCAGTATCTGCTGTGCCCGTCATACCAGACAATTTTGGGTATAATCTAAAATAATTCTGAAAGGTAGTCGATGCCATAGTCTGGCTTTCAGCCTGAATATTAACGCCTTCTTTCGCCTCAATTGCTTGGTGCAGCCCCTCGGACAAACGTCGTCCTTGCATTGTTCGGCCTGTATGCTCATCAATAAGCACCACTTGGTTTTCCTGCACAATGTATTCAACATCTCGCTGATAGAGGTGATGAGCACGCAAGCCAGAATTGATGTGGTGTACCAAACCTAGATTAGAAGCTTGATACAAGCTTTCATCATTTTTGAGCAAGCCCGCACCAATCAGTAACTCTTCCACGAGCTGGTGCCCAGTCTCGGTCAACTCGATCGAACGAACTTTTTCATCAATAGTAAAGTGGCCGATTTCAGTGGGTTCTTCTTCGTCAGATTCAGGCTGGAGTTTTAACTGAGGAATTAGCGCATTGATTTTCTTGTAGAGTAGGGAGCTATCTTCAGCAGCACCCGAAATTATAAGCGGCGTTCTTGCCTCATCGATCAAAATCGAATCCACTTCATCGATAACAGCAAAAAACAAAGGCCGCTGTACGCGATCCTCTTTTCTCAACGCCATATTATCTCGAAGGTAATCGAAACCAAACTCGTTATTCGTACCGTATGTGATGTCAGCTCGGTACGCATTGTACTTTTCTTGCGGGTCCTGCATTGAAACAATGGAACCAACGGTCATTCCTAATGCTTCGTATACAGGGCGCATCCAATTTGAATCTCGAGTAGCCAGGTAATCGTTCACTGTTACAATATGAACACCCTTCCCAGGAATTGCATTTAAATAAGTCGCGAGTGTCGCAACAAGCGTTTTACCTTCACCTGTTTTCATTTCTGAAATCCGACCCTGATGTAAGGTCATACCGCCTATCATCTGCACATCGAAGTGACGCATAGCCATCGCTCTGCGACTTGCCTCTCGAACGGTTGCAAAAGCCTCAGGCAGAAGCTGCTCTAGCGTTTCACCCTTCTCATAACGCTCACGATATTCAATTGTTTTCCCTTTTAACTCATCGTCAGATAGCGCTTCTATCTGAGTTTCTAACGCGTTTATTTGTTGGACAACTTTGCCCATTTTCTTTAGCTCGCGATCATTTTTTGAACCAAATACGGCTCTAAAGAGTTTACCTAACATAAGATTTCCAGCCAGTGAGCGAGCAAAAAAGCTCGGCAGTGTGTAAAAGTTTTGGTGTGGTACGACAAATATGGAGGCCTAGCAATGTGACGATATGATTGCTGGCTAAGGGGGGAGTGCTATCTACTAGCCCTATGAATATAGGTGGCAGGGTCGACCGTACGACCATTTTTGTATACTTCAAAGTGGACATGCGGGCCGGTCGAGCGGCCGCTCGAGCCCATTAACGCAACGATTTGGCCTTTTTTGACCACGTCGCCAACGTTCACTAGATTCTCTTTACAGTGAGCATACCGTGTCTTAAAGCCGTTACCGTGGTTAACTTCAACCATCTCACCATAGCCGTAACGCTCACCAGACCACGTTACAACCCCAGCGGCAACCGCAACGATATCTGAACCTTCTTTACCGGCAAAATCAACACCAGCATGCCATGCTATCCGACCGTTAAACGGATCGCTACGGCGACCATACCGAGAAGACATCCACCCTTTTTTTATAGGGCGGCCAGCCAGAAATACATCGTTCTGTAATTTACGCTTAGCCATTAAGGCTTCTAATGTATCGAGCTGCTGTCGGCGGTCGTCGATTTGTTCGCCGAGCTGTTCTAACACCAATTTAAATTCGGGTGCAGCGTAATTAGCGCCGTCTATATTCTGCTCTGGCCCACCCAACGCGGGCACTCGGCTGAAGTCAAACTCACCATTATCCAATTTTGCCATCGACGTCAAACGTTCGCCAAGTGCGTCTAAACGCACCAATCGAGCTTGAAGTTCGGCAACACGTAAGGTTATAGCGGCAAGTTTTTTCTCTGTAAAATACTGCGCTTCTTCAACTTGCTGCTGTTGCAACGCCAAAGATTCCGTCCACGCTTGAGTGGCATCTGGAGTTAGAACATCATTGGCATCATTATTAGCGAAGTGCGTAACAGCCAAGGTGGCAGCTCCGACCGGAATACCTACCATACAGGCAGAGAGTAACGCACGCGTCCAACCACCCAGCGTAAAACTGCGGGTGCTACCGTGGCGCTTACTCACTACGATTATTTTCATCGATTAATCTGCACGCTGGTGCCTGTTGTTACGATTGACGTATTCGTTTCTGGAAGATTGCATTACCAGAGACAGAGAATACTATGTGATTCCGTCACTTTATATTAATAGTTGTGCACGGCGAGCAAACTGGCAAGCCCACTCGTCCATCAGATGCAGTCGGTCAACTATTGCACCGAACTATGGCACACCTAACCACGAAACATCAACTCCATATGCATTTTGGATACGGATTATAGTCTTTTTTATTCTTAATTTCGTAAATTTGACCAACAGCCTGCAGGCTATGAAACCGCCATCAAAGGCTTTACATAGGATATAGGCGCTTCTTCATCATCTTCAAAGGTCACCACTTCCCACGCGTCTTTCTGTTTGATCAACTCTCTAAGCGACTTATTGTTCAAACCATGACCGGACTTAAACGCTTTAAATTCGCCTATTAAGCTGGTGCCCAGCAGATAAAGATCGCCGATAGCATCGAGAACCTTATGCTTTACAAACTCATCTTCATAGCGCAAACCATCATCGTTTAAAATTCGATACTTATCGACCACAATAGCGTTATCGACACTTCCACCTTTGGCGAGCCCTTTGGAGCGTAAATATTCTATTTCATGCATAAAACCGAAAGTACGTGCACGTGAAACTTCTTTAACGAACGATGTGCTTGAAAAATCTACGGTAGCATCTAATTTACGCCCTTTGAACACAGGGTGATCAAATTCAATTGCAAAAGTAACCTTAAAACCATTAAAAGGTAGGAAAGCGGCTTCTTTATCGCCGTCTCTCACAACTACCTTTTTCTTAATACGTATAAACTTCTTAGGGGCAGCCTGCTCTTGGATACCCGCGGACTGAATTAGAAATACAAATGGGCCCGCACTGCCGTCCATAATAGGTACTTCGTCAGCACTCACTTCAATAATGGCGTTGTCGATACCGAGCCCGGCCATTGCAGAAAGTAAATGTTCAACGGTAGAGACGCGAACGTCACCATTTACTAACGTAGTAGAAAGTGTGGTGTCCCCTACATTTTCAGCCTTAGCTTCAATCTCTACAACGGGACTTAAATCCACTCGTCGAAAGACGATACCAGCATCAATCGGTGCGGGACGCAGGGTTAAATACACCTTTTGTCCTGTGTGTAGACCAACACCGGTCGCTCTGATTTCATTTTTCAGTGTTCGTTGCTTTATCATTCAATCGTGTCTCAAAGGTAGGCTGGAAAGCGGCGCGCATAATAACAGAACGCATACGCCAAACCAACCTATCTGACCATTATTTAACCAATATTGACCGCTACTATTCATACTTTTGTTCAGGGGTAATCTCGATAATACCGATCCAAGCTCGAGCGATATAAAAAGACTCTATTTCAGACTATTGAGAGCCCATTCGGTTCAGCGTGAACCTCTCTCCTGAACGATGTTGAGGTTACCACTTTTGCTAGATCAAACGTCGTATTACGTCAAATTTTGAGCGCTAACGCGCCAAATTAAGATAAATTAGGCCCGTCATTATATCTTCAATCGACTTCACACCTTCAAACTACTTCAAACATAGAGCGCACGTCAGATAACGTCCTATAGTGCGCAGCCATGGGGGAACCCCATGGCTGCTGCAAGTTTGAGCCTGTTGAGGCAGCCACATCCATGTGTTCTCCGGCATCGCCGAAGAAGAGCGGGGAACTCACCGCCACACATCACATTTATTACATCACATTCAGCTGAGCCATACTCTCTCGCATAAAACGAAAAATTAGTCAGCTTGGCGACGAAGAAATGCTGGAATATCGAGATATTCCAAATCTTTTTCCTGTGGTTCCACTTCCGGCGCTACCTTGGTCTGCTGTGTATTTCGAATAATAGTAGGACGATCCAATTCACTATAATTCGGACGGCCGTCAGCTGTGCGCGTGTTATCAATTACCACTTTTGTAGGTGGTGCTTGTTGAACTCGCTCACCTGCGCCTAACCCGGTTGCAACAACCGTTACGCGCAACTCGTTCGACATATCTGGGTCAATTACAGTACCCACTACAACCGTTGCATCGCCGGACGCAAATTCTTCAATCGTATCACCCACCTCTGTGAATTCGCCCAAGGAAAGATCCATACCCGCTGTAATATTAACTAGAATTCCCCGCGCACCCTGCAAATTAACATCTTCCAATAGTGGACTGCGCACTGCGGCTTCTGCGGCTTCTCGCGCACGGTTTTCACCGGTCGAGCTGCCACTTCCCATCATTGCCATACCCATTTCAGACATTACCGTGCGAACATCGGCAAAATCCACGTTGATCATACCAGGCCGAATAATCAAATCTGCTATGCCTTGCACTGCGCCTAACAACACATCATTCGCAGCTTTAAACGCATCAAGAAGTGTCGTAGCTTTACCCAATACAGCCAAAAGCTTTTCGTTAGGTATCGTGATCAGTGAGTCAACGCGATCTTGTAATTGCTTAATACCCTCATCTGCGATCGCCATGCGCTTGCGCCCTTCAAACGGAAACGGCTTGGTTACAACCGCAACCGTTAGAATACCGAGTTCTTTAGCAATTTCCGCGACAACGGGAGCACCACCCGTACCAGTACCACCGCCCATACCGGCCGTAATGAACACCATGTCAGCGCCTTCCAGCACCTCGATAATACGTTCACGATCTTCAAGCGCGGCCTCGCGGCCGATCTGTGGATTTGCGCCTGCGCCAAGGCCCTTGGTAATGCAATGGCCAAGCTGTAAAACCGTTCTTGCATCAACATCTTTCAAAGCTTGAGCGTCAGTGTTTGCACATATAAATTCAACGCCATCTACAGCGTTTGTAATCATATGCTTTACAGCGTTACCGCCGCCGCCGCCAACACCTACAACTTTGATAACCGCGTTCTGCGGAATACTATCAACTAATTCAAACATAAGAGTTCCCCTCTTTATCCCCTTGATTTTGACTACCATTAATGCAACGTCAATTTCGCTGCATCAAATTTCTAAATTACAAGTTTCGTTGAAACCAAGATTTCAACCGACTAATAAAACTTTCACCCTGCTCGGCACCGTATACACTCTCGCCATTTTGATGCATACCGTAAATGAGCAAACCTACGCCGGTCGAGTAAATAGGATTATCAACAATATCTTTCAGCCCACTAATATTAGTGGGTGCCCCTAACCGTACGGGCATATGAAATATTTCTTCTGCTAACTCAATAACACCTTCCATTTTTGAGGTGCCACCCGTTAAAACAATACCTGCTGCAACTAAATGCTCAAACCCACTGCGACGCAACTCTGACTGCACGAGTGTAAACAGTTCGTCATAACGCGGTTCTACCACTTCAGCGAGGGCTTGCCTGGACAAGTTTCGTGCAGGCCTATCGCCAACACTAGGTACTTTTATTGTTTCTTCGGCTCCAGTTAATTTTGCAAGTGCACAAGCATACTTTATCTTAATTTCTTCTGCGTATTGCGTGGGTGTTCGCAATGCCATTGCAATATCATTCGTCACTTGGTCTCCCGCTATAGGGATTACACCCGTATGGCGAATAGCGCCTTCGGTAAAGATTGCGATATCCGTAGTACCGCCTCCAATATCGACCAAGCACACTCCCAATTCTTTTTCATCTTCTGTTAGTACGGAATAAGCTGATGCTAACTGCTCTAGGATGACGTCTTCAACTTCTAAGCCACAACGGCGAATACATTTTTCAATATTCTGAGCCGCATTTACGGCACAGGTCACTAGATGAACCTTCGCTTCCAAGCGAACACCCGACATTCCTAGCGGCTCTTTAACACCTTCTTGCTCATCAATTAAATATTCCTGCGGCAATATATGTAAAATTTTCTGGTCCGCAGGTATAGCAACCGCTTGGGCTGCGTCGATGACTCGATCAAGATCTTGTGCGAACACTTCCCGATCTTTGATCGCAACAATGCCGTGAGAGTTAAGGCTACGAATATGGCTACCCGCAATACCAACGTAGACAGAGTGAATTTCACACCCAGCCATTAACTCAGCTTCTTCAATCGCGCGCTGAATAGATTGCACCGTCGATTCAATATTGACGACCACGCCTTTTTTCATACCGACAGATTTATGCGAACCAATTCCTACAACCGATAGTTCTGTTTCGGCTGATATTTCCCCTACAATCGCAACTACCTTGGATGTCCCTATATCCAGGCCAACAATCATGCGTCCCCCGCTCGAATGTGCCATTTAATTACCCGCCGTTTATTTTAATTTGTTCACCGTCTGCTGCTCGAATATGCCTATCGGGACTTTTTTAGTCTAGTCGCCAGGCCACTGCCATGCCGCTTTCGTAACGCATATCGACCCGTTTTACGCGACCTATGTCGGGCTGCAAATTTGTATCGTATACCAATAAGAAATTGCGTAACTTGGTCAACACATCATATTGGCCAAATACTATTTCAATTCCGTTTTTCAAACTAATAGACCACGCCATTGTTTCATCTACATTCACGCCCGTAAGCACCAATTTTCGACTTGCAAACAGTTCAGTCATTTCCAAATAAGTGCGCGTAATGGCCAAACTCTCGTTTAAAGGCCCAGCTAAACGAGGCAAATGGCTCAACGAAACATTCTCGTCAATAACTATTACTGCACCCTCGTTGCTAATAAACGCATCATCAGCCCAACGGGCTATCGGTTTTTCTTCATTCACTTCAATCAACAAACCATCTGGCCAACTGCGCTGAACACTCGCCGATTTAACCCAAGGCTCTATCTGTAATCGCAACTGTAAATCAACCAAATTAACATCAACGAAGTTACTGCTAATTTGGTCCATTACCATCTTTTGAATATTCTTCTGGGATAAGTACGTAAATTCTCCCTTGACGACAATATTCGCAACGGGCTTGTTAACCAAGGATTGAAACTTGCTATACAGCTCTTTCCAATTCACAAAATAGAATACAAAACCACTGAACCCTATAAAAAAACAAAACCTCAAAAAACGCATGCTACGCGGATAAATAGCGCCACTACTGCTATCACCCTTTGACTTTTTTACAGCACCTTTGACCGAATCGCTTGCTGCGCGACGTGGCTTAAGCGTACGCTCACGCTTTACTCCTCGCTTTCGATCTAAAGACATACACCGCCCAAAATACCGTTACCATTATTGTCTCGTCGCTAATCCAGCGTTAGCGTCAATATTTCCGTTACCAAACGGCTAAAATCTATTCCTTCGGCCTTGGCTGCCATTGGCACCAAACTATGATCGGTCATGCCGGGAACAGTGTTCACCTCTAAGAGATAAAACGCTCCACACTCATCTTGCATTACATCCACACGACCCCACCCCTCACAACCAATCGAGTCAAAGGCCCGAACCGCCAACGCTTTTATCTCGGCGAGTTGCTCTACACTTAAGCTAGACGGGCATTTATAACGCGTATTGTTCGACTGGTATTTTGCGTCGTAATCATAAAAATCATTATCAGTTTCCAACTCAACCGGCTCGAGTGCTTGCCCATTTAAAATTGCAACCGAAAACTCTGCACCTGTAATTTTTTGCTCGGCCAAAACTAAGTGATCGAATCCATTGGCGTACTCAAAAGCCTTAACTAGGGCGCTGGCGGAATCAGCGGTACACATACCAATACTAGACCCTTCGCGTACGGGCTTTACAAACACAGTGCCACCGAGGCTCGTGATTATCGCTTGCATATCAGAATCATTTTTTACCACGTGATAGCGTGGTGTTGACAAACCTTCAGACAACCAAATTTGCTTGGTTTTTAATTTGTCCATTGCTATTGCTGAAGCGGTATGACGGCTGCCCGTATACGGCTTACCCATTAAATCAAGTACGGCTTGGATTTTACCGTCTTCGCCGCCAGCGCCGTGCAGCGCTATAAACGCGCGATCGAATTCAAGCGAGAGAATCTGCTCTATCGCATTTTCACGTATATCATAGGCCGTGGCGGCTATTCCCATCGCCCTCAGGCCTCGCTCAACAGCAGCTCCGCTTTTAAGTGATATCTCGCGCTCAGCCGAAGTGCCGCCATAAAGAACAGCCACCTTCCCAAAAGCGTTTTCGGCCTTCAAATATTGTTTGTAATTTACACGATATTTTTCAGTCATAATCTTAAATAAATTTACGTTTTGCTAGTTCAGCCGCTAATAAACCCACGTTACCGGCACCTTGTGTGATCACAACGTCGCCAGGTAGAACGATATCTTTAATTACAGCAGGTACACCCTCTATACCTTCAACAAATATGGGGTCCACCGCCGCACGATTTCTAATACTCCGGCTCAGATGGCGACCGTCCGCACCCGCAATAGGGTCCTCACCCGCAGCATAGACTTCGAGCAAAACCAATTGATCCACGCTGGACAATACATCGACAAAGTCTTCATACAGATCACGCGTGCGCGAATACCGATGCGGTTGATAAATCATCAGTAAACGGCGTTCGGGCCAACCATCACGAATCGCTTTAATTGTTGCAGCAACTTCTCTGGGATGATGACCGTAGTCATCCACAAGCATGGCGCTACCCTCACTGCCCACCGAAAATTCACCATAGATTTCAAAGCGTCGACCTACCCCCGAAAATTTCGACAAACCAGCTTGTATCGCCTCGTCCTCAATGCCTTCATCAGTTGCAACGGCCACGGCCGCGGCCGCATTTAAAACATTATGGCTACCGGGCATAGTCAAAGAAAGTTCAAGTAGCGAGTCTTTACCCGGGCGTGCTATCGAAAAACGCTGCATGCCTTCTGTTTGCTTCAGGTTAGAAATCACATAATCACACTCATTTGAAAATCCATAAGTCAGTACAGAACGGGATACACTAGGTATGATCTCATTCACAACAGGATCGTCACCACACATTACTGCCACGCCATAAAACGGTAGGTTGTGGAGAAATTCGATAAACGCTTTCTTAACGTTTGAGAAATCTCCTCCGTACGTATCCATATGGTCTGCATCAATATTAGTCACAACCGCAACCATGGGCTGAAGATGTAAAAAAGACGCATCACTTTCATCAGCTTCCGCAACCAAATAACGACTTTCACCCAAGCCCGCGTTACTACCAGCACTATTTAATAAGCCTCCAATAACAAAGGTTGGATCTTTATCTGCAGCCGCAAAAATACTCGCAATTAGGCTAGTAGTTGTTGTTTTTCCATGAGTACCCGCTACCGCAATACCATGTCGATAGCGCATTAATTCACCTAGCATTTCTGCACGACGTACTATAGGAATCCGTTTTTCACGGGCCTCACTTAATTCTGCATTTCCTTCGGTTACAGCGCTGGAATTCACCACCACATCTGCACCTTGTACATTGGCCCCGTGATGGCCAATAAAAATGTCTATACCCATACCGGAAAGCCGACGCGTAACATCGGATTCCTTTAAATCTGACCCCGATATGTCATACCCCTGATTGAGGAGCACTTCAGCAATTCCGCTCATGCCGGCACCGCCAATTCCCACGAAATGTATTCGCCTTATTCGTCTCATCTCTGGTACTTGCTGAATATCACTAGCATTCATAATCGAATCCAAAATTTTAACAATTTACGTCTCTCTAAATAACGTTTCACAACAATCAGCGAACTCAGTGACTGCGTGAGGCTTGGCACTCGCGCGAGCTCGACGCCCCATATCCACTAATGTACGGGGGTTATCGATAAACTCATTTAACAACTGTGTTAATTTAGCCGGCGTCAATTCTTGCTGCTGAAATATTACAGCCGCTTGCTCCGCAACTAAATACTGTCCGTTTACCGTTTGATGATCATCAATGGCAAACGGAAAAGGCACTAGTACGGAACCAACCCCACTGGCAGCCAGTTCCGATATCGTCAAAGCGCCGGCACGACAAATTACAACATCTGCCCACGCTAAGCACTCAGCCATATCCCGAATAAATGGTGCTACTATAATGTGGCCTTTACTAGGGTAACCTTCCCCGGCCTCCCGCACGCTCAAACCAACTTGCCGATAATGCGCCATCGCTTCATCAAAAAGTTTTTCTCCCGTTTGGTGATAGACCGCCATCTTTTCACGAGTTTCGCCCATAATGCCAATCGAGTCAGCGACTAGATGATTAACCGCTTTCGCACCTCGACTGCCTCCTACTACCACAACCTTTAATGCTTGCTCCGCGCTCCCATCGAAAACGTTACGAGCACTACGCGGCTCGAAAAATTCTTTTCGTACTGGGTTTCCAATACACAAGCCTTTCTCTAACACATTTGGGAACGCGGTGAGAACAGCGTTCGCGAATGCAGCCAAAAGCCTATTCGTTGTGCCGGCCACAGCGTTTTGCTCGTGAATGACTAGCGGTATACGTGTTAGTTTTGCTGCAAATCCCGCAGGCGCTGCAACGAACCCACCCAATCCCACAACCAACCCAGGGCGAACCTTAATTACTATTTTTACAGCCTGTACTATTGCGCGAACAATATTAAAAGGCGACGTCAGTAACGCAACAACTCCCTTACCCCGAACACCTTGAACCGATACTAAGTGAAGCGGAATGCCTGCTTCTATAACCAAACGTGATTCGATGCCGGTCGCCGTTCCCATCCAATGAATATCATACCCTCGCGCAGCCAACGCTGCCGCTAGAGCCAAGCCAGGGAAAACATGCCCGCCGGTTCCTCCCGCGCTGATAAGAATACGTTTTGGGTTATTCAGCACCGAAACGCTCCTCCCAAGCCACTCTAAAAACCAATGCAACCAATGTGCAGGTAACTAATAAGCTACTACCGCCATAACTCACAAAGGGAAGAGTCAACCCTTTGGTGGGCAATAAACCAGAAGCAACCCCCATATTAATAAACGCTTGTACCGCGACCATAACGGCAATTCCAAACACTAAATAGCAACCAAATAATTTTTGTCGATAGAACGCCACCCTTGAAAGACATAGCATTTTCCACACAAAATAACTAAATAGGCCTATTAACACTAACGCACCAATTAACCCAAATTCTTCCGAATAAATTGAAAAAATAAAATCGGTATGCGCCTCTGGTAAGAAAAACAATTTTTGCATGCTGTTGCCCAAGCCGGTCCCAAGCCACTCACCTCGGCCAAACGCAATAAGGGACTGCACCAGCTGATAACCACTATCAAATTGTCGTTCCCACGGATCCATAAACGTTATAAGACGCTCCCATCGATACGGAGACAAGCGGGCCATACTCGCTAAAAACACCACACCCGTGAGTGCTAACAACCCAAAACGTAGTAATGGCACACCCGCAACAAACATCATAGCGCCCAACGTCAAGCAAATAACAACCGAGCTTCCAAAATCCGGTTCTAGCAATAACAAAAACACCACAAAACCAATAATGCCGATCATCTTAAAAAAACCGGCCCACTCGTAGCGTATTTCGTGATTCTTTCGCGCGAGATAACTCGCGAAATATACAATCAAGCAAAATTTTGAAAGTTCGGATGCTTGCATAGACACAGGTCCAATACTTAACCAGCGACGACTACCATTAACAACTTTACCAACACCCGGTAACAGTACTACTACCAGAAAAAAAATCGCCATCAACAATAAAATACCCGAGTACCGCTGCCAAATTGTCATTGGAATAGCAGCAACAATAATACCTGCCGCGATACCTATACATAAAAACGTCAGTTGTTTTTTCACAAAAAACCAAGCATCGCCGTATTGTGCTGCCGCGAAATCTAATGAGCTTGAGGCAACCATAATTAAACCGATACTAATCAGAGTTGCCACAACCAACACTAATCCTCGATCTAACGCTAACGCGGATACCTGTTGCGAAAGCGAAACATTCGCTAATTTCATGCTACCAATGCCTCAACACTCGCTATAAAGCATTCTCCCCGCGCCTCGAACCCGCTAAACATATCGAAACTTGCGCAGGCCGGCGACAGAAGAACAGCGCTATTGGGTTCACTTTTTTGGTATGCCATTTGAACGGCCTCGGGCAGGCTTTCAGCGTAAAAAGTTGTAACCTTTTTATTAACCTGCGCAGCAATTTTACCGGCATCCACGCCAACCAATACTAAGACACGAATTCGGCCCTCAATAACGTTACCAAGGGCACTAAAATCGGCATCTTTACCATCGCCACCCGCGATAAGTGTAATGGCTGAAAAATCAGCGTAGAGCCCTTCTATCGCCGCTATAGTCGCACCTACATTGGTTGCCTTAGAATCATTGATAAATGTTATCGTTTTTTTCTCTCCCGCCCATTCACAACGATGGGGCAGGCCTTTAAACGTTCGAAGAACATTAAGAACAGCTGCTCTATCAATACGAGCAGCATCGCAAATACCCATTACAGCGAGCGCATTTGCAATATTATGACGACCAAACATCTTTAATTCATTTGCCAACAAAAGCGTATCATTATCATTTTTTAGCGCTGCACTTTCGCCATCGTAAAGGTATTTACTATCGCCTTGTTCGGAGGAAACCCCTAACCCAAACCCAAAACGATGAACCCCACTGATTGCCGGTGGTTGCGTTAATTTATCATCCAGATTGTATACAACACGCTCTGCGCCCCAAAAAATTCGCTGCTTTGCCATACAATAAACAGCCAGCGAACTGTAGCGATCCATATGATCTGCGCTAACATTTAAATTGCACGCTACGCTCAATTTTGCGCGAGGAATGCTTTCTAACTGAAAACTAGAGAGTTCCAACACATAGAGTTCAACACTGTCATGCAAGACATCCAATGCTGGGATTCCGATATTACCTGCAACTTTAACGTGTAACCCCGCTTTTTCAGCGGCAAGCCCTACTAGCGTTGTAACCGTTGTTTTACCGTTAGAACCGGTAATACCAACGACTGGAGCCTTTACCTCTCTCAAAAACAGCTCAACGTCGCCAACAACCGATATCCCCATTTTGATCGCCGCCTTTATCACGGGAATATCCCGCGAAATGCCTGGGCTGATTATAATCTCCTCGGCGCCGCACATTATTGTTTCAACGTGCTCGCTTATTGGACCTGCCAGTATCGTCACATTGGCATTAATGGTTTTAAGCTCAGCTAAACCCGGCGGATTGTCTCGCGTATCAACAACCACAAAGGTTCTATTCTGTTTAGTTAAAAATCGCGCAACCGAAAGCCCGGTCTTTCCTAAACCGAGAATAACTACCATTTTATCGGACGCGATTAATGTGCTCATACTTTCCTAAAGCTACCGTATTTTGAGTGTTGCAAGCCCGAACAAAACGAGCATTACAGTAATAATCCAGAACCTGACGATGACTCTTGGCTCAGGCCAGCCCTTTAATTCAAAATGATGATGCAACGGCGCCATTCTAAATATGCGTCGGCCCGTTAGTTTAAATGAAGCCACTTGCAATATTACGGAGACAGTCTCCATAACAAATATGCCTGACATAATAAAAAATACAATTTCATGGCGAACAATAACGGCAATCACACCCAGCGCAGCACCCAAAGCCAAAGCACCCACATCCCCCATAAAAACTTGAGCCGGATAAGTGTTAAACCACAAAAAACCTAATCCGGCTCCAGCTAGCGCACCACAATAAATAACCAGCTCTCCGGCGCCCGGTATATAAGGTATATGCAGATAACCTGAAAAATTCGCATGCCCACTTAAGTAGGCGATAATACCTAGCGCCGAACCAACCATTACTGTTGGCATAATGGCTAGGCCATCTAGACCATCGGTAAGATTAACGGCATTACTAAAGCCAACAATCATAAAATACGTAAGGATAATGAAAAAACCACCCATCTCCCACGCAAAACTCTTAAAAAACGGAATATACAAAGTTGTTTCTACCGGCGACTGTGCACTCGAAAAAAGCGCTACAGCCACGCCAAACCCTGCTATCGATTGCCAAAAATATTTCCATTTTGCGGGCAATCCTTTGGAATTTTTCTCAACCACTTTCCTATAATCGTCCACCCAACCAATTAAGCCGTACGCTATGGTGACAAACAGAACAACTAATACATACCGGTTTGACAAGTCTGCCCATAAGAGTGTCGATATCACAATCGCGAAGATAATGAGAGTACCGCCCATTGTCGGCGTACCTGATTTACTCAAATGGCTTTGCGGGCCATCATCTCGAATCGCTTGCCCTATCTGTAAGTGATTTAATTTTTTAATGACCCAAGGCCCCATAAGCATCGATATTCCCAATGCCGTCATTACACCCAGTATTCCGCGCAACGTTAGGTAGCGAAACATTCCAAAACCACTAATAAATTCCTGTAGTACATCGGCCAGCCAAAACAACATCAGCCTTTCTCCTCAATTCGTTTCAGCTGTTGAATAATATTTTCCATTTTCGAACGTCTGGATCCTTTTACCAAAATCGCGCAGTGGTCTAACACATCCGACTCTAAATGAGCCTTTAACAAAGCTTGGCTTTCAAACCATTGCCCCTTATCACCAAACTTTTCGACCAGTTTTGCGCTCAAAGGACCCACGGCATACACACGTGAAACCCCATTGTCCTTTGCATACTTACCGAGTTCGGCATGAATATTTTCGGCTGTTTCACCAACTTCGGCCATATCACCTACAATAAGCACACTATTTTTTTTGTTCGCCAGAAAATCTATTGCGGCCCGCATTGAACCGGGATTTGCATTATAGGTGTCATCAACGAGCATCGCGCATCGATCACTCTCCACCACTTGCATTCGTCCAGGCACGCCACTAAAAGTACCCAAACCCGCCGTAATCGATTCACGCGTCGCGCCGGCCGCTAACGCACAACTCGCGGCCGCAAGTGCATTTTCAATATTGTGCCGCCCAGGAACTGCGATAGTAATAACACTCATTGAATTTTCTGCGTACAGCGTAAACTCATTCTTTTTATCGTTAGATGAATGCTTTATTTTTCCAAATACAAACTGATCTATTTTATCTTTATAGTCTTCCCGTAGGTTTTCCATCGCGGTATCGCTTTCAACTAGCGCAAACCCAATACGTTCAACTTGTGTTAATTGATTAAGAGCAGTATTGAGTTGTTGAGACTTCAAATTAACAACGCCAATTTTTAGAGTGTCCTCACTGAAGATATTAGACTTTTCCTGCCCAATCGCTTCTACTGTACCGAAGCCCTCCAAATGAGCTGACATAACATTATTCACTAATGCAATACAGGGCCGAATCAAGCCTGCCAAATATCCAATTTCACCTTTCCCACTTGTACCGGCTTCTATAACGGCAAACTCATGCGCAGGTTTCAACTGTAAAAGCGTAAGCGGAACACCAATATGATTATTAAAATTACCTTGTGTTGCCAGCACCTCACCCTCATTAGCCAAAATAGCGTGCAACATTCCTTTTACCGTTGTTTTACCGCTACTACCGGTAATAGCAATCACTTTAGCTTTACTGGAGTCTCTATTTAAACGCCCTGCAAACCCGAGTGCGTGGTTAGTATTCTCAACCACCAGTTGTGGGATGCAAACACTCTCTTGCACGGCATCCACAACAAGTGCCACAGCACCAGCTCTTTCGGCATCAAGTACAAATTGATGTCCGTCGAAACGGTCGCCACGCAGGGCTATAAATAGATCGCCAGTGAGAATATTGCGCGTATCAGTGCTCACTCGTTCATATTCAACATCATTGCCGTGAAGTTTGCCTTCACACGCTGCCGTTAATAAACTCAACATCATCGCTTAACTCCCGCATGACCGTGCATCCGATTATCCAATGCTGTCACCGCAGTATCATAATCACTGAATGACACCGTCTCGCCCTTCAGTATTTGATACGTTTCGTGCCCTTTCCCGGCAATAAGAATAAGGTCGCCATCTTTGGCATTGCTCACGGCCAAGCCGATAGCTTTTTCACGGTCAACTTCTATATACATATTGTCTGCAGTAGCAACATCCGCGACGATATCACCAATAATATCCATTGGATTTTCGTTACGGGGATTATCGGACGTAACAATTATATGATCCGCCATTGATATAGCTGCACGCCCCATGCTCGCGCGTTTACCTCTGTCTCGATTGCCGCCACACCCAAACACAACCCATAACGCTTTACTGGTATGTTCGCGTGCAGACATTAACGCCTGCTCCAATGCATCGGGCGTATGCGCATAATCAATTAAGACCGCTATAGTCGAATAGCCATGTTCGACTTTTTGCATGCGGCCAACAATGGGGGCTAGCTTCTCGGTTGCCGCTAACACTTTTTCTAGTGGATAACCTTCGCAACAGGCGACACTAATACTGGCAAGCAGGTTATACACATTAAACAGGCCAATTAAAGTGCTTCTAAACTCACCATCGCCCCACGGCGTTATTACTTGCCCCTGTATACCCTCCGCTGAAAAAGTTAGGTCATACGCTATCACTAAATTTTTCACGCTAGATGTGGGCTTAACGCCTTTCGTTGTACATACCCTATAGCGAATACTTTCCACACTTAAGGGAACCGCCGCTGTACTAATATTGTGGCCTACCGCATCATCTGCATTAACTACAACGTAGCGCAATTGTGGGTTTTGAAACAATTCGGCTTTAACTGCTGCATAAGATTCCATCGTACCGTGGTAATCCAAATGATCTCGGCTTAAATTAGTAAAAACCGCCGATCGGAATTGAATACCAAGGTGTCGCTTTTGCACAATTGCATGTGACGACACTTCCAAGGAAGTATATTTAACGTTACGTTCTGCCAATGTATATAATATTTTCTGGCAACTAATTGCATCGGGAGTTGTTAAACCGGTAGTGGTTAACGAGGACAGATCGGCACCATAGCCCATGGTGCCGATCGTCGCCGCCTTTTCCCCCAACAACTGAAACATTTGCTGAATCAGCTGGGCACACGTAGTTTTTCCATTAGTTCCCGTCACCCCTATAACCGCCATACGATTGGAAGGATGGTTAAAAAATTGCGCCGCTATGAGCCCAACTTTTTGGTTAAGTTCTGTCACCGAAAGTATGGGCACCCCTTCCGAGTACTGCAGGCTACCTTCTTTAGTGCCATCAGCCTCCGCAACCACAACCGATGCACCCGCCGCAATGGCTTGATCAATAAAATCTCGACCATCAACGTTTTCTCCAGAGACGGCAATAAACAACGCGTTTAATGAAACATCTCGGCTATCTAACGTAATATTATCGACACAAGGATCGGATGGTAATAATTCACACCCAGCAGCCCTGGCCAATGCATTAAATGTGCAACGTGGTCGTGATGCTACTTGCGCCTCTATCGAGCCTCTCATTACAGCCCCACCACATATGCAGCGTCAGCCTGTGGAGGAACACGCAGTATTTTCAATGCCCCCTCAACAATGCTCGCAAATACAGGGGCTGCAGCTTCACCACCAAAATACTTTCCGTCTGTGGGTTCATTAATAACAATTACCGCGACGACTTCGGGGTTGTCCGCGGGCGAGAAACCTGCAAATAGCGCGAAATGCCGGTCTTCTGCATAACCATCTACACCAATTTTATGAGAGGTTCCTGTTTTACCGGCTACGGGGTAAGCGTCTATCTGCGCGCGCGTGGCAGTGCCACCTGCACGCGGAACCGTTTTCAACATTTCAATAACGCTTTGCGCTACAGACTTAGAAACAACCTGACTTTCAACGTGTTGATCGTCACTGCGTAACAAGCTTGCGTGCTTAAAATTCCCTTTATCGGCAATCATTGCATACGCTTGCGCTAACTGAACGGCGTTTACATTTAGACCATAGCCAAAAGCCAATGTCGCGGTTTCGATAGGTAGCCAACGGTCTCGAGTGGGTAGCACGCCCACACTTTCACCAGGAAACCCCATGCCGGTACTTTGCCCCATTCCCGCACGAAAAAATAATTCGCGTATATCTCGCGGCTCTATGTCTAACGCCAACTTAGTAATACCTACTTGGCTCGATTTGGTAATAATTTTAGTTATCGATAAACGGCCGTAATCTTTCGGGTCTAGCAAGGCTTTCTTACCCACCATTACATAACCAGGGCTAGTGTCGATAACATGTTCCGGCGTGTACCGCCCTGTCTCTAGCGCTGCCATTACGGTCAGAGGCTTTACGGTAGAGCCAGGTTCAAATACGTCGGTTATTGCACGATTACGTATTTGCTCAGAACGCAAATGGCTTCTGTCATTGGGGTTGTACGATGGCTGATTAACCATTGCCAATATTTCGCCCGATCTAACATCCAGTAAAACCACAGAGCCCGATTTGGCTTTTTGCTTATTCACTGCTGCTTTTAATTCTTTATAAGCGAGGTACTGAAGCCTTAAATCTAAACTTAATCGTAATTCTTTACCGGCAACCGGCGCTTTTAGCACGCCCTTTTCTTTAACAATATTACCTTTTAAATCTTTAAGTACACGCTTATAGCCCATCGCACCCGCAAGGTGCTCATCAAAAGCAAGTTCAATACCCTCCTGACCATGATCATCAAGGTCAGTAAAACCCACAACATGGGCCGCGACCTCTCCGGCGGGGTAATAACGCCTATATTCTGTCTCGGCTGCGACGCCTGAAAATTTCTGTTCAAGAATTTTATCCGCCTGTTGTGGCGGTAAATGCCGAGCCAAATACATGAACTGTTTATTTTCGTAAACCTCAACACGATCGCGCAATTGACTCACGGGAATATCAAGCGCTGACGCTAAAGCAACAAATTCATTTTCATCTAACAATTCTGGGTTGGCATATATTGATGTCACCGGCGTACTAACCGCCAGTAACTCTCCATTTCGATCGGTAATAACGCCTCGATAAGCACTCAACATTTCGCTACGTAATGTTCGTGCTTCACCTTCGCTTTGCAAAAACTCAAAACCTTTATCGGCCGAAGGAACCACTTGCAAGTTAGCCAAATGCCAAGCAAGGGCGCAGGGTAAAATGATAAGCATTCCACCTAGCACCCAAAATCGCCAAAAAGACATTTGCACCGCTTTCTTCATTTTTTATATACCAGTACCGTTTTGTCTGAATCTGGGACAACCATATTCAATTCATTTACCGCTATTTTTTCCACTCGGGAATATGCCGCCCACGTACTTTTTTCTAGCAAAAACTGGCCTGATGCCACCTGCATGCGACCAGACTCTCGCCTTAGTACTTCTAATTTTTGTGTTGCTTGACGGGACTCATAACTAACATACACAACCCCCATAGCAGAACTTACACACGACAACCAAAGCACGGCAATTATTACGGCTTTCATTGTTTATTCTCCGCAGTGCTCCATGCACGCCAATCAACTATAGTTTTTCTGCTATTCGCAATACGGCACTACGCGATCGAATATTTTGGTCCAGCTCTCCGTCACCGGCTTTAATCGCTTTGCCAATCGTTTTAGCGGTTTTATTCAACATATCTTCGGTAATGGGTAAACCCGCTGGAAACTGCTTGCCTCGCGACTGCTCACGAAAAAAACGCTTTACCATTCGATCTTCTAGCGAGTGAAAACTAATCACAACAAAACGCCCACCGCTGTCGAGGAGTGTTAGACCGCCCGTTAAGGCAAGCTCTAAATCAGCTAGCTCTCGGTTAATGTAAATACGTACCGCTTGGAAGGCTCGCGTCGCAGGATTTTTACCTTTTTCCCAGCGGGGATTTGCTTCAGTAATAACTTTGGCAAAATGTGCCGTTGTTTCAAACGGTGTCTTTTCACGTTCGGCCAAAACGGCCCTCGCCATACGGCGAGCAAACCGCTCTTCGCCATATTCACGCAGCACAAATATAATCTCACCTTCCTCTGCTGTATTGATCCATTCGGCAGCGGTCTGGCCTTTGCTATTATCCATGCGCATATCGAGAGGGCCATTCTGCATAAAACTAAAGCCCCGCTCGGCAACATCCAGCTGAGGAGAGGACACACCAAGATCTAACAGAACACCGTCAATACGTGAGCCAGAAAGCTCTGGAAGCAATTCCTTTAACTGCTCTAACTGGGCAAAAGAATCATGGACAATGGTGAACCGCTCATCTTCTTGCGCTAACGCTTCCCCGACGGTGACAGCATCAGGATCTTTATCGAAGGCGATAAGACGCCCTTCGCTGCCAAGCTGATTTAAAATTGCACGGCTATGCCCGCCGCGACCAAAGGTTCCATCAACATAGATGCCGTTTGGATTCGTCACTAGTGCGTCAACCGACTCTTGTAAAAGAACCGAAAAATGTGGTGTAGCTTTCATGCTTAGGACCTCAGACCTCAAAGAGAGAGGGTCATCATTTCTTCCGGCAGCTCTTCATCGTCAAGATCTGCCACCGAGGCTAACCACGCCTCTTCACTCCAAAGCTCGAATTTTTTGCCAAGACCGACGAGCATCAATTTTTTATCTAGATTGGCATAATCGCGAAGTGTAGGTGGGACCAATACACGACCATTAGAATCCAACTCTAAACTGGTGGCGTAGCCGATTAACAAGCGCTGCGCTCTAAGAGATGCTTTGTTAAAGGTGGGAAGCGCTTCAATTTTGGGCAGAATTTCTTGCCACTCGGGTTCTGGATACACCAGTACGCAACGATCTTGAGTGTGTGCCGTCATCACAATTCGACCACCGCAGGCACTCGCTAGCGAGTCCCGGCATTTAGCCGGAATTGCCATGCGCCCTTTGGCGTCCATGTTGATGGCGTTACTACCTTGAAACACTCAACTCTCCTGCATTCCACATCAATTTTAGGCGTATGGAGTGCGCGTTTTGGTTTATCCAAGCCGGGTCTTGAAGCGCCGATTCGGGAATATTCCTATGAAGTATAAAGGTATTTACACCTTTTACCCACTTTACTCCACAAAAAACCACTTTACACCACTTTCCACACTATATTTGGCTTCAGCCCAAAGTCAAGGGAATGCGCACACAAACACAGGTAAGCCGTTGAAACTAGGGAGGTTTTAGGTCTTTTATGGAGGGAATACGCAATATAAACGAAGGGAATAGCAATCAACTACAAGCAGTTAACGCCATTTCCTAGAAACGACATTAACTACAAGACAAATTGGTGTTATAAATATAAAAGCTTATATCTATGAGGTATAAGACGTCATCAAGGTAGAACAAATGACGGGTTCTCCCAACTCTAGCTACAGAGCTGGGTGTATTATTGGAAGTTACGCCGTATAGAAACACCCAGACTCCGTGGTGGGTATACGGTTGCAGCGTCCGCGAAAACGGAGTGGATTACGGCATTATTTTCTAGGTTGCGTACCCAAAAAATACTGTCCCATTTTTTAGATGCCGATTGATATGTAACGCTGGCCGCGGTCTGCCCATAACTTTCCTGCAGCGCATTAGGCGAATTAGTTATGCTGGCCCACTGCTCGTCAAACCAGATCCATTCAATATGCCCCAATAGCCGTGAACCGTGCAAAAATTTGAACACCTTATCATAGGAAATATTGGCCGTTAGCGGCGGGCTTGACCGAACGGCTCCTCCTGAAAGACTCAACCCAGGAAGCTCAAATTCGGTGTATTCGGCATCCAAATAAGCGAGCGCTACCCCTAGGCGGCTCGCATCATCGAAAACATACGCTGTTTCTATTTCCCCACCTTGAAATACTGTTTTTTGACTATTAGCAGTTGTAAAAAAGAACGTGGAGTCGCTGTTAACCGGCGTTAAATTTTGCAAACCGGTATAATCGTAATAAAACGCCTCTGCATTCAACTGAATTCGGTTTTCTTTGAATCGACTCTTCACACCTAATTGATAGGCCGTAATTTCTTCTGGCTCGTAAGTTTCCGGAAGCTCGAACCCAGAGGGGACCATGCTCGCTCCACCGCTTTTAAAGCCCGTACTGACGGAACCAAATACCCTAGCGTTTTCAGCAATATCGTATTCTAGGCCCGCCTTCCAGGTTAATTTGGCGTGATCGCTTTCAGTATCGATCGTGTAGGCATCCCCCGTTAAACTGTTTTCAATTCCTCCCAACATTACCTTTTGCTCAACGGTGTATCGCAACCCTAAGATTGTCCTTACGCTTGATGTAACGGGGTATTCTAGCTGTGCAAACAATGCGCTCGAATCTGCACTGTAGTTCTCAAGCGAGAACGTTTGATCGAGAAGAGGTAACCCATCCGCAAAAATCAAATCGTTATTAAAGGTGTAGTCTCGAGACTCGCTTGACCTATACACGCCCAGCACCCATAAAACCTCATTACTCGCTGGCGATTCGACCCTAACTTCCTGCGAGGCCAAAGCGCCACTACTCTCTGGGTTGAGCATAATCACCCCTCCAAAGGGGTCCTCTGCACTGAGTATTCGTCTAGAGTCTAGCGCTCGGTAATTCGAGACCGAAACCCACGTGGCTCGATCAGCCTCCCACCTTGCTTCTCCATAGAACCCCGTATTGCTTACCTTGCGAAAATCATCCTCGCTGGGATTCCTCGGCCCACTAAAGGGTTCCCAGTCGATGGTGCAAAACGCCGATGATTTCGGGGGGCACGGCGAAAACTCTCCGCCGCCCATACTGTCCTCCATTGAGTAGTCAACGGTACCTAAGAAGCTAAAGGTTTCAACAGGGGAATAAAGAAGGTGTACCCGGCCGGCATATTGGTCTTTATCATCGTGCCCACTTTTTTTGTATCCTTCATGGGAAACGGTGGACATCGCTGCACGCAAAGTGAAGTCATCATTTAACGGCGTATTAATAACAAATTCGCTAGTCAGTAATTCATTGTTTCCAACCTGCACGGAAGCCAGCCCCTCAAACTCTCGCACAGGCTTATTTGTCACAATATTAATTGCGCCAGCATTCGAATTGCGGCCGAATAACGTACCTTGCGGGCCACGCATTATTTCGACACGAGACAAATCAAAAAACACAGGAGGGGTCGTTCCAGGAGAGGCGAGATATATTCCGTCGAGATTAAATGAGATGGCCGAGTCAACGCCAGGTTCAAGCGTGTAGGTTCCCAAGCCTCGAATAGTCGCAAGCGTGTCCCCAACGGGTTGAAACTGAACCCCTGGGATAAACCCCTGCAATGCGGCAAGGTCAGTAATGCCCTGTTGAACCAAGCTATCCCCAGAGGCAACCGCTACGGAGATAGGTGTCTCTTGTACACCTTCTTCCTTTTTCTGTACGGTCACAACGACCTCTATAAGTCGCAATTCTTCGAAGCTCATACCCAGTAGAAATTGCTTCTCATTGGGGATAGACGAGACATCCGCACCACTGCGTACGCTATAAAATGCACCGCACCAAAGAACCGAACCGATAGCCGCCAGACGTACCATCCGAGCCAACATTGGATACCCAACTGATTGTGGCGGACAACTTCATTCCATTAACGCAATACCGCAAACAAAAACGGAGCGATCCAATGTTCCGAGAAGACATAATGACAACGCTTAACTGAATGTTTTCAGATAAGCACAAACAACACAGATAAAGTGAGTATAGATCATATGGCACAAATAACATCGGTATGGCGTAAAAAAACAGAGGAATACTGCAGGATACAGTGCTCGGCCCTGAAGAGGTGCCGAGCACGCCGTTTAAGACGGCTTGGTAGAAGGGCTGTTATGATAGATGAGCATTGAAAACTTCAATCAATCGATTAACGTCTACGGGTTTGGTGAGATAATCAACAAAACCAGCTTTCATTCCTTTATTTACATCTAACGACATCGCATTAGCGGATAATGCAACAACGGGAATATCCTTCGTTCGCACATCATTCTGCAGAACTTCTAACACTTCGTACCCATCAAGATCTGGCAAATTAATATCCAGCACAATAATATCGGGAGGCGCGGTACGCGCTTCGTATATTCCTAGTAACGGCTCCATAACGGTACTCACCGTTAGCAGCTCAAACCGATCGATTATTTTTGAAAATAAACGGGTGTTCGCAGGGTTATCTTCTATGTATAAAATACGCTTAGGGCTCGTAACTTTTAATTCACTTCGTTTTGATGAAAAAACATCCTCGGCTCTCTCGGAGACACCTTTTTGACCTTCCTTCGCTAATGGCAGTTCAATCCAAAACTTAGTGCCCACCTTCTCTCTGCTAGTAAAATCGATAGAGCCTTGCATCATTTCAACCAACCGTTTGGTAATCACCAAACCTACACCGCTGCCTTCGATACTCCCGAATTCTGCGCTTAGTCGATTGAACGGCTCGAACACCTGATCTCGCTTTTCGTCAGGAATTCCTACACCGGTGTCGATCACATTGATACGAATAGTTTTGTTGGTAGAAAGCGATAGAGAAACGGTAACCGTGCCATTGGCATTATTGTATTTAATTGCGTTTGAGATCAAATTAATCAGCGATTGCTTTAGCCGCGTATTGTCCGCAAAAATAGGGGTCTCACCTAAACCACCGGTTTGCACTAGCAATTCAATATTTTTTTCCTCAGCAAGAGGCTTTATCAATTGCAGGCAATCATCCATCACTCGGTTAGGAATCACAGGCTCCAACGATAACGTCATGCGCCCCGCTTCAATCCTAGCAAGATCAAGCACTTCATTAATAAGATGCAACAAATGGGCACCTGCTTTACGAATTTCCCCAATATTCCCCGTCTGCTCTCGATTTAAATTGGAGTCGTAATCAAATAGCTGGGCATAACCTAAAATCGCATTTAAGGGTGTGCGTAATTCATGGCTCATACTGGACAAAAATTCAGATTTAGCTTGATTGGCTTTTTCTGCCAAAACTTTCGCTTGAACCACCGCAAGCTGTGTGTTTTTAAGTTCGGTAATATCCATATTGCTACCAGATACCTTCACCGCCCTCCCTTCTTTGTTATAAGTAGCCTCTGCACGCGCACGAAGCCAATACATACTCTCGTCTTTGGCTTTTATTTGATATTCAATATCAAAAGGCACACCCTCTAAAATATGCGCTCGTAATGATCGGTCAAAACGTCCCACATCAGCCTTAGACATGCGCGCGCCCCAATCGGCAATAGTGCTCAAGTTAAGTGTTTTGACATCGCTTGCCGAAAAGCCAATTTGCTCCCAACAAACCTCTGAAAACTCTACAGCACCAGTGACTATATCCCAATCCCAAACACCGTCACGTGTACCGGCTATGATACGACTATAGCGCTCTTCACTCGCGCGTAAAGCTTGCTCCGTCTGTTTCAACTGAGAAATATTTTGGTTTACGCCCGCAACATGGTGAGTCCAACCATTCTCATCCCGAAACCCTTGCCCTGTAACACGCACCCATAAGTAATAACCCATTTTGCTGCGTAATCGATAACACAAATCTATTCCGACACCTTTGGTGATTGTTTCGGCCATAGCCTCACCAAAGCTTGCTCTGTCGTCTGGATGAATATAATTCAAAAGCACTTCGGGCTCTGTCATATTCTGGATATCGAGCTCGTTGTAACCAAGCTCACGCCAAAATACGCCGTACCATCGAAGCTTATTTGCGCTTAAATCCCATTCCCAAAACCCCTGCCCGCTACCGAGCATACTGCGTTGATGCCGAGCAATTTCTTCGCCCAAAATAGACTTATCTAAAACACCACAAGATTCCGGATTCCATATCACATCAAGCATGATGATCCCTTTAATTTCGCCGATAATAGCCTGCCGCAATTCGCTGCAAACCAAACGCGCTAATGGTCGCAGCTGCAAACCCGTCAGGCAATAACACTAAAGTATGTAACGCCATAGATCAGAATGATTATGATGCCAAAGCGTTACTTCGATACCGCTACATAACACGAGAACTAATTCACAAAAGACTAAGAGAACCATAGCGCAAATTGAGCACTAATTTTAGGAGGGGAAAACACGACAAAAAATTCGCGCTTTAATCGATGAAAGCCAAAGGGCGCAACGACCTTAGCCGTTTGCGCTACAGAAGACTGAATAACGATTCAATCATTGAAATGAGGTGAGCTGGCCTGTAAGCCGGGTTCTGTCGAGAACAATCATTCATCTAGGGCTTGCGTCACCACAAGCCTCAAGCGACCTACCCGAATCCAGCGCGGGTCACGCCTGTAGGATTCCTATTTGGTCTTGCTCCGAACGGGGTTTACCATGCCACAAGCTGTTACCAGTTGCGCGGTGCGCTCTTACCGCACCCTTTCAGCCTTACCTGTGCCCGAAGGCCATCGGCGGTCTACTCTCTGCTGCACTTTCCGTAGGCTCGCGCCCCCCAGGCGTTACCTGGCGTTCTACCCTATGGAGCCCGGACTTTCCTCGGTTGTGTTGCCACAAACGCGATTGCTCAGCCAGCTCAGCGGCGCACGGTATCAAAAGTAGGTGGTAGAACTCAACAAGTAGTTTTAGAAATAGACAAATTTTTTGTCGTCAACAAGACGTTCGACCTCTGCTGGCCCAAACGGTACCGTGCCCACAAAGGGTAATAGTACCGTTGGCGAACGCCCCAAAACCCCCATTCGGGTGCGGCATACGCGAACATCAATAACGTCTAATGCCGACAGACGCGCCGCCAAATCTACAATAGATTTATACTCCTCATAATTTTCACGAAAGAATATGGCAACTTCAGGCCCATGAAGCACGAAAGCTAGAGGCTCGCTAACACGTAACGCAGTACCTTCACGAAACAGTATTTCGGCGCGTTGTAGCGCATGGCCCAACTCTTTCGAAGAGTTAAGCTCAATTCGCGCTAGATAGCCCGAAGGCAATTCAATACGGGGTAATTGGGCTGGCGGCAGCGCATTAAAATAGGACGCCATAGGTAGTGACGGCGCTGGAGGCTGGTCGAGCCCAACAGGCTCTTCAGCTATAACACACCAAGGCGCAAGAGCTGAAGACAGCAACAATGATGAGATGAGCACAAAACGACGCGTGACGCGCCGAGGAATAAGCAAGGTGTATCGAATAATATGCAGTTTCACCCTACCACCTAAAACAGGTTTATATAGAAAATGAAGACCCACAACCGCATGTTGACGAGGCATTAGGGTTTTCAACGGTAAAACGAGACCCTTGTAAACCTTCTTGATAGTCTAGCTTAGCACCGACCAAATAAGGGTAACTCATGGCATCGACAACAACGACTATGCCTTCGCGCTCAATTTGAGCGTCGTCTTCTGCGCATAGCTCGTCAAATGCGAAACCATATTGAAAGCCGGAGCACCCACCGCCCGTCACATAAACGCGCAGTTTGAGGTCGGGGTTACCCTCTTCATCAATTAAACCTTTCACTTTAGAGACCGCGTTTTCGGTCACTATTAGAGGCTCGGGAACAAACGTTTGCGGCTGACTCATGGCAAAAACACCTTATGAATGGAACACCGGCCGCCAAACAGCGACCGGTCGAGCATTATCCAATTAACCTAGTGTTTTGGTCAAGTATTGCAATCCAAAACTAGGTAGATGCTTTAGGCACGGCACTGACTTCAGCAACACGTGCAGGCGCGGCAGGAACCGGCACCGCTACCTTAGCGCTATCTTCTTGCATATGAACTAACTTGCCATTAACTTCGGCACCTTTCACCATTTCGATGACTTTATAGTGAACATTCCCATTTACAACCGCATTCGCCGCCAACTCCAAATGCTTGGAGCAGAAAACATCGCCATTTACGTGGCCGTTAATAATAATTTTCGGCGCATGTATTTCACCCGTCACCTCGCCTTTTGCCCGAACACGCACTAAGGCATCTCCGGCCGCCTCTGCGGTTATATTTCCGTTCACAGAGCCCTCAATATCCAGTGTCCCGCCAAAACGGACATCACCATTAATTTCGAGCGCATTATCAAACAACGTATGCCCACCTTGGGCGAATGGATTATCTTTTTTCTTCGAAAACATAGGCTAGGCCTCCTCAACCAACCAACCGAATCGTTTTTCTATTGTAACCGGTGTTTTACCGGTTGATTTTGCAACCAGCTCAATACGCTCTGGCTCAAACCCTTCCGGTAGAGCCATTTCGCCCTGCACGGTTTGAAAGTACTTAAATCGCAACCGAATGGCCTCTCGGCTAACCTGCTCAGACAGCTGGCTTAATGAAAAGGTTGCATCAACTCCATTTAGCCTGCCAATGACGTTAACAGTAAGGCTTCCTGCGAGTAACTGATGGTTCGTCGCTAACTGCTGCATCACCACTTTATAGTTATACGTGCGAGGCTTATCGGTATCGACGATTTCCACGGCGCCAAACGTTAAACCTCTCTTGTTACCGGTGGGAGCCATCAAATTACGGTAAAAGCTATTCTCTTCTTCTAGAGCGGCAACCTGATCTTTTAGGCCGATAACTTCTTGGCGAACCGTTTCACTTGCCTGTCGATCCACTTCTGCACCCAAATTAATATTGGCTAACTGCTGCGTTAGGCTATCAACATTACTCTCGCTAGCACTCAGTTCCAGACGCAACCTAGCAACATCATCAAGCGCCTTTTCTTGGCCCGCCATACCCGTATGGTGGCCCGTATAATAACTCGCTACTACGCCGCTCCCAACAACAGCCATTAACACGAGCACCATGAGCACTCGTCGCCAAGGGTTATATTGAACAATTTTCAGTTCATGTTGTTTACTGCCTGTTACAACTGCCATTTAAGCTTCCTTTTTCATTCGCAGAGACCTATTCCACTACGGCAGCGACGCTGGAGCATTCAGCCCTAACGTTTCTTCTAAGCCGAACATAATGTTCATATTCTGTATACCTTGACCTGAAGCACCTTTGGTTAAATTGTCTATGACAGACATAACCACCACAGTACCTCTTTCCTGCGGCTCAATAATGGATAACCTGCACATATTTGTACTTTTCACGGTGCGGGTTTGCGGAAAGGTACCAGCAGGCAATACATCAACGAACGCCTCGTTCGCGTATCGCTGCTCATATAATCCCTGTAAATCGCCTGCATCACCCTTAAGGCGCGCATACAGTGTGGAATGAATACCTCGAATAGTGGGCAATAAATGCGGCACAAACGTGAGCTTGGCTGGCGCGCTACCTTTTGGCATTAGCGTTTGCAGGCCTTGCTCAATTTCAGGTAAGTGCCTGTGGCCCGCTACACCGTATGCTTTAAAACTACCGCTACTTTCTGCCAATAAGAAATCGATTTTACCTTGACGACCCGCACCACTGATACCCGACGCTGCATTCGCGATAAGATTATCGGTTTCGATCAAATCATTTTCTAATAACGGCAAAAAACCCAGCTGAACAGACGTAGGGTAACAACCCGGACACGCAATGAGCTGTGCATGCTTAATCGCGTCTCGATTCACTTCTGGCAAACCGTAAACAGCCTTTTCAACCAACTCGGGGCAGCCGTGCTGCTGGCCGTACCACTTTTCCCAAGTGGGAATATCTTTAATACGAAAGTCTGCAGACAAATCAATGACACGTATCCCTGCGCTGAACAGTTCCGTCATCATCGCTTGCGCAACCCCATGAGGCGTTGCAAAGAAGACTACGTCACACACACTTAACGATTCCAGGCTGGGTTCGCTAAAACAAAGATCGCAATGGCCACGCAGGTTCGGAAATAGCTCTGCAACCGGCTTACCCGCCTCTGCTCGAGACGTTATAACTGTGGCTTCTGCCTTGGGGTGAATAGCGAGCAAACGCAACAATTCCACACCGGTATACCCAGTACCACCTACAATACCTACCTTGATCACTACATAACCTCCGTAATCATTTCGCCAATGACGTTCTAAGAATTGCCGCGTATGATAAGGGGGTTTAGGGAAAACCTAAAGCGACGCTCGCGTGCAATGCTAGGGAATGTGGAGAAACAATGATTAACACCAAACAGATTGCCCGTTTTTGCAGCGACCACCTAAACAATTTCCGCCACTCTCTCGCCTATTTCGACGCGCTTCCCCAGCTCACGCTATTAGGGCTTCTAATCGGCCTATTAACGGGTGCCGTCATTGTCGTATTTCGTTTTTTGATCGATACACCGCTAAGTTTTTTAATCAGCGAACACACCGACAATTTCGAATCGCTGAGTATTCCAGACCGTTTCTTATTTATTTTCACCGGGCTTCTCGCTCTGGGATTATTAATTAAGATTGCCGGAAAAAAGCACAGTGAAACAAGCGTTGCCCATGTACTTGACCGCCTCCACAACTATCAAGGAAAACTCCCTTTTAGCAACTGGCTAGTACAGTTTGCGGGCGCGATTATCGCAATGGTAAGTGGCCAATCCGTTGGCCGTGAAGGGCCAGCCGTGCATTTAGGCGCCGGTGTTGCAAGCCAGCTGGGGCAATGGTTACGCCTGCCCAACAACAGTATGCATACGCTAATAGGCTGTGGTGTTGCCGCCGCCATTTCAGCGTCATTCGACACTCCAATGGCGGGCGTTATTTTCGCAATGGAAGTTATTGTGATGGAATACACCATTGTTGGCTTCGTTCCCGTTATTCTCGCATCGGTTATGGGCACCATGATGAGCCAAGCCGCCTTTGGCGAAAGTGGCGGCTTGCTCGTAGGCTCAAGCGATATGAACAGTTTGACGGAACTGCCTTATATGGTGGTGGTGGGTCTCGTTATTTCCCTATGTGCCAGCACGTATATTCGATTGAATATTTTCGCGCTTAAATTTAATACAATCTCTATTTATTTACGCTTATTGGTGGCCGGTTTACTAACCGCCGTGGTTGCCACTGCAGTGCCGGAAGTAATGGGGCTCGGCTATGACACCGTCAATGCCGCATTGGCTGGCCAGCTCTTAGTGGGTAGCCTATTAATTATTGGGATGGCTAAATTACTGATTACCCCCGTCGTTATTGGCTTGGGTATTCCTGGGGGCGTTATTGGCCCGCTACTCGTCATCGGTGGCTGTATCGGTGGCGCAATGGGCTTAGCGTTACAAGCCATAATGCCTGAACTTTCGACCAACCCTAGCTTTTACGTTGTCATCGGCATGACAGGCATGATGGCCGCTACACTCAACGCCCCTCTTGCCGCTTTAGTCGCAGTATTGGAGCTGAGCTACAACCCTCATATGATTTTCCCTGCGATGCTTGTCATTGTGGTGGCTTGCGTCTCAACTCGCCAACTCTTCAAATTACAAAGTATTTTTGTTCAACAATTAATTCACAGCGGACGCAAACTAGATTTCGGCCCGGCAAAACAAGCGCTTCGCCGAGCGGGTGTGCGCAGCATTATGGATACACGGTTTGTGATGGCACCGCCTAATATAACGGTGGATGAATCGCATCTATTACTGTCCAAGAAACCTATGTGGGTTCTCTATGAGGAAGACCAGCAAAAAGTAGCGTTAAGAGCGGCCGACCTAGCCGCAGCAGTAACGGCACATAAAGAATATATTATCCAGGACGTCGAAAACACCCTCTCACCGGAAGTGCTTGAGCTACATCTACACGACATCCCTGGACGGCGGTTAAACTTACAGCCCATTCACGACACCGCCAATTTAATCGAAGCGCTAGAAGCCCTCACTCAAGCCGGTGCAGAAGGGCTCTTTGTATCTAAAACCTACAGGCCGCTCAGCGGCAATGTTCATGGCGTTATTACGATGGCGTCCATTCAGAATTATTATCAACCAGAGGAGTTTAAACATGCTGTGGGTTAAAGCCATTCATATTATTGCCGTGGTTTGCTGGTTTGCGATGCTATTTTATTTACCACGTTTATTTGTTTATCACGCGATGAGTGACGACCAGAACACTAAAAACCAATTCAAGATAATGGAACGAAAACTATATTGGGGCATTGGCTTACCCTCACTCTGGTTAACCATTATTTTTGGCGTGTGGGTAACCACTTACGCTTGGGATTATTATACCGCCAGCACGTGGTTTTGGATAAAAATGGCCTTAGTAGCCATTCTCGTGGTTTATCACCACGTCTGTGGCTACTTTATTCGTCAGCTACGCGATAATCTTTGCACAAAAAGCCATGTATTCTTTCGTTGGTTCAATGAAGTGCCTACCGTCATTTTGCTCGCCTGTGTATTTTTGGTCGTTGTGAAGCAGCCTCTCTAGCAACGACGTTACTGGCAGCTGGATTCGCAGGGTTCCAGCCGCCTTGTGCTAAACTCGGTAGTGACTAAACGGCATAAATTACTCATGATAAAAAATAACGCCAACCCGCCCATTATACTTTCGCTTGGTGCACTAGATCCTTCAGGCTCTGGCGGCTTACAGGCAGATATAGAAACAGCCGCCAGCCTTGGTTGCCACTGCGCCCCTGTGGTCACGTCCCTGTCCTCTGCCGGTGCGGGCTCAGATATAGAATCAACCGCTGTCGACTCATCGCTGCTAATAACACAGGCCCGCTCCGTACTCGATAATATGAACGTCGCCGCCATCAAGATAGGATTTCTTGGCTCCGTTGCCAACACCGAAGCAGTGCATACTATTATTCATGCTCTCCCTTCAATTCCCGTCGTTGCGCACCCAGCATTATTATTATGGGATAGTGACGACGAAGAACAGAACGACCTACCGGAAGCCTTCTTTTCGTTAATTGTGCCGCAACTCAAAATTGGTGTCTTTTCATTGTATGAAGCGAGAACCATATCCAGAGAATCCGACACGCTAGCGACAACCGCGCAAGCACTCACCAGCAATGGCTGTGAATATGTTCTTATCACCGGCACCGGCCATGATCACCCCTGCTTCCAAAACAGTAGTTTCAACATCAAAGGCCTCGTACAAGAATACCATTGGGAACAAGAACCCCCCACTTGCCACGGTGCCAGCAGCACGCTTGCCATGAGCACCTGCGCCTACCTGGCCCACGGTGGCACACCACAAATGTCACTTAACCAAGCCCAAAATTATACGTGGCAAACAATGTGCGCATCCCGAGAACTAGGCTTCTCTATTCGTACACCACATCGTTTTTTTTGGGCCGATAAAAATATAGAATCCTCTCAAGACTTGCCAGCGACGAAAAAAAGCCACTAACATAGCCCTCTTTTTTCGAACTCCACCCAGAAAGAGACCACCATGAGTGAACAGTCATCCGCTTTTCAGCGCGCACAAAAAACGATTCCCGGCGGCGTAAACTCTCCCGTTCGAGCTTTTAAAGCCGTAGGCGGAGAGCCTATTTTTATTGAACGAGCAAAGGGCGCTTACCTATTTGATATCGACCAGAAGCGCTACGTAGACTACGTACTCTCATGGGGCCCGATGATTCTCGGGCATGCCGATGATGATGTTCTAACGGCCGTAACAGAAAAACTTCAGCAGGGCTTAAGCTTCGGCGCGCCGACAGAAATCGAAACAGAACTCGCCGAAACCCTTTGCAATATTATGCCGGGAATGGACAAAGTACGATTCGTAAGTTCCGGCACCGAAGCCACAATGAGCGCAATTCGCCTAGCGCGTGGCTATACCGGTCGCGATAAAATAGTTAAATTCGAAGGCTGCTACCATGGCCATTCAGACTCATTACTGATTAAAGCCGGTAGCGGTGCGCTGACCCTAGGAGTGCCCAGCTCACCCGGCGTGCCGGCGTGCCTAGCCGAACACACAATTACCCTTACCTACAACAATATTGAGCAAGTAAAGGAAACCTTCGCTCGTCTAGGCGATGAGATTGCGTGCGTAATCGTTGAACCGGTGGCCGGTAATATGAATTGCATTCCACCCTTACCCGGCTTTTTAGAATCATTGCGAGAAGCCTGTACCGCGTCCGGCGCACAATTAATTCTCGATGAAGTCATGACCGGTTTCCGGCTCGGTCTTACGGGCGCGCAAGGCTATTACAACATCCAACCCGATATAACCACATTGGGCAAGGTTATGGGCGGCGGCATGCCTGTGGGCGCCTTTGGCGGCCATGAAGACATCATGAACCACATTGCACCCGTAGGGCCTGTCTATCAAGCTGGGACTCTCTCAGGCAACCCTGTCGCCATGGCCGCAGGCTTAACAACATTGCAAAAGATAGCCGAACCGGGGTTTTATCAGCCACTATTCAACCACACCGACCGCTTAGTGAAAGGCCTCAACGCTATCGCGTCAGAGGCTGGCATTCCGTTTACAACGAATCATGTTGGTACTATGTGGGGCGGCTTTTTTACAGAAGAAAAGCAGGTCTATAACTATCAACAAGTCATAGCCTGTAATAATGAGCGCTTTAACCGTTTTTTCCACGGCATGCTGAAAGAAGGTATTTATTTAGCGCCGGCCTCCTACGAAGCAGCGTTTATGTCGGCCGCCCATACCGACGACGATATTGATTTTACCTTGAGCGCAGCAACAAAAGTATTTAGTACTTTATAAACAAGAGGCCGCTATACGCTTACCTCTAATCGTCAATTTGATTTTTTAACTTAGAAATTATGTCAACATCTGGGCCGGCAATATCGACGATATGAAAGCCGGCCCAATTTCGGGTATCACCTACAGTTTCTCTAATCCATAAACATTCTGCGCCAATATTCATGCACGTAACGCCATCGATTTCGGAGGACAAGGTAAATTGCAGCTGATAAAGGCAGTTTTCCTTCACTTCGTCGCCGCCCAAAATCATAAACCCTTCTTCGTGCAAATTAACCACGCGCCCAACCTCAACATCGTGTAGCACGTCGCGCACGAGGATAACTTGATGAACGGGCGCCCGTTTCAGGCCTCGATGTTCGTCTTCAGCTGGTTTCATTAAGGTCGTCTCCAGGCTTCGCCAACTCGGCTTTTTCGTTTAGCTTCTGGAAAATATTTTCCAAAGCTCGCTCGAAGAAAGGTTTCGAGCTACCCGATATAATCTTAGTTTTACTCGAAATCATTTGCCGGGCAAGATTCAAACCCGACATCATATCGACACGCTTCCCCATTTGATCAACAAGCATATAATGTGATGTCCGTGCGTTATACCAAGCCACTTTCAAGCGTTTCCCGCCTTCAAACTCAAACCACGTACCAAATTCGATCATCTTCAAACTCTCAACCATTTGGGACTCTTCTGGTGTCGAATTTTCTGCTCGAATTTCTTTTGACCCCGCTTTTTCAGCCGCTATTCGCTCTAATTTATCACGCATCGGTGCAGGCGCAGGCTCTGCTTTTTTGCTTTGCATCGCCAACTTAATTAGCGACGACAGCGCATCAATCAGCTTATTGCCTTTTATCTGGTCGTACCCTATGGTTTCAAAGCCATTTAGGACCGCCGATATTAAATCGTCGTGGATTTCGAGCTGACGGGTTTTATCGGCAGGATTATCTTTAGGCTCTACACACCAAAGTACATCATCCACTACCGCAAGAGCCTTACCCCACTTGTCGGATTTTTCGCCGTATCGCAACAATGCAAAACTAAGAAAATCGGACCACGGTTGCAATAAAAACAGAAGCACTGCCGACGGCAATTCCTTGCCTTCTGTTCTGCCCCGCACCTCTTCATTAACCTTCAGTTTCACTTCACGCAGTTTTTCTTCGCCTTGCGCTTTTTCTGTAGCTCGCCGCTCCATCAATTCTTGCCGACGAACAATGTTCTTAGTGTAGCTACTAAACTCCAGAAGAAGTTCGGTAATAAATTTAACGTCGTTATCGAATTCGTGCAAAATCCGATTCACAATGTCTTTTATCTTGTTATACATATCGTATTGAGCAGAGCCGTCATCGCTCACCCAATTTGCACCAGCTTCCGCCAAATTATTCAGCAATACGCGCGCTGGATGTTCTGCCGCCTCAAAAAAGCCTGGGTCGATAAAGGCTATTTTTAAAAAAGGTGTGTGTAAGTAACTGAGCAATGCCTTGATCGAATCGGGTAAGTTTTCGTCATTCAGCATATATTCGAATAGCATCCCGACCAAATCGATCGTTTGCATATCGTTTTTTTCAACTGCACCGTCATTCTCTTCCGTTTTTAACTGTGCGTGTAGACGCTCCACAATCTGTGAAACATCCAATGGAATAACCTGCCCTTGAGCGCCAATATGTTCCGGCGCGCCCGTTGATTGCAGCGCTTGTAAGGCTCCCATCAAATCGGAAGAGGAGACCATTACACCGCCAGGAGGCAACGTAGAGGTAGCACCAACCATCTGGTTTTGTAGGCCTCGAATAGCTTGCACCAGGCTATTTTGATATTCCTCTGGAGGAAGGTTAGGGTTAGGCTGGCTGGAAGAAAGCTCTGCAGCCAGTTGCTCGACCGGTGACGCAGTATCGGGAGCCTCTTCCCCTCCTTGCAAAGCCGAGGCAGGGGCCTGCCCAGAGGGTACGCTATATTTTAGATGCGGCAGCACGCCTTGGTGCCCCAGATATTGATTAATTTCTTCGCTAATACTCTGAATTATCTTAATTAATTCATCGTCATACACTTTATAAGCGAGTTGCTTTACTTTGGGGTCAAGCGGCAACAACTTAAGCGCTTTTCGTAACGATTCACAAAACTGTATAGGTGATGCAGGGTTAGTCGCCTCTGTAACGTGTTCACCACCGTTTAAGACGGCAAAGCGCTGATTCAAAGCCCACAGAGGCTCTGCAAAAAAAGCATCTGCTCGTTGCGTTATAGAGGAAATGGCAATCGTTTCTTCCAAATCTTCATTGTCAACCAAGGACAATTGGTCTTCATCTTCGGCGCCACCAACATTGGTTTGCAATTCGCGCTTCTTGAACTTAACAAAGCCCTCAGATAGATAGCCACAGAAATAGCGCTCTAACTCATCTCTATTCTGTCTAAAAAGCCTCTGAACTTCCGCTAATTCCTCTTGCGCCTGATTAGACTCCGCACCGTCCATTTCCACCGACAAGGCGTCATCTAACACCTTAAGATACTCGCGAAATGCATCTTGGGAATGGCTCGCTGCTAGGTTTTGACACGCCTTTAAATGCGAAACCACAGCCGAACTGGATAACGGCAATAACAATGGCGCATGCTCGCCAGTGGAACCTGCGTCCATTTCCTTGCCCTCATCGCCTCGAATCAGTCTTGACATAACTCCCCTAAATTCTTGTTCATACCAAGTTGTCGTTTTTTGATTTCAACAAAGGTGTTAAAACCGCATACTTCTTCTCGCAAAAATCGCATTCCTTACAGCCAATAGCGGGAACATGCTCCTTTATTTGCGCTCACGCCCACTACCTACTCTAAAACTATAGCCTCTATCACCGCAATGCAGAACGCTTTATGATCAATTCGCGTCAGTTCACACCATGATTTTAGTGACAACGACTTCATTATCCACAAAATCCACGCAAAAAGAACGTCTTTGATGCCATTTAACGAAGCTTATTACCCTCGCTCAAAAACATTTCTATTATTACCGCACTTTAACTCTTCGCCGCGACCGCTATAATCCCTCGCATCTACCTACGGAGAGTAAGAATGAGCAACTACGATATATACGGAATTGGTGCCGGTTTGGTCGACACCGAAATTGAAGTTTCGGACAAAGACTTAGAAAGCCTAGCCATTGAGAAGGGTGTGATGACACTGGTTGACGAAGAACGACAACATGCGTTGATAGACGCTTTATCAACGCACCTTGTCGCGTCTAACCGGGCCAGCGGCGGCTCAGCCGCAAACAGCATTATTGCGGCTAGTTATTTTGGTGCTCGAAACTTTTACAGCTGCCGCGTAGCAAGTGACGAGAACGGCGCATTTTATTTAAAAGATCTCGCCAATGCCGGTGTGGATTACCATAACAGAAATGGCTCTTGCGACGGCATTACCGGTAAATGCTTAGTTATGATTACCCCCGATGCTGAGCGCACCATGAATACGTTTTTGGGTACGAGCGAGTACATCTCGGCTGAAGACATTGATTTAGAGGCGCTATGCAAGTCTCGCTATGCCTATATCGAAGGCTATTTGGTCACCTCCGAAACAGGGCGCCCAGCGGCTATTGCGTTACGCGAGCAAGCTGAAGCCAACAATGTAAAGACAGCGCTGAGCCTCTCAGACCCTGCAATTGTTAACTTTTTCCGCGACGGCTTGCTAGAAATGGTTGGTTCGGGCGTCGACATTATGTTTTGCAACGAAGATGAAGCAATTAACTTCACCCAAACAGCGAACGTAAAAGACGCAGCGGAGGCATTAAAACAATATGCTAAAACATTTGCGATTACACGCGGTAGCGATGGAGCACTATTGTTTGATGGGACCGAATATGTAGAGGTTTCTGCACACAAGGTACAGCCACTAGATACGAACGGTGCAGGAGACATGTTTGCCGGCGCATTTTTATTCGGTATTACACGAGGCATGGACTTCGCCAGCGCCGGCGCACTGGCCAGCAAAGCCGCTTCTGTAGTCGTATCGCAATTCGGGCCTCGCTTATCACAAGCGCAACACGCAGAGTTATTGGCGAGTTTGGCTTAACCGCGCGACAAGAGATCGCGCAAATCGATAATGGCAGCGTTCGCGCGTGAGATATAGTTGGCCATCACTAGAGAGTGATTGGCCAACACGCCAAAGCCACTGCCATTTAATATCATGGGGCTATAAACCGTTTCCTGCGTACCCTCTAACTCTCGAATAATTTGCTTCAAGCTCACCCTAGCATTCTTTTTTTCCAGTACATCAGCAAAATCAATTTCTATTGCTTTCAAAAAATGGATAAGCGCCCAAGCACTGCCACGCGCCTCAGAAAATACATCGTCAATTTCAAACCAGCCGGTTTTTATTTCTCTTTCTTTTGGTATTTGGGTTGATTGCTGCGCGCCCATCGTACCGGCTAAATCAGTATTGATTCGACGCTGCCCCACACTCGCGCTTAACCGCTGAGACAAACTCCCCAAACGCGTCTCTACGGTGCTTAACCAATAGTGAATATTGTCGGCTCTTGAATAAAATTGTGCTTCAGTTTGCTGCTCGTCACTCAAACGCTGCAAATACGAGCGTAAATATTTAACACCATCTAAATATTCTTTTTCTGTTGCCGGCAACAGCCAGCTATTGTGGTCGAAATTAAAATGAGGCTCGGCAAGCGCTAAGTCTTTATCTTCAGTAGATTGCGATTGCGAACGACTAAACGCCTCACGCATTGCCTTTGTTAAATCTCGAACTTGTATTACAACGCCATATTCCCAATTGGGGATATTATCTAGCCATGCGCCTGGAGGAGCAATGTCATTAGCAAGATAGCCGCCAGGCTTGTTCATCAAGGTATCAACTACATTGATTAAAGCCGCCGTTGTTGCTACCCCTGTTACCATTCTCTGCTCATTCGAACCCACTTCCCGGAGGGCGGCCTCTCGAACATTAAAAAGGTTAGGCTCAAAACTCCAATAGCCGCCCACAATTATGGCCAGCAACAAATAAAACCCAAATGAAATTAAGACGTAGCGGAACCAACGATTACTTTCCGCCAAATCACTTTTAAAATCGTGCCAACGAGTTTCGGAAAACTGCTTCATGGCATTCACTTTTTCAGATACTGAATTAAACATAAGATCGACCCACCGATTACAACGCCAAAGGACGAACGTTGACATTACCGGTCGCAACACGACCGCCTTCGAATTCTATTGTTAAACTAAATTGGTCACCTGCGCTAGGCGTTGATGAAATACCAAAAACCATTAAGTGGTAACCATTAGGTGCAAACTGCATTGTGCCATGCGCCGGAATTGAGACATGAGGTACCGGCCGCATTTTCATCATACCCTCTTCGTATATATTGCGATGAACTTCAATATGGTCAGATATTGCTGCGTAAATATAATTGACTACGGCGGGCTCATCGGTGTTGTTTCGTATCGACAAATAGATTGCGGCTGTAGTCTGGCCTGGCGCTAATACAGGCATTACCGCAGATTCGATCTCGATATCGGGAGGCGCAACGCCTGCACCTTCATTACCACACCCCGCTAGCGCAGCCATGAAAAGCATAGCTATACCCCCCAAAACACAATGAAAACACACCCTACGAGATACATACATGTTAAAAACTCACAACTCTAATTATTCTTGGATAATGCCACTGTCACTCCAGAAGCTGGCATTTGTGCGCTAGGGCGACCAAAGAAAAAACCTTGCCCCCCATTAACGTGTAAACGAAGCAATGCTTCCCACTCCGAATCACTCTCTACCCCATCTGCGAGAATCTTAACATCACAAGCGTGCGCAAGCTGCACCAATGTTTGCATATAGAACCGATTACATTGATCGGTAGCAATTCCAGCAATAAAGCGCCGGTCAATTTTAATATACGCTAGCTCTAGCAATTGTAGCTGGCCAAGAGTTTCTGGCGTTATCCCACAATGGTCTAGCGCAATTTTTACCCCTAAATCACTTAGAACCCCATGCACCAGCTCAAAATCAACCTCGGCTAAGGTTAACACTCGTTCATGAAATTCCAAGATCAGGCGATCACACACTTCAGAGTTAAGTGATAGGTACCCCGTTAACCAGCGAATAAAAAGCGGGTCGATAACCGATAAAGACGAAACATTCACGCTCAATACACGCTCAGAATTGTTCGCCAAACTCTGAATCGCGCCCTCCAAAACCAATTGGTCCAATGCTGGAACCAGCCCAAAGCGCTCCGCCAAAGGCCAAAACACACCGGCAGGCACTATTTCGCCCTCGTCATTTGCACGACAAAACACCTCAGAGCCCATAGGCTCTAGCGCCCTCGAATACATTGGCTGAAAATGAAGCAAGACCTCTTTCCGCTCGATCATTCTTTTTAAAAATTGCTGCCATTCTCCAGCAGGGCGAACATCAATAAGAGGATCATCTACGGGGTATACCGCCCAATCTGTACGACCGGATGATCTTGCCAATCTCAGCGCCGCATCAGCTGCACTTAGCATTTTTGCCATAGAGGTTATGGCTCTAGAGGCTGCAGCCCCCAACCAAAAATTAACCATTTCAGAGTTCACTGCCAGCTCGATCGATTCCACACGGACTTTAATACCCGACAACCAATGTGCCGCTTCTTCTTGCGCCATACCTGGCACGAAAACAGCAAAATCACACCCCGTTCGACGAGACGCAAAACCCCCAGGCCAGGTTGCTAACGAGTCGCGCATCAGTTCAGCCACACGCCTCAACAAGCTATCTCCGGCATCACGCCCATGGCTATCGTTTAGCTCGTAGACGCCCGCAACATGTAACAACAGCAATACGCCTGGGCCACCCCCGTCGGCGCTTACCCAGGCATGCATTTGCGCTTCGAAGGCATTACGATTCGGAAGCCCCGTCAGAGGGTCCAAATGCGCCTCCGTATGAAGCGACTGGCTAATCATTAATTGTTCGCTCAGAATATTTCGAAGCTTTGCCGTCAACCAATTAATCGTCACAGCTAACGTGTTCACATCACTTGCACACGTTATATCCATCACTTGCCCATAATTTCCACGAAGCACATTCTTTGCCTGCCCCTGCAAACGCCGAAGCCCACGAAAATGCCAAGCAGCAAAGACTAAAATCAGCGCATAGACCATTAAGGCCACACCTAAAAACAACCACATATTCAGCAAAAAATGCCACCACAAAGTGGCATAAGCTCGAGCCGGGTGCTTACTCACAAAGACTCGCCCCTGAACAGCACCCACAACTTTCACCGACGCCGCGCCAAACCCATCCGCTAAGGCGAATGTATTAACAAACCACTCAGGAGTATCCAATCCTTCTAGGGTATGGGTTCTATAGATTGCGGTATTGTCAGCGAGGTCATGGAAGACAACACGCCGATATTCACCACCATGAAAGAGCTCGTCAACCCACTGTTCACGCTGATCACGCTCGTCAGGGGCAAGCGCTCCCCGTAACCGCGTGGCGAGATTTAATGCCGCGATGGAGGCATCTTCACGTAACTGATGCGCCAACAACTGCCTCTCAGCATGCATAACAACAACAAACGTCGCACTCAACATCAGAAACATCAATATTGACGTGCTTAACACAAGCTTGCGAAACAGGCTCATTAATAAGGCTCTCCCTAAGCGGGGAAGAAAGACAAAGAAAAGGGTGGACAACTTTAAGGCCAATATGGCGTATAAAGAACAGCACACTTAATTGTAGTCACGATCAAACTGATCGCACTCCGAGTATCTCGTGCAGCGAAGAGAAAGTACGGAGCCCCCAAACCTACCGTGGTCGAAAGACATAAGGGAGAAGGAGAAGGAGAAAAAGGGGGAAAGAGAAGACGGGCCAGATGGAGAGGGCTATACCAATATGGTCGAATGTAGAACCTCCCCTAAAAGGGAGGGAGTATCACTATCTTAACCTTACTCGAAAGCCTAATATCGCCGCGAACCCGATACCCTGCAGCTTCCTTTTTAATATGCTTATAAATCCAACGCCCTTCAGCATCTGTACGCGCATAAATCATAATTGACTCTTGCGTAACAGCAATGCGTCTGGCGATACCACCCAGCAGAGGCAAAACGGCCTGCTTGTCACTTTTAAGCCACTCGACAGGCACGTTAAATGTTTCAATCGCCCGCCCCTCGTGAGCAGGAAGGCTCGACTGTCGTCGTGCTATTGGCTGAATAGCCACCAGCTCTTTAGTTAAGCTGTCTAGCAAACGGCTTTGTGGGTAATACGATTCCGCCTCGGCCAATAAATTACGCGCTTGGGCTGGCTGGCTCGCCGCCATAGCTTTACGCACTTTCTCGGCATACTGTATTAAAATCACTTGCAAACCCGCTCTCGCCGCAGCGTTATTGGGGTCTATTATTAAAACTGCCTTAAAACGGTCGTACGCGTTATCTTCAGCCGGAAACGTCAAACGTCCTTTCGCTAACGCCGCTTCGGCTTTAGCGAGAAAACGTTGCTCTAAACCCACAAGCGGAACCGTACTTGCCCCAACTGTTGTCTCAACCGTCTCGATATGATCGTTTTCAGTATCACCCTTAACCTTAATACCACCACAACCCGATAACCAACCTAACAATACACACGTTAAAATGACGCATCGCACCCTCGACCCCCTCACAGACATACCCCTATACCCTATACACACTTAACTATAAACACCTGCATGTGATCATTGCCCTGCAAAGTCTAACGGCGTTCGGTACACTAAAGGCTTACGATGAACTATTGGTAACGCCAACTGTCGTAAGCTTAACTTAAAGCAACTCCACCATTTCTGACATCTATGCGGCACGAAGACTACCTGTTAGTACTTCCATACGCAAAATCACACGCCAACCTTACATTATGACTTTTTCTTACGCGCTTCGATCATTACGTAAAACTGCCCCCACATTCCTACTCGCAGGGTTCCTTGTCTTGCTGTGGAGCACCTACGCTCATACAGAAGATTATAACTTTGGAGTCGCCAGCAACGAGAGTGAATTTTTACCGGTCGATCAAGCCTACCAAGTCATGGTGGAACGCCGCTCCGATCAATTTGAGATGTTATGGAATATTGCCCCCGCTTACTACTTGTACCAACATCAGTTCAAACTCGAAGTGAGCAATGGCACAAACGCCGAAAAATTAACACTGGATTTCGAACCGGGAAAACGTAAATACGACGAATATTTCGCAAAAGAATTAGAGGTTTATTACAACACCACAATCGTACGCAGCCCGCTACCCAGTTTTGCGCCACCCTACGAACTCAAAATAAGTTCGCAAGGTTGCGCCGATGCAGGCCTTTGTTATTCCCCTCGTCGACAATACTTTTACCTCGCGGCAGATGGCAGCTTTACAGAACATGATAAATCTCAACTAACAACAACACCCCCTTCAAACCCTAAAACAACTCGCTCACTGCAAACCATGCCCTTAGCGGCCACAAGCGAACCAGCCACAACATTTCTTCCCGCAATATTGCTCGGTGCTCTACTTGGGGGCTTAATTTTAAACCTGATGCCTTGCGTCTTCCCTGTACTCTCGCTTAAAGCGCTAAGTTTTGCTTCAAGCGGGCATTCAGGCCACCAGCAACGCCAACACGGATGGGCCTATACCGTTGGTGTAGTCGGCTCCTTTATTGTGGCCGCCGCAACCATTCTGGTCGCGCGTGAAGCCGGCGAAATGCTGGGCTGGGGGTTCCAACTTCAGCATCCCGTCTTTGTTGCTGCGTTAATTTACCTGTTTTTAGTGATGGGGCTAAACCTTTTTGGCATGTTCGAACTCGGCACTCAATTTATGGGTGCAGGCCAATCCCTGACAACTGGCGGCGGTGTTCGCGCATCCTTTTTTACCGGCGTGCTAGCCGCAGTGGTTGCGAGCCCCTGCACCGCTCCCTTTATGGCCACAGCATTAGGCGTGGCACTAACGCAATCCGTTCCCGTTGCACTTCTTATTTTTGCCACTCTTGGTTTTGGCATGGCGCTTCCCTTTCTCGCACTTAGCTATAGCCCCAAGCTCGCCAACTACCTGCCGCAGCCCGGCGCATGGATGGACATTCTCAAGCAAGTACTCGCCTTCCCCTTACTGGCAACCGCCATTTGGCTTCTATGGGTGCTAGGCCATCAAGTGGGCAGTAGCGGTATAGCGCTAATACTTTCTAGCGCCCTACTCATCTGTTTTGCCCTCTGGTTAACGCGTTTTTCCCCCGGCTCAACCGCTTACAAACTGCTGTTACGGGTACTCATCGTAGCCAGCCTGTTTACCGCGGCACAAACCACCTGGGGTGTACGCCATTTGCAGGCAACACAAACGACAGCTCATTCCACTCAATGGACCCCTTTCAGCCTTGCAGGCCTGGAACAACTGAGAGCCGAAGGTAAACCCGTATTTGTAAACTTCACCGCAGATTGGTGCATAACCTGCAAAGTTAATGAGCGCGTCGCCTTTCACTCCGATACCTTCTTCAATGCCGCACAACAACAAAACATCACCCTGATGAAAGCCGATTGGACCAATCCCAATGACGAGATAGCAACCGCTCTCAAACGCTACAATCGTAGTGGTATCCCCCTTTACCTTATGTTTCCGGCAAAAATAGGCAGCGAACCGGCCATTTTGCCTCAATTCTTAACCCCTTCCATTCTTAACGATGCATTTAATAAAGCCTTAAGCAATTGAGTAATAACTAAGCTTTTTTTCATGATCTTCGTTAATTATGGAGATATCTGCGCTGAAAGTGAGCAAGTTCTCATCTTACGATAGACATCCCGCGCCAATTTAGGCAAAATCCCTCCAGCTACGCGAATGTGTGCTTGTTAGCCGCTGTGTATTACAATATCGGCACAATTCGCAGCATTTTCGAACCAGACTTCATAGACGACAAAATTTTGACGACAAACACGTTAAATTCTCTCATTGCGCAACTTGGTGGACAAACCCATGGCAACAATATTGGTTCTTCATGGCCCCAACCTCAATCTTTTAGGCACTCGCGAACCAGACGTTTATGGCAGCACCACCCTCGCCGATATCAACCAGCACCTCACCACGCTGTGCATTGAAAAAGGCCACCATCTACACGCTTTGCAGAGTAACGCCGAATATGAACTGATCGATCGTATTCACGACGCGCAAAACGAGGGCGTCGATTTTATTGTTATCAATCCAGCGGCCTTTACCCACACGAGCGTCGCCCTTCGCGACGCACTAGCCGCAGTGCGCATTCCTTTTGTTGAGTGCCACCTATCCAACGTATTTAACCGCGAACCGTTTCGCCATCATTCCTATTTTTCAGATTTGGCCAACGGTGTTATTTGCGGCTTCGGAGCACAAAGCTACGAACTGGCCCTTCAGGCCGCTTTTTCACACTTGGAAAACACTTAAATATGTTCCAAGTAATTAACCCTATCAATTAACGCGCTTGTTACAGAGAGGCCCTTATGGACATCCGCAAAATCAAGAAACTGATTGAACTGTTAGAAGAATCCAACGTAGAAGAGTTAGAAATTAAAGAAGGCGAAGAATCTGTTCGCATTAGCCGAGGCTCAAATAACGCCCCAGTACCAATGCAACCGATGTACCAACAAGCGCCAATGGCAGCTGCTCCACCCGCTGCTGCGCCAGCTCCAGCGCCTGCCCCCGTAGCCGTTCCAGAAGCCACCGGCCACCAAGTGCTCTCCCCCATGGTTGGCACCTTCTACCGTTCACCAAGCCCCGGTTCCCCTTCGTTTATGGAGATAGGCCAATCGGTTAAAACGGGTGATGTTATTTGTATCGTAGAAGCGATGAAAATGATGAACCAGATCGAAGCAGACAAGTCTGGCGTAATCGAAGCCATTTTAGTTGAAGATGGAGAACCGGTAGAGTTCGACCAGCCTTTATTGGTTATCGCTTAATACGCAATTAGAGGGTAAACACTATGTTTAACAAGGTCCTCATTGCCAACAGAGGCGAAATTGCGCTGCGTATTTTACGTGCATGTCGCGAATTGGATATCACCACCGTCGCGGTTTACTCAAAAGCCGACCGCGACCTTAAACACGTACGCCTAGCAGACGAATCCGTTTGTATTGGCCCAAACTCGTCAACGGAAAGCTACCTTAATATTCCCGCCATTATCTCGGCGATGGAAGTGACAGACGCTATAGCGGTTCACCCCGGCTATGGATTTCTGGCCGAAAATGCCGATTTTGCCGAACAAGTCCAAAAAAGTGGTTTTGTCTTTATCGGCCCAGACCCCGAAACCATTCGCATAATGGGCGACAAGGTGGCGGCTATTCGAGCGATGAAAGAAGCCGGCGTTCCCACCGTACCCGGCTCAGATGGCCCGCTGCCAGACGATGCCGAAGCTTGCATTATGATGGGACGCAAAATTGGCTTCCCGGTCATTATTAAAGCCGCTGCAGGTGGTGGTGGTCGCGGCATGCGTGTTGTTCACACAGAAGCCAGCTTGTGGAATTCTATTCAGGTGACGAAAACCGAAGCCAAATCATCATTTGGCGACGATACCGTCTACATGGAAAAGTTTCTGCAAAACCCTCGTCACGTCGAAGTACAAATTATCTCCGATGGTCAAGGCAATACCGTGCACCTGTATGACCGCGACTGCTCAATGCAGCGACGTCACCAGAAAGTTATTGAAGAAGCACCGGCACCGGGTATCAACGAAGAGGCACGACAAGCGGTATTCGATTCATGCGTAAAAGCCTGTAACGATATTGGCTACAAAGGCGCAGGCACATTTGAGTTCTTATACGAAGACGGCGGGTTCTATTTCATTGAAATGAATACGCGCATTCAGGTCGAACACCCCGTATCAGAAATGATCACCGGCGTAGACCTTATTAAAGAACAAATTCGTGTGTGTGCTGGCGAGAAACTCAGCCTTCGTCAAGAAGACATCAAAGCAACAGGCCACGCCATTGAATGTCGCATTAATGCCGAAGACGCAAAAACATTTATGCCATCGCCAGGGCTGGTTGATAACTTCCATCCGCCCGGCGGGCTAGGCGTTCGCGTAGATTCCCACCTATACAGTGGCTACACCGTTCCACCGTATTACGACTCCATGATTGCCAAAATAATTACGCACGCCGAAGATCGTCGCAGCGCATTACGACGCATGGAAGGCGCGCTGGACGAACTGGTTATTAGTGGCATTCGCACCAACACCGACCTACATAAAGACCTTGTCCGTGACGAAGCCTTTATTGAAGGCGGTGTAAACATTCACTACCTCGAGAAAAAGCTGGGTCTATAACCTGCGTTTTTTACCGTCCTTTAAACACCGCAGCCCTCTATGCTGCGGTGTTTTTAATTGAGGAAAACCAAAATGCCTTGGTTGCAATTGCGTATCCAAAGCGCTCGCGAGCGCGCACCCCTGTTAGAAACCACCCTACTCGAAAACGGCTCTCTCGCCGTGACATTCGAAGACAATGCCGACCAGCCAATATTTGAACCCGCATTGGGCGAAACACCACTCTGGCACGAAACTCGAATTACAGGGTTATTTGAGGCCGACATTGATACAGCTGATATCGGCGAAAAGGTGAGCGCTTACTTTTTTCAGGAAACGGGCGAAACATTAACGACCATCAACTGGCACCTTTTAGAAGACAAAGACTGGGAACGGGAATGGATGAGCCACTATCACCCGATACAGTGTGCCGACAACCTTTGGATTTGCCCGAGCTGGACGCCCCCGCCCGACCAAAATGCCGTCAACCTCATGCTCGACCCCGGCCTAGCCTTTGGTACGGGCACGCACCCTACAACTTTTTTGTGCCTGCAATGGCTCGCCGAACAAAATATTGAGTGTAAAACCGCCATCGATTACGGCTGCGGCTCCGGCATACTTGGCATTGCCGCATTACTCTTGGGCGCCTCCCACGTAACCGGAACCGATATCGACCCGCAAGCTTTACTCGCAACACGCGACAATGCCGCACGCAATGCACTGGAACCCGAACGCTTTCCTGTGTTTTTCCCGGCTAACTGCCCAACAGACACTGTCGATGTTGTTCTAGCCAATATACTCGCTGGCCCGCTAGTAGAATTAGCGCCCACATTGTGCGCACTTCTAAAACCTGGAGGCAAACTATGCTTATCCGGCGTACTTAACACTCAGCGTGACGCTATCGTTCAAGCTTACGAAACCGCTATAGAGATCGACGAGATTCGAGTAAAAGACGAGTGGATTTGCATAACAGGCACTGCCCGCTCCTCAAAGTAAGCTTGCGCGAACAAAATAAAGTGATTTATACGCCATTTGACTCACAAATGCTTGCTATCCCAATTTACGCTTGAGCAACTTGCGTATAAACTGCACATAAAGTGAGAATTGATAACGCATTAGCGGCTAAACTTAATGAAGATTCTAGAACGTTAGCCGCGCGACCGCGCAGAAACACACTGCTAGAGAAGAGCCACACCAAGAATGACAGACACGATAACCCGCTGTCCCAAATGCCACACATCCTTTCGCATTACCGAAGCGCACTTAAAGTCCGCAAAAGGTGCTGTGCGATGTGGCTCGTGCCTGAATATATTCAATGCTCGACAATTTCTCGTAAAACAAGCTACTGCCCCCGCTAAAAGCGCCGCAAAAGCACAACCGAAAAAAGCATCGCCGCCGCCTCGCATGCGTCACACAGCAACCGCAAACACTAAAACGCCCCCTCCGGCTATCACGACTCCTGACGAAGACGATAACCTCCTCATTAGTGATGACATGCCCCTGGGCGAAGGTGACACCGACCAAGGTGCTTACGATGCCGACTTCAATGACAATATTCTCTACAGCAAAACCGTTGGCTCGCGGGAATCCAACTTATTCGAGCGAGATCCCGTCAACGACGAAGACGATGACGCGCCAACATCAGACGAATCCTGGGCCTTAGACCTGCTCGAAACCGACAACAACAAACACCTTACGCCAGAACAAGCCCCTGTCGCTCCCGAGCACGACCAAACCCAATACTCCGAACACCCATCATCAGATTTTGTAGAAGACATCCACCACTACAATGAACCAACAACCAACGAAAACGAAAACCCAGCCCCAACGGAGTCGCACGACTCCATATTCTCGGCCCCAGAACCCTCTTTAGCCGAGCTCGAAGCCTTTGCCGAACCCGACTACGAAACACGGCAAACCTCTCAGAAACAATTTCTTCACGCGATAGAACCCGAGCCTGTAGAACTCTCCTACAAGAAAAGCCGCTCATTCCTGGAATCGAAAATACTGTGGTTCCCCCTTATTGCCCTAATGGCCACCGCGTTATTTGCACAAGTCGCATGGCTGCAATTTGACACCCTGAACCGCATCGAACCGTACCGTAGTTACTACGCCCACGCCTGTGAGTATCTCAACTGCACACTTGCGCCGCTCCATGATCGCACCGCCATTCATGCCGTAAATTTGGTAGTGCGTAGCCACCCCAGCCAAAGTGGCGCCCTCGTCGTAGACGCCGTTTTGCAAAACGCAGCGCCTTATCCTCAAAGCTTCCCTGCGCTCGACTTAGTGTTTACCGACATGCAAGACAATGCCATAGCGGCTCGCCGCTTCGAACCCGCCGAATACCTCGGTGGTGAAATGGCCGGTAAGAACAGTATGCCCAGCCGCCAACCCATTCATATTGCACTTGAAATCGTCGACCCAGGGCCCTCCGCCGTCGGCTACCGTATAGCCATCGCAAATTAAGGCTATAAACCTTCAAAAACTGCTAGTTTTTTGATCAAAACGGTCAAATTGTGCATTCCCAATACTCTCAACAACGGGTATGATAGCCACCCTTTTTCGGCGGCGCCATTGCCGCCAAATAAAGTGATTTGTGCGCCACTCGTTGTACTCTTTCCTCTCGACCCACAACGAGTTATGTCGCTGAGAAATTCTGTTGGATACCTATCGCAGCGCGCAGCCAAAGTACTTCATCCAGTACTTAGATGTAACTGCAAGCAATTCTTGGGGAAGAATCGTTTGTTTCAAATTGGACCACATACAATTGAAAGCCGCATCCTGCTAGCCCCTATGGCTGGCGTCACCGATGCTCCCTTTCGCCGTCTGTGCCGTACACACGGTGCGGGTTTAACCACGTCCGAAATGATCACAAGTGATACCCGGCTCTGGCAGAGCAACAAAACCCGCTCACGTCTTGCCGGACAACAACAAGAACAGTCTCCAATCAGTATTCAAATTGCCGGTAGCGACCCTCATATGATGGCCGATGCTGCGCAACAAGCCGTCGCGCATGGCGCCCACATTATTGATATTAATATGGGGTGTCCCGCGAAAAAGGTTTGTAAAAAACTGGCAGGCTCAGCGCTATTGCAAAATGAAGCTTTAGTTGCCGAGATTCTGACAACCGTCGTTAACAGTGTGAGCGTCCCTGTAACGCTAAAAACCCGGACCGGCTGGGAACCCTCCAACCGTAACGGAATCAAAATTGCCCGTATCGCGGAAGATAGCGGAATACAGGCGCTGGCCATTCATGGCCGCACCCGCGCTTGTCGCTTTAACGGTAATGCTGAATACGACACCATTGCCGCTATTGTAACCAGCGTTGCTCTACCGGTAATTGCCAACGGCGACATCGACAGCCCGCAAAAAGCAAAACGTGTGCTCGAGCACACCGGCGCTGCAGCGGTAATGATCGGCCGTCGTGCACTGGGCAATCCCTGGATTTTTGAGCAAACAGAGCACTACCTGCAACAGGGGACACTCTGCGCCAAGCCTCGTGAACAACAAATACAACAAACACTGGAGTGGCACCTGAAAGAACTCACTGCGTTCTATGGTGATATCAAAGGGGCACGCATTGCGCGAAAACATACCCGTTGGTATCTCGAAAGCCTAACCGGCGCGCAACCGTTCCTTCAGAAATTTAACCAACTAGACACGTTACCATCACAACTTGAGGCCGTGGCCGAATTTTTTCACCACAGGCCTGCAACTTACGAGGAAAATGCAGCATGAACACAGCGGATACGCTTCTAAGAGAAGGCGCGCGAGAATTTACTACTCAACCAGCGAATGGCGAGCAGTACAACAGCATACAAGAGCCTTCATTAAGGGATAGTGTAGAGAAAGCCGTATCTAACTACTTCCAGCATCTTGACGGTCAAGATGTGAGCGATGTTTACGACATGGTATTGGCAGAAGTTGAAGCGCCAATGTTAGAAGTTGTAATGAAATACACCCGCCACAACCAAACGCGTGCAGCGCACGTGCTTGGCCTTAACCGTGGCACATTGCGTAAAAAATTAAAGCAATACGGCCTGCTTTAATTTTGACGAACCAACACCACTAGCACAACCATTATGCTCGACCAAAAAGGCCAGTTTCTACTGGCCTTGTATACCGTACGACATTCACAACGTAACGACCTATTTCGCACCTCGCGAACCCGTACCGTTTTAATGTCTATGCTGTTGTAAGACATAACTCAATTCCAACGCTTTTTAATTAGCGGCTCAAGTAAACCGGTATAACACCCTATGGCCTACCACACTTGTGGCTAATCAATCGCGTTGTGTAAAACGTTAAATCCCCATCACAGGATCGCACTCACTCATGACCAACCCGTCTGAACTTGTAACCATAAAACGCGCCCTTATCAGCGTGTCGGATAAAACAGGCATTGTAGAATTTGCCCAATCGCTTAACGCACAAGGTGTAGAAATACTGTCTACTGGCGGCACCTACAAACTGCTCTGCGAGAATAAAATTCCGGCTATCGAAATTTCCGACTACACCGGTTTCCCCGAAATGATGAGCGGCAGAGTGAAAACTCTACACCCCAAAGTTCACGGTGGAATTCTCGCCCGTCGCGGCATAGACGATAGCGTAATGGCCAAACACGGCATCAACCCAATTGATATGGTTGTCGTTAACCTATACCCCTTTGAACAAACGGTAGCCAACCCCGATTGCGACCTACCCACCGCTATTGAAAATATCGATATTGGCGGGCCAACAATGGTTCGCGCAGCGGCCAAAAACTTCAAAGATGTCGCTATTGTGGTGAACGCCAATAGCTACGCCACTGTACTCGCCGAAATGCAAGCCAACAATGCCGCGTTATCGCGCGACACGCGTTTCGATTTATGTGTACAAGCTTACGAGCACACATCCGCTTATGACGGCGCAATTGCCAACTACCTTGGCCAAAAGGTTGGCGCAGGCGAAGAAAACTTTCCGCGCACCTTCAACCTTCAATACGACAAAGTACAAAGCATGCGCTACGGTGAAAACCCTCATCAAAAAGCCGCTTTCTACAAAGAAAAAAATTACACGCAAGCCAGCGTTACATCGGCAAAGCAATTGCAGGGCAAAGAACTGTCATACAATAATGTGGCCGATACAGACGCCGCACTAGAAACCGTAAAACAATTTACCGCACCGGCCTGCGTTATTGTTAAACACGCCAACCCTTGTGGCGTTGCGCTAGGCGACAACATTTTACACGCCTACGAAAAAGCCTTTGCCACCGATCCGGAATCGGCATTCGGCGGCATTATCGCGTTCAACCAACCGCTAGATGGCGCAACGGCCAAAGCCATTGTCGACAAACAATTTGTCGAAGTTATTATTGCTCCACACGTTACCCCAGAAGCGAGCGACATTGTTAGCGCCAAGAAAAATGTTCGTTTACTTGAATGCGGCGAATGGCAAACCAACGGCAACCATGTTTTCGACTTTAAACGCATAACCGGCGGCCTATTAGTTCAAGACCGCGACGACGGTATTATTACCGAAGCCGACCTAGAAATTGTGACCAAGCGCGCGCCCACCGAAGACGAAATTCGTGATCTATTATTCGCGTGGAAAGTAGGCAAAATGGTGAAATCCAACGCCATTATTTACGCTAAAAACAGCCAAACTATTGGCGTAGGTGCAGGCCAAATGAGCCGCGTAAACTCAGCCCGTATCGCCGGCATAAAAGCCGAAATGGCCGGTTTTGAGGTAAAAGGTTCTGTCATGGCTTCCGACGCCTTCTTCCCCTTTCGCGACGGTATAGACAACGCCGCCAGCGTGGGCATTACCGCTGTAATCGAACCCGGTGGTTCTATGCGTGATGATGAAGTTATTGCCGCCGCCGACGAACACGGCATGGCCGTGGTGTTTACTCGTATGCGTCATTTCCGCCACTAGTTTTAACGAGCCGCTCGGTGTATTTCATTCGCCGAGCATCTGGTAGTGCAGGCTGAAAACACATAAACCCATAAAATATGGTCTTTCAGCACGCACTACCCGAGCACTCGGCTAACGTCGTAGTCACTGCGAGATTAAAAAATCTTAAAGCATTTAAAAATATAACAGGTTAAGTTTATGAACATACTGGTTATTGGCTCCGGTGGCCGCGAACACGCACTCGCTTGGAAAGCCGCACAAAGCAGCCAAGCAGAAAAAGTATTTGTCGCGCCCGGCAATGCGGGCAGCGCCACCGAAAGTAAAATGGAAAACGTAAATATCGACGTACTCGACTTTACCCAGCAAATTGCTTTCGCCAAAAACAATAACGTAGGGCTCACTATTGTTGGCCCCGAAGTCCCGTTAGTTGAAGGCATAGTGGATGCCTTTCAAGCCGAAGGCCTAGCCTGCTTCGGCCCCAGTAAAGGCGCCGCACAGCTGGAAGGTTCTAAATCTTTCACCAAAGATTTTCTCGCCCGCCACAACATACCCTCTGCAGACTACCAAACCTTTACCGAAGTAGAGCCCGCCTTGGCCTACTTACGCGAAAAAGGCGCGCCTATTGTAGTTAAAGCCGATGGCTTAGCCGCCGGTAAAGGCGTAATTGTTGCTGAAGATTTAAAAACCGCCGAAGACGCCGTAACCGATATGCTCTCGGGCAATGCCTTTGGTGACGCCGGTTGTCGTGTAGTAATCGAAGAATTTTTAACGGGCGAAGAAGCCAGCTTTATTGTAATTGCCGACGGTGAACACGTATTACCCATGGCCACCAGCCAAGACCACAAACGCGCAGGCAACGGCGATACCGGCCTCAATACAGGCGGCATGGGAGCCTACTCACCTGCGCCAGTGGTTACCGACGAAGTATACGCCCGCATTATGAATGAAGTGATTATGCCCACCATTCGCGGCATGGCAGCCGAGGGCAATACCTATACCGGCTTTCTCTACGCAGGCTTAATGATCGACGCCAGCGGCACGCCGAAAGTCATTGAATATAACTGCCGTTTTGGCGACCCCGAAACACAGCCTATTATGCTGCGCCTGCAATCCGACCTTGTTGAACTGTGCCAAGCAGCACTCGACAAAACCCTTAGCACCAAAACCACCGAATGGGATTCACGCCCTTCCGTGGGCGTTGTACTCGCCGCAGGCGGCTACCCCGGTAGTTACAACAAAGGCGATGTGATTAGTGGCTTAGGAGAAGGAGAATCAGCCGATGCGAAAGTATTTCACGCCGGCACCGCGCTAAAGGACGGCCATGTTGTCACCCATGGCGGCCGTGTTTTATGTGCAACCGCCATGGGCAACACCGTAACCGAAGCACAGCAAAATGCCTACGCATTAGCCAAACATATTGATTGGAAAGACGTATACCTGCGTACCGATATTGCCTATCGCGCGATAGCGCGCGAGCAATAGTTCCCACCCTACCGAGCACTACTGCGCCTTTAGCATTTTTACGAGGCGCAGCATTCCAACACCCCTCATATAGACAAAATCCCCCTCATAACGAATAGGCTATTGCGCAAGCGGTGGTCATATGCAACAATTTCGACAGATTTCAACCAAATGAGCCGTTATCGATATGGAACCTTCACGCCTTCTTAATGACAGCGCCATTGTTGCAAATGGGCTAACTGAGGCTTGCAAGCACCTTGGCATTACGCAAGATCAAATCGCCACCGCCATTGGTGTTTCTCGCACCACCATCACACGCATAAAAAAACGCGCGCACGACAACCTAGACGACGCCGCGTTTGCCAGCAACGGGAAACCTTTCGAACTCGCCTTACTCGTTATTCGCGTCTATCGGTCACTTTACGCCATACTCGGTGGCAACCAAGCCGCCATGAAGCACTGGATGAATACCGATAACCAACACCTCGCAAACGAAAGGCCCGTAGACCTTATACAATCGACGCTTGGCATAGGCCGTGTTATTGGCTACCTCGACGCCATGCGAGGCAAAATTTAAGTGCCGGCAATACCAACCGCTAACACCCTTGCATCCTATTTATCACCACTGGTGGGCCTTGCGTGGCGCGTGGTCGAAACCCAAGAAACCGCGGCCACCCGCATGATAAGCCGCAACGCCGAAGAGCAGAACCGCTTAGAACAGCTGCTAGACGCCACCAAACCGCCAGTACCCGCAGAATGTTCGCCATTATCCTACCTGCTCATGACACCCTTCCGGTATCCCCCGTTGCAATACGGCTCTCGGTACGGGTCACAATGGGAACGCGGTATATTTTACGCCGCTAAAGAACAAGAAACCGCCCTGGCCGAAACCGCCGTATACCTTTGGCTATTCCAAAAAGGCCCCAAAATTACTGGCCCACTCGCCGACATTACCGATTGCCGAACGCTGTTCTCCGTTAGGCTTTGCAGCCAAAAAGGCTGTGATCTTGGCTCAGAACTGTTCGCAAACCTCCGGCCAACACTTACCGCCACCCAAGATTGGAGCTTCAGCCAACAACTAGGCAGCAACCTTCGCGAAGCGGGCGCCGAATGCTTTTGGTTTCCGTCGGCGCGGTCTGCAACCGGCACCAACCTTGCGGTACTCAACCCCAACGCATTCGCCAATACACACCCAGACACAGAACAATTATGGAACCTACGGCTTACGGAAGACCTATGCTGGTTTGGCCGTGCCGACGGCCGCTACTTTGAATTTTCTAAAGACACCTTCGAACGCGAAGGCGTAATGGGGCACCCTTGTTTATAACGCTATAGTAATAGCCAACTATTTACAGCCCCACGTATAAAAACCCTGCAGCTACCCCGCTAATACGCCGCAGGCTGCTGAATAAACTCCCACACTATTTTGCACCCAATACTCCAACTATTGGCCCTGCGCTCCACCAGCGCCGAAAGCTTATCAAGCGCCTTTCGGTCATAAATATTGCCATTAAACACAACCGTTTCAATGCTTAACGTATGGCGAATATTCTCCAGCGGGTTATTATTTAACACCACTAAATCGGCCATTTTCCCTACCTCAACAGCACCATAGTGCGCTTGCAGGTCAAAATACTCTGTAGGTAAAACCGTTGCAGAACGCAGTGCATCCAACGGGCTCATACCGGCTTTAACCAATTGCGCTAACTCATCATGTACCGTCACACCGGCAACAATATAATCCGTACCCACTAAAACCTTTACCCCTGCTCTATGTGCATCACCCGTTAACTCGAGGCCTTTCGCATAAAAATCACGGTACGTTTGGCGGGCCTCCGGGCTAGAGTCTTCGTTAATAACCTTGTTAACATCTTCCATCCATTGCCACTTCAGTAAAGGGTGTAAATAACGCAAGATTGGGTCATTTACAATAAGCGCGTGGTCGGCATACGCATCTACCCTACGCGTTAAATGGGTTGGTACATACCACGTATTCGCGGCCTTCATCGCACTAAAAATAGCCTTTGCCATAAGCGGGTCGTGCTCATCCAACATACGACGACGGTCTTCAAACCACTCTCCTTTGGCAACTGAATCACGCAAAGCCTCACTACCCGCAAACGACTCATGCAACATAAACCGAGCGTGCTCAATACTTTTTTGATGCTGAGCAGCCGCTATAGCACTCACCGCACGAGGGCGATGGCCAACAACTTCTAGCCCCACCTTTTGCGCTTCGTCTACCAGCGCAAAATACGCCTCCGGCGACACAAAATTGTACACTTTAAGCGCATCCACTTTACCCGCGTAATAACGCGCATACGCGCGCGCCTGAGCTGCGTTCTCGGTACCAAAAAAATCAGGGAGACCTTTAATAGACTTATGCACACTGGGGCCATTCACCTGCCAACTTGCCGTACCCTGAATGCGCGGCCCTACCCACTCATCATTTTCTGCCGCCGCTGTCCACGCGTTAAAATCCGCAGGGCAAGCAACAAAAGGGTCGCCCGCTTTAGCGCAACTGGCCATATCTCTAACATTCGTCACGCCATACGCGATATAAAGCGGCAAATCGAGCATAGGGGTTACGGCAAAAATATGGGTATGCATATCCCATAACGACGGCATTACAAAGCGCCCTTCACCGGCCAGCATTATCGTATTCGGAGGAAGAACAACATCCGCCGCCGGCCCTATCGCTCGAATTCTCTTATCCACAATAAGTACCGTTTGGTCCGCCACTACGCGGCCGTTCACTAAATCGATTACCCCAACAGAGGTTATTGCAATAGGCCTGTCAGTTTTTTCCGCCACAGGCATAGCCAAGGGCCAAAAAACGCCCGCAAAAAAAGCCCCTAATAAAACCGTTACCGCGCCCAAACCCACCTTTAATAATCGCCGCATATAATTAACCCCCTACCGTTCATTTTACCCGCATCCAGCTCTACACGAGCACACATGCTACGGCAAACAACGGCAATGCAGCGTTTATAACTCAACACAAACTACACCTGCATACCTTTAACACAGAAATAGATTTAAAAAGAAACTATAAATTCTCCTAGTGAACGGAAGGAAGTGTTTGGTTTTTGTATTCAAAATTCCTAAGCTGCCTGTTCGGCAGTGAACTAATTAAGACCCGCGTGCCTTTGTCGATTGACTTTCTAAGCTGCCTGTTCGGCAGTGAACGCAGACAACTGCCACGGCTCCCCTTTAGGTACTTTCTAAGCTGCCTGTTCGGCAGTGAACCCCGCAACGGGCAGACGCCTACGATTCTAAGCTTTCTAAGCTGCCTGTTCGGCAGTGAACAAAATCAAACAGTTTTTCGAGGAATCAATTCATTTCTAAGCTGCCTGTTCGGCAGTGAACGGGCGAGTTTATAGCTACAACACAGTTGTTATTTTCTAAGCTGCCTGTTCGGCAGTGAACACGTATAAAGACTGCTGAAAGCCCCTTGTCGATTTCTAAGCTGCCTGTTCGGCAGTGAACGAATCTTCACAGTAGTCTCGAATGTATTCCGCTTTCTAAGCTGCCTGTTCGGCAGTGAACGCTAAGGGATGAACCCAAAGCAAGCGTAGAAATTTCTAAGCTGCCTGTTCGGCAGTGAACTTGAGAGTGCGAGAATTGATGAGGATCGTGTCTTTCTAAGCTGCCTGTTCGGCAGTGAACCATCCGGAACATATTCAACGACTACTGCGAGCTTTCTAAGCTGCCTGTTCGGCAGTGAACTATTCCCGTACGTTGTCGTCAGCATCTAAGTCTTTCTAAGCTGCCTGTTCGGCAGTGAACCGACACCATCAGCGTCCGTTGCAACCTCGAATTTTCTAAGCTGCCTGTTCGGCAGTGAACCGACACCATCAGCGTCCGTTGCAACCTCGAATTTTCTAAGCTGCCTGTTCGGCAGTGAACAAGAGATGAGATGTAAGCTCTGATATCCTGAATTTCTAAGCTGCCTGTTCGGCAGTGAACGACTATCAACGTGAACGTAGTTTAATTTTGTATTTCTAAGCTGCCTGTTCGGCAGTGAACTTATGTGTCAATACTGCATCCCTTCAATCTCATTTCTAAGCTGCCTGTTCGGCAGTGAACTCGTACAATAGTTGACATTGTTGTTTTTTGTCTTTCTAAGCTGCCTGTTCGGCAGTGAACTGATCAATGAGTCGTTTGTTCGTCATCTTTGCTTTCTAAGCTGCCTGTTCGGCAGTGAACTCGGAGCCGTAACCGGTGTTGTTGGTGTTGTTTTTCTAAGCTGCCTGTTCGGCAGTGAACGTATTCGTGCGCCAGCTCGAATGCCGTACTCATTTCTAAGCTGCCTGTTCGGCAGTGAACGAGCTGGGTAAGTGGCGTTCACGGTGTATCGTTTTCTAAGCTGCCTGTTCGGCAGTGAACGACAGGGGCGACAAGTAAGTTGCACAGTCACATTTCTAAGCTGCCTGTTCGGCAGTGAACTCCGAACTGATAAAAAATTGCCGGATTTCTCCTTTCTAAGCTGCCTGTTCGGCAGTGAACTGGTGGCCGCTTAACTGTAACGTTGCACTGAATTTCTAAGCTGCCTGTTCGGCAGTGAACTTCATTGTCTCCACGCTCCGCGTACTCGATGCTTTCTAAGCTGCCTGTTCGGCAGTGAACAAATTCCCTTCACAAACGGTTTTTATCTTTCCTTTCTAAGCTGCCTGTTCGGCAGTGAACTCTTCCTGAACTACTATTGACGCAGACACTTCTTTCTAAGCTGCCTGTTCGGCAGTGAACAATCCGTCTGTAACGCTGGGAGAGTTTAAAGCTTTCTAAGCTGCCTGTTCGGCAGTGAACCTGCCAGACCCGCCTACAGCACCAAGCTCAACTTTCTAAGCTGCCTGTTCGGCAGTGAACGAGATCTCGTCCCATGGCGTACTCTTCAATGATTTCTAAGCTGCCTGTTCGGCAGTGAACACTCAAGACTGGGGTGGTCATAGATCTAAATTTTTCTAAGCTGCCTGTTCGGCAGTGAACGATATGAGTAGCGTAATGCATGCGTTTGATCGTTTCTAAGCTGCCTGTTCGGCAGTGAACTCCTTACCGACATAAGCCATCCCGCATTGACATTTCTAAGCTGCCTGTTCGGCAGTGAACGAAATGTAGCACAGAGATGTACATATATCCGATTTCTAAGCTGCCTGTTCGGCAGTGAACCAACACGCGTGACTGAATGCGAGGCTCCGTCCTTTCTAAGCTGCCTGTTCGGCAGTGAACCTTCAATCAATGGCCAGGTAACTGGTCGACGTTTTCTAAGCTGCCTGTTCGGCAGTGAACAATTAGCGGCAGCGAAAGAAATATAACCCTTGTTTCTAAGCTGCCTGTTCGGCAGTGAACCTAAAAACCATGCTTTTATGATGGATGGGGGTTTTCTAAGCTGCCTGTTCGGCAGTGAACACCCACCTTCAGCAACTTCCCAGATCTTGTCATTTCTAAGCTGCCTGTTCGGCAGTGAACGGTCATCAGTAATAGGTGATATGTTCCCATCTTTTCTAAGCTGCCTGTTCGGCAGTGAACCCCTAGGCGAACCGACCCCAATGATTGGGTTTTTTCTAAGCTGCCTGTTCGGCAGTGAACTATCGCATTTATCTGCGGTTTTATCTCTGTCTTTTCTAAGCTGCCTGTTCGGCAGTGAACGAATCCTCAATCAAGAATTTGTCGGGCAGGAGTTTCTAAGCTGCCTGTTCGGCAGTGAACCAAGTTACGAGATTGTCGGTTTTCAGCCAGACTTTCTAAGCTGCCTGTTCGGCAGTGAACCTGTAGATGATGCTGCTGTTACGGCTGCATATTTTCTAAGCTGCCTGTTCGGCAGTGAACGTACCACTCCCAATCGACTATTGATCTGTGTATTTCTAAGCTGCCTGTTCGGCAGTGAACGATATGATTCTAATCACGGCTAAACACTTCTCTTTCTAAGCTGCCTGTTCGGCAGTGAACGGAGGCTGGGAAAATGATAGGAGCAGACGGTGTTTCTAAGCTGCCTGTTCGGCAGTGAACTTATGAGCGCCTATGGATACAGTGTCGATATCTTTCTAAGCTGCCTGTTCGGCAGTGAACTTATTCGCAATGCAGCGATCACAAATCCTGCTTTTCTAAGCTGCCTGTTCGGCAGTGAACCTTCCTGCGCTTCAGCTGCATCGCATCGAATTTTTCTAAGCTGCCTGTTCGGCAGTGAACTAACGCAGCCGCTTCTGATGCCGTTATGACTATTTCTAAGCTGCCTGTTCGGCAGTGAACAGCTTCGGTGCGGACGTGATCGTAAGCGTAGGTTTCTAAGCTGCCTGTTCGGCAGTGAACGATTACTCGTAACGATCAAACGCTAGTTTATGTTTCTAAGCTGCCTGTTCGGCAGTGAACTTCAACTTTGTCGCCCCAGTTGTCGCCCCACCTTTCTAAGCTGCCTGTTCGGCAGTGAACGTAAAACCCAGCACCGCCAAGCAACTGGGCTATTTCTAAGCTGCCTGTTCGGCAGTGAACAGGAAATTGCGCAGTGATGCAGGGGGCGGGGTTTTCTAAGCTGCCTGTTCGGCAGTGAACACTAAAGGTGAGTAGATATGAATGTATTAATTTTTCTAAGCTGCCTGTTCGGCAGTGAACCGTTACACGTTTAATGGGCAAATTCGCACGCATTTCTAAGCTGCCTGTTCGGCAGTGAACATTTATTTTTAACGTGTTACAGGGACGTTGGCTTTTCTAAGCTGCCTGTTCGGCAGTGAACTGGGCGATGTCAGACGGTAACCGCATCATAGCTTTCTAAGCTGCCTGTTCGGCAGTGAACCATCAACGGCGCGAACCTCGCCCCATAGCGTATTTCTAAGCTGCCTGTTCGGCAGTGAACGGCGATAGAAGAGCGTTGGCAGAGTATCAGGATTTCTAAGCTGCCTGTTCGGCAGTGAACGGTCGTTATTGCGTACAATGAACTATTCAGATTTTCTAAGCTGCCTGTTCGGCAGTGAACAGTTACATCACTACGCTGTACTTTTACACCTCTTTCTAAGCTGCCTGTTCGGCAGTGAACTATCCCATCGTTTGAGAAGGGATTTCTCTACATTTCTAAGCTGCCTGTTCGGCAGTGAACGTTTTGGGATAGCACAGGTAATCTAATAACAGTTTCTAAGCTGCCTGTTCGGCAGTGAACTGTGACCAACCAAAGATAAGCAGTCCACTTGATTTCTAAGCTGCCTGTTCGGCAGTGAACGCGAAACACGATGCCTGTTAGGTTGCCCCAGTTTTCTAAGCTGCCTGTTCGGCAGTGAACTGGTTTTGAGCGAATGGCTCGCTGGTTTCACTTTTCTAAGCTGCCTGTTCGGCAGTGAACACACTAAAAACTGATAATCACCAAAAACTATATTTCTAAGCTGCCTGTTCGGCAGTGAACAAGGCGAAGGTGCAGGAGCGGGCGAAGTTGTATTTCTAAGCTGCCTGTTCGGCAGTGAACTAGAGTATACGACATAAAAAAATAGCTACAACAAAGACTTAGGAGCATTTTGGTGTTTTTACCTATGCTTTTTGGCCTTTCTGTAACTATATGATTTTTAAGTGTTTTTTTAAATGGCTATTTTAATTGGTTTAACCGACTCTCTAGCAACAACTCAACATTGATGATGTACAAAATAAAGCCTATATAACCGTTTTTATGCACTATGAGCAAAGCGCATAAGAGCGGTTAACGTGCATGTTATTAAAAGGGCCAACCCCACCGAGATTGACGGGGTTTGAGTGGCAGCTTAAAACCAAGGGACTGTAGCGGTTTTGGATAGGCCAAACTGATCGAACTCACCCTCTACTGGCGAATCCAACAACTCACCAAATTCAATATACCGACGGTGTTTGTGCCCATTGGATGCACTCGTCAATTCAATATAGGGGTTATCTAACCCGTTACTAAACATTTTTGCACGATAGGCTTTGGCTTCTACCTCGGTAATAGAGCCCCGCTTAATTAAACGTTTAAGTTTGGCTTCGCTCATGTTGGATTGCCTGCGAGAAACGGCTCGGTGTTTGGTGTTTACGGGCACTTCCTGAATTTCAGAAAGTGTGCAATAGCTGCTCATCCCGCCTAGCCAGTTTTGTTGTAACAAGGCAGAAAGATCAGCCTCGCTACCGTGTAAACGCAACAAATTACAGAGCGTAACGTTGAACTTTGGGAAGCTTACACCGATTGCTCTGGCACCAAGATCGCAGAGCGCTTTATGGAATTTAGTATAGATAGCATTCATTAATACCGATGAGGGAATTTCTGCATCTGGGAATAGCTTAACATCCACATAATGATTCATTTTCAGCCCTCTGCTTTACCACCAAAAACACCACCTCGAATCAGGTTGGCGAGTACAAAGTTTTTTTGCTCTGTTGATATGTCTTTGTCGTTGACCCAAGCAAGCATCAAGTCGTATAGGTGTGTATTTGATTTTGTCCTGTACGCCTGCCCTCTCTGGGTAACTGAGCCAAATGGCTCAATTGCAATGGGGAACTCTGCATTCTCATACCAGTCGTCAATAGTACGTATAGCATTACCCACTTTTACGCTGTGTAACGCAGCACAACTATCAAGTGTAAATAGTACTTTTTTCTTTTCGTTCATATTCATTTCTTGCGAAGGAAATACATGTTGTCCTTTACCCAATAAAACATAAGCCTCTACGCTGAGAAGCACAAAATCATTTGTGCCATTCAAACCAGTGTATATGGCATCAGCCAATTGTTTTAAGTTATCGTGATCGCGCTGCTCATCAAAATCATTCAAATCAAATTCACCCGCCTTAAAAGGTAAGGCATCGCTGTCGTTTATCTGTACTTGAATGCTAATATCTTCAGCGCATACACGGTTTCTCCACAAGAATCGTCCGCTGGCTATATTATGAGCATAACGATAGGCTAACTCTTTTAACCCTTCGGCTTTATGCTCAGCCACTTTTGCTTTTATTTTCTTTTCAAAATCTGGCTCATTACAGCCAAAAGGTTCGCCTACGTTACCAATAATACGTAATGTGAAACCAACCTTAAGTGTGTCTTTGTCGAGCGGCAAATACGCATCATCCCCTTCTGAAATGTTAGCTTCTTCCCGTTTGTCTTTTGCAAACTGGCTTTTGGTACCTCTGAGGGTTCGTGATTTTGGGGTTATTGGTTGCCATGAATCCGAGTCATTTGTCGACGCTATATCATTCCAACTGCCTGACATCATCAAGGCATCCGAAGGTTCAAGTTTACGTTCAAACGCGAGCATTGAGGGTAATTTAATAGTCATAATCATTTCCTTTGTTAATGGTAGGTTAGCTCAAATCTAAAATTTCAGTCAGTATGGTGTCTTCGTCGTCACCGCCTTGCTCTGTTGCATCCGGTTGGCGACATAAATACCAATTCTTTTTGTAGTCGTATTGCCAAAGACAGCTAGCAATATCTTCTTTGCTTTTGAATCGATTTACGCCGAGCCACTGACCAATTGAATGCACGGCTTCAACAAAACAAACCGGGGTTTCGTTATCTCGTGCGCCCAGTATTTGCAAACTCTTTTCAGAATTTTGTTCATACACCTCAGATATGGCTTTATAGCCCGTCATTATTGGAACCAAATACCCTGAACTAGCTTTAGGAAGGTACTCCCAGTCAGCAGGGCTTTTGTCAGTTGGCTGACAATAATGTTGCCACTGTCCCTGTACGTCTTTGTCTTTGCCTGTTTCGCTTTGATCAAGGGTTTGAAAATACTCGACTACAGACTGAGGAATATTTCCTTCATAGGGAATACTTTCTAAATGGGCTTCCCAAGCCCGTAATACCTGTGGATTAAGTTCCCCGCGCTTAATTTGCGCTTTGAGGTGTTTAGTAATGAGATTAGATTTAGGCCGCGCTCTTTGTTTTAGAGCAGAAAAGTCTAGCCACGCATCCAACAACTCAGTTTCTGAGTTTTTTGAAAGCTCTCCTTCGTAATGTTCCCCCAAAAGACTTGATCTATCCATTAAAGCAAAGCCAGGTAATAACTTGCGTTTGAGCAAGTAAAATTTAGATTTATCCTCAAGGTCAAAAATCTGGATAGACTCTACATCCAAAATAGTTCCACCTGCTAACCGCTGTAACAAGCACTGTTTTTTCAGCCATTCGGTAAAGTTGTCAGCCTGTCCCCCTAAGAATCCATCCAAATGAATAAGCAGTGACACCGTTATCTTCATTTTCCCCTCTTCTATTATCGAAGGATTCTTCCCTGCCTTATTTTTTTCAAAATGCATCGCACCGGGGTTTTTGGTTTGTGAAAATAACGCCTCGTAATCACCGTAGGTATGCGTGATATGTTCGTGGCAAACTACGCCACACCCTGAAATTGAGTATTCGTTAAAATCGGATTTTTGAATTTTGAGCGAAAGCGCATGTGCAAAACCCATAAAGTGTGTAATTGCGGGAAAACCCCATGTAAACCCTGCTACTGCGTTTGCGTTTTGAACATGAATTCGATTGATAAGTATGTATTGGCTCATGCCTGTTCCTCCTTGTTCGCAGCGATAACGACTTTAACCATTTTAGTGTGCTCTCTTAGCTCCTCCAGCATCAACGCTTGCCATAGCCTTGTATGTTCTGCTTGAGGTGTAAATTTCTTATCCTTGCCTTGTATTTTTTTATTGAGCCATTGAGCAAAATCACTGGCAACGACGCTTTGCCAATTAGCAGCGTCTTTCGTTGTTTGAAAATCGCCATCCATTCTGTAGGGGTCAAGAAAGTATTGCTGCTCAGACTTGAGCTTTATTTCAGAGACAGGGGCGCTTGACCATCCAGCAGGCAAGTTTTGAATGGTTTCAGCGTAGAGCATGGCTGTTGAAAGCACGCCACGCCCCCACTTTATTAACCAGCGTTGTTTTTTGGGGTCTCGGGTGCTTTGCCCCGTTTTGTCAAAGCGCAAAATAAAGTTTTTAAGATGCTCTATATCTTCCTTTATGCTGTTGAATGGCACTCCTCGGTCAAACCACGATTTATGGTGAAGTGGTGGTTTTATTTGGCTTGTCCATGTAGGAGGTGTAGAAGGCAACAGGAATAATCGCCCGCTGCGCTTGCCATTCAATATGGACGTATTTTGATGCGAGCTTTGCGTCACCATAAGTGTCGCTTTTTTAGGAAAATTCACGATTTCTTCTTCACTGAACAAAGATTTGTTTCGGTATTTAGTTTTTAAACTACGATTTTTATCGTTAAAGTCCTTTGATCCAGTTCTACTAAAAACATCTTGAGCTAACGATGAAGAAGCTAATACCGAAACTAGGTGCCAGTCTTCAGTCTTTTGGGGATTATCTACGACTGGAAAATAAATTTGTTTTGACAGTGAGTCTGAACTCTTGCTTGGCTTATCTATGGATTTCTTCAGCTGCTGCTTCCATGCACTTAGTTGCTCTGCGCTGTTTTCAAACCCTTCCAAACCTTCATAATTGGACTGAATAACGTCTTCATAAAAATAACGCCCATTACTTTCAACCAATAAAAGTGCAACTACTGGGGAGTACAGAGCATTCTCATAAGTCCCATCTGCGACACGCTGTTTAAGGATAGAGGTGGTTAAATACTTGTTATCACTCTCCGTCGTATTGTCATAAAAAGAAGTTCCTTTATTTGACGAGTGAGTCAGCTTTGTAACGTGGGTTGCAACAGACGCGAATTCTGCATATTGGCAGTTCTCATCCAGCCAAGTTGCAAACACATGGGCATCTTCTACCTTTTGCCTTTGCTCTTCATACACTTCAAGTTGTTCATCAATACTAATCGAGCTATTTTTGACTAATCCAGATAAATCTTGATATTTTTGCAACTGAAAGTCATGTGGCGTTGTATCCTTGGGTCTTTTTCTATCAACAATCTCTTTCAGCTTGTCTTTTGGGTAGTTATTAGTGCCTTCAATGATAGATATCAAAATTTTGTTTAAGCCACCGTCTTTTTCCTTCAATAATTTAGTTGTTAGCAGGTTTTCTTTCTTTTTTATCTTTCGATTCAAAATAAAAGACCTGATTTCTTGATGCATTGTATTTTCTTCGCTCATTCTTCATCTATCTCCTGAAATAATCCTAAATTATTGTGATAGCGATACTCCTGATAATCGCCATTACCGTATTCTGTTACACGCAACTCTCCGAAACGACGACTGACTTCATCAAGATCTATAGCGAAGTCATTCGCTAGATTTGAATAAATACCACTAACATCAAGATCAAACCAAAAATCAATTCGTTCACCTGTATCCAGGGTTGCTATTGGCTCAATATTGATGTTTTTCTCCGTTGTCATTTTTGCTGGATAAACGGCTTCATTGAGCCAGTGCCACTGAGGGGGTTGATACTCGTTTTCAACAATCAGATAGTAAGCATCGTCCTTTTTTGAATCGCGAAAGCGTTGTTGCCGCTGAACCTCCCCGCACCAATAGGGCGTATTTTCCCACCATACTTTTGCTTTATTTTTACCGGTAAAAAGTTGTAATGCCAGCGCCACATACTCCAGTTCAATTAATTTTAAATCTCTAATAATAGTTTTTCTGCCAATTTCCAACTCCTGGATTCTTGGAATGGCATTGATTGGGTTATACTGTTCTGCTTCAAGCCTTGATCTTAAATCATGTGAAGCTAACTTTAGTTCTGTTGACTCAAAACCTGGGCGATCAAAACAAATATCTTTACCTTTGAGTGCCTTAAAGTTTTCGTTCAGCAAATGAATGTTTGAGATTTCGATGGATTCACCAAGCTCCCGATGGCGGAGCACTCGGCCAGCCAATTGAATAATCGAACGCATTGAGCTTGGCTCAACAACCGCCCAATCGTAGTCATGATCCCTACCCACTTCGGCAACTGGCGAAGCTAGAACAACAAAAATATGGTTTCGTTCTGGAAATCTGGAAAGCATATCGCCAATTCCAGCTTCGCTAGTCCAAAGGGCTGATTGATACTTTCGGTTGAGGATTGTATCCAGCTTGTTCTCCATATAAGAACGTATCGCGAGCGGATAGCGACTATGATAAACACAGTAATGAATGCGTGTATTTTCCGGTGCATCTATTTTCATTAGCGATTGAGCAACTGCCACCAGCGGGTTGATATTCGCCATACGAACTAACCCGATAGAAACTGTTTTGTCATCTTTATATGCATGATGATGATTATGAAGTTCACTGATCGATTGGAAAACGGTATCCGCCAAATTCTCGATATGGCTTTTCTCTGAGCATTTCCGAACAGGAATGATGTCGCCAATACGCTTTGGTGGATGTTTTATTTCTTCTTTTTTTATATTTTTAATTCTTTTATTTACAAACTTCTGGTGTAGCTTCTTGTACGCCACCAAATCATTTACAAATCGGTTTTGGTAATCTGATGTTGTAAATTCATCGAACCAAGCGCAGCAAATATTTTGGTCCCAATTGTCAAGGTTTGCCTTTGCATATTGAGACCAACCCGCTCTGTAAGACTCGTACAATGCATAGGCTAATGCAGGCGGCATGGTTGCGGTCGAGAGCAAGACTTTACTGCCTAGCATTCCCGCCCAGTGAACTAAACGGCACAGAGCAGGCAAGTCACTAAGCCCAAAATCATCTGGCTCATCCAATACCAAATCAGAAGTAAGCAAACGCAGCATTGGGGCAATTTGTTTGCCTCCACTTGTACCCTCTGTAGCCGGAATCAAATGATCAATTGTACTAACCAGTACCGGAGCGCAGAGCAGTTTGTCAATGCGTTGATTTCTATCGTACTTTGTCCATTCGCTTAGGCTGTGTTCTAAGTCACCTCTATAGTCAATATAGAGATCTTCATCCAATACCTCTTGAGAAGACTCGCTACCCGATTGCTCAACTTCGACGTTTTCTTGACTAACATTAAAACTATTTTCGAATAATTGTTTAACGGATACGCCACCAACGGCGATTGCTAAATCTTCATTACTCAACGATAAACTGCCTCGAAACTCTCTGCCTGTTTGTAATGTAAGCGACCGTAACCCCAGCGCAACACTGAATCGGGTACGCCCAAGCTGCTCTCCTAAGGCATACATTATTTTGGCATTTGCTATTGTTTTACCTTTACCCGTTGAAGCCATGTTGATACCAAAAAACCCATGAGCCAGTGGTTCTTTACCAAACTTGCTGACCAGTTTTATAGCCTGATCCTGCCAGCCATATTTTTGTTCATCCTTTTTTGCAACTGGATCCGATAGGAAGTCGTTAGGGTTTAGTGAAGGGAGACTACTATTTAGCTTTGACAAAGATTTAGTAATTCTATTGGCATGGTGTGCCACCCCGATGAGGTGCTCATCCAATTGCTGCTTTAAGTGCCGTGTTTTCTTATGCGTATTTGCATAAACCAGATAATTTTGACTTCTCCAATCATCCTTATTTTCATGCTTATCATTAGACCAATAATGATCTGCCAGCATCATGGACAGCCGTGCTAAATGGCTTGTAAAAAGCTGGTCGCTGATAAAGTCCCAAGCATCAATGTCGGCAGCAAATAAATTGATCAATTCTTTCTTTGCTTCTGAGGCCAAAATTCCAGCATGGGAAACCCATTTAAAACTGTGGTAAGGCAATGCGCCTTCTTTAAAAGACCAGTTATCATTCAATCGATGCAACTGGTCTTTATCATTACATCGATATGAATTCCACATTGCTTCAAAGCTATGCTCCAACCACGCATCAGCTTTTTCTATTGGTGCTGGGTTGCCAGTAATGTCATCACGCCACTTGGGTACCAGCGGCAAGCGGTGGTGAGAAACAATTATCCATGCAACCAATTGCGCAAAGCTTGGAAGGCAGAGTATCGGCTTAACACCTTTTGCGCGGTCGTCTAATCCATCTTTAAAGCAATCATTTACAAAATCAAAATTTCCATTTGCTAAAGCCTCGAGCCATTGCTCATCTGTACGCCCACCCACAAATGCTTGAAACAGGCGCAAGGACACCCATTCATGACGGTACGGTTCGAAACTCTCTGTATTTATGACAGGATTTATCTTATCTTGAAAGAGCTTGTTCGCCTTTCCAAAGTCATGAAATAGCCCTGCAATAGTGGCAGCATGAGTTAATATTTTTTGATTTTTCCAATTGAAGTTATCTTTATACTGCCCTGTTGTTGCCTCTGTACTATTCACCGGCACCCTTCCCTCGCCATCAAACTTCCTTCTATTCCCCACCACCCATAAAAAATGGCTCCTAGACCGCGAACGTATCCAGTGACAGCTCACGGCGGTATTTTTACTGGCGGTTTTGCGCAGCATTTTTTTAACCGTTAGTAGGCCATCTTCGGTTATTACGGTTTGCCATGTGTTGTCGCCTATGCGGTTAGCGAAGGCGTCTAACACTCTTCGCGTTTTGCTGAGGGCTTTCTTTTCACACTGGGAAACGAAGGTAACCATCATGGTGATAGGGCCTCTTCTTCGGTTCCTCTCAAGGCTATAGCTTTTACTTGGTTAAACATAAAATCCAAGGCTTTATGATTGGTGAACGATTGAAGGCATTGCTGGCGAAACTCTTGTTCTGTTGCGTTCTCTTTTGCGCACACAAAAGCCCAAGGCAGTACGATGGCGTCTTTTATTAGATCGGCCACATCGAACACTAACGCACCCCTTCGCGTTTTACCGTGCATTACAGCGAAGCCGTGAGGGATGCCCAGCACCCATAGGGTTGTGGCGGCCAACCCGTAGGCGAGGTAGTTGCCGTGGTTTAGGAAGGCGTTGGCTTTGTCTGTTCCGTCTCGCTCACGGCTAAATTCGCCAAAATCGGTTTTATTGGCCACGTATTTGTAGAGGGTTTTGGTGAGTTGCGCTTCTGTGAGTAAGAGTTCGCCGGAATGTGTTGCCCGTTCTGTTCTTACTTTAAAAACATCTAGCGCCCCTTGCACTTCGTGGTCATCTATTTGTAGGCCTTCTGCTTTTAAATCTCTGTCTTTTGCCCATACCTTTAACAGGTAATCAATTCTGGCTTGCTGCATGTGTTTTGCTGCCGCTACGCGTTTGATATCGTCAAACCAAAAACTTACCCAGCCTTGTAGGTATTGTGTAGGGCGATATTCACTTTGCGCGGTCATCCATTCTATTTCACACCCCATATACAACGGTGTACCCCCGCCGCCACAAAACCCTAATAACACACCGGCCTGTGAGAGCATTCGTACTGCGGCCTGTGTTATTGAGGTGCCAGTACCCAACATTATCGCGGTGGTGTTAGCAATGGGAATGTTCCAATACTGATTTTCCGTTTTGGCTTCTTTTAAATAAAGTACGCGGCCGTCTTTTTGCATTACTCGGCAATGCTCCAAGTAATACAGGTTGGCGCGCTTTGAGTGCAATATGGCTTTTAGGTCTGACGGTGAAAAATCATCCATTACGGTGTCTCATTCAGTTCTGAGGTACGATTTAAGTCGGTTGCCTTTCGATAGACACACTGTAACGCCACCAGTACGTCAAAACGTGACCTGTATTTATATACAACTAATACCACGCCAAAGCGGCCTTCAATTTTTCCTTCACGTGTTGCCGTAAAATAGGTGGCGCCAGCACTTCTACATTACCGCCGTATTTCAACAGTTCCATTATTAATTCGGTGTCGTGATTGTAGGGAATACTGAGTAAGTAACAGCCGCCTTGCCATTCTCCATGCTGTTTGGGGTGCCATTGCTGGCTTGCAATCTCTCTGGCTACTTCGGGGTAAAAACGTAATTTTGCGGTGTGTTTGGCGGTGCCGGCAAAAATACCGTAACTGCTCGCGAAGTGGGAGGAAAGCTGTTCTTGCGGTAGGGTTTCGGCTTTTATCTGTTGTTTTTCGAAGCGTTCTATTCGTGATATTGAAAATGTTCGCAGTGCGTTGCGCGTGTGGCACCAAGCATCTAGGTGCCAATTTTCGCGGTAGTACACTAATGTTTGGGGGCTTATGGTGCGTGTGGTTTTCTGATTGCGGTAATCGCGATACTGTATGTTGAGCTGTTTGCGTTGTATGAGCGCTTCGGCAACAGCGTTAAAACTTGTGTGGTTAATATCACGCTTGGCGATAGGGAGGTAACGTATATGTTGGGTGAAGGCTGCGGCGCTAATACCGCGTGCTTGTAGTAGTTGGGTAATGCTGTTTTCGATTATTGTAAGTTCGCTGCTGACGAGGCCTTGGTTGAGCCCATGTAACAGGTGAAGTAATGCCGTTAGCCCTTGGAGTTCGTCTGCGGTAAGCCATAAACCGGGGAGTTCGAATTTTTCACCGGTTTTTATAGCGTAATACCACCCTTTTGATTGGCTGCAGTACATAAGGGGGGCTGCCCAATAATCCCTTAGTTGGTGTATTAGCCGTTTTGCATTGTGTTCGCTACACTCCAGTTTTTCTGCGATACGTTTAATTGGGATGGGCCGTTTACGGGAGATAAACAGACGATGTAAATATTGAAAACGATCGAACTTGTCCATGTTCCTCTCCTTTTATTCACTCTACGATTAGACCACAGTTGTTGTAGGCACACCAATGGGATTACATGAGGGAGATCAAGCGGGGAAGGAAGGGGTGTTATTGCGCTGTAAAAGGGGGCGACACTAAAAAGGGAAGCGCGTTTACGCTTCCCTTTGTTTTCTAATTTTTTCTAATTATTTTTTTTTAATCGTTTAGTTTGTTTAGGTGTACGTCCATTTGTGGGTACGGTATGGATATATTTTCGCTATCGAAACGTAACTTAACGTTTTCGTGCATATCCCAGTATACGCCCCAGTAATCGGCAGATTTCACCCATGGGCGCACCACGAAATTTACGGCGCTGTCGGCCAGTTCGCTAACGGCAACTACGGGTGCTGGGTCTGCTAATACGCGTTCATCTTTTTCGAGCATTTCAATGAGTATGTTTTTGGCTTTTAATAAATCGGCGTCGTAGCCTATACCAAATACCATGTCGACTCTTCGGGTTTCGCGCGCGGAGAAGTTGGTGATGGTGCCGCCGTATATTAATCCGTTGGGCACTATCACTTCTTTGTTGTCGCCCGTTCGCATAGTGGTAGAGAATACGGTAATGCGCTCTACAATTCCCGTTACGCCACCGGCGTCAACGAAATCGCCCGATTTAAACGGCCTAAACAAGATTAACATTACGCCGGACGCAAAGTTCTGTAACGAATCTTTTAGCGCTAAACCGACGGCTAAGCCTGCAGCACCCAGTAGCGCGATTAGCGAGGTTGTGTCGATACCAAGTTGCCCTAGCGCGGCAATGATAACGAATAGCACTAAAATTGATTTGGCTATTCCAGAGAGGAAGTCGACAAGAATGTCGTCAACTTTCGACCGCGTGAGTATCGCGTGCACAACATTGGCTAGAATGCTAGCCACCCAACGGCCTATAATAAATATGGCCAACGCCAACACCAGCGATAAGGCATTTTCTTGCAGCCAGGTAACTGCTACTTCGGTAACACCGGCAACCATTTCTTCTATATCCACGAATATTCTCCTTGCTTTTATTTTGAGCCGCTACAATTTCTTACAATCATAGCCGGTTAGTGTTAAAGGGGTTAAATTTGTTGTTTTATTTTTGATTAATTGGCCGGTACGGCACGTTCTTTCGCCCACGCCTTTAGTTCGGACATTTTCTCTGCCATTACCACGGATAGAGGTTGGGTTTTTTGAATGGCATCTTGTAAGAGTTGGTTGGATACTTTTTCGTTTCTTGCTGCGGCCGCATAGGTGGCAGACACGACCGCTTGCTCTATTTCTGCTCCAGTGTAGCCTTCAGACATTTGCGCAAGCGCATCTAGATTATAGCGTGAGGGATCGAGGTCGCGTTTTTTCAGGTGAATAGAAAAGATGGTGTAACGCGTTTGGTTGTCTGGCAGGTCTACAAAAAATATTTCGTCGAACCGACCTTTACGCATCAGTTCTGGCGGAAGCTGGCTGATGTCGTTACTGGTAGCCACCATAAAAACACGGCTTTTTCGTTCGGCCATCCAGGTGAGTAATGTTCCCAGCAATCGTTTGGGTGTGCCGCCGTCGTCATTGCCTTGCGCCATTCCTTTTTCTATTTCATCTAGCCATAGCACGCAGGGCGACATGAGGTCGGCCAGTTTTAATGCTTCGCGCAGGTTTCGTTCGGTTTCGCCAATGTATTTATTGAATAATGCCGCCATGTCCAAACGCAATAGCGGTAAGCCCCACACGCCCGCTATCGATTTCGCAGCCAAACTTTTTCCGCCACCTTGCACACCGAATAATAGTACCCCTTTGGGTGGGTCTAGTGCTGTGTCGTCGGTGGTCATGGCTTTTCGTCTATCCTCTAGCCATTGTTTAAGGCTGTATAAGCCTGCCACATCACGCAAGTGCGCCGTGCTGTATTCGAAGTGCAGTATGCCTTCCATATTCATTAAGGCGAATTTTGCTTTTGTGACTTCGGGCAAATCGTCTTCGGTTATGGCGCCATCATCGGCGATGGCGCCGTAGGCTAGCCTACGTACATCTTGATGCGGTAAGCCTTTTAAGTTATTGACCAGTTTTTGTAAGGTTTCGTTGTCGGTTTTAATTTTGCTTCTGTGGTTTTTATCCGACCATTGCCGTGCTTGTTCACGCACTATGGCAAGAATTTCGTCTTCGGTTGGCATCGAGATTGATACCGAGGCGCCATAGCGGCTTAGTTCTGCCGGGAGTTCTAAGCGATGGCTCACCAATACGACTTTGTGTTTATGTTGGCCGTGTGAGAGCGCAATATCTTTAAGCTGCCGTATAATTTTGGGGGCGTCGAGATAGGGGTGCATATCGCACAGTACAAAGGCGCCGCGCTTTCCGTATTGTTTTATGAAGTTGAGCGCTACTTCGGGGTCGGCGTATTGCTCTGGGTTGGCTAGCTCTAGCCCAAAACCTAGTGGGGCTAAACCGCTTGTGCAGCTCCAACTCCATGCGGGTACACTTTCTGTGCGAAACAGGTCTTGTAAAAGTTCGAGCGTTCTTGACTCATCCCATGTTTCGACCACGAGCAGTGAAACATTGGTATTGAGTATGAGCCTTAAATCGTTATTATTCATAATCTCCCTTTAGTCGCTTTAAGCGTTCTTTTAGCGAACCCATTTTTTAACGAGCATTGTAGCGCCGCTTGGGGTTAAACTTCATTAGTGGCGGCTCTATGTTAAGGGAATCGCTCCTCAGTTTTACTAATTTGCAGGTGGTTTTATGGCCGATCGTCATCTCTCAATGCTGGACTCCTTTATTTGCGGGGCCGACCGTGCGTTGCGCACGCTTACTCCGGGCACACAAACTCTCACGCGCGATACGCCTAAACCGGAGGTAGCGCAGCCAGAGCCGCTATCCGATACCGAACGGCGACATGCCGCAGGGCTTATGCGCGTAAATCATGCGGGCGAGGTATGCGCACAAGCGTTGTATCAGGGGCAAGCACTTACGGCAAAACTACCGGCCGTGCGTAAAGAGATGGAGTTGGCGGCAGACGAAGAGATTGATCATTTGGCGTGGTGTGAGGAACGTATCGATAGTTTGGGGAGCCATACAAGCCTACTCAACCCCTTATGGTACGGGTTGTCATTTGGTATTGGTGCAACCGCAGGCCTTATTAGCGATAAGGTGAGCCTCGGCTTTGTTGCCGCCACAGAAAATCAGGTGTGTAAGCATTTAGAAAAACACCTAGAGGAACTGCCGGAGAACGATGTAGCCTCGCGTGCTATTGTCGAGCAAATGCTGGTGGATGAAGCAAAACACGCACATACCGCCCTTGATGCCGGTGGCGTGCGTTTTCCGGGGCCTATCAAGGGTGTCATGTCGTTAATATCGAAAGCCATGACCGAAACGAGCTACAAAATTTAACCATTAGGCCCGTAGCTGTCCACGTATTTTTTCCTCTAGGCGCAGCGTTATTTCATTGCCTTTGGGGTTGCCCAATCAGCCTGTTTTAGCTCCTCTAAATCGAACCAAAGTTCTTTTCTTTTTAGGGGCGTTTCAGGCGGTAGGTTGGGGTTATCCATGTCGAAGACAACCCTTTTACCCAGCTGCCCCTTGAAAATGAATAGCCCCATTTCCTCTCTAAAAAACGCGTGAAACGAGCCATCTTCTAAAGCAACCTCAAAACCCTTCTCCAGCACCCTTGCCATATTTTCATGTTCTATAGGCACAAAAAAGTACGTAGCCGTTGGGTAGCGCAATAGCACATTGGTATCAATGACTACACCCTCAGGTGCGAGTAACTCTTGTTCGTTCCATATTTGATAAACCCCTCTCGGAAAATAATCGATCCGATTGTAGGTCAATAGTTTATATAAACTATTGCGATTGACGCCGGTACGCAAACTGTAACCATTGTGCAGTAATATCGAGTTGTCGGGCCAGTTATGCCCTTGGCCTGCAGTTAAGAGTTTTAGCTGCTCCGCCGTTTGAAGTGCGGCAAATTGACGACGACTTTCTTGGCGAATAAACATTATTCGCCAACCCGTGAGGCCCCGAAATATAGGGTATCGAATAGGCCGTAATTCTTGCTCGAGCTTCGTGTTCGTGTGCACTGCAGACACATCATAATACCCCCGGCTCAGCTCCTCGGCGGTCCTTACGGAGGGCGTCGTTTTGACTTCAGATATTTCTAACACGTAGGGTGAGCCGGACTTACTTAGAACCATATCCAGTAGACGACCAACATAGATAGCCCGACGAAGATAAACCGGGTCGGACGTATTGTAAGAATACCTCACCACCAGTGGCGTCTCTTCCGCAGCTTCGGATATGGGTGCAATGATGGGCGCAATGCGCTCTTCTGCGTTTAACACGGAGGAGAACAGCAGCCCTCCCCAACAAAGCACCATCAATAGACGCACAATTAACGCTCCTGTGTTGTGAACCACTTTACGTCACTCTCTAGCCTGCCCTGTTATGTGTGCTGTTATGTGTGCTGTTTCCTGCACACCAACCTCTATCATCATAGAGTTTCGCCCAAGGCATACGCCTACCCAATATAGGCGCTATATAAGGATAGGCAATGATTGTGGGATTTCACGCACTTTGTGCACGCTGCCTATTTCAACTCTTCAACGTGGAACCATAAGGCTTTACGCTGCAGCGGTGTTTCGGCTGTAAGGCTTGGGTTGGGTATCTCGAAGATTGTCCGCTGGTCTAGCTGCGCCTTAAAAATTGCCTCACCTAAATAGGACATAAACAAACGGTTAAAAGAGCCATCTGCAATAATAGTTTCGAAACCCTCTTCCAATAGGGTGGCCAACGCCTCATCTTGCTTAGCCACATACAGATAGGTGGCCGTGGGGTAGCGCAGCGCAAGATGACGGTCGATGACAAGATCAACCGTTTGCGAAAGGCCTTCTTCGTGCCAGATTTCATAGGCACCGCGCGGAAAAAAGTCGATACGCTCTAAACGTAGCATTTCGTAGAGGCTATCTCTATTCACCGATGTGCGCAGTTTAAAACCACTGTCGGTTAGTATTGGGGTATCGGGCCAATCGTGCCCTTGGCCTGCCATTAATTGCTTGAGTTGAGCCAAACTGGCTACGCCTTCAAACAGATCAACATCGGCTTGGCGCACAAAGAGTAACCGCCAGCCACCCAACCCCCTAAAAATAGGGATTCGAATAGGCCGCATGAGCCGCTCTCGATCGGGATTTGTGTGCAATGCTGCCACGTTAAAGTGGCCTTGATTCATAAACATGGCCGTACGGCTCGACGGTACAGTGCGCTCATCGGCCGGTGACAATATAAACGGGATACCCGTGCTGTCTAATATGAGCTTAAGAAGCGCCTGAATATAAATAGAACGCTCTTCGTAGACGGGGTCACTTTTAATATAAGGGAAACTAATAGTTAACGGCGTAACCCGTTCAACCGTTGGCTCTGCCTGTGCAAACGACAATACCGCCAAAAGCATGAATAATACACAGAGAAAAACGCGCCCAACCGGCCTGCGGGCCAATAGAGCTCTCCCTACCCGCTCGAACACATTTCTCTCCTTTTGCTAGCGTTAAAAAAAGCGAATAGAACGCTATACATGCATAACAATCACACAGCTAGCTCAAGTCGACTATTTCATAGCTATGACTCATTTCGACGCCTGCAGCTTCTAACATTATAGAGGCAGAACAATATTTTTCTGCCGAAAGCTCTACCGCTCGCTTAACCTGAGCGTCTTTCAAACCGGCACCTTCCACAATAAATTTTAAGTGAATATGGGTAAAAACGGCAGGCACGGCATCGGCGCGCGTTGCTTCTATTTCAGTTTTACAGCCCGAAACTTTTTGCCGTGTTTTCTTGAGAATACTCATCACATCAAATGACGCGCAGCCCCCTAACCCGAGTAATAACATCTCCATTGGGCGTACACCGGTATCTCGGCCACCATGATCTGGAGGCCCGTCCATAACGACACTGTGACCACTACCAGACTCCCCAAGAAATTGGGCGCCATCCACCCATTTTACTGTTGCTTGCATAACGCGAACCTACTTTCATTTGATTACGTAATTCGAAAATCGAATAGAATTAATTATTGCGACGCCAAATATCGCTTGGCTTAAAAAAACGCGCAAAGATTACCATAAAAGGCCTTTGCTTATGCGCTAAAATATTTCACCCCCAAATACTGTGACACAGTATGGTTTTTGAAAACAATTCAGTTTTTGTGATTAAACACTGACATGAACAGCTACAGGCTATTCAGTTTATAGCAACTCTCGGGTTATACTCATTGAGGATGCGCGCCGCAAATTGAATTTCAATAATAATAAAACGCGCTAAACTTGTGTTTAGCCGTCGCGCTCAATTTTGTTCGAAGACTCGAGGATACTAACTTGGTTGCTGTATCACTAACACCGCACATAAATAATGTGGACGACTTTTTGGCTCACTGCCATCGTCGCCGCTACCCCGCGAAAAGCACGCTCATTTATGCGGGTGATAAAAGCGATTCGCTCTACTACATCATCAAAGGGTCCGTAACGGTTCTCATTGAAGACGAAGAAGGCCGAGAAATGATTGTCGCCTATTTAAATGATGGCGATTTTTTTGGCGAAATGGGCCTATTCGACGCGCAAGACAATCGCAGCGCATGGGTTAGGGCCAAAACAGAATGCGAAATAGCAGAAGTCTCTTACACTAAATTTCAGGAAATTTCTGAAGAACACCCAGAGTTTCTTTTTGCTCTTGGTACGCAAATGGCCCGCCGCTTGCGTAATACCACCCGCAAAGTTGGAGATTTGGCCTTTTTAGATGTGACAGGCCGCGTAGCGCGTACACTGCTAGATTTATGCAAAGAGCCCGACGCAATGACCCACCCAGACGGCATGCAAATAAAGATTACACGTCAGGAAATTGGTCGCATTGTAGGCTGTTCACGCGAAATGGTGGGGCGCGTACTGAAAACGCTAGAAGACCAAGGTTTGGTCTCCGTCAAAGGCAAAACTATGGTGGTATTCGGAACACGTTAACGCACACCCAACACCAGACAAAACGTAATGGGCGCCCACTAAAGGCGCCCATTTTTTTATTCTAGTATCGGCTACAACCTTATGCCGTACCAAACAGCTCCTGTAGTTTTTCGCCTGGTTCTGGGGCGCGCATAAACGACTCCCCTACCAAAAACGCATTGACTCTACGCTCGCGCATCGCAAGAACATCATTTTGCGCCAAAATGCCACTTTCGGTGACCACGATTTTATCGTTAGGGATTTTATCCAACAACTGAAACGTTGTATCAAGTGTAACGTCAAATGAATGTAGGTTGCGGTTATTAATGCCCACGAGTTTGTTTGGTAGCTCTAACGCCAATTCCAGTTCAGCCAACCCATGAACTTCTATCAACACATCTAACCCCATCTCATGAGCCAACGTATTTAAGTCATGCAATTGCTGGCGATCCAGGGCCGACACAATGAGCAATACACAATCAGCACCTATTGCACGCGCTTCTATCACTTGATAGGGGTCAACAATAAAATCTTTTCGTATTACAGGCAGGTCAACAGCCGCTCTTGCCTGCCGCAAATACTCATCAGCCCCTTGAAAATAATCAACGTCAGTTAAAACAGATAAGCACGCCGCTCCACCTCGCGCATAACTTTTTGCAATCTCAGCGGGAACAAAGTGCTCCCGGATCACCCCTTTGCTCGGCGATGCTTTTTTGATTTCTGCAATTACAGCCGAACGACCAGACGCTAATTTAGCTTCCATCGCCGCAACAAAGCCGCGCGCAGAAGATTGCGCCGCCGCCAAATCTCGAAGCTGTTGCTCAGACACCTGCTGTTTTCGCTCAGCAACTTCTTCGTGCTTTCTTGCGATTATTTTTTTTAGAATTGTTGGAGTTTCAGACACACAAATAACCTTTTCTTAAACCTGAGTAAATTCGGCAAGCTCTTTTAATTTTTCGCCGGCGGCACCACTTGCCAAAGCATCTTCAGCCATAGCCACACCATTCATTAAACTATCGGCCAACCCGGAAACATAAATTGCCGCGCCGGCATTTAACGCAATAATGTTGGCCGCCTTCACAGCGGCCTCTGCACGGTCTTTTGTAAAAGCCCCACGAATTAACGCTAAGGACTCTTCCGCACTGGCGACCGACAAGCCGGCTAAATCTTTCGTGGCCACACCATAATCATTTGGATTAAGTGTGAACTCCGTTATTTTACCGTTTTTAAGCTCCGCCACCGTACTAGGCGCCGCAGTAGAGAGTTCGTCCAAACCATCATCCGAATGTACTACCATGACATGCTCACTTCCCAAACGGGCAAGCACTTCGGCCATGGGGCGACACAACGCGGCATTAAATACACCGATAACTTGACGCTTAACACCTGCAGGGTTTGTCATTGGCCCTAACATATTAAAAATAGTGCGCATTCCTAATTCTTTTCGTGGCCCTATTGCATGCTTCATGGCGCCGTGGTGCGCAGGCGCAAACATAAACCCAACACCCAACTCTTCAATCGCACGTGCAACGTGCTCGGGCCCAATAGCCAAATTAACACCGGCTGCTTCGAGCACATCCGCACTACCGGTGGAGCTGGAAACAGAACGATTACCGTGTTTAGCAACATGCCCTCCAGCTGCAGCGACAACAAATGCGGCCGCAGTAGAGACATTAAATAAATTTGCGCCGTCACCACCGGTACCACAAGTGTCGACTAGATTATCAGCCTTAACCGTTACTTTTGTCGCCAACTCACGCATAACACTGGCGGCACCCGTAATTTCATCGATAGACTCGCCTTTCACCCGCAGCGCAACCAATAACCCGCCAATTTGTGCCGGTGTAGCATCGCCGGTCATTACCATAGTCATCACGGAGGTCATCTCAGGCTGGGATAAGCTTTCCCCAGCCACTACTTTTGCTAATGCTGTTTGTATATTCATACAATCCCTTATTGTTGTTATTCAGCAAACTTACGACGAAGGCAAATCGAGAAAGTTCTGCAGCATTTTGTGGCCGTGCTCGCTTAATATAGATTCGGGGTGAAATTGCACCCCTTCTACTGCGAGCGTCTTGTGGCGAACACCCATTATTTCATCCACTTCACCATCCTCGGTTTGTGTCCACGCTGTAACGTCTAAACAATCGGGCAATGATTTTTTGTCAATAACCAGCGAATGGTAGCGAGTAGCGGTATAAGGGTTCGGCAAATCAGCAAACACCCCTACTCCCTTATGGTAGATACTCGATAGCTTTCCGTGCATCACCTGCTTTGCACGTACAATATCGGCACCAAAGGCCTGACCAATACTCTGATGCCCCAAACAAATACCCAATACGGGCACCTTGCCTGCAAAGTATTTAATCGCCTCCACTGAAACACCCGCCTCATTTGGCGTGCGCGGCCCAGGGGAAACGACTAATTGAGAAGGGTTACGTGCAATGATGTCGTCAAGAGTCAGCTCATCATTACGTACGACCACCACCTCAGCTTTCAGCTCGCCAAGATACTGAACGACGTTATAGGTGAATGAATCATAGTTATCGATCATTAAAAGCATAGTTGCGCCTGAATCAGTTTTTGCTACCAGCGGCGAACAATACGCATATTGAAGCAAGAATTAGAGGGACGATGAAGGGCGACATTATAGGCTTTATGCGCTACTAATGGGTAGAGCGGAACAACTTCGAATATTGAACAATAATACTGTTGTAACTCCCATATTGGTTGTCGAAACCCTTTACAATCGCCTGCAATAAAGTAAATTACCGCCTTTCGCTAGCGCACTACAATTGCAAGATAAATAAGAATTAGTTTGCCGGTACTTATAACCAAAACGTGAACAACAGCCATTCCTTTCAACTTTGGCGCTATTTAGCCTATTTTGAGCACAGATAGCCGCATATAAGGGTGGAAAACACGTCAGATGAGCGGCACCCCAAGCAACGACGCGTAGCGCACTAAATGGCATCTAGACCCACAAAATCATACAAGTGTGACGTTTGTCACGGCATTCTGACGAGAACAAGGCAATCCTTTGTTAACGGAATAAAAAATGCATGTTTTAGTGCGTGGCCGATTAGGACAGCAGCCGAACGAATACTTCGATACTATTAAATGAGTTTTAACGCATGGCACCAAGGAAAGAACGACCGGATCACCTCGAGCTTGTAGGCAAAAGGTATGAAGGCCCCAAACATCCTCCCAAGCTATTGGAGCATATTCGCAATCAATCCAGCGAGAATGCCGCACGCCTGCTAGAGCACATGTTTGCTGCCACGGATGATCTCTTTTACGACTTATCTAAGCGTGCCACCAACAATAACGAGCAAAACCTCTATTTTGAATCGATGCGTGAAGTGCGCATACAAAAACGCGGTGTCGCTAACGACTTCGCGCATGAACTTAATAATGCGTATTCTCAGTTGCTGGAATCTCAGGACAACAAGCCTGCTCCAGTAGCCGATGACAGCAGCACGCTTTCCATTGTAGAGGGCGACCAGCTCGAGACAGAACTTGCCCTTAGCAATATGTCTGGACGCACCCGAGAATCCTATAAACAGGAACTCTACGAGCTCACTATTCGCCTTGACCACCTTTTACTCCAGGTGAGAGTTACGGAGGGCAACAATCCTCTCGACCCTAGCGTGCTTGCCGGCGCCTTTGTTCAAGCATGCGAAAACCAGCTCAAACTGGATATTAAAGCCCGCTTAATTCTCTTTAAACTCTTCGAAAAGCACGTTCTTAAGCAGCTTGGCAATATTTATTCCGAAGCCAATGAAATTCTCATTGAGGCGGGAATTTTACCAAAAGTACCGCGTCACCTAAACAAGTCGTCTTCCAGCGAGCGCCCCAGCACTCAACCGGAACAAGAGCCCACTAACAGTGGTAGCGAACAAACACCTCACCAAGACGAAGCGCTTGGCGCAGCGCAGCCCCCGCAAAACATTCAACTGGATCTATCAACGCTGGGCGCATTGATGGCTGGCGCGCGGACCAATACGCACGCCTCCGCTTCCGGCGATAATTCATCGCGAGTAACCGGGCCTTATACGTATTATCTTTATTCGAGCAATCCGGGGCCAATTATGGCGTCGCCACAGCTTGCAACTCTGCTCACCAAATCTCAGCCTCTGGTAGACCGACAGCTCTCATCTGCGCAGCCGCGTAATGTTATATCGGACGTTGTGAACCAACTTCTCGCTAAGCGCGACCCTGAAGTACCGCAAGCCCTAGAGCAACCAGATGAAGACATCATTAACCTTATCGCGATGTTTTTTGACAATGTACTGTCCGATAACAATCTACCTATCGCCGTACAATCGCTTATTTGCCGCCTGCAAATACCGGTATTAAAAATTGCGTTACGTGATCGATCCTTTTTAACAGACGCAGACCATTCTGCACGCAAACTTATCAACGCTATAACCCGCGCGGGCCTGAGCTTTGATGAGACCAAACCCCTGGAGCGCGACCCTTTGTATCGCATTATTGCAGACGGGGTGCAAACCATTAACCGCCTGTACAGAACCAGCTCATCGGTTATCGAAGAATTCTTGGCGCAACTCGAAGATGAGATGAAGCGCGAACGACGAAAATCGGATCTTGTTGAAAAACGTACAACCCAAGCTGAAGAAGGAAAATCAAAAATCCGACAAGCCCGTGCAAGCGCTCAAAATGCCTTGTACAACAAACTTAAGTCGGCGCAACTTCCTGAGCAGGTCACCACGTTCCTCACCAATACATGGCTGCAGGTACTTGTTATTACCCACCTAAAACACGGGTACAACAGTGCGGAATGGGTAGAGGCCGAAACCCTCGTGAATGATGTTATTTGGATATGCCAACCGCATACTGATGAGCGCTCCATTTCACGTAAACAACGACTTCAACCCGAGGTATTACAACGTATCGAAAACGGTATGGAAATCGCCATCGACAACCCTGAAACACGGGCTGCCAAAATTGCCGCGATAGAAGAAACTCTCGCACAACTCACAGAGCCTGGCGGCGACCCCCTTGAATATTGCGCATTAACGACGGAGCAACGTGAATCGCTGGGCAAAGGCGATACTCAACAGAAGTCGTGGGAAGAAATGACCGCGCTGGAACGCCAACAATCTCGCTACGAAGAACTCTCAAATCATTTTTACCTCGAAGCTAAAAACCTGCCTGCAGGTTCATGGCTAGAGTATTTTAACGACGAAACCAGCAAACATCAGCGCTGTAAACTGAGCAGTAAACTCGATACCGAGAGCTATATATTTGTCAATCGATTCGGTTTTAAGATACTGGAAAAGTCGCGCAGACAGTTGGCTTACGATATGCAGTTTGAAAAAGCTAAAGTACTCGACTCACGACCACTCTTTGAGCGTCTTATGACCAAAGTCGTCTCACATCTAAAGCAATCTGACTAACGGCACAACAACCTGATTAATTCCTGAAGAAAGACAGTATATAATTGGGCAACAACAATACGGAGCGCGCCATCAATCGCGCCCAAATAATTTGAGCCCAAGAATGGAATTTAGTAACGTTACGCAAACCGCATTTGCAAGTGCGGCGCTTTTATTTGTCATATTTGCGATTACCTTAGTCATTCAGCACAACAAAACTCGCCTACACTGGTCTTTTCCAGCGGCGGCATTCGTACATGTCGCTTGGCTCAGCGCTATTCCGCTGCTACAACACTTCCCCTCGCTCGAATCGACACACCTTCTTTGCATAGAAAGCCTCCACTACGCCGCTTGGCTCTATGCACTTGTGCGCAATACCGAAGTATTTTGCTCAAACTCCCTACCGAGAATATATAAATATTCCATTTACTTCGCCGCCATTGCCGCTCTTGTATTGGCTGTCTACATTACATCGTCAACGTCCGATATTGCTGTGCTAGAACGCTTTATTACTTGGCAGGGCATTATATTTTCTATTGCGGGGCTGCTCGGTGTAGAACAGCTCTATCGCAACGTTATCAACTATCGACTCGTAAAACTGCTGAGCCTCAACCTTTCTATTATCTTTATTTTTGATGCCTACCTGTTTTCGCAAAACCTGATTTTCTTAGAATTAAATGCCGATCTCTGGCAAGCGCGTGCAGCCGTATCAATGGCCACCAGTATATTTATGACTATCGGCGTTATGGCTTTGAATATGCCCGCAATGCAATCGGCTAAAATCACCTTCTCTCGCCCTGTTGCGTTTTACACCACGTCATTAACAATAGCCGGCGCACTCTTAACCATTCTCGCTGCTGGCGGCTACTATGTTGAGCTTTATGGGGGCAGCTGGGGCACTGTCATTTATACCCTTTTACTCGCGGCCGGTTTAATCTCCGTTAGCGCTGTTTTCTCCTCACGGTCCGTTAGAGAAAAAATGAAGGTGCTCATCAATAAGCACTTGTTCAGCCACAAATATGACTATCGAGCTGAATGGTTAAAATTAATCAACCAACTCTCACAACCCACCGCACCGGAGGAAATTCACTCCCGCGCAATTATGGTTGTTGCCGACCTGTTTAAAAGTGACGGTGGCGCCCTGTGGCTAAAGCGAGGGAAAGTATTAGCTCCGGTGCAACAAGTAAAAGTCTCGATGGATATATCCGACATGATCGAGCCGGACTCCAGCCCCTTCAGCCGAGAACTCGCGCAGGAATGGGTGTTTTCACCGAACACGTCCAGCGTTGCATTAGCACAAAACAATGAAACGCTACCTGAGTGGATGCAGGAAATTAGAAACGCATGGATGGTAATGCCTTTACTCAACGAAAATAGTTTAGTGGGCTTTATTGTACTGACCGTGCCTCAAGACCGAACCACGTTAAACTGGGAAGACCTAGACCTTGTGAAAACTGTTGGTCGGCAGGTTGCCAGCTATTTGGAACGACACGAGCAATCCGAGTTACTGGCTGAATCTCGACAATTCGACGCATTCAACAAACTTTCTGCTTATGTAATGCACGATTTAAAAAACCTGATCGCGCAACAATCACTTGTTGTAAAAAATGCTGAAAAACATAAAGATAACCCAGCCTTTATCGAAGACGCCATTAATACGATCAATAATTCTGTAACGCGTATGAGCAATTTACTGCGTAAGCTACAACAGAATGAGTCGGAAGATATCACCACAATGCCCATCAAACAGGTATTGATCGAGGCGGTGAAACGATGCCAAAAATCTAGCCCATCACCCACGCTTCGCTCTGTCTCACCTGACTGGCGAGTAAAGGCCGATTTAGACAGCCTCGTAATGGTTTTCACGCACATCATTCAAAATGCGCAAGATGCAACGGATGGCGAAGGCTTTATCGATATATCGACAGAACTCGATGGTAACCTTTTGTGTGTATACATCGAAGATAACGGTAGCGGCATGGACATTGATTTTATACAAAGCCGATTATTTAAACCCTTCGAAACGACCAAAACCGGAAAGGGAATGGGCATTGGCATGTACCAAGCAAAAGAATATGCTCAAAGCCTTGGTGGAAATGTCGCGGTAGAAAGTTCACCTGGCGAAGGAACTACCTTTATAATCACTATCCCTCTTTTGTAAACAGGCCAACTTAAGCTAACTTAAGCGCACCCCGTTTTCGTAAAATAATGGATGCATAATGAAAGCAGATTCAAAACAAAAACTTCTTATTATTGAAGACGACATGGGCTTGCAAAGCCAGCTTCGCTGGCACTTCGACCAATACGAAGTTATTTGCGCAGGCGATAGAAAAGACGCTATTGCGGCAATCAGGCTCCATGAGCCTCCCATTATTTTGCAAGATCTTGGCCTGCCACCCGATGACGAAGGTGTTGATGAAGGCTTCCGCTGTATTCGAGAAATATCCAACCTTTCACCTTCGGCTAAAATTATCGTAATGACCGGCAATGCCGACTACGAGAATGCCGTTCGCGCAGTGGCAATGGGTGCTTACGATTTTTATCAAAAGCCCGTCAACCCAGAAACGCTCGATCTAATACTGCAGCGCGCTTATCATATTCATAATTTGGAAGAACAAAATCGCCGTATGCTCGAATCGCAACAAACACCTTTAGACGGTGTTATTGCATGCGACCCCGCTATGTTAAAAATTTGTCGCACCATCGAAAAGCTCGCGCCGGCAGATGTCACCTGTACGCTTACAGGTGAAAGCGGCACGGGTAAAGAGGTACTTGCACGCGCACTTCATAAGCTAAGCCCTCGCCTTAATAAGCGCATGGTCGCCATTAACTGCGCAGCCGTGCCTGAAAACCTCATGGAAAGTGAATTGTTTGGCTATGAAAAAGGGGCTTTTACCGGCGCTAACAAGCGAACTTTAGGTAAGGTGGAAACCGCTCATGAGGGCACGCTATTCTTAGATGAAATTGGCGATATGCCACTTGCCCTTCAAGCTAAATTATTACGCTTTTTACAAGAACGGGTTATTGAGCGCGTAGGTGGGCGAGAAGAAATTCCCGTTGACGTAAGAGTGGTTTGTGCAACCAATAAAAACTTACAAAAAATGGTGGCCGACGGCTCTTTTCGCGAAGATCTCTACTACCGAATATGTGAAATGGAAATCCTTATCCCACCTCTTCGTGACCGCCAAGGCGACAAAATGTTACTCGCCCGTCACTTTTTAAAGTCTTTCGTTAAACAGATGAACGCATCCATTACCGGCTTCGCGTCAGAGGCTGCCGAAGCTATTGAAGCCTACCCATGGCCGGGGAATATTCGCGAGATGGAAAACCGCGTTAAACGTGCCGTTGTAATGAGCGAAGACAAGCAAATTTCCTCTGAGGATCTTGGTTTAGTCTCTGATGAAAGCTTGAATTTAAACTTGAGACAAGTACGCTATAACGCAGAACGAGCAGCGATATTGCGCGCGCTTACAATGTCTGATCACAATATTTCTGCCACAGCAAAACTACTTGGCATTACACGCCCAACACTCTACGACCTAATGAAAAAGTATAACGTTCAAGTCAATATGGGTTAAAACCCTACAAAAAAGCCGGCATGAATGCCGGCTTTTTACTGAAGAGGTTCTCAATAAAACATACTACATTGAATTAAACACGATACCCGCCAAGCGATTTTCACCAATGGCTTCTGCTGCTGCCATAACCTGTCCATTACTGACCTTACCGTAGGGCACCACTAACACAACGAAGTCGCATAGCGCCGCCATAATACGAGCCTCTGCCGAGTACTCACTTACAGAGGGCGCATCCATTAAAATATAGCGGTCAGAATAGCGCTCTTTTAATTCTTTTAAGAAGGCCTGCATACGCTCCGACGATAATCGCTCTGTCGCACCTTCAGTATTCCCACCCACAGGAATGACGCGTACGCGAGGAATACCCGACGCATAGACAATAGATTCTATACCTAATGCGCTATTATCGAGGTAATCGGTTAGGCCCGATTCCGCATCGGTTACCACCAGTTCGTCCATAGAGGGCGCATAGAAGTTTGCATCAACAACTAAGGACGTTCGCGTCTTATCGAGGGCTATTGCCGCAGCAAGATTTTTCACGGCGTAAGAACAACCACCCCCAGGTACAACCGAGGTAAACATACAAATAAAGTTCTTACCCTGAGCTTTACTGTATACACGTGTCCGCAAGTCTCTAAAGACCTTAAGCATCTGAGTGTTTGAAGCACCCTGATACAAGATTTTTAACTTTTCAAGTTCCGTTTTACTGAAACGATGAATTTCAGACATTTCACCAATGCGCCCACCGCCGTTAGCTTGTTCGTCCAACGCCCCATCACTCCCAGAAACATTACTCAAATTTGCTGCCTTAGACTCCAAAACAACGCCTCTCTTTTATTCTGTGTTGAACTTTTTTCAAGCGAACACTCGCACGTTTACGGCATCGATTTAACTGTAATCCACAGCCATGGTACATCAACCGCCGTAGTGAGGCGCTAATATACCCCAAACCAACGCGAGCTGTTAGAACTAGAACCATATTAGCTGAACGAACCCTACCGCCACTGCAATACAATGCGATAACACGTTAGCCTTCAACCCAGTCGACGGCGGTAAAGATTGCACGGGCTTTATTCATAGTCTCTTTCCATTCCAGCTCAGGAACAGAGTCAGCCACCACACCAGCACCGGCTTGCACATAAATTTTTGAATCTTTAATCACCGCTGTACGAATAGCAATTGCAGTATCCATATTGCCATTCCACGAAAGGTAACCGACTGCCCCCCCGTATATACCGCGCTTAACGGGTTCAAACTCATCAATAATTTCCATTGCTCGAATCTTCGGTGCACCCGATAAAGTACCCGCGGGCAATGAAGCTCGCAAGACATCGATGGCATCCAATCCCGATTTTAGATCACCCGTTACATTTGACGTGATATGCATAACATGAGAAAACCGTTCGACCATCATCTTTTCGGTCAGTTTTACACTGCCAATTTCCGCAACACGGCCGACATCATTGCGCCCCAAATCTATCAGCATAAGGTGTTCAGCAATTTCTTTAGGGTCGTTGATTAAGTCTTGCTCTAGCGCTAAATCTTCTGCTTCGGTGTACCCGCGTCGACGCGTACCAGCGATGGGGCGAACGGTCATTTCGCCGTCTTGTAGACGAGCAAGGATCTCAGGGCTGGACCCTACAACATGGTGATCGCCCATATTTAAAAAATACATATAGGGCGACGGATTTAAGCAACGCAATGCCCGATACAAATTAATAGGCGGCGCTTCATACGTTTGCGTAAGGCGCTGAGACAGTACCACCTGCATAGTGTCGCCCGCCAATATGTAGTCTTTAACCCGCCCTACATCGGCAAGAAAGGTGTCACGCCCGTAGCTTGAGCTGAAATTTTTCTCGCTCAGGGTTTCGCCCTTTTTAGTGCGAGGACGCGGCATTGCCGGCAATCCCTGTATACCTTGCCCCAGCTTTGTTTCCAATTCGTCAAGACGTGCTTGAGCAACATCATAGGCGTTAGCCGTTGTGGGATCGATATGCACAATAAGGTGTAATGTACCTTGTAAATTATCGAACACCAGCACTTCATCCGAGACTGTCAGCAAAATATCAGGTGTCCCTATTTCATCGACAGGGGCGGAATCAGCAAGTTTTGGTTCGACGTAACGAACACAATCATAAGCAAAATAACCCACTAAGCCGCCGCTAAAATTCGGTAACCCTTCCAACCCCGGCACTCGATGTTCGGCCTGATAAGCCTTAACAAAGGCTAGTGGGTCGGCACAGGTATGCTCACGCTTGAGTTCGCCATCGCGAATAATACGTACAAGAGAACCTCGTGCTTCTAATCGCTCTCGAGCAGGAAGCCCAATAATAGAGTAACGCCCCCACTTTTCGCCCCCCTGCACGGATTCAAATAAGTACGAATAGGGGCCGTCAGCCAATTTCAAATAACTTGAAAGTGGTGTTTCAGTATCGGCAAGTACTTCTCGAGTAACGGGGATTCGGTTGTAGCCTTCAGCGGCCAAGGTAATAAACTGTTCAGGTGTCATAAGATCTCATCTTTAAAATTCTAATGTTAGGTGCGAAAACAAACTAATGGCGACGCCATCGCCAGCGCTCGCAGATTAGAATTCCAGGATTAAAATGACGTTTTAACATGGGAATATTCAATTTAAGTCGTTTTTATAGATGTGCCAGCTTATCACGCATCGCCGTTACAGCCTGGTGATAGTCACTCGCGCCAAAAATAGCAGAACCCGCTACAAACGTGTCGGCACCAGCTGCCGCTACTTCACTAATGTTATCCAGATTGACACCGCCATCCACTTCTAGCAACGTCGATAATTGTTTCTCGTCGAGCAGGTGTCGTGCCGCCCGAATTTTATCTAAAACATACGGTAAAAACGTTTGACCACCGAAACCAGGGTTTACTGACATAAGCAACAATAGGTCTAACTGTTCGATTACAGGCTCAACTAATGCCAAACGAGTGCCAGGATTTAACGCTAAACCGGGCTTACACCCTTTATCGCGTATTAGCTGTAAAGATCGGTCTAAATGCCGAGTGGCCTCAGGGTGAAACGATATATAGGTTGCGCCTGCATCGGCGAATTTAACAATGAGGTCGTCCACAGGTTCAACCATTAAATGCACATCGATTGGAGCTGTTACACCGTACTTACGTAAAGCCTCACATATCATAGGCCCAAAACTTAAATTGGGGACATAATGATTATCCATCACATCGAAATGCACTATATCGGCGCCAGCGGCAAGTACAGCGTCAACCTCCTCCCCTAGACGAGCAAAATCTGCTGCCAAAATAGAGGGTGCTATGCTGAATGTATTACGGGTTGAAACATCCGTCTTGTTACTCGTTCTCTCACCAGCCGTTGCACTCATGATTTTCCTCGTTTGCATCGCATCAAAGCAGAGCATTGTACTGAATATGCCTAAAGCCCTAAACCGCTTTTTTACATTACGATACGCAAGACGCTACGCTAAGAGGCATATCGCCGCGACAGCACTGCATACGTTAATTTTTTATACCCTCGTTTTCCCCCTTATTACGCATGCACAGGAAGAAAGCACCGATGAGGAGCCGCCGCAAGACTCCGGCAACGCCGCAACCACAGAACCCACGGCACCGCCCATAGAAATACCCAATATTGCCGCCAAGCAACAACAGCTGCTCACTGAAGCACTACAAGATCAAAATCTAATTACGTTAACCGCAGAAGACGAGGATTTTTCCGCAATTTGGCAAACCGATACCAGCGGCACGCCTATAGGTGCGGCTCTTATTTTTCATGGTGAAGGTGAACACGCCAATTGGCCGTTGTCTGTTTCGGTGTTACGTGAGCAACTGACACGCTTTGGCTGGGCAACACTTTCTATCACACTGCCTAACCCTACCCTTCCTAGGCCACCTGACCGCCCCGCAGAAATATTGCCACCAGAAAAAGCCGACCCCAGCACATTAGACACTGAACAGCCTGACACGGCAGAAGGGCTGCCCGCCGAAAACGACGCTATCGCTTCGAATGAAACCAACCTTCCACCAGCCTCCACCGAAAACACCCTTGAGCCGCCAGCGCCGATAGCAAAGGATGTAGAGGCGATTGTTCAAGCACGCATAGAAACCGCCATGGCGTTTTTAAACAGTAACGGCCAGTACAATATTATTTATGTGGGATATGGTATTGGGGCCAGTCGAGCCGCTCGATACATTGACGCTATCGACCCCGCCATGTCGAATGGGGTGCTCGATCAAAAACTCAAACAAGCGAGAACCAGAGCGTTAATAAACCGCCCTATCCGAGCGCTTATTTTAATCAATGCACGTAACCGTATTCCATACTCCCCTCTTACCGACGACAAGTTCATCATCGACTGGATAAACGACGCAGGGTTGCCCGTACTGGATGTTTACAATAACCATCACTACTTAGATAACTATGAACCTGCAGAACGCGTAAAAGCCGCGCGGAAAAAACAACTTAACAGCTACACTCAAATAAGGATTCTGCCCGCCACCGTAAATGATGATGATACCGAAGATGTTATTGCTAAACGCGTAAGAGGGTTCCTAAACAAACATGCAAAAGGCGTTAGAATTGACGATTAATAACGTTCGGTAGCCTCGAGCTTTCGCAAACGCCTTTGCTCGTTAAACGCGCGAGTTGCGGGCTAACTGCTGATCAAGCAACGCCAAACGTTCCGGCGTTCCGATATCCCTCCACTCACCGGCGTATACCTCTCCCGTTAAACGCCGCTGCTCCATTAACCCATTGAATACTTCGCGTAACGGGAATTTAAGGCGACGCTTAGGATATGCGGTGATAGCTGATGGTGCGATTACACTCAAACCGCTAAAGGTGACACTTTCTCGGACCTGTTGGGCCGGTACAATAACGCCGTCAGACACCCCATAATCCCCCGAATGATGGTGTAATGGATTTTTAACCATGACCAAATGCGCGCCCGAAACCGTATCGAGACGGGTCAGGTTAACCAACGGATAGTCACTCCACACATCGCCATTGACTAAAACAAAAGGCGTGTCGCCCAGAAGTGGCAACGCATAGCCAATGGCCCCTGCCGTTTCCAGCGGTTCGGGCTCTATCGAGTAATCGATAGACACACCGTAACGACTACCGTCGCCGACAAAATCAATAATTTTCTGCCCCAGGTACGCCACATTAATAACAATGCGCTGAATACCCGCCGCGGTTAAGTTGTTGATATGGTACTCAATAAGCGGTTTATTTCCCGCCATTAAAAGCGGCTTCGGCGTTGTGAGCGTGAGCGGCCGCATGCGCCGCCCCTCACCCGCCGCTAATATCATTGCCGTGCGAAGCTTGGAGTGCTCGGTTGTCATTTTTTTATCATCCAAGGTTGCTGATTGATACGAGGCATTAAATGCTCATCGAACCACCGGACAAAAGGCGCAAGCTCTGTATATTCTCCAGCCACATCGCGCGTGTACTGAATAACCAACGGCAGATCATTTAAATAACCTTTTTTTCCATCTCGAAGAAATAATCGCGCGAAAATACCTAGCACCTTAATATGACGCTGCACCCCCATACAGTCGAACCACCGTAAGAACGTTGTATCCTCCAGCTCTGGCAATAACCCCGCGCTCTTGGCCTTAGCGGCATAAGTTAACGCCCACTGCGTTACTTTTTCCTTTGGCCATTGCACATAGCAATCCCGCAATAACGATACCGCATCGTAGGTTAAAGGGCCCAACACCCCATCCTGAAAATCGATAATTCCGAAGGGTTGAGCGTCTCTATAAATAATATTGCGGGAATGGAAATCGCGATGAACCACAACCGTGGGTTGCTCTAAAGCAACACGGGTGAGGTATTGAAACGCCTCACTAATCATTACGTTATCGTTATCAGTTAAGCGATAGCCTAACAACTGCGTGACAAACCATTCGCTGAACAGATTCATCTCTCGATTCAGCTCAGCAGCATCGTAACGCCCATAAAGGGTGGAATCTTTAGGGCACTGCTGAATGTGAAGCAGCACATCAAGCGCTCGGGAATAGAGCAACTCGACACTCTGTTCGTTTAACCTGTCCAGAAGCGCTTCTGTGCCCAAGTCCTCAACAAGTAAAAAGCCAGTTTCAGGCTGATAACCCATAATACTCGGCGTGCACACCCCTCCAGCCTTGAGATGTTGCGCCATACGGACAAACTCGTCGTTCTTTTCAGTGGCAGGAGGAGACCACACTGCCATCACTCCCTGCGTACAAGAAAGACTCTCTTTCGCTAAACGAAAATAATGACGAAACCCCGCATCCCCCCCCAAAGGAGTCCAGCGCTCAACCGCGTTATCACCGCCTTCTACACCGAATGAGCGCAACTGCTGTTTTGCCCAAACCGCTAGAGCGGCTGTCTTGTGCTGTAGTTCATTCTTTTGTATTGCTAGGCCTGTTTCTCCAGCGACCACTTTTTACACCTCTCTCACCGATATTGCTTACTCCGCAATGTACTATTGGCCGCGAGATCAGTAGAATCTGCGCCTTGGGAAACATAGACCCACTCCCCGCCATTGGCGTCGTAACATCTTTTATTTGATTGGAAATCAGTATGCCCAAGAGCTTTGCTCGCCACAAGCCATCGGATCTACCTCGGCAAATACGCGGCTATTCGGTCAGCAAATTTTTGATTCTCACAAGCGCGCTTGTATCGCTTTCTATAACGTCTCTATTTGGGCACGCCGAAGACGAATTGTCTCTCAAGAATCAACCGCTACAAGCGCGTTACGATTGGCAAACGTTTGACGAGCTTACGCTAGAACAACAACTGGCCGTGCCAGTGGGGTGTGAAGGCGCCTATATAGACCCCATGAAAAACGTGGCTAAATCACTAGGGGCTCGCGGCAACAATTTAGAAGAGTTCCCACTCGAAATTGAAGCCAATCAAACCGTGGTGCGCGCGGGTGAAGTGGCGCAACTTGAAGGCAATGTTATTTTGTCTCAGGGAGCGCGGACAATTAATGCAGACAAAATGACCTATAACATTCTCGACAACGAGGCGAGCATGGAAGGCCACGTTGTTATTCGGCAGCCAGGCATTTTATTACACGGCAGCGAAGCCAAAGCTAGCGGCTCCGACCATTCCGCCTCGTTTACCGATGCCGAATTCGTACTGCACGATCAACATTTGCGCGGAAGCGCTGGCTCCATAAGTCAAAGTTCTGAGCAGGTCATCGAACTAACAAATGGCTCTTTTACAAGTTGTGAACCCGATTCCAACGCGTGGGTATTACAAGGCGAAAGGATTACCATCGACCCTCAAAACCAACAAGGCACAGGGCACAACATTCAACTGAGAGTGCTCGATGTACCCGTTATTTACCTGCCGTATATTACGTTTCCCGTCGGTAGTGACAGAAAATCGGGTTTGCTATTTCCATCTATTAGCATAAGCGAACGCAACGGTGTAGACCTTGCCGTACCCTATTATTTCAATCTGGCCCCCCATTACGACGCGACCGTTACACCCAGGATAATCAGTAAGCGTGGGCTAATGTTAGAAACCGAAGGGCGCCACTTAAGCCGTGCATTTGCCACTACCGTTGATTTAGCTTTTCTGGCGAATGACAAAGGTGGCCGTAGCGCAGACCTAAACGAACAAATAAACGCAGGCCTAATCACCGAAGAAGAAGCGTCACCCTATCAAGGTGAAAACCGATGGCTTGGGCATCTACTGCAATACGGTGGCGATCACCAGCAATGGTTTTCTGAAATTGAATACACACAAGTAAGCGATAACGATTATTTTCGTGACCTCGGCATTTCGTCCTTTTCCGTCCAAAATACAACTCACCTCGATCAATCCGTTAGTGCTGGCTACCGATTTGATCATTGGCATTTAAGTGCCCTTGCCCAAAATTATCAAATTTTGCTTTACGATGTTGATGACCCGTATCAACGACTACCTCACATCAACTTTACCGGTAATTTTCAACAAGGTTCCGTTGGAACAGAGCTTCATCATGAGTACACCAACTTCGGCCACGGTGATGATTATTGGAGCAATGGCAAGCAGATAATAAAAGGCCAGCGCTTTACCACCGACTATAGAACCAACATTAGCAAACGTGCTAGCTGGGGTTTTTTTAAACCGGAACTAGGCCTGCAAAGCTTGAGCTATCAATTGAATGAGGCAGCCCTATCGTCCCACGCAAATAGCGCGCCCACTCTCGCCACCGCATCCGCCAGTTTGGATATGGGCCTTATATTCGACAACCCAAGAGGTAAGTACTTACAAACCCTGGAGCCTCGGCTATTCTATCTCTATCGAAGCTATGATGATCATTCGGAGCTGTTTAACCTTACTGACGATGGGCAGTCCGTGAACTTCGACACCACTGAACGGACCTTCTCCTATTCACAGCTTTACCGCGATTCGCGTTTCAGTGGCCACGACCGATTGGAAGATGCTAACCGCGCTACTTTTGGCGTAACCTCCAATTGGTACGATAACGATTCCGGCGAAGAACTACTCAGTGTAAGCCTTGGGCAAACTTTCTACCTTCAAGATCAACGCGTCTCAATTGACCAGAGCGTTAACAATCAAGAGCAATCGGAATTCGCAGGGGAATTACGCATGCGCCTCGGGCCTTGGGGGCGCTTTTTTGCCAGTAGTATTTTTGATAGCGAAAGCAATCTGTTCACCCGAGGCTCCGCCGGTGTTCAACTAAATGCACAAGATGATCAATCTTTGCTCAACCTCGGTTACAGCTACGTTCGACAAGACGCGAATCGAAGCACAGGCATAGATCAATTAGACTTCTCTTTTGTTAAGCCTATCGCTAAACAATGGGTTAGCATGGCACGCTATAATTACGATTTTACGTCCCAACGGGAACTGGAAGCATTCGCTGGGCTCGAATACAACGATTGCTGCTATCGTGTTCGCCTCTTGGCTCGCCGCTGGTTGGACAGTAATATAGCGGCCCTCACTGAAAGCAATGACGCTCTGTATGATCAGGGCGTGTTTTTTGAAATACACCTAAAAGGGCTGGGAAGTTCGGGCGCGAAGGTCGATGCAATACTGGAAGATAGTATTTACGGCTACCGTGAACGAGAAAAACGCCTCAATAAGTAAAACGCTATGCATATAACTAAACGAATTCTTACCCCTTTACTGGGCTTGCTTTGCTCTTTTTCTACGATGAGCGTTTGCGCCGCGCCACAAATGCTTGACCGCATTGTGGTCATTGTCGATAAGTCAGTGATTACACAATCAGAACTCGACTCTCGAATGCTAGAAATTGCCGGCAGAGCAGAAAAAGCGGGTATGCGCTTACCCCCGAGAGATGTTTTACAGAAACAAATTTTGGATCAGCTTGTTTCCGAGACACTGCAAATCAACATGGCCGAACGCTACGGCATTGAAATCCCTGATGCGGAAGTTAACGGTACCATCCAGAATATTGTCGCAAGCCAAGGCTTAACCGTCCAAACGTTATCGGAAGAACTCGCGAAAGAAGGCTCGTCTATTAGCGAGTTTGCCTCCAATATACGCCGCGACTTGATTATTCGTAATGTAACGCAAGGTGTTGTGCAAGGCCGTATCCGTATCTCAGAGCAAGAAATTAGTAACTTCTTAAAATCAGCCGATGCGCAATTTTGGATCTCACCCGATTACCGGCTAGGCCATATTTTAGTCGCTTTACCCGCTTCCCCAACCAAAGCGCAAAGTACCGCAGCACAAGAACGTGCAGAACGCATTTATAAACAATTGCAAGCTGGCGCTAACTTCGAAGAACTGGCTATTGCCGAATCTTCTGGACCATCCGCGTTAAAAGGCGGCGATCTAGGTTACAGAAAATCGACCGATCTCCCCACTTTATTTGCAGAGATAGCACCTAAACTGGAAATTGGCGAAATCGCCAAACCGGCCCGAAGCCAGGCAGGTTTTCATATTTTGAAGCTGCACCATAAAAAAGGCGAGACAAAACAAATTGTCGATCAAGCCCATGTTCGGCACATATTGATCAAACCTTCCGCTATTCTAAATAAAGAAAAAGCACTCGCCAAAATTACCGATTTACGTAATCAAATTATCGAAGGTGAGGCCGAATTTGGAGACCTAGCAAAAGACCACTCCGAAGATATTGGCTCCAAACTACAAGGCGGTGATATGGACTGGACCAGCCCAGAGTCTTTCGTGCCTGAATTTGCACAAACGATACGAGACGCTGAAATTGGCGAAGTCAGTATGCCGTTCTTAACCCAGTTCGGCTGGCATATTCTAGAAGTTATGGGCCGCCGCCAAGAAGACTTCACCCAAGAAGCTATTCGTCAAAAAGCCCGTAACGTGCTCACCAGCCGACGTTTCGAAGATGAAACCCAAGTATGGCTGCAAGAAATGCGCGACGAAGCCTTTATTGAACACAAAATATAGCGTGTTTACCGCTTAAACCCCCTGCAGCGAATATCGCTGTACCTGTGGCGAGTCTTAGTACTCGCCCTATTTTTATGAGCAACTCTAGTGACCCAAATACTGCGTATAGCATTAACGCCCGGCGAGCCCGCAGGCATAGGCCCAGACCTTGTGATTGCCGCTGCTCAACAAGCACACGACTGTCAGCTGGTGTGTATTGCCAACCGCGCTCTGCTTGCTGAGCGGGCCGAACAGCTCAAGCTTCCATTAACGCTCATTGATTTCGACGCTCACGGCTCTCCGCTCAAAACAAACGCCGGCGAGCTTTATATCGTTGATACTCCTTTAGCCGCTCCCGTAACACCGGGCACATTAGACAAACGCAATGCTCATTACGTACTAGGCACACTGCAAACCGCAACCGACGGTTGCATCTCTGGCCTTTTTGCTGGCGTTGTCACAGGCCCCGTACAAAAAAGTGTTATCAACGACGCCGGTGTCGCCTTTTCGGGTCACACGGAGTTTTTCGCCGAGAAAAGCGGTACGGATAAGGTCGTCATGATGCTTGCAACCACAGGCCTACGCGTTGCATTAGCCACCACACATCTCCCGCTAAAAGACGTCTCGGCCGCGATCACCGACGAATCCCTGAGTGGCGTTCTTACTATATTGCTGCACGACTTGAAAACAAAATTTGATCTCAACAGCCCCACGGTACTCGTCTGCGGGTTAAACCCTCACGCTGGTGAAGGTGGGCATATGGGAATGGAAGAAATTGACGTGATAACGCCCGTGTTAGAACGCTTTAGAGCGCAAGGCAATACGTTGATTGGGCCCTTGCCAGCCGATACATTATTTACTCCCAAACACTTAGACAACGCTGATGCCGTTTTGGCCATGTACCACGACCAAGGGCTACCCGTGCTCAAATACAAAGGTTTTGGCAACGCGGTCAATATTACTTTAGGCCTCCCCTTTATTCGTACCTCCGTCGATCATGGTACCGCGCTAGATTTAGCCGGCACAGGGAAGGCCGACGCAGGCAGTTTGAACGTCGCACTGCGCGAAGCACTCTACCTTGCTCGTAATTCCGTGGAAACCCCATCATGAGTCCTACCCAACACCGCGCTTCTGGGCGCCCAACTGAACATAAGGCACGCAAGCGATTTGGTCAAAACTTTCTTGTCGACGAACGCCTTATCCACCGAATTGTACGCAGTATTGCCCCCCGCGCCGACGATAACCTTATTGAAATTGGGCCAGGTAAAGGCGCCATTACCGGTTTATTATTAGAGCACTGCGAGACCCTGAATGTCATAGAGCTAGACCGCGATCTCATACCAATCCTATTGGCCCAGTTCGCCAAATATACCGAGTTCAACATTCATCAAACCGACGCACTTAAATTTGATTTTGCCACACTCTGGCGAGACCAAGCACCTCTAAGAATTGTCGGTAACCTGCCTTACAATATTTCGACACCATTAATTTTCCACCTACTAAGCTACCAAGAGAAAGTGCAAGATATGCACTTCATGCTCCAAAAAGAGGTAGTGCAACGCTTAGCGGCGGTGCCAGGGGATAAAAACTATGGCCGCCTTAGTATCATGGCGCAATATTATTGCTCAGTAGAAAACCTCTTCGAGGTGCCGCCTGAATCCTTTCAGCCTGCCCCCAAGGTCGACTCCGCAATTGTACGGCTAACCCCTCACACAGTATTGCCACACCCCGTGCACCATTTGAGTAAGCTGGAAAACCTCGTTAGAACCGCTTTCTCCCAACGTCGCAAAACACTTCGTAACTCGCTGAAAGCATTAGAGGTGAACTTTGACGACAATAACTTTACTATTGACCTTACCAAACGAGCAGAAAATCTAAGCCTGCTAGATTACACAACACTGTGTAATGAAATTTGGCCAGCCGAATAGAACCCACAGCAACGCGCGAGTGAAGTAATGAAGGTTAATGTTACAGCCCAGTATTTAAATGAACAGTCTAAGCCCCATGAAAATCAACATGTATTCGCTTATACCATTTGCATCGAAAACAACGACGAATACGCCGCAAAGCTCGTAAGCCGCTATTGGCATATAACCGATGCCAATAGCCAAGTACAAGAGGTGAAGGGCGTTGGCGTTGTGGGAGAGCAACCGAGGCTTGAGCCGGGGGAATCCTACACCTATACCAGTGGCGCCGTGCTCGAAACAAGTACGGGCACAATGGAAGGGCACTATGTCATGCTACGCGATGATGGCAGCCGATTTGAAACGCCCATACCCACTTTTGCGCTAGTACAACCCTCAGCCTTACACTAACAAGCCCCTTTTTCTTTCGTACAGCAAGGCCTTTAATTCCTATGACAACCTACGCGATCGGAGATGTGCAAGGGTGTTTAGACCCGCTAGAAGAACTTCTAGATAAGATTAAATTCAACCCAAAACATGACCAAGTATGGTTCGCCGGTGACCTCGTGAATCGAGGCCACAACAGCCTGGGTGTTTTACGACGCGTAAAAAAACTCGGACGATCTGCAATAACGGTATTGGGCAATCACGATTTACACCTTCTCGCGGCAGATATCGGCATTAAAAAACTCAGTGCATCAAACGAGATGCACTCCATTCTAGAAGCTCCTGACCGCAAAGAGATTATTCACTGGCTTCGCCAACAACCATTAGTATACCGCGACAAGAAACTCGGTTTTACCATGGTACACGCGGGTATACCCCCCATATGGACAATACGCGAAGCTCTAGGCTACGCAAAAGAAGTTGAAACAGTATTACAAAGTAAACACTACCAACATTTTTTATACAGTATGTACGGCAACCTGCCAGACAAATGGGATGATGACCTCAAAGGCAACGACCGCTTAAGAATAATTACTAACTATTTCACTCGCATGCGTTTCTGTGCAAAAAACGGCCAGCTAGAATTCAAAACAAACGCAGGCCCACAAAATGCCCCGCAAGGGTTCGCGCCGTGGTTCGAGCATGCTTCACACAAGTGTGCGAATAAAAATATTATTTTTGGCCACTGGGCAGCGCTAAAAGGCGAGACTTTATTCGAGAATTTTATTGGCTTGGACACGGGGTGTGTCTGGGGAGAAAAACTTACCGCTTACCGCCTTGAGGACGGTAAACGATTTACCATAGAGTGCGACTGCTAAGCCTCATATCCCTTAGGATTATTGGATTGCCAGCGCCAAGAATCTTGAACCATTCGCTCAATGGTATACTCAGCCTTCCAGCCAAGCTCATTCGCCGCCAATGCTGGGTCAGCATAGCATTCCGCAATATCACCAGTGCGACGAGGGCTAATTTGATACGGCACCTTTCGGCCGCTCGCGGCTTCGAATGCTTTTACTATTTCCAATACACTATAACCTTGCCCTGTGCCCAAATTATACGTTAGGCAGCAAGGTTCAGACCCAAGCAACTTTTGCAGTGCTTTTACATGACCTTTTGCAAGATCCACAACGTGAATGTAATCACGTACACCCGTTCCGTCTTGCGTTGGGTAGTCATCTCCGAAAACATTTAGCTTCTCTAGCTTGCCCACCGCAACCTGAGCCACAAAGGGTAATAAATTATTCGGTATACCCTGTGGGTCTTCTCCTATACGGCCACTTTCATGCGCACCAATAGGGTTGAAGTAACGTAACAGCGCAATGCGCCACGTATTATTAGACGCTTTACAAGTATCACGGAGAACCTCTTCTACCATCAGCTTACTACGGCCATAAGGGTTCGTTGCGCTGGTAGGAAAATTTTCTAGAATAGGCACAGACGCGGGATCGCCGTATACCGTAGCCGACGAACTAAATAACAAAGGGTTCACACCATACTCTTGCATAACCTCGCACAGAGCGACCGTGCCACCAAGATTATTGTGGTAATACGCAAGAGGAATTTCGTTCGACTCACCTACCGCTTTTAAACCCGCAAAATGAATAGCCGCCGAAATAGAGTACTGTTCAAATACCTCTCGTAAAGCAGGTTTGTCGGTAACATCGAGCAAATGAAAAGGAATAGACTTGCCCGTAATATCTTCAACACGCTTAAGTGATTCAGACTTACTGTTGCAAAGATTATCGACAACTACAATATCAAACCCTGCATTAATAAGTTCAATACAGGTATGACTACCAATATAGCCCGCACCACCTGTTACCAATACTGTCATAACGATAAACCCTTAAGGTTAAAAGCACTCATTATCCCATAATGCAGCCGCAGACGCGACGCACCTTCCGCCGTAAGCGTAGAAGAAATGGCGCATAAATTGATAAATAATTTAATCCGTAATATTCCCCCGCAGAACTGACAATATATTGTCACATAGCCTCCGCTGACCACAAAAATCTCAGAAACCATCCACAGAATATTCAGCGTTTATTATTCTACCGTCTATTCTTAAAAAGGGCTGAAGGTAAATATTTCTGAAGAATGTTTACCTTCTGTTTTACCCAGTAAAGACACAAGAGAGCGACCACTAAAGCACTGTCAATCTCACTATGTCAATTCTCAGGTAGATCCGGCCCGCCGAATTTCCCGTATTCACTACCAATGCACTGCCGCAGCTGGTGTTGAAGGAGAGCGTACATGACCATATTTAGCCACTTCCAAGATCGATATGAAGCGACTCAAGAAGAAGAACTGTCTATACAAGACTATCTCGAACTCTGTAAAAAAGACGCCAGCGTATACGCTAGCGCTGCTGAGCGTATGCTTGCGGCCATTGGCGAACCAGAACTCATCGACACCGCGAAAGATTCCCGCAAAAGCAGAATTTTTTCAAATAAAATTATAAAACGCTACAAAGCCTTCGAAGATTTTTATGGTATGGAAGAAGCCATTTCACAAATAGTCTCTTTCTTTAAACACGCCGCTCAAGGATTAGAAGAAAAAAAACAAATACTCTATTTGTTAGGCCCCGTTGGAGGGGGCAAATCATCTCTCGCCGAAAAACTCAAAGCCCTTATCGAAAAACAACCCATATACTGCCTTAAAGATTCCCCCGTATACGAATCACCTTTAGGTTTATTCGATCCAGAAGAAGACGCCAACATCCTCCATGAAGACTACGGAATACCCAGCCGTTATATTAAAACCATCATGTCTCCGTGGGCCGTAAAACGGCTACACGAATTCGGTGGAGACATTAGTCAATTCAAGGTCGTTAAAATGTACCCTTCCGTACTCGACCAAATAGCGGTATCAAAAACAGAGCCTGGTGACGAAAACAATCAGGACATCTCTGCACTAGTGGGAAAAGTCGATATACGAAAATTAGAAGACTTTCCTCAAAACGACCCCGATGCCTATAGTTTTTCTGGAGGATTGTGCAGGGCTAACCAAGGTATTATGGAATTCGTTGAAATGTTTAAAGCCCCTATTAAGGTGCTTCACCCACTATTAACGGCCACCCAAGAAGGAAATTACAATAGTACTGAAGGCCTCGGTGCAATTCCCTATGATGGCATTGTGCTCGCCCATTCTAACGAAGCCGAATGGCAAACCTTCAAAAACAACAAAAATAATGAAGCATTTATTGACAGAGTTTATATAGTAAAAGTTCCTTATTGCTTACGGCTGTCAGAAGAAGTACATATTTACCAAAAACTTTTACACAATAGCTCGCTATCCAAATCGCCCTGCGCACCCGACACTCTCAAAATGCTTGCACAATTCACGGTACTCTCTCGTCTAAAAAGCCCCGAAAACTCGAGCATTCTATCCAAAATGCGCATATATGACGGGCAAAATCTGAAAGACACCGACCCAAAAGCAAAATCATTACAAGAATACAAAGATGCCGCTGGTGTAAACGAAGGCATGACAGGCCTCTCTACTCGTTTTGCGTTTAAAATACTCTCAAAAGTATTCAACTTCGACCCAACAGAAATTGCAGCCAACCCCGTTCACCTTCTCTATGTGCTTGAGCAACAGATAGAACAAGAACAGTTTCAAGAAGAAATTCACGACCGCTATCTCTCCTTTATCAAAGAATTCTTAGCGCCTCGATATGTCGCATTTATAGGAAAAGAAATCCAAACCGCTTACCTAGAATCATATGCTGAATATGGCCAAAATATATTTGATCGTTACGTGACCTATGCCGACTTCTGGATTCAAGATCAGGAATACCGTGATCCGGAAACAGGTGAAATACTGAACCGAGGAGCATTAAACGAAGAACTCGAGAAAATAGAGAAACCCGCGGGCATCAGTAACCCGAAAGACTTTCGAAATGAAATTGTAAACTTTGTTCTACGCGCAAGAGCTAACAACAACGGAAATAACCCTCTATGGAATAGTTACGAAAAACTTCGAACCGTCATAGAGAAAAAAATGTTTTCCAATACAGAAGATTTATTACCCGTAATCTCGTTCAATACAAAATCTTCTACAGACGACAAAAGAAAACATCAAGATTTCGTCGCCAGAATGGTAGAACGCGGGTATACAGAAAAGCAAGTTCGTCTATTATCGGAATGGTATTTACGTGTAAGAAAATCACAATAGCGTGCCTCCAACAAGCTCATTCCACACTTTAGCGATAACAAGAGGCGTAATGTGAGTTACATCATTGATAGGCGACTCAATTCAAAAAAGAAAAGCATGGTTAATCGCCAGCGCTTCTTACGCCGCTACCGAAAACACATAAAAAAAGCTGTATCCGACGCCGTGGACAAACGCTCCATTACGGATGTAGAAAGTGGCGAACATATTAGTATTCCCTCCAGAGATCTGAGTGAGCCGCTGTTCCAACACGGCAGTGGAGGCCGGAATACTCGCGTACTGCCCGGTAATGACCAGTTCAGCACTGGAGACCATATACCCAGACCATCTGGCGGAGGTTCGGGAGGAAAAGGCTCAGGCGCCAGCGATAAAGGCGAGGGAGAAGATGAGTTTATTTTTCAAATTTCGCAAGAAGAATTTTTAAACTTCCTATTCGAAGATTTAGCGCTACCCAATCTTGTCAAGCGTCAACTTTCAGGAAATGAAGAATTTGAATTTCGTCGTGCAGGCGTCAGTAATGAAGGCTCTCCCGGAAAAATTAACGTTATTCGCTCCCTAAGATCTGCCAACTCACGACGCATAGCGCTCACGGCCAAAAAGCGTCGTAAACTAAAAGCAATAGAAGAACAACTAATACAGCATGAACCGGACGGCGACGCGACAGACAGCACTTTCGCCCAGCTTAATAAACAAGCTGAAGCTCTGCGAGAAAAAATAAAACGTGTACCGTGGCTAGACGACTTCGATCTAAAATATAACCTTCAAGTCAAATACCCTATACCTACATCAAAAGCCGTAATGTTTTGTTTGATGGATGTTTCCGGTTCAATGGACCAAGCCACTAAAGACATAGCAAAACGTTTTTTCCTACTACTTTATCTGTTTTTACAGCGTAATTACGAGAAAACTGACGTGGTGTTTATACGCCATCATACGAGTGCAAAAGAAGTTGACGAACAAGAGTTTTTTTATAGCAGAGAAACCGGGGGAACCATTGTATCAAGCGCACTCCACTTGATGGACGACGTAATAAAATCGCGTTATCCTGAGAATGAATGGAATATATACGGCGCACAAGCCTCCGATGGCGATAACTGGAACGATGATTCCTCAATTTGCTACCAAGTGCTTACCGAGAAAATATTACCCAAAGTACAGTACTTTTCGTATATCGAAATAACAACGCGTGAACATCAAGCACTCTGGCATTCTTACGAAGAGGTATTGACTGACTTCCCTCATACATTTGCCATGAAACAACTTTTCAACGCCACCGATATCTACCCCGTTTTTAAGCAACTTTTTCAAAAGCAGACGGACTAATATGACGAAAATTCGCGCAACTTCGCCACTCTCCACCAGCTCTGAATGGAACTTCGATTTAATTCGCGCCTACGATGACGCTATAGGCCAAATTGCGCAGGATTTTGGTCTAGACACCTACCCAAACCAAATTGAAGTCATCAGCTCTGAGCAAATGATGGATGCCTATGCGTCGGTTGGTATGCCACTTGGCTATAACCACTGGTCATACGGGAAACAATATCTTAGTGTTGAGCAATCGTACAACCGTGGCCAAATGGGCTTGGCCTATGAAATCGTTATAAATTCCAACCCCTGTATCGCCTATCTCATGGAAGAAAACTCCATGACAATGCAGGCACTAGTGATTGCCCATGCGTGCTACGGCCATAATTCTTTCTTTAAAGGTAACTATTTATTTCGAGCCTGGACCGACGCCACGTCCATTATTGACTATCTCGTATTCGCTAAACATTATATTGCGCAATGTGAGGAGCGCCACGGAGTTGATGCCGTAGAAGAAATGCTGGATTCCTGCCACGCACTTATGAATTACGGTGTGGACCGCTATAAACGGCCCTACCCGCTTTCAACCTACGAAGAAAGTGAACGTCAGCGAGAACGTGAAGAATACTTACAAAAACAGGTCAATGACTTATGGAGAACAATACCCGCGAGTGAAAAATCACCTCACTATGGTGATAAGCAACGATTCCCCTCAGAACCGCAAGAAAACTTGCTCTATTTCTTTGAGAAAAATTCCCCCTTACTCGAGCCTTGGCAACGAGAAATAATTAGAATTGTGAGAAAAATTGCCCAGTATTTTTACCCACAACGCCAAACTCAGGTAATGAACGAAGGATGGGCCTGCTTCTGGCACCACTTATTATTAAACTCTCTCTATGATAAAGGTCAGGTCACTGACGGCTTTATGCTCGAATTCATGCAATCTCATTCCAGCGTGATTTATCAGCCACCCTACAATAGCGACTATTATTCGGGTATAAACCCCTACACACTTGGTTTTCATATGATGACCGATATTCGCCGTATCTGCGAACACCCTACAGAGGAAGACAAAAAATGGTTTCCAGATATCGCCGGTTCAGACTGGAATAAAACCCTTAATTTCGCGATGCGAAACTTTAAAGATGAGAGTTTCATTTTGCAATTCCTCTCACCATCACTGATTAGAAAACTGCGGTTATTTACCATTCTCGATGATGACAGAAAGGATACAATCGAAGTCGTCTCTATTCATGACGATACGGGCTACAAGCATGTTCGAGAAGCGTTATCTGCACAATACAACTTAGGCGACAGAGAACCTAACATCCAAGTGTTTGATGTCGATATTCGCGGCGATCGATCGCTCACGCTTCATCACTATCGGTTCAATCGACAACCGCTCGATGAGAAAACCGCCCATGAAGTGCTAAAACATGTGCACCGTCTATGGGGTTTCAATGTTCACCTACAATCCATTGAAGATGAACACACCAAGCAAGAATTCCACTGCCCAGATTTATCCGTCAATCTACAAGACGACTTATCATAACATCGCTTTTTCCAGCGCAAACTAATGTGCCTTACCACGCGTGACAACTGCCCATAGCCCACCGTGAGTAATACGAATATTTTTAATGCCCGCGCCAATCGTTTGAAAAACACCTTGATACAGACCCAGTGAAAATAACACCATCGCGCTGCCTATAATCGTTTTGAATGTAATCACCTCTTGTGCAAATACAGCGCCTATCGACAACGCTAAAACGGGTGTTAACAATGGAATGAGTGAAACAGAAACCATTGAACAATGACGCAACACATAGAAAAATAACGTATGCCCAATAACGGAACCCGCCACAGAAAGATAACTCAAACCCATAATCGATTTAGTATCGATGTCCGTAGGGATTTCACCATCCAAAAAAAACCACGTTATGACAAATGCGGGGGCCGACAACACTAGAACCCCCGTTGATTGCCGTAACGGCCCGACGCCCCCTCCTACCAATTTCACCAGTACCGAACTAAACGCAAAGAGTATCGACGAAGCCACCATTCCAAGGACACCAAGAACCGCATCATGACCTAAGGCTATTTGATCGTAATGCAGTACATAAAGCCCTCCTACCGCAATCCCTAGCGCCACTATTCTTGCAGGATTAAATACATTCTCTTTCGTAAATATCAACGAAAAGAATCCCACAGCAAACGGATACAAACCCAAAATAACAGCCATGAGCCCTGATGAGATATACTGAGCGGCCCAATATATAATTAACATATTGGGGTATAGCCCTATCATGCCAACCAAAAATGCCCACCAATCACTGCGTTTTTCGATTAAGCGAATGTTTAAAATTGCGAGTAAGGTAGCGCAAATAACCAACGCAAAAACCATTCGTAAGCTCACAGAGGTAACAAATGCTAAACTACTATTACTCCACTGAATAGCCAGTGGCGTTGTAGCCCAAATAAAAACAACAAAGATGTAAGCCAATATTACAGGCATGAGTATTCCCTCACCCGTCCAGTAAATAGCGGGAGTGACTGAAGTAATAAAAAAATATTTAAAGCCTAAAACGACAAAGGCCGCAGTTTTTACGCTGCGGCCTTTGTGGAATGAGTATTTAAATCTAACGTTTACTTATCCGGCACGCACAAAAAATAACAACGCAAGACCCACACAGAGTGTGCCTCGATAATCGCTACAAATTTTGCCGCCATGAAAATCATATTTATCTCGTAGTAACTGAAAATACTTTATATTAAACCTAAATTAAAATTCAAAAAAAACAACACATTTAATAATTCTTACTCGCAAATAAATGCACATATGTGGCAATGCTCTACGAGTTGATTTAGAGTGTGCGATATATATTGATATACGTCAACCGCAAATACAAAAAATGAACTGTTATTTAGTCGGCGGCGCCGTTCGCGACGCCTTATTAAACATTAAAGCCCCGGATAGAGATTGGGTGGTCGTAGGTAGCACCCCCGACCACATGCTCGACGCTGGCTTTACACCCGTAGGTAAAGACTTCCCAGTTTTCTTACACCCTAATACAAAAGAAGAGTATGCCCTCGCTCGTCAAGAGCGAAAATCGGGGAAGGGCTACAAAGGTTTCCAATTCTATACCGCCCCAGACATTACTCTTGAACAAGATCTTTTGCGTCGAGACCTTACGATCAATGCAATGGCGCAAGATACGGCCGGTAACATTATCGACCCTTACAAGGGGCAACGAGATTTGGCTGAACGAAAACTTCGCCATGTCTCAGATGCCTTTAGCGAAGACCCTGTGCGTATTTTACGCGTCGCGCGATTTGCCGCGCGCTTCCACTTATTGGGGTTTACCGTAGCGCCGGAAACTATGGCGCTAATGACCCAGATGGTAAAAAATGGTGAAATTGATCACCTAGTGGCTGAGCGTGTATGGAAAGAATTTTCGCGCGCGCTAGACGAGCCGTCTCCCGACGTTTTTATTCGTGTACTGCGCACCTGTGGCGCGTTGGCAAAGCTCATGCCCGAGCTTGACGCGCTATTTGGTGTTCCACAACCCGCCGCGCACCACCCTGAAATAGACACAGGAGAACATGTACTTCTGTGCATGCAGCGTAGCGTTGAACTCAGCCAGCATTCCGAGGTTCGTTTTGCCGCACTTATGCACGACCTGGGTAAGGGGCTCACCCCCCAGCATCAATGGCCCAAACACCACGGCCACGAAGAGACTGGCTTGCCGTTAATCAACGCGCTGTGCAATCGGCTAAGCGTACCTAACCCTCACCGCGAATTGGCATTGGCCGTCGCGCAATTCCATACTCACTGTCACAGAGCCTTTGAGCTGAGCACTAAAAAACTACTCGAAACACTCCAACGCCTTGACGCTTTCAGGCGGCCTGAACGATTCGAACACTTTTGCGTATGTTGCCAAGCCGACGCCCAAGGCAGAACAGGGTTTGAAAGTAGGGCTTACCCGCAAGCCGAATTTTTTCAAGCCGCGCGTCTCGCAATGAGTACCATCGATACCAAAGCCATTGCGGCACAAGGCCACAAGGGCGCGGCATTTGGAGAAGCCTTACACAAAAAACGATTATCGCTACTAGAATCGTTCAAGAAAAATTATAAGGTGAAGGAATAATGAACAACCCCGCACCCGTTGCTCTAGTAACAGGTGGCGCCCGAAGAATAGGCGCCGCTATTGTGCAACAGCTTCACACCGCAGGTTATACGGTGGTGATTCATTGCGACCGGTCACTGCCTCAAGCGCACGCTTTACGCGAACAACTGAATACAGTGCGCGCTAACTCCGCTTTCGTCATTCAAGCAACACTCAGTGGCGCCAATACTGCACAGTCTATCGCACACGATCTATTACTGGCGGTAGGCCGGTGTGATCTCTTAGTCAATAACGCCTCGAGTTTTTTCCCCACACCTCTCGAGAGTCTCGACGAAACCGACTGGGATGCCCTATTCAACTCAAACGCAAAAGCGCCTTTATTTTTGTCGCATGCGCTGCGCCAACCGCTAAAACAGGCCAACGGCTGCATTATTAATATTGCCGATGTGCACGCCCACCGGCCACTAAAAAATCACACTATTTATTGCATGGCCAAAGCCGCAAACCTAATGCTTACACAATCTTTAGCGTTGGAGTTTGCACCGCATATTCGCGTAAACGGAATTGCCCCTGGCGCCATATTATGGCCAGAAGATTCAGACGGAAATTTAATTGAGAACCCCGCAAGACTAAACTCTATCCCACTCAAGACCATAGGTGGCTGCACCGTTATCGCCGATGCGGTGCAATTTTTGGCAAAACACAACAACTACATTACCGGGCAAATACTGAATATTGATGGGGGAAAAACCTTGCAGCAATAGCTGCGAAAGGTAGGGAACCGCCTATCGAATATAGGCGGTACAGGTAAAAACCTACCAGCTTCTATACCTTCTCCAAGGTTGTGAGGTACACCTTAGAAGAGCGTAATTGCCGACCTAAGGCATTGCTTTTACAAAAGCGTGAAAACTACGCTGTGATGCAATGAGCCACTCTGGGCGCGCTGCCCCTTCACCAGCATCAGACAAAGATTCATGGTAAGCCATCAAACGCTGAAGAGTATCTTGATCTTTTGTATCCGTATCGACCATAAGCACGTGAAACCCGCTGTTAAGCAAGTCTTGGAAACGTTTAAATTCGGCGCTACGCACCTGAATGCCGTAAAACCCTCCTTCCCATGTTGAGAAAAAAAACAACACCGCGGCTAAAAATACAAACGGAAGCCAGTCAATCGCTGTTTCAGCTTTGTAGACAAATCCAATAAGCACAACGATAACGGCTAGCGATGCACCAATCGCGGCGCCAACAAGCCCCGAACGAAGAATATCTAAGCGCGCAAAAGGATTAACTTCATGAAGATGTCGTTTTTCCAATTCAGCATCTTGCTGACTAAGAATGTGCACCTGTTCTTGAGAATACCCAGCATCAAACAAATCAATTTCAGCTTTTTCAATATCGGTTAAGTCATTACTCACATAATAGTAACGTCGCATAGTTGCCTCCAGAAAGGTTTTCTCGTGATCAAATAACAATGTTATTTTTCACATATTTGAAAGGTATACGAGAAAACGTGTTCGCGAGATTAAAGGTATCTGTTTTTAGACACCGGTGCCAGCACACGTTTAGACGGACATATGATAAGCGCTAACGTTTAAAATAACGAAGGGTTATGCCAAATACGAAAAGTGTAGAATATGATGCGCACGGCACAGTGATTTAGCGTTATGGCTAAGTACGACCGTCATTACGGGGCGAGCGATTCGCTAGGGCCGATTTTCATTCACTTCCATTTAAGGGGTTATAAAAAGTGGCTCACTCAACATTCAGCGGAAAAGGTACTACCCATAATTTCTGCGAGGTACTATCAAAACGCTCCCATAGAGCCTTATATGTTTGTTCGCTTCCTGGGTAATAACTATTGGGTCTTAGATCGGCCATTGGCAATAATACAAACGCATTTTTTTTAATTTCATCTCGCGGCAATGAAATACCTTCCCATTCACCTTGCTGCTGGTCATACGTAAGAATATCAATATCTAAGGTTCGCGCGCTAAACTTTGCCGAGGATCTATCCCTGCCATGCTTATTTTCGATGGATTTCAGTACAGAAGATAATTCCCCCACCGACAAAGCCGTATGCATAGCAACCACAAGGTTGTAGAAATTATCACCCTGAAAACCAATCGCTTCGCTTTCATATACCGGCGATAATGCCAACGTACCAAATTCAAGCGCCAAAGATTTCAGCCCAGAGCGAATATTTAAATCCCGTTCAATATTACTTCCAACACTCAACAATACCTCTGCCATTGTGTTTAGCGCTCACCTCTCTCTATACGGATGCCAACACTTTCGGCTCCTCGTAATGCGCCTGGTTTACTAACACTTAGGCACAACCACGGCACTTTAAATTCTTCGCGAATAATAGCAGCCACTTGCTCCGCCATAGTTTCAACCAAGAAAAATTCCGATTCGCCAATAAATGAAATCAATCGCTTCGACACTTTTTTATAGTCTAGAGCATATTGAATATCATCTGTTTCGGCGGCTTTACGGATATCGTGCGCCATTTCTACATCGAGGCGAACCGTTTGCTTAACTTCTCGCTCCCAATCAAAAATACCAATAATAGTATTGATGCGTAAATCGTTAATAAAAACTATATCCATAAACTACAGAGACTCCAAAGTATCTAACGGCCAGCGAGGCATGACATCAACCGCTAACCCCGTTTTTTGGCCTGCGACTAAACGCTGACATCCCGCAAACGCGATCATTGCGCCATTATCGGTGCAAAATTCATGGCGCGCATAAAATACTCGGCTATTAATTTTTGCCAATGCTTCTTCCAATCGCTCGCGCAAACGATTATTCGCAGACACCCCGCCCGCAATAATCAGCGTATTCATATTACATTGCTGCAAGGCTCGCCGACATTTAATGGCGAGTGTATCAACCACGGCTTCCTGAAAAGCAAAGGCTATATCGGCACAGGTTTGATCATCGGGCAACCCGTCGGCCTGAGCATGCTTCGTTACGGTGTTTAACGTAAACGTTTTCAAACCACTAAAACTAAAGTCTAGACCGGGCCTATCCGTCATAGGGCGCGGAAACTTAAATCGCCCCGGCGTACCCTTTTCTGCTAAGCGTGCTATATGAGGCCCACCGGGATAATCCAAATCCATCATCTTCGCGGCTTTGTCGAACGCCTCTCCGGCGGCATCGTCGAGAGACTCCCCCAACAAGGTGTACTCACCAATTCCTTTAACCTCCACTAACTGCGTATGCCCGCCACTGACCAGTAGCGCAACAAAGGGGAAGTCCGGCGGGTTGTCTTCGAGTAGGGGCGCTAATAGATGCCCTTCCATATGATGCACACCAATTGCCGGCACGTTCCATGCGTAAGCCAATGAGCGCCCCACGCACCCCCCCACCAACAACGCACCGATTAAACCTGGCCCGCACGTGTAGGCAATAGCATCGATCTTATTTTGGGAGTCCGTACGATCAAGAATGCTATCGATAAGTGGGATAAGCTTACGAATATGATCGCGGGATGCTAGCTCAGGTACGACGCCACCATACTCGGCATGTAGCTCAATTTGACTGTAAAGGTCGTGCCCAAGTAAGCCGGCCTCACTGTCATAGACCGCTACACCGGTTTCATCACAGGATGTTTCAATTCCTAATACACGCATGTTTCATCTCTTACTGAACAATAAACCCCAATACTGCAGGGCCATAGACCTTAGCCAAAAATTACAACGCCAGCCACACCAATCACAACACCGTAAACAAGCATAGCGATGGCGGTACGTTTTAGGATATAACCTTCTTTATCACCGAGCGCGAGTACAGAAGCAACAGCAACAATATTGTTAATGCACACCATATTACCCATAGCACCGCCCGCCGACTGCAGCGCCAAAATGGTTGTTCGATTAAGGGCGAGGTCTAGCGCAATTGAATCTTGAATACCGGCAAACGTTAAATTGGATATAGTGGCCGAGCCCGAAAAAAACGAGCCCAAGGCGCCGAGGAATGCCGCAAAAAACTGCCAATTGCTACCGGTAATCTCCGCTAGATGCGACCCAATTAACGCAACCGCCGACTGCTCGCCACCCATCATCATTAAATTTACAAACACCAACGCACCCAATAAAGCAACAACCGGCGTTTTCATTTGCTCGACCGTCTCTTTAACAACAGTGCGCGTACTACCGTCTTTAAATAGCTGCAGGGTTAAAAGAGCGATAACACCAAAAGGAAGCAACGACGGAACATATAGAAAACTATGACTCCACGATTCAGACGTATTAAAAATATTCGTGAGCGAAACCACTAGTGCTGCACTTACGGACAAATCGCCCAAACTACCAAGGCCTACGCTTAACACGGGCTCTTTTAACAACAACAAAGGCTTTATACCCAGCTGAGGAACCCGCGTAATAATTAATAACAAAACCGTTCCCCATAGGGGAAAGGTAGCCTTCACTAGCGCTTTAACCGATACACGTGGCGCGTTCTGAGCATCTGTCGCACGATCCACGGCCTCATCGTCAATTTGACGGCCATCACTTGGCGTTTTTTCAAGCCCTATCCCCCATCGCGCTAAGAGTATCGTCAAGATCAACCCAATACCGCCCCCCAATAACGCCGGAAACTCATAACTACTATAAGCAATCGCGACATAAGGTGTAACGCAGCACAGTACACTGAGTACGATAAAGACAATATTGCCCATGATTTTTCGACGATCGACAATAAACATCAAGGCAACGAGCACTATGAATAGTGCCGCGATACTGTTCAACCAAGCCGATTTAATGCCTACCTGCGCCAGCTCAAGCTCGCTTAATGAAACGGCGGAAAGACCGAACCATGTGGGGGTTCCTACCGCTCCAAAAGATACGGGCACACTATTGAGAATCAAACAGAAAATGGCCACCCGAACAGCGGGAAAACCCAGCCCCACCAATACAGGCCCCGCCAATGCTGCAGGTGTGCCAAAACCACTGGCTCCCTCTATTAAAAACTGAAACGCCCAGCCCACTATCATTAGTTGGGCTATAGCGTTGTTGGAAATACTATTAAGCCCAGTGCGAATAATCGCTAACGCGCCTGTCGCTTCCATTGTTCGGAATAAAAAAATAGCACCCGCAATGATTAAAATGGGGGTCCACGCGACCAACAAGCCATCAACGATTACGGCATGCACTTGGTTTGGGTCACGCTCAAAAACCACCAACATTAAGCTATAAAGTACCAAGGCAGAAAGAGGTAGCGCGCGAAAAGATGGCAAGCTATTTTTTTTCGTCATGAGGTAGATGAGCAACACAATCGGAAAATAAGCAGAAAACAACTGAAACATAGGAACAACAATCTCGCATTCGGAGCAAATCAAAGAGCGGGTTCCAGTGCGATTAATCGCCCGAATCCCCACCAAAGTAAAGGCGCATAGACTAAACTATCGCAAGGTAAATTTCCTTATCAAAAATAAGGGAAATCTCTCGGCCTTACCCTAGTGCGGTTGAGGCCTAACTGAATGTATACTCCCCCTCCTTTCCCTACAAAGCTAATTGAGTACGAGACAAACAAATGAAAGTAGCGGTTTTCAGCTCCAAACCTTACGACGAAGAACATCTCACCAGCGCAAATACAGAAACTGGCTTGGAGCTCACATTCCTTGAACCCCAACTGACCGCTCAAACCGTTGCCCTCACCAAAGGCTTCGACATAGTCTGCTGCTTTGTGAACGACGTGATCGATACCGCCGTTGCCGCCCAACTGCAGGAAAACGGTGTAAAACTGGTTGCTATGCGCTGCGCAGGCTTTAATAACGTCGACCTTGATGCCTGTGCTAAACACAACCTACCCGTCGCACGCGTACCTGAATACTCTCCTAATGCTGTCGCAGAGCACGCAGCGGCACTAATTTTGGACTTAAACCGCAATATCCACCGTGCGTTTTCACGCATTAGAGAGAACGACTACTCACTTAGCGGTTTAATGGGTTTCGATTTATACGGCAAAACTGTTGCTATCGTAGGCGGCGGCCGCATAGGGCAGTCAATAATTCGCATAATGAAAGGGTTTGGTTGTCGCGTTATCTGTTTCGATCCCATGCCCTCCGAGGCACTCGTTGAAACCGGCGTAGAGCTCGTCAGCCTCGAACAAGTATGGGCCGAATCAGACATTATTTCGCTGCACTGTCCGCTCGTACGCTCTACCTACCACATTATTAATAGCAATACGCTCAGCCAAATGAAAAAGGGCGTAATGCTTATTAATACCAGCCGCGGCGGGTTAATCGATACACCGGCCATCATTAAAGCCCTAAAAAACGGGCAAGTAGGCTACTTAGGGCTAGATGTTTATGAAGAAGAGGCCAACCTATTTTTCGAAAACTACTCTAACCAAGTATTACAGGACGACATTTTCGCCCGCCTCACAACGTTTAAAAACGTTGTAATTACGGGCCACCAAGCGTTCTTTACACATGAAGCCTTACAAGCCATTGCCGAAGTAACACTCAATAACATCCTTCACTTCGATAAAGGTGAGCTCGATAAAATGTGCTTGGTTAAAACCTAGGTTACCGCGTGACAAATGGCCCTCATGGCGCCAAAGTCGAACCCCAAAAAACGAAAGGCCCAACAGGCCTGAAATTCACACAAAAAGCCCTTGCAGGCACAAGCCTAAGTGTTTAGAATCTCGCACCCTTAGAACTGGTGTGCCTAGGCATGTGGCTGCATCGGATAATTGAAAACAAAACAGGTAAAAATATGCCTTCAGTAAAACTGAAAGAAAACGAACCATTCGATTTTGCTTTGCGTCGCTTCAAGCGCTCTTGTGAGAAAGCCGGTGTACTCGCCGAAGTACGTCGTCGCGAATTTTACGAGAAGCCTACTTCTGTACGTAAGCGTAAAGCTGCTGCAGCTGTTAAGCGTCACGCGAAAAAAGTTCAGCGCGAAAACCGCAAGTTTCAGCGCCTGTACTAAGATCCTGCTACAGCTGCTATTGCAGCTCAGCAACGGTGGTTTTAAGCCACCTTATTGGATTGACTATAAAACGGGACTCTACCGTGGCCAGTGACACAAAAAATCGTATCTCGCAAGCCGTAAAAGATGCTATGCGCGCCAAGGATAAACCACGTCTTGGTGTTTTGCGTATTCTTATGTCGGAATTTAAACGTATCGAGGTCGATGAACGTGTCGAGCTAGACGATGCGCGCGTACTTGCTGTGCTCGATAAACAGGTCAAACAACGTAGAGACTCCGTTAGCCAGTACGTAGAAGCGGGTCGTCAAGAGCTTGCCGACACGGAAAGCTACGAAATAAGCGTTATTCAGGAATATTTGCCCTCCGCTCTTTCGGAAGACGAAATTACGTCCTTGCTCAAAAGCGCTATCGCCGAAACCGGTGCAGAATCTATGCGGGACATGGGTAAAGTCATGGCCATTGTGAAGCCTCAAATGCAGGGCCGCGCAGATATGGGTGAAGTCAGCAAACTCGTTAAAACACTGCTGGGTTAATCAAGTAGTTCTCGTACAGCCACTCATATAGCTCCTTTCCCCTTCCCATACGCTATACACTCTCCGGTATTTTATTTCCGGAAAACCCCTACACGTTTAAAAACCCCACCACGTAATTTAATATCGTTCCCCAGCACCAAAAAACCCAAAACTGGTGCGAAAATTGCTCTTAAACTATTAAACCTACTGTAGCGCTCTCTATACTCGACAAAACCGCACCATGCAGGTGATTACTTGCGCCCCATATTGGGTCACCCATAAGGCAAGGCATAAAAATAGTGCAAACTTATATCGATGACGCCATTCAAGCCCACGGCCTTCCGCCGGAGTTTAAACAAACCGTTGAACATTGGTACCAACCATTAGCTGGCAAAATCGCCGCAAAAGCGAATGCCCAGCACTCGCCACTGATATTGGGTATACAAGGCACACAAGGTAGCGGTAAAAGCACCCTTGCAGACTTCCTTCGTCTTATTCTTGAACATTCATGCCAGATGCGATGCGCAGTGCTATCCATTGACGACTTTTATCTCACTCGTGCCCAACGTCAATCTCTCGCCAAAACAGTGCACCCACTACTCGCCACTCGAGGCGTTCCCGGTACGCATGATCTAGCGCTCGCAAAGAACACACTTCAGCAACTTCAAACGCTTACAACGGGTGAATCGTGTAGCCTCGTTCGCTTTGATAAGGCCACAGATGATAGAGCCAGCAAAGAGTATTGGACGCACCTAAACGGCCCCATTGATATTATCATTCTGGAAGGCTGGTGCGTGGGGCTGTCTGCCGAAGCCGAACCTGAACTTGTAAACCCCATAAACACACTCGAAGCCAATGAAGACCCCACTGGGGTATGGCGGCACTATGTAAATTCACAGCTCGCCGATCAATACGCGACTTTATTTAAATTAATCGATTACCTTGCCGTATTAAAAGCTCCCTCTTTTGACTGTGTCTTTCAATGGCGCTTATTACAAGAACAAAAGCTAAAACAAAAATGGCTACTCTCAACACCCGAGAAGCGTAAACACAGTAACATTCAAAGCCCTAAAGACATTGAACGCTTTATTTCACACTATCAGCGCCTCACCGAGCACGCACTAAACACGTTACCTAAGCAGGCCGATTGGACATTAAGCCTAGACGCACAGCATTCGATTATTGCGCTTACCGAAAAGGACACACCATGAAGACGGTTACCGCCAAGCCCAATCAGCCAACCTATGTCGTGTCCACCGATCTCGACGGTACGCTACTCGACCATTACACCTATCAATGGGAAGCCGCTCTACCCTCACTACAACGGCTCGCCACACTTAATATTCCCGTTATCATCAACACCAGCAAGACCTACGAAGAAGTCGTAGCGCTTCAACAAGCAATGTCTCTCACATCGCCATTTATCGTCGAAAACGGCTCGGCGGTATTTCTGCCCAAAAGCCAATACCCCAAAGCCCCTGCTGGCAGCAGCTCCGTAGACTCTTTTTGGCAGTACACACTGGGATGTCAGCGTTCGCGCCTCTACGGGGAGCTGCAAGCGGTGAGAGACGCCACCCAATGGCAGTTTGAAAGCTTTACCGACATGAGTGTTGAGCGTGTCGTTGAGGTTACCGGCCTAACGCAAAACAACGCCGCGCTCGCACTGAAAAGACGTTTTTCGGAGCCCTTACTGTGGAACGATACACAGACACACTACCAACGGTTTGTTGAGCGCCTACAATCTCGGAACCTGCACGTGATTAAAGGTGGGCGGTTCGTACATGTACTCGGGCAAACAGACAAAGGCAAAGCTATTGCCTGGTGCCGCGACTTTCAGCAATCAATAAACAATCTACCAACAAAATTAATAGCATTGGGAGACGGCCCGAATGATATCGACATGCTGAATATCGCCGATTATGCCGTCGTTGTGCGTTCACCTACTCACGATTACCCCACCATTGCACCGCTTGGCAAGGCCCTGCACACACAAGGCTACGGGCCTATTGGCTGGCACGAAGCTATTAGTACACTTATCCAATAAAAAATAGACAAGGAATTATTCATGGCTGACTTTCATCAGAACGGCATAATCACAACATTGCACAACCTACACCAACGCCCTATCGAAGCAATGGAAGACGAGCTACGCAGCTTTTCAAAAAGCCGCCCAATGAGCCTCGTACTGCCCTCGCTGTTTTCTGAGCTGGAAGGTGATGCGCTGCCAAATATCGTTAACGAACTTAGTAAAGTTGATTATCTTGATGAAATTGTTATCGGGCTAGATCAAGCAACGGAAGAAGAGTATCGATACGCACTGAAATTCTTTAAACCACTCAACCAAAACTTCAAAGTTCTCTGGAACGACGGCCCCCGCCTGCGCGCAATCGACCAACGACTAAAAGACGAAGGCTTATCACCGCTAGAGCCGGGGAAAGGCCGCAATGTTTGGTTTTGCCTTGGTTATGTACTCTCAGGAGGCCGCGCCGAATCAATCGCCCTGCACGATTGCGATATCGTCACCTACGACCGCAGCCTGCTCGCTAGGCTCATCTACCCTGTCGCCAACCCAGCATTCAACTACGAATTCTGTAAAGGCTATTACGCCCGCGTCGCGAGTGGAAAAATTCACGGCCGCGTAAGCCGCCTACTCGTTACCCCGCTCATACGCGCACTTAAAAAAACACTAGGCCAACACGATTATCTCGACTACATAGACAGTTTCCGTTACCCCCTAGCAGGAGAGTTCTCATTTCGTGCCGATGTGATCAGTGATATTCGAATACCCAGCGACTGGGGATTAGAAATCGGCGTGCTCTCAGAAGTACACCGCAACTTTGCCAACAACCGTTTATGTCAGGCCGATATTGCCGACAATTACGACCATAAACACCAAGAATTATCGCCGGAAGATGCCGCCCGTGGCCTCTCCAAAATGTCCATCGATATCGCTAAGGCACTGTTTAGAAAACTCGCCACAAACGGCGTTGTATTCAACTCCGAAACCTTCCGCTCCATTAAAGCCACTTACTTTCGTATCGCCTTAGATTTCGTCGAGACCTACGACAACGACGCACGTATGAACGGATTAAAACTCGACATACACTCAGAAGAAAAAGCCGTCGAAATGTTTGCAAAAAACATTCTTACCGCCGGACACAAATTTCTAGACAACCCAATGGAAAAACCTTTTATGCCCTGCTGGAACCGTGTGACCAGTGCCATACCTAACGTTTTAGCCGATATTAATAAAGCCGTTGCCGACGATATGGCCGAATATAGCGAATAATAAACCATCACAATTGGGCCACTTTACTCAGTAAAAAGAGAGCGATTCTAGAATGAACCCGTCGTTACAAAAAGAACTGTATTTTCTGGTAGAAAGCCATCTGTCACTTATTTATGAAGACAACGCCAGTAAGGCGCTTGCCAAAAAACTCATCCACATCATGGCGCTAGACGAAGACTGCCTGAAACCAGGTCTTCACGAAAACTCGTGGAATCAGTCGGATGTTTTCATGATTACTTATGGCGACTCTTTGCGAAACGATGATGAAGAGCCTCTTCATACACTGCACCATTTTATGGATGAACGATTAAAAGGGACCATAAACGGTATACATATCTTGCCGTTTTTCCCCTACAGCTCAGACGATGGCTTCTCCGTAATAGATTACACCCAAGTAAACGACTCTTTGGGTGATTGGTCTCATATCGAAAAAATCGGCGCAGACTATAATTTAATGTCAGATCTTGTCGTCAACCATTGCTCCAGTAGAAGCCGCTGGTTCGACAACTATAAACAGCGAAAATCGCCCGGCATAGATTATTTTATTGAAGCCGACCCCGAAACAGACTTAAGCCAAGTCGTTCGCCCACGTACCTCGCCGCTATTGCGTGAAGTGGAAACCCTCGACGGAAAACGTCACGTCTGGTGCACCTTTAGTCACGATCAAGTCGATTTAAATTTTGCCAACACCAATGTTTTATGTGAAATGGTAAACATTATTAAACTGTACCTAGACCGTGGTGTACGCACCTTTCGATTAGACGCCGTTGCGTTTTTATGGAAAGAGATCGGTACCGAGAGCATTAACCACCCCAAAACCCATGAACTCGTACGCCTTTTTCGTACCCTTATAGAACACCATTCACCCAACGCCATTATCATTACCGAAACCAACATACCAAACCATGAAAACCTGTCTTATTTTGGCAATGCGAACGAAGCGCACGCGGTGTACAACTTTTCGCTCCCACCACTTCTATTGCACGCCCTGCTAACCGGTAACGGTACACACCTAAAAAAATGGCAAATGAGTATGCCGCCCGCGCAAATGGGTACGTTTTACTTAAACTTTATTGCCTCCCACGATGGCATTGGCCTACGACCAGCCGAGGGATTATTAAGTGAGACAGACATCGACGAAATGGTTAATGCTTTACAAGGCTTTGGGGCAAGAGTGTCGTGGCGTGCAACCGAAGGTGGTAGAAGCAAGCCTTACGAAATAAATGTAACGCTTTTTGATGCCTTAGAAGGAACAATAAACGGGCCAGACAAATGGCAAATAGAACGATTTTTATGTGCCCATGCGATTATGCTATCGCTAGAAGGTGTGCCCGCTATTTACATCCACAGTCTATTGGGCACGAATAATTATACCGAGGGTGTGCAGCTAACAAATCACAATCGCACCATCAACCGCTACAAATGGAACATCAACGAGATAAGCGAGAAACTCGACGATGGCTACAGCCATCACTCGACAGTATTTACTAAAATGAAAGCGCTCATTTCGGTGAGAATTAAACAACCTGCATTTCATCCAAACGCAACGCAATTCACCTTACACCTAGGTGATGACATTTTCGCTTTCTGGCGCCAAAGCTTAAAACGAGAACAAAGCATTTTTTGCATTCATAACATCAGTAGTAACACCATCGCCATACCCCTGTCGAGCATCAACCTCATCAGCCTCGACGAATGGACAGATCTAAATAGCGGAAAAATATTTACCAATTTACACGACGACGTGCAATTACCGCCTTATGGTTTTGTGTGGCTTACCAACAAACCACTTTAAAACAATGGCACATTATTACAATCTACCGTTGAAATGTACTTTCCTCAAATCTTTTATAAGGGGTATGACTTCACCATTAAAAACAACGGGATTCTACAAAGCCTCACTTACAGCTTTAACCGCTAATCTATCGTAAGCGATGTATGGACTCCGCTATAAACGGCAGACAAAACGAAGTGCTCGCTGTCCAATTGCGCAACCCTAAAGCCCGTTTCATTTGGCTATTTTGGTGGAGGCCGGTCTTTTTTGGCCAGAGCTAAAAGCGCTCAAATGCAAACGGGCGTTAGGCTATTTACTTAAACCAAAACACCATAGGCAATAATACTGCGACTATAAGTGACCATAGCGTATATACCGGAAGGTATTTTGCGACTACAACTTCAAGTTTACCCAAACCATTTCCCCGCCTAATATGACCGATGTACTCGCTTAATAGTAATATAAGATGGATAAATATAAGGAGATTTGCACCAGCCACTACCACCCTATTTACAGTTATCCCATACTCTGCCCATCTGAATAATATCGCTGACAGCGCTACGACATTGACTAAAAGAGTGGCGCCTATTAACGAGACATTAATATAATCAGATCCTGTGGCTCCTACAGCTCTCTTTTTTCCAGAAATTGAAAGAATTGTCAAAGCTAAAATCACAACAAGAAGTCCATTAAAGGTAATAAGAAACTCTCTATCTGTGAATGGGCTTTTACCTTGATATAGGGTAGCTAACAGGTATGCGATAACTGTAATTAGGAACAGCGGTGAAAACACATTTGACAATATTGATGCGAATTTACCTTGTCTCTTTTGAATTGAGTCAAATAAGTATGTTGCAACTAGAGGCGTTGAAATAAGACCGAGCACAACAACATACTCCATGTACCACTGCTCTATGGATAACCCTATTAAAGAGAATAGACCCAACGTAATGCCGGTTAAAACCATACCACCCAATAAAATTAAAATGGAATATATTCCCATTTCACCCAAGTACCTAATGAAATTCAACCTAGATTCTACACTCCTCCAATTATCACCCATAAAGCTAGCAGCCATTAGAGATAAAGAAAACATCGGTAAGTGAACTAACGCCATTGTTATAGAGGCAGAGCCTTTACTCTCAGGGAGAATAGCCAAATAAATGGAACTAGCGGATATTCCAACTATGACAACCTTAAAAACTTTACTACTAGATTCAGTGGTTTTAATAAAATATGAAATTACAGCGCTAATAACCACTATTGGAATAAATCGCGGGTAAAACCAATCGCCATCGATAGGTAGAAAAGACGGTAGTTTTGCAAAGCAGACCGCAACAAGACAAAAAAGGACTAGCAAACCAACAGAAATCCGTTGCGGTAACACAGGAGGAAAATAGGACAGCCTAGCATCCCAGACCCTTAGGGTCTCCGAGTCATAGTTATTCTCAAGCGCTTCTTTAAGTTGCGACTCAAATTCTTGAGGTGAAGAATGATAAGCCTCTTCCAGAACTTCAGGCTGACTTAGATTTTCTAGTAATATGTTTTTGATCATGGAATGCCTAACGCCCAAATTTTCGGGCGACAGAAGGGAAGCGAAAGGGAACCGATCCGCAAGATTTGTTTGTTATAAGCCATTTCTAGCACGAAGCCCCGTTGATATTAGAACGACAGCACCTATTACCATAAAAGGTAGGCTAAGAATTTGACCGGTGTTTAAACTGAAATCCAATGAATAGGATGCTTGGGGCTCCTTAACAAACTCAACAAAGAAACGCACTGTAAAGGTCATAGTGAGAAAGCCCCCAGCGATTGCACCGGGATAAACCCTTATCTTGGTCTTTGTATATAAGAAAAATAGTAATAGAAATATCATTAGATATCCCGTCGCTTCGTACAATTGAGCGGGATGCCGAGGAATGCCATCAAGTTTCTCAAAGGTTATAGCCCATGGCGCAACTAACTTGGAACCAACTACTTCTGAATTTAGGAAGTTTGCGATCCTAACGAAAAAACCGAATAGAGCCGCTGGAATAACAATTCTATCTAGCAACCAAATGAATGAAACTTTGTACTTTTTGGAGTACACAAGTATTCCAGTTATCGCTCCCAAACCACCTCCGTGGCTTGCCAGCCCACCTTCCCATATCGTAAGTATTTTGACAGGATTGCTTAGATAGTACTGTGGATCATAGAAAAAACAATGTGCCAGTCTAGCTCCAATTATAACTCCAGCCACAACATAGACTAGAAGGTTATCTAGATTTTGTTGAGGTCGGTTTTCAATTCTGAACATATTTTTAGCGATTAGAAAACCAGCCGTAATGGCAAACGCAAATATAGCCCCATACCAATGGATGGATATCGGTCCATATGAAAATAATACTGGGTCGAAGTTCCAAATCATAAACTTATTGATTTCCTTAAGCAGTTCGAGAGCTTATAACGCCAGTAACAATTGCCGGAGTAAGATGGCTTGTGTTTTTGCGTATTTTTTCAAAAACCAAGACAGCTTACGGGGGAATTTGATAACCTTGTTAGCTCTATATTTTTACTGGCCATCAAAAACCATATTCCCTTTGGAGTCCTCAAGCCAGACCATTGAGCCGCCACTGCTAAGAGCTCCCTTAACAAAATATGTCTCTCCTGCTACAGGAGTAAACACAATGTTCTTTTCTATTTTCATGCTGTCGCCAAACAACGCTTGCCCATCGGTTGGATAGTATACTAGCCCTTCTAATGTAAACCTTTGCTTTACGGGTAAGACCTCTCTGCTAACAATACTAGGGGTAAAAACCGATCCTCGACCATAATGATTTGATCTTGTTTTACGCCAACTATCTTCAATCAATTTTCCATCAACTTTTGTCAGAACAAAGTAATCAGCTTTATTCTGTATGAAGTTTGAATAAGAGTCCACAATGGTTGCCGTATTCCCCGCATACCCATCTGGGATTGTTTGATGAAGAGTGCCACAGGAAGAGACTACAAAAACAAAAACCACCAAAAAAATATATTTCATTAATTAATTCTCACTTACAAGTATGGAAAAGGCCGAATTCGCAAAGTAAGTGCAACACGCCTGCATCTTACTTCATATAGGGTGAACTGGGATACTCATGGTTTTTCTCGACCGGCAAGAAGAGGAACCTCATGATGTACCACCAGCTCACCACTGATGAAAGATATACTATAGCGGCCTATTTAAAGCAACGTAAATCTCAAGCCTATATTGCACGGGCCTTAGGCCGCGATCCTTGCACGATCTCCAGAGAGTTAAAACGAAATCGTCGCCCAGACGGTAAATACTGCGCAGCGCGAGCAGTAAAACGTACCTCTCGAATACGGAGGGAGTCTCGTCGTAAATGGCAATTCAATGATACCGAGCTTCAGATGGTCATCGCCTTAATACGCCTCGATTGGAGTCCAGAACAAGTTTCCTTGTGGCTTAAGAAGTGCAATATATTATCAATCAGCCATTCGACCATTTATCGCTATATTTGGTACAACATGTTTTATTCAGGGGATCTCTATAAGCACTTACGTCAATCAAGCAAGAAACGCCGAAAAAGATATAGAAGCCCTGACTCTAGAGGCGTTTTAGCCAATAAGGCCCATATCTCTGAGCGACCTCTAGGGGCAGAAAATAAGAGCCGAATCGGTCATTTCGAAATTGATACCGTTCATGGTTCACGCGATCAACATTCAATTGTCACGTTAGTTGATCGAAAAAGTAAATACACGATCATTGGCAAAATTAGGAACCGTACGACTGACGAGTTAAATCGAAAAGTTATTCAGCTAATCAAAAAACAGGTTAATCAGGTAAAAACAATTACCGCTGATAACGGTACCGAGTTTCATCAATACGAAAAAATCGAACAGCGTCATAACGTTACGTTTTATTTCGCGAATCCATACCACTCATGGGAGCGAGGAAGCAATGAAAATATTAATGGGCTAATAAGGCAATACCTTCCCAAGACTATAAGCATGGCATCACTAACTCAGCAACAATGTGACCAAATTGCATTGAAACTGAATCAGCGGCCAAGAAAACGATTTGATTTCAGAACACCAGAGGAAATGTTTTATGGACTTTAACTATTATTGTCGCGGTTCAAAGTTGATACTAGGCGGTTTTGTCGGAGCTACTAAATTCTTATAGCTACTCAGGTCGAACTTATAATTAATCTTTTTCAACGCCACCGTAAAGGGCTTTAATTAGTTTATCAGTGACGCGCCATTTGACCGGAAATTGGTATCCATTAAGATTTGATAGAAAAATAACGTTAACCTCTTCGCTAGGCAATCTCAAAATGTCTGACTGAAACCCCTTTAGCTGACCTGGGTGCCCCAAGGTTAGATGCCCCCCCACTATTTCCGCTCCAACTCCGAATCCATACTTGACGGAAGGCACGAAGCCATTATCAAATTTATAGGGTTCAATGAACTCCTTGTAAGTCTCTTCGGGTAAAACCTTACCGTTATGAAGCGCTTCGTTCCATATAAAAAGGTCATTTACTGTTGAGCAAAGGGCAGCAGCACCATTATAGGTTTTCATATTTGTATCTATCTCCCTATATGGCTTTTCGTTTTTAAGCCCATAACCTACTGCAATTGATGGGTTCTCAGATCGGTTAGCGTAAAGCCCCGTATTATTCATTTTAAGAGGTGAGAATATTCTCTCTCTCATAAAGGAATCGAGCGACTGGCCACTCACCTTTTCAACGATTAGCCCTAGAACAAAGTAACCATTGCTGCTATACCGCCACTCCTTACCAGGTTCGAAAAAAACGCCTTTTTTAGATATATACGACAGGTGCTCTTGAGGCTCTACATATTGATCAATAGGGAATGGAAAATCTTCATCTCTTTCCTGATCCCACATCCCCGAAGTATGAGTTAGCAAGTTTAGAATAGTTATCTTCGACGAATTTGGTAGATTTGGAAAAAACTTACTCAGCTTATCGCCTATTGACAACTTTCCTTCATTAGCAAGAATTAACACAGATACAGCGGTGAATTGTTTGGTGATTGAGGCGACTCTGTAAACAGTATCCTCACTGTTTTTAATACCCTTTTCCACATCAGCTAAACCAAAGCTGCCTTTTGAAATGATTTTTCCGTGCTTCGAAATTAAGTATGAAAACCCTGGAAGAGACGGTGCCGAGATTTCTTTAACGTAGTTTTCTAGTGAATCTACGTAAATAGAAGCGTCAGGCTTTGTATCATTTGATGCGTACGCGAAGTGAGCGATAAAAAATGAACAAATAGCTCCTATTAATTTGATAGCCACTTTACTGTTTTTTCTTTTATTCATGAGACCACTCCATAATCTAATAGTTTGTTTGACGCAGTTATGGTAGGAATCCCATTTACATAGAACCCCCCATGCAGATCCGGACGTGCGGTTTTCCCGCATCCGGCTCCTCGGTTGTACTCGCTCTCGCAGTGCATAGCTTCCATCATTACATCCATACCCGTTTATCCGTTTGTCTTTGTTTGCACTGAGGAAACGCGAGCGATCGGTATTTAATAAGCCGCTTAAGATTGGCCCACGTGATACTTTTCCTTCCGCTACGCCGATTTAACCATTTGTACAGCAATTTTACTACGTGATCGTATACCGAGTACAGGCTATAGAAGTTCCCGACTGCACCAAAATAATTATTGTGCCCTCGTAGCTTCACTGTCAGTAAATCCATTAACTCCGACGTTTTCATATGTCGAAACTTTTTAATAAATTCACTGTAGCTTGCTTTCGTAGTGTGTAACTTTTTTCTTGCTGTTCGACGGAACAATCGCGCCTCTCCACCTTTGTCTTTCTCCCAATAGAAGTCAAAACTCAGGAAGGTGAATGCGCTCTCCATCGTTGGATTAAATCGACTGAACCGGATACAGTTTGTTTTCTCTTCGGCCACCTCAAGGTTATACTTCGTCAACCTCTTTGGCAAAACCTCGTAGAACTTCTCTGCGTCGCTTTTGTACTGAAAACCACAGACAAAATCATCTGCGTACCGGCAGATAAATACATCGCCGTCGCATCGGGGCTTTACTTCTTCTTCAAACCACTCATCGATTACGTTGTGAAGATAGATGTTGGCGAGTATCGGTGAGATACTTCCCCCTTGCGGTGTCCCCTCTTCAGGCACCACCACTTCACCATCTTCTTCTAATATACCGGCTTTCAGCCACTTGGATATCAAACGTAAAAATCGTTTGTCATCCACGCGTTTTGCAATAAATTCAAGTAAGATATCATGATCAATATGATTGAAAAATCCTTTTATATCCGCCTCTACGATATATTTAATACGTCCAAACTGGAGTCTGACGGCTAGGTCATCAGCCGCTCGACGTGCATCGCGGTTGGGTCGATAGCCATAACTAAAGTCATAGAAGTCTTGCTCGTATATTGCTCCCAATAAATAACTCCCTGCGGTCTGAAGAAGCTTGTCCTCCAACACAGGAAGCCCTAAGGGCCTCGTTTTTCCAGGTGCTTTAGGTATGTGTTTCCTTTTCACCAGCCTCGCTTTGTAGCTCTGTCTTTTTAATCGCTCAATTAAGTCGTCAGTGTTGCTATCAAAATGTTTCTGATAGTCCTGGTAGGTGACGTTGTCCACTCCAGGGGCTGCCTTCTTGTTCATGCGACCAAATGCGTGCGCTAGATGTTCTTTATCTAAGCAGCGCGACAAATCTCGAAAGCGATACTCTGGTTCTTGCTTTGCTTTCTTGGCTATTCCTCGCAGTGAGGGAAGCTCTAAGTATTCCCAATCTTCAGCGTCGGGTATGAGTGACCTTTGCAAGCTACGTACTCCCGTCAAATCCTTCCCCATGTAGTTGGCTCTCCCAACCTCAGAGTACTATGGTTGATCCGACTTCCACTTAACCATCGGTCGCTATTCCTTTTACAGAACTCGCAACTTTCCTTACGCAGTTTAATTAATTCCAAGCACCAGCGTAGTCCTGTTTCCACAGCGCTTCGTGTCTCTAGCAATTCAGTTATCGGAATTAATGTCATAAGGGGAATAAATGGATCTCTCAAGTTCTCAAATGCATCTCTATGTACATGCCACAACCTTTTGACTCCGGAGGCCCTCCACATCCTTACCCGTTACGGATGCTTCTGTGTAGACTTCGGCGGGCGTTAAACCCCTCGCCGACCCCAACTTTCATTTCGAAGCTGTCTGCTATGCCAGTTCTAAGGGTCTGCGTGACCCCTACGGCCTATACATTTCTCTGTGTACGCTTCACCTGTTTTGTTCAAGCTCTTGAGAAAAAAAAAATACATTTTTCTTCCCGCCTTCCGCCACAGGCGCAACACTCGATACGGGTGACTGGTTAGGTCTTGCCCGACAGGGACTTGCACCCTGCAAGATGCATCAAGATTAAACTTGACGCTCTAACGCCAACATAACCGGCGCGAGGTACGAGCGTCCGGCGCCGTAGGCGCGTAGTTGATGTTTTTGTTAGGGCTGATTTAAATAATCCCCACGAAGTTGAGCACTGAACTGGTTTTTTACTTCGGATAAGAGCACTTTAAATCTTTGACGAATTTGACCATTTTGGTCAATTACCCATCGAATTTCATCTTCACTGAGATTGTCTAATCGTTCACGCTCTCTTCTAAGCTGTAGAAGCTTAGATTTTCCAAATTCGAATTGTTCAAACTCAGTAAATAGTTCAATGAGTCTATTGTAGTGCAGCTCTTCTATTATCAGAGCGCCTTTTCTAACTTCATATTTTGCGTCACTCAATGATTTAGCAAAGTTCCTGACATATGCTCTTGTAGCAGCTGCCCACAATTGATCTGCTGATTTTTCTAGATCGCATAGCGCAACCCAAACACTATTGTATAAGTTGAATTGTGATTCTGAGTAGCGTAGGAATACTGACTTGTTTTTTTCTACATCGAGTTGATATTGAGACTTAAGCTGTTCCAATGCGATTTGGTATTTATTCTTATCTTCTTCTAATATTTTTGAGGCCCAAACCTTACCAAGCCAGGAAGAAAGGCCCATCAAAATAGCACCGGCACCACCTATTGATACTAATACTGCCCCGCCAATTTCTACTACTTCCGTGAAACTCATAGACTCTCCTTCGTGGCCCTAACGCCTGCCATATGCGGCAAAATTTTTGTTGATTGTTTTGCGCTAGCGTAGCGTTAAAGCGCTAAACAAGCGACGAAAAGTTTGTCCAGCCAGCTTGCTGGCGGTGCATGATGGCTTTGTTATGCATTATGCTTTGGTAAACTTTACCTTCTTAAATTCATTTTGATTGAATAGTTTAAGCACACTTGGCCTACCAATTTCACCATTACCACTGTCCATTACTTCGTCGATTGCTTCATTTAAAAAATTGAATAAATGTTCAGCTGGAGGCTCATTATTTGTAATGCACTCATTTATAACTTCTTGAGCTCGTTGCTCAAAGGTGCTTCTCATTCCTAACACTGCGACTTTATTCCACGGTATTTCTTCTTTTACTAGACCAATTTCGTATATTCCCTCGTTGTTTAACTCCTGCTTCATTCGGAACGTGTATAGTTTATGTATTTTTGAAACCGGACAGTAAGCACCCGCTGCAAACTCTGTATACATAGAGTTAAAATCATCTTGATCTAATTGATAGCGCTTAGCGGAGGTCAAAGACTCAAGGATTGAGTATTCAATATTGTTTATAATTACGTCAGCGGTGATTATGGGCTCAATATCGGAAGACAGAAACATATCCTCGTCCCATTGATCAATTCCAGCTCTTTCCTCTATGGGGTTCTTTTGGCAATGCCTAATTACAGTGTACTTTCCCAAACCAAATCGATCTCTAACATGCGTTACCCGAAGATTGCCAAGGTGTTCATTAATGCTGTTCATGACATGTTGTGCAGTTAAGGTGCTCCCTGCAATAGCGATAAAACATAACCCTTCATAACAAGGGTTAATATAGCTATGGAAATACTCCCCCAAAAAATGCGGCTCAAAGATCTTTATAGGAATTGAGTACGTTTTTTTGAAGCCGCCCAATAATGTTTTATAACCATGGGATAGCGGTTTAGTTATGGCCGAATCAGTTGCGACAAATAGACCGGATTGATTGAGTTTCGCCTTATCATTCGTCCATGCAGAAGCATAAGAGTATTTTTTTTCTAGATTGTGACCAGCAATTACTAAAGTCATGGTTTAACTCAATATTCAATGGAGGGCATGCATAACGCCCGCTTCAGCTGCGCCAAAGCCGGAGTGTTTTTGTGTTAATATTTGAGCGCAGCGAGTAACACAAAAACGCGGAGGTTTTGGCGTCAGACTGGAAGCGCTTGTTGAACGAAGCCGCTACGCGGCAAAGTTAAAATCCTTATGTATTAGATAATTCCTCTCCGAGCAAGCCCGCTCGTTAACGAGAGGAATATCTAATGAACAAAACACAGCAAAAACGATTCGATTCACTGTACCGCAAGCATGTTAGCGCATTGAAACGGCAAGGCAAAGCCGATACAACTATCGATGTTTATTCTCGCGCCCTTAGGCGTATTACAGCGTTTTTCGACTGCCCGCCTGATACCCTTACCCAAGAACACTTCGAAGCCTATTTCGAATCCCTTGTTCGCACCCACTCATGGTCTACCGTCAAAGTCGATCGCAATGGCCTCCAATTCTTCTATAAGTACGTACTCAAAAAAGAGTGGAACTGGGTCGAGATTGTTCGGCCACCTAAAGTCAAAACCCTTCCCGATGTGTTAACGCTAAAAGAACTCGAACGCCTACTGAATGGTACCCGGGAGTTACGCTTTCAGGCCTTTATCTTTACTTCGTTTAGTATGGGGCTTCGTCTTGCTGAAGCCCTGAACCTTCAGGTTGGCGATATTGATAGTGAGCGTATGAAGATTCACGTTCGATGCGCTAAAGGTAAGAAAGATCGCTACGTCACCTTGCCGCAGTCAACACTACAGACCTTACGCGCTTACTGGGCAACACACCGCCACCCTAGGTTCCTATTTCCGCGTGGACGCGACGCTCAGGAGCGGCATACAGCAACAGCCGCCATGGACCGAGGCGGTCTTCAGAAGTCTTTTAAGGCCATTGTAAAAGACGTAGGTATTAGTAAAGCGATCACCATTCATAGCTTGCGGCACTGCTACGGTACGCTATTGACAGAAGCCGGTGTAGGCCTACGCTCTATTCAGCATGAAATGGGGCACGAATGCCCAAAGACTACAGCCTTGTATACACAGCTATCCAATCACACAGACGTTAATGCGGGCAAACGCATCAACGCACTCATGAACAAGCTGCGTATTTTGTGGGGCCAAGCATGAGTACGCCAGCGCACACCCTACAAGCTATCACTGAAAAGTATCGAACCCGTTTTGAGTCTCGCTATAGATCCAAGATTAACAAAGATCAATGGTCGGCCTTGAACGCCATAACCGGTTGTCGTAAAGGGCAGTATGGCGAACTAGGCACAACCTGTTCTTCTTGCCCCTACAGCCAAAACATTCCGCAATCATGCGGGCATAGGGCCTGTAATCAATGCCAATATGGCAGCACTCAAGACTGGCTTGAACGGCAATTACAAAAACAGCTGCCCGTAGATTACTACATGGCGACCTTTACGTTGCCAAGCGAGTTAAGAGCCCTATCAAAAGCCCATCGTAAAACGGTATACAGGCTTTTACTCGAATCGGCGACGAAGACTCTAAAGACATTCGGGCTAAATAAGCGAGGCTTTGAGGCAGAACTGGGCATGTGCGCAGTATTGCATACTCACTCACGACGCCTCGACTACCACCCTCACGTTCATATTGTCATTCCTGGTGGTGGCCTGCACCGCCGCCGAAAGGAATGGCGCAAGCTAAAAGGCAAATACCTATTTAACGGCCGAGCCCTCGCCAAGGTATTCCGAGGAGTCTTTTTAAAGGCACTCAATGATGCGGGGCTACCACCTCATAAATCACCTAAGAAATGGATTGTTCAGTGCACTAAGGTCGGACGAGGTAAAGAGGCGCTGCAATACTTATCGCGGTACTTATACCGCGGAGTAATCGCCAACACCAATATCGTTGCCGACGACGGCACCCACATTACGTTTCAATACATCGATAGCAAAACAAAGATAAGAAAAACCCGCACGCTACTGGGCGAAGATTTTTTGTATCTTTTGCTTCAACACGTATTACCCAAAGGGTTTAGGCGAGCGCGCGACTACGGTTTCTTACATGGAAACGCCAAGCGTATATTGCGCATTGTTCAGTGGATACTAAAAGTGGATATTGAGAACACCACACAGAAAGAGCCTCAAATGAAAAAGCGAATGATGTGCCCCAAGTGTCATTCAATAATGAATGTAATAGGTAGGCACTGGCTTAAACCATCCCCAAGCTAGCGCACGAATAAAGTAACAAAAAAGCCATTTAAATAGGAGAACCACAACACGATGACGCAGTGATTTTTAATCACCTACTGGGTGAGGACTCTGTTCGCCCAACAAAAATAGTGCCGACAAAAACCGGCACTATTACAAACACCTCCTATCGACTTATTTACTAATAAAGAGCTCGACCACGGGCTTGTTCAACAATGAGATATGTCGCGGCAAGCGCGACATATCCTTATTTGTTATACACTATTTACACTGCCACTCAGAGAAATGAATTCCGAACTCACCAGATTCAAGTAACTCTTTTTCTCCATGAACAGTTAAAGTTGTTTTTACGTTCGCTCTATAGCTAGGAATATTATCTACATTTAGCGTAAATTGGTGAGATGAAAAACCGCCTTCATATAAGAACCCATAATCTTTTTGGCGAAACTCACCAAGATCAATTTCTTCTACAAGTTCCATATCTGGAATTTCAACTTGGTACTTCAGTGAGATTTTTCCTTGATATTTATCAATAGATGCTTTGGAATCTTTCTCTCTATCACCAACTAAAATATAGCTACAGTATTTTCCTTCTCGTAGTAGATACTCCATTTCAGCCACTACGACACCATTTTCAAAATTTCCATTTGCAAAAGTTCGTACTGATAAAGGGGCCTGATCACATCCTGACAGTGCTATTAGCATGATAAAGATCAACTTAACTTTCACTCGGACTCCTTGGTGTATAACGCCGCCAGCAGCGGCAGCTTACATGGAGCACCTTTTGTGAAACAATGAGCGAAGCGAACACAAAAGGTGCGGAGTGTAAGCTGTCCAGCCCACAACGTGGGCGAGGCTGACTGGCCTTGTTAGGGCCTTAATCTTTAGGGGTACACCGAATGTCATTATTGTGACTCCCTGACCAAGACCTAATTTTTATAGCATTGGCGTAAGGGTACTCCGTATTTTCGGATGGAAATTCACTTTCATGTAAAAGCGTAGAGCCACACCATCTGTCATCACGCCAATAGCTTACGACTGCATACTCATCCGACAATAGTAAATTAATGAAGGACAATGCATCGCCTCCTTCCGGGTTTTCGAAGTCCCAGAAATGCGCGTGATATGCATCAAATGCTACCGTTACCTCATCTTGGATAGTATCAATGCTTAAAGGGCACTCCGTATCTCCGGTAGGCGGAGTAACCTTAATTGGTAAAACTTTTTCACCATCATCTTCTCTGATGCCCGCAAGACTTTCCCATTGAGGAAACTTATCAAATACTTGAGCTGCTATTTTCTTTGAGAATTTATTGAGATCTTCAAGCATTGGGAGCCCTAACGCCGAGCTCACCGGCGCATATTGCGGAGAGCGTTTTTATGTAAAATGGAGCACCGCGACATACATAAAAACGAGCGTAGCAATATGCGTCCGAGTGCAGCGATTTGTTACATTTGCCGAATTCGCAAAGTAAGTGCAACACGCCTGCATCTTCCTTTATATAGGGTGAACTGGGATACTCATGGTTTTTCTCGACCGGCAAGAAGAGGAACCTCATGATGTACCACCAGCTCACCACTGATGAAAGATATACTATAGCGGCCTATTTAAAGCAACGTAAATCTCAAGCCTATATTGCACGGGCCTTAGGCCGCGATCCTTGCACGATCTCCAGAGAGTTAAAACGAAATCGTCGCCCAGACGGTAAATACTGCGCAGCGCGAGCAGTAAAACGTACCTCTCGAATACGGAGGGAATCTCGTCGTAAATGGCAATTCAATGATACCGAGCTTCAGATGGTCATCGCCTTAATACGCCTCGATTGGAGCCCAGAACAAGTTTCCTTGTGGCTTAAGAAGTGCAATATATTATCAATCAGCCATTCGACCATTTATCGCTATATTTGGTACAACATGTTTTATTCAGGGGATCTCTATAAGCACTTACGTCAATCAAGCAAGAAACGCCGAAAAAGATATAGAAGCCCTGACTCTAGAGGCGTTTTAGCCAATAAGGCCCATATCTCTGAGCGACCTCTAGGGGCAGAAAATAAGAGCCGAATCGGTCATTTCGAAATTGATACCGTTCATGGTTCACGCGATCAACAGTAAGCGCCAAACCAACCTCAGGTTAATCCAGCACTACATTCCAAGGTAGCAAAGAACCCATAGTGTTATCACTACTTAGGTTTGGCACCGTTTCAAACACATGGCGCAAGTATTCATAGGGATTCAACCCGTTCGCCTTTGCCGTTTCTACCAGACTATAGATATTTGCACTGGCACGTGCGCCAGCCTGACTTTTTGCAAAGAGCCAGTTTTTCCTGCCGATCGTAAATGGGCGTATTGAACGCTCAGCTGCATTATTATCAATCGGGTACGAGCCGTCTTCAACGTAATTGGTAAGCCTATTCCATTGATTAGCGAGATACACAAGAGCTTTACCCAAAGCTGTTTTCGGCGGCACCGTTAATAAACTTTTATCCAACCATTTTCTTAGTTTTTCCAGGGTTGGTTTGGCCTCCTTTTGCCTGATTTCAAAGCGCTTATCCGGGGGATCATGTTTAGTTCTAGATTCGATTTGATAAAGTTTTTGTATATAGTTTATTGCTACGTCTGCTTTTCCTGTTTTTTTCTTCAGTTGGGCCTTTTGGGCTTCTATAAACTTTCGGCGTGCATGCGCCCAGCAACCTAAGCGTACTATGTCATAACTATTACAAGCAGGCTGATAGCCATCGTAACCGTCGACCATTATGGCTTTTGTTTGATTGGATAAAAACGCATTGGGTGTTTCTTGTGATCGCGAAGGTGAGTAATGATAAAGGAGCACCGGTTGATCTCCGAAGCTTGCCATTAGCCATAGATAACTTTTACTTTGCGCTTTCTTTCCCGGCTCATCTAAAACTTGCAGCGTGGTTTCATCCAGATGTAATAATTCTTTTTGCTGTAAGTAACTTTGCAATGAATCAATCAGTGGCTGAACAAGATCACCGACTTTAACCATCCAATTCGCCAGGTTTGTACGATCTAGTTCAATGCCGATCCGCTTAAACATCTCACTTTGGCGATAAAGTGGCAATGCATCGCAATATTTTTGCGTCGCAATGTAAGCTAGAAGCCCTGGACTTGCAATGCTCTTCTCGATCGGGAGTTTCACTGAGCGCGCGGCTGTTTTTATGTGGCCTTCGCAGCAAGGGCAAGCGTATTTGAGTCGACGATGACGAATGACTTTTATTTGAGCTGGAATAATATCTAATTGCTCAAGGTCATCGCTACCGATAACCTCAAGTTCTGTTCCGTCATGAGGGCAGACTTTATCTTCTTCGGGAAGGTCGTGAATAATATCTTCCCTAGGGAGCTCATCAGGAATGCTGACGCGCGGCTTGCATTCTCGCTCGTGCGATTTTACGGTTGTTGTTACCGATTCATCCTCAGTGGATACATCTTCGGCGAGAGATTCAGCCTCGTTAAAGAGGCCGAGTTGATCTGGTGATATTTTTTCGCTGGAAGCGGAAAATTTTTTATGAAGAAAAAGACGGATTTGTTCCTTTAACGATTCTACTTGCACATCACGCCTTGCAAGCTCTTCTCGCAATAATTCATTTTCTTTTTCTAGCTTCGCCACGTCATTCATGGCTGTGGATTATACCAAAATACCTATCCTACAGCACTATAGATGAGCTGCTTATGAGGTTTTATTTGTGTGATATCGAACCCGCGTAATAGCCAATGCCATTGTTCACTATCGATTTTTATGGTTTCGCTACTTGAGCGCTTTGGCCATTTAAACTTCTCTTTCTCTAAGCGCTTTTGCCAGAGAACGAAGCCTGTTTCATCCCAATAAAGTACTTTGAGCTGAGAGCGGCGCTTATTACAGAAAACGAAAATGGCGCGGTCAAAAGGTGATAACGCCATATCATCTGATACGATCAACGATAGACCGTTAATGGCTTTTCTGAAGTCCACAGGGTCTCGATGCAAATAAACGTTGATGGAGTTTGACCACTTAATCATGCGAGACTGTGCACTAGAGTCGTAAAAGACTGTAACGGCATGCTGGTAGGGCATTCGATTTTACATCGACCTACGACGATTATTAGGCTGGTTTTTGCGGTGGCCGTTTGCTGCGGCTCGACCTCCAACTCGATGAACTTGGTTTTATCTTGGTTGCGGTGTTTATGTAGCTGTTGATTGAAATAGCGTGAGTTTATGTCACGCTCCTTGCAAAATTGAGTTTGGGTTTTATCGCTAGCCTCAAAATCTACAATTAGCTTTGGCCAATCGTATTTACGGTATTTTCTCATGATGCCTCCTTCGGTGTTATGGGAGGCATTAGAATATCGGGTTATTGAGGTCTCGATAAGGTGTGGTTGGTTTGGCGCTTACGATCAACATTCAATTGTCACGTTAGTTGATCGAAAAAGTAAATACACGATCATTGGCAAAATTAGGAACCGTACGACTGACGAGTTAAATCGAAAAGTTATTCAGCTAATCAAAAAACAGGTTAATCAGGTAAAAACAATTACCGCTGATAACGGTACCGAGTTTCATCAATACAAAAAAATTGAAGACGTCACTAACTCAACATTTTACTTTGCCAACCCCTACCACTCATGGGAAAGAGGGTTAAACGAAAATACCAACGGTCTCATACGACAATATTTACCTAAAGGAGAATCAATGAAGAGCATAACTCAAAAGGATTGCGATAAAATTGCAATGAAACTTAACCGACGACCTAGAAAATGTTTAAATATGGAAACACCGGAGGCAGTCTATGTTCGTTAATCACTTTCATTGCACTTCAGTTGATAACCTGGGCATTTTACTTTTTAAATACGCCTGACTTATATAGCTCATCTAGCATTTTCTGCGCTCTCTTCTTCTGATGCTCTTTAGAATATCCAGACTCTAAAACTAGCTCAATATCAGCTTTCATTGACTGTAGCGTTGCCCTCAGAACCACTTCCATGGCTATAGGGTCATCATTTTTAGCTAAAATATAAAATAGATGTGCTTGAGCAGCACGATCTAGTGAATTTTGTATACCTTCATATACAAACATTTGTGAGATCGCATGCAGCTCGTTTAGTAGTTCTACAGGAACTTCTCTAGTTTCAACTTCTTCCGTTTCTTGTGACCAAGTATTTAGCGAAAAGAAAGCTAGAAGGATTAGTGTAATATTCTTCATGATATTCCTTGATGCATAACGCTTGGTTCTGGCGGGTTTTTTCCGTGCCTTATTTTGTGCCTTAGCACAAAATAAGGCACGGAAAAAACCTCGCCAGGAACCACTTGTTATAAGACGTATCACCACTGCGCCTTTGTTGCTAAAACTATGGCGATAAAGAAATTACAGAATCCGAAGGCCCTAATGGCTCTTTCATTGAACATTGAAATAGATGCCCCCTCTTCAGTTTTAAATTTATTAGAAAACATAAACGGGGCTATACGAAATACAAATACCTGAAACCTAGATAATGTATACATCATCTGTGCAGGCCAGAAACACAGCCAAGAGCCTGCAATGAGGAATACAAAGATCTTAAACAACGACTCTAGCATTAATTGGCCTTATAACGCCGCTATAAAAGGCGCGCGTTAGCGCGTCCAGTGGAGGCCGTTTTTTGGCCGGAACGATTTTTGATAGCTTTGTTAACTGTTTGTGCCAAAACCATAGCTATATAAACCTGGAAACAAAACCCCCAAACCAACTAAAACAAGAACTACAACCAAACCTATGAAAATTGTTTTCGTTGGATGCAATTCACTACCATCAGGATTATCTGCGGCTCCCGGCATATTTTCTGGCATGTGGATTATTTCACCGAATATACCCAGCCCCGCCACGAGAATAAGGGACAGATAAAAGCTAGCCTCAAAGAAGAGCGAAATAGCAATTACTAATACAGCCGCCAGGACAATTCTTATTGCAACCCATTTACTTTTAGTCATGACTCCGTAAATACAGTTAACGCCGCCAGCAACTGACGGAGTGAATTGGCTGCTTTTTTGCGTCCTTTTGCAAAAAAGAAGACAGTTTACGGAGTTCAGATTGACTGGCCTTGTTATGTGCATATTTTCTTTGCTCCGGCCACTACCATTAAGTACTCCTTTTTAGGAAACTTAGCATCACCAACGACTTTTATACATTTTCCGCCAAATTTTGGATGTGGATGATAGAACCATTTATGACTTAGCTTATTCTCCAAATTTTCCGCTGGAATCCAGGCGTAGTTTTGCGGTGCGTATATTGTTGATTTAAAGTCTTCTTCTACTTCATGTTCAGATTGAAGCCAGAATCTAATCCTTTGCTTTATATACTTGTACGAATCTTTAGAAAATTCTGACACAAAAGTCTTGAAATACACACCTAGAATAAACCCACCAAAACCCCATAATATATTTTCTGTTATTGCTGGCATGATTGTTTATCCTTGGTTGCACATAACGCCGGTAGCAATTGCCGGAGTGAGGTGGATTGTGTTTTTGCATCTTTTTGCAAAAACCAAGACAGCTTACGGAGGTCAATTGGCTACCCTTGTTAAGTGCTTACCCCAACCTAAACCGACAATAAAGAAAAACAAAAGTGAAAAACCTACGCTAAAATATGCCAATGATTCTACAAGATCTTGGCCCAAGTGAGAAAACACTAATGACAATACTACCAAAGGAGCGCTAATCGCGACCGCACTTAAATTAATAGGAAAAACTACTCCCAGCCCCTGAGATTTTCCATACCAAAGCCCAACAACTATGCCTGCCACAATGCCAGACAGGCACATTGCATCTTGACCTGAATAGGTGCCAACCAGCTTATACAAACCTACCGTTCCAATAGACATTTGTTCTTGTCAAGTAAAACCGGACACCTATTTTTTATAAATTCCCTGCTAACGCGCTTCACTTGTTGGCTGCAGAATCGAAGTGTCGAACCTGCTCTGTTCGAGCAGAACCGACTCTTCCATTTTGCAGCACATACTTGGATTCTTCGTATTTTATTGGCGATAAATCTTCATTCGCCGAATGCAAACGATGTACATTGTAGTAGCGCATATATTTGCCCACGTCAGTCTTCATGTGCGCTCTTGTCGGCTGCGCAATCTTAAATATCCAATCGTGTTTAAGGCTTCCGAAGAAGCGTTCAACAACCGCATTATCCCAACAGGCACCAACGTCTCCCATACTCGCCCGCATATCGTAAGCCGCTAGAAGTTTTCGATAGCGCTTACTGGTATATTGTGAGCCTCTATCGCTATGAAAAACTAAGCTTTTAGGCGGCTGTCTTAGGTTGTAGGCCTTTATCAGGGCCTTGCTCACTAAATTAGTTGTCATGCGCTTATCAATGTACCAACCAACAATTCGACGCGAGTACAAATCCATAACAATCGCCAAATACATCCAACCTTCGCCGGTCTTCAGGTAAGTGACATCGCCCGCCCAAATTTGATTCGGCCCCACTGGGTTAAAATTCTGATTCAGCAAGTTGTCGGCTACGGCATCCGAGGTTTTGCGTTTAGTTGTCACTTTATAGGCGGTTCGCTGAGTGACCCTTAAGCCAAGCTTGCGCATCAAGTTACGAACCCGATAACGACCAATCTGAAAGCCTTCTTCGCGTAATTTCTTCATCATCTCGCGACTACCCAGGCTATTGCGACTCTGCTCGAAAAGCCACTTCATCCTACGGTGTAGGTGCAAGGTATCGCTTGTTATCACTGTGCCTGGGCGCTTAAGCCAATCGTAATAGGACGTTTTTCCAACGCCCATCACGCGACACAACATAACTACAGGAAAGCGAGGTGATTCAGTCTGAATGAAATCGTACTTTACTTCATTTCTTTCGCAAAGAAGGCACTGGCCTTTTTTAAAATCTCTTTCTCCATGCGCAGCTCTTTGTTTTCCTTGCGCAAGCGCTTAAGCTCGACTCTCTCATCCTCGGCCAGCACTTCACCTGCCTCACTAGACTCCACCTTTTCTTTCCATTTGTAGAGCATGTTGGTTGCGATACCCAACGATTTAGCGGCCTCAGGAACGGAATAGCCTTGTTCTCGAACAAGCGCAACGGCCTCTTCCTTAAACTCTTTCGGGTACTGCTTGTAAGTACGCTTCTGACTCATAATGACACCTTAATTGTTGACTAATATTGTCTCTCATTAAAGTGTCCGGTGCTATTAGACCACTACAATTAGAATCAACATTAAGAAGAAAATTATAGCTATATGCTTAATCATGGTTTTGACACTTAACGTCTTAATCAGCTGACGCTTTAGCGGTCAGCTGGATTAACTTGTTAGAGCTGAACCTGCCAAAGCGATATCGTGCAACCCACATTCTATTGAGGCCGAAAGCGTATAACACACCTATAAAATACAAAGGGAATACTGGACCACCATATATAACGGCTTCGTAAATATTCCCAAACTCGAAAATACAAACTCTTAACTCATCGCCAATGGCAATTAGAACCCAAATTTTCCAGAACAAGCGTGGTGACACTTTAATATAAAAAACATAAAGGATTCCAGATACATACACTGGAATATTTATACTCAAGGTAAGCATTTCTATCAAGCTTGATTCACCTAAGGACCAAACATATAAATCAATATAGCTATACAGTTTCCACCAAAGATATAAATTGATGGGTACTAGTAACCACAGAGATCTCTTTAATGACGGGTTCCCTTCAATGAGAGCTTCACTTTTTGGTGTTTCGTATATATCCATAGTGCTCTAACGCCTTGCTAACCGGCAGACAAAGTGGCGATGCTTTTGTGCCACAGTGAGCGTAGCGAATGCACAAAAGCATCGCCACTTTGGCTGTCCAGCGGAGCCGAAGGCAGAGCGATGGTTGAGCAACTTGTTATGCATTACTTATGCCGATTAATTTTAAATACTGAAATAATGTAAGCGACTAGCGGCAACCAAACCAAAATCGCAACCACAAACGCCTTTATACTAAAAATAGCGAACATGGGAGCAAAAACTAACCACAGTGGCCAATTTAACCATGAAGCAACTATTGAGCTTCCAGAAAACCCTTGGCATTCAAAACCTATAAGCATTGCGTCGTAAGCGTAACAACCCACAAACTCTATACCTTTTCTTCCATACTCTACAGTGGCAAACACGAACAAATCAGCAATGACCGCTAACAGCAGAATTAAAAGAAAAATGGCTGATACTTTGTTAAGAATTTTCCATTTCATATAAATGCATAACGCCCCAAGCAGAGGCTTATTTTGCGTTTTGGAGCGAAGCGACAGCAAAATAAGTCCTGCTGGCTTGGCTTGTTAGTTTTCTTTGTAGAGAACTTTACATTCATCAATTCCATATCCTTCAGATTCAAGGTTAAAACTATGCATGAAGATATATACTCCCGGCTCACCAAATATTTTTATATTCTTTCTAACTGGCGTCCATTTGACGGGGGCTGCAACGGCATTATTAACACTGATCTCAAAGCTACTAATATTCTTAAATTTTTCTGCATGGTAAAGAGATGGAAAATCCTCATCAGGAGCAGGATAAACTATAAACATCCAATTATCGTCAGGAGTTTTTACCCCAAAATATCCCCCATGAGGAACAGAAATCGAGAAATTTAAAACATCTCCGTTTGATACCTCTTTTGGACTACAACTAAACTCAACTTCTCCAAAAGCTAAGGGACATACTAAGTATAAAGTAATAAGTAGATTAATTTTTGCCATAACCTTCCTGAAAAACTAACGCCGCTATAAAAGGCGCGCGTTAGCGCGTCCAGTGGAGGCCGTTTTTTGGCCGGAACGATTTTTGATAGCTTTGTTATACGCGCGCATCGGTTCTGAACCCATCCATATAGTAGATGCTGTTATGACTCCATTTGTCTATTCCATAAACCTTTACGCCCGAATTGACGATAATTGAAATTGATCCAGCGCCATGAAGTGGGGGGATAATCACTTCTCTATCTACAAAGTACACACCATGATCCCGGATTTTTACTTCTTTAAGGTAGCTGGCTTTTGCACCATCTTCCCAAGCCTTTATTTCTGCCGGGGTAGCTGGTTTTGCAATTGAAAAGAAATGAAGTTTGATTGATTCTAATAGAGATTGAGATTGCTCATTTGCTCGCTGGATGTCGTGATTCATACTCCATATTTGTGATTGCGTGCTGTGCAGCTGCTGCCTTAAAGTTTCAGCCTCACTGGTAGTCTCTGTCTTGGTTTTAGCAGCTTCAAGTTTTTTAACAGACTGCTTTATCTTTGCGCAACTTCCTGTAACTGCATCTGTTAAGTCAGGCTCTTGGTCGTCGTAAAAAGTAGCGGTTACGCCTGCAAGATCTGTAGGTAATCGAAAGGTAGTTTCTGCTGATTTTGGAACCAAAATGAAGCATTTTTCAAGCCCCAGCGCACCGATAAACATTCCTAGCTCTAGAACAACATTGTCTCTTACCGAGCTATATTCTTTTTCTCTTATTAGAGTTTTGTCGTCAGGATGGAACACAAAGACAGCATAGTCTGCTTCTTTTGTCTTTCCTATAAGGGTGGTAATCGTAATCGACGACAAATCAAAAGCATTTTCCCACAGCTTTACCCTCATTTCTTGCCCAAGCTTTATATGAACAGCTTCCGCAACTGAAATAGCTTCAGATGAAGAAGCAATAAATACTGTTGGTTTGTCACTCATATTGATTCCTTTGCACTATCTTAAGCGTATAACGCCGCCAGCAGGGGCCGAAAAACCAAAGCGAAGCGGCGGTTTTTTGGTCCCTCTGGCTGGCCTTGTTAACTGTCACCACCGCTCGTGCTCGTCGTGGTATTCATGATGGTGTTCCTCAACCCATTGATCAACGTCCTCGTTCCTATCATGGGATGAATCGATTCCTGCTAGCTCTAACTCTTCATAATCTTCTAGCTCTAGGCCGCAAGCTTCACAAGAGAAGCTCTCACACTGAAATGTTAGATCGACACCATTCTCATCTATTGTTTCTTCTGTCTCTCCGTATAAGAATGCTGGATTGTCGCATATCGGACATTCCAAGTTCATTGAGTCCCAATCTGTAGAAGAATAGCTAGGTTCGTCTAGATTCCCGCGTTTTACTTTATCTCTAGCTTTATCGAGGGCCGTCTTAACTTTTTTAACTTTCTCGTCTTCGTAGTATTTGAGAAAATTCCCTGTTTTGTCATCTACTTTCGTTTTGAAATATTTAAATACATCTAGCTCTGAAATTGCGATAAATAGCCTAGTTGAAAAGTACGCAATACGTTCTAACTCATATTTTTGAAAGTCTGGGACCGACGCATGAACGCTGATATTTCTTACTGATGAGAGCGAGGTGAAAAACTGCTTGTATTCCTGCTTTAGTTCAGGAAAGAAATGATAAAAAAGCGAAATTGACTTATCTAGTTCAATTGCTTTGAAAGAAAAACTTTTCATATCGCTTATATACGATAGCGCATTGTGCTCTTTCGTTAGTGCCTCTGGGTAGCATAATAATAGCTGTGCTTCATCAGGGAGGTTTGAATAAAGCATTCTAAGAGCTTTTTGAGCTACAACAGCCTTTAGAAGAAGCTCTACACTAATGGCTATATTTCCTATTGCAGGCTGGAAATCTACCCAGCCTTTCATTCTTGATTCATGAAATACACCCATACCAATGGTGTAGTACGAACGAGCACTAAACCTAAGATCTCTTGCGATCTCATCTCTGAGATTATTCACTTCTTTTTGGTACAAGCACATACTCCCTTGTGACAGTTAACGCCTTGCTCAGCGGCGTGGTGAGCTTGGCGGATTTTTTGAGTATTTTTCAAAAAATATGACAAGCTTACTACGTCCGATGCAGTAATTTGTTATGGACTTTTATGCACAAAAAATAAGCCCATGCAATTAAAATAAACTGCAAGGGTACTCGAATTAATAGATAAATAGGCCCCCATTGATGACCGCCAAGACCTATACTATTGAATGCTGCATAAATATTGGCTGGAAAAAATATTACAAGGACGATGATTGCAGATTTTGCTGCATTGACCTGAAATTTTGGAATAAATAAAGCGATCCCTATCACCACCTCTAGCAAACCCGTCAAATAAATTACCGCTTGTCGAAATGGAACCCAAATAGGTAGCATTTCTACCATACTCTCAGTTTTAACAATGTGCCCTATGGAGAAAAATATAAACGCTATACCCAGCCCCCAGAAAGTGAACAAACATACATTTAATTCTAAGCCTCTTACTTTAGAAATAAGAAAGGCCACAACTAAAGGTAAGGTTAATAAAATTAGTACGATTATTGGAGTAGTCATAATTCCCTCATTGAGCCATAACGCCTCGGTAATGGGCCGACTGAAGCGAAGCGTAAGGAGGTCCAGCCGCAGGCGTTCATTGACCGACTTGTTAGGTGCTTTAAATAATTAAACATACAATCCTAGCATTAATGCGACCCAAGTAAGAAAAAACATAATGAAGCTTGAATTTTCTGATTCATTGTTAAGGTGCCAGAAAAGCATTGTGAAGAAAAATGCGATTGGGGTGTTTATGAATTTTGAAATCTCTGCCGTTATTTCCCTACCCTCGAACGCCAAAAATACTCTCAAGACGATACATAGTAGTGACAACACAAAGAAAGACCGAATCATCCATATCCGTGCATTGTGATCAGACACCATAGGGTCGATTTTTCGGAGCTGAAAAACGTTTTTTAATATCCTTATAATGTCTTCATCGGCTTTATTCATATATTTAAAACCATGAGCATAATTGTGCACCTAACGCCGAGCTCACCGGCGCATATTGCGGAGAGCGTTTTTATGTAAAATGGAGCACCGCGACATACATAAAAACGAGCGTAGCAATATGCGTCCGAGTGCAGCGATTTGTTACATTTTTAGCTCGATATTGTACTCCGCATAGCAGCCAACAAACGAGAAACTATTACTTTCCTTATTGTAGCTACCAAGTTTCTTGTAATTTACCGACAAATTAGCTGCATTAAAGAATTCTTTGCTTCCAATAACTGTTGTCGATACCCAACCAATATAATCTATTCTGGTGAAGCTCAAGGCAACTTGTATTTTACCACTTGTAAGTGTGCCACTTACATATTTATGCTCTTTGTAATACTCAGGAACCGATATAAACAATTCGATCTTTTCATTATTTGAAGACCACTCCATTCGTTGTGGGATCTCCAAATCATCACATGACAATGAGCAATTTGAAAAGAGCAGTATTAACAGTGAAATATGTTTTTTCATGGGTAAATGTAACGCCGCTATATGCGGCAAACTTTTTGGTGATTGTTTTGTGGCATGCTTTTCCGCCACAAAATCGAGCACCGGAAAGTTTGTCCAGCCAGCTTGCTGGCGATGCATGATAGCTTTGTTAGGGACATGCTCCTTCAATGTATTCCTTATGTATGACCGTGCTATTTATCTTGGCTCCATTTTTTAAGCCAATTTTCTCTATTTTGTCAAAAGCCTGTTTTGCTGGACCACTTTGAAACAGCGCCGGTTTGAATAAGACAGCTGTTATTTTAGTCACACCATCACTCGAGCTAATGCAATAAAGTTGTTCTCCAAATTTATTATGTTGATACAAATCTGAATTATTTTCACTACCTATTTCCGTATAACCGCACGAAATTAAGGCATCCTTAACATCGGCTCTAATATCTGAGGAGTATTCTCTCTCCCAAACAGTCAAATTCAAAGTGCTACTACAGCCCGCCACAATTTGAACTATTAAGATAAGTAATAAGATTCTGTGCATGCTGCTCCCTAACGCCTGTGTATGAGGCATTTTTTATGTAGTGTAGTTTTGGGGTAAAGTGGCGTAGCCACCCCAAAACGAAGCGAAGTAAAAAATGTCCTTATGACACACTTGTTAGAAATTTCTAGAACTCCTTGCTAAAGCTGGGTAGCCCAAGCTTCTGGCTTAGTTCGTTAAACCGAACTTCGGAAAATGGCCCTTGCGTAATTTCATCTGAGTTGAGGTACATATTATCCTTTTCTCTTACAATATAAAAATACGAAGGCACTGTTACTCCTGGCTCCAGTTGCTTTGCGACCACATATTTTTCGTCGGCACCTACGGCTACAACTTTGTGATCTACTCTACCGTGATACGATCCAGAATCATCTATTTTTATCCCGAGATTAATATTACCGTCGATATAGTAGACTTCATACTCACCGTCTTCCCACATAGGACCGCACGCAGATAAAACAAGTAGAAAAAGTACGCTAGTAAGTAATTTCATGGCCTATTTCTAACGCCGCCAGCAACTGCCGGAGTAAATTGGCTGCTTTTTTGCTTATTTTTGCAAAAAAGAAGACAGTTTACGGAGGTCAGATTGACTGGCCTTGTTAGCACTTTTTGCCAACGATACTATACTGCCGAGCATAGCATTCCTCCATTTTTTTAGCCCCTGACTTTGTGAAGCGTAAATACTGACCTTTACGTTTTACAAAATTAGTGGACTTTGCTAGATTGAGATCATGTGAATGAAAACCAAGTACAGCCATAATTCGATTTGCTTTGCTTAGATTGCATTCGATCACAGTCTCTAGATAGCCCACCTGCCCAGCATTCCACTTTTTGATATTTTCTTCGGACAATACACCGATCTTGTGAAATACATCAATTGTTTTTACTACTCGCTCACACTCAAGTATTTCGGAAACGACACCAACAACTTTGGGATAATATTTATCTTCTTTGTAATTGCTTAAAGTAACTCGATAATTCATATGTTTTGAGTGCTAACGCCGCCAGCAACTGCCGGAGTAAATTGGCTGGTTTTTTGCGTCTTTTTGCAAAAAAGAAGACAGTTTACGGAGGTCAGATTGACTGGTCTTGTTCTGTGTTACTTGGCACATATGTATGCCTTAGGATATAGAATGACTCTGTTTTGATCATGTGCAGATGTACGATAAAAACCGTTCATTTCAGAGTTATACTCTTGGCCTTCCTGTAAGTATACCCTCTCTATATTTAGTACATTTGCACCAGACAAATAGGCTTCGTGACGCCAGCCATTTAGAAGACCAAGAACAATTGCTTCACCTTCATGGGAAGACAATGAAACATTCGTTTTAGAGCCAATCATATCACCAAGAAATTTACACTCATCTACAGATTTTGAATCATATAATAGCTCTATACTCATGTACCCAATACTTTCCGCCTTGCACTCAAGTGAATTTAAACAAAGGAAAAAAACATACTGCTATATATTTCAAACCAAAATCCTTGTTACACAGAACGCCGAGTTCAGCGGCAGTTTTTAAGTTGTGGTTTTATGGAATACTTTTGCGCAGCAAACCATAAAACCGCGACTTAAAAACTGTCCAGTGTAGCGAAGCGGAACGGTGCTGCAACGACTTGTTATACAATTTCCTAACGTTCACAGATTTAAACTTTAGATCATTCCAAGCACTTAGCACTAAGCTCTGTTTCAATAACCTTATGAACACCTGAGTCCTTTGATTTTTCAGTGGTTGTTTTAATAGAATAAGACGTAACCATAGCGTTTTCATTTTTGAATTCAATAATTGATTTTATACCCGAAGAAGAAAGCTCAATCTTACTATCAGTTTCGGATGAAATGGACAGATTTTTTATATTACCAATATTTTTCTTAAAACATGCTAATGAAACAGGGTTACCGAACGATACTGACGTATTAGTTGACCCAGAATCATAGTCAAAATTGCAGCCATACAATGAAACAACAAGAAAACTAAAAAGTATTCTATTTTTAAACATGAAAATCTCCTTACCTTTTTGTATAACGCCGCTATAAAAGGCGCGCGTTAGCGCGTCCAGTGGAGGCCGTTTTTTTGGCCGGAACGATTTTTGATAGCCTTGTTACACGTTTTTCCGCTACTTTAATTAAATCTTGCGCTTTTTCTTTTTGGAGCAACCACAATACCTCAATAATATAAATTGGAGCCGCTATAAATGCCTGCACTGACCCAGGTAGATTACCTATACCTTTTAAGGGGCCAATTGTTATTAGTAACAGATAAAGAACGATTACCAATACGAAAAATATTAAAAATGAGTAGGTTCTTACAATAGCCCACGTAACTCTGTGCTGATTTCTTGCGCTGAGTATTAAATTCTTTCTATAGCGCCACTTCAACACTCGGATTCGGCCAATGGCCTTTGATGGAATCAATGACACATGGCCTAGAAAAAACTCACCTAATCCAGCTAGTCTTTTTGATAGCATCGCAATAAGCAGGCTGCCAATAAGACTAACGATTACAGCTGGCTCTAAAAGAACTTCCATATAACCTCATACTTCCTTTTACGTGTAACGCCTCAAACACCGGCTTGGTGAAGTTGGCGGCTTTTTTGGTACAAAAAAGATGACAGCTTTACCAAGTCCGCGTGCTTTGACTTGTTAAGGTTAGGGCCCATCACCACTTTTATTAATTTCATAGGACTTTAACTTTTTTTCTTCATCGAAGATAAAAACCAATACAGCGCTGAAAGTAACAAATATATAGCTTTCAACGTCGCGATCTAGTGCATAACACTGAAGTTCCTTTCGATGGCAGCCATGCTCCAGCTTTTTTTGGGTGTCTAGATAACTTGCAACATCTGATTTCAATGTACCGATCGGAGTATGCTTACTTAGCTCAGACTCCCAATACACCATTTTACGATCAATTGAACCACATGCACTTATTAGCATTAACACTATGGCTATAAATAGATGCTTCATTCTTATGAGCCTTAACGCCGCCAGCAACTGCTGGAGTGAGCTGGCTGCTTTTTTGCGTGTTTTTGCAAAAAAGAAGACTGCTTACGGAGGTCAGATTGACTGGCCTTGTTAGAAGTGCCGAATTCGCAAAGTAAGTGCAACGCGCCTGCATCTTCCTTTATATAGGGTGAACTGGGATACTCATGGTTTTTCTCGACCGGCAAGAAGAGGGACCTCATGATGTACCACCAGCTCACCACTGATGAAAGATATACTATAGCGGCCTATTTAAAGCAACGTAAATCTCAAGCCTATATTGCACGGGCCTTAGGCCGCGATCCTTGCACGATCTCCAGAGAGTTAAAACGAAATCGTCGCCCAGACGGTAAATACTGCGCAGCGCGAGCAGTAAAACGTACCTCTCGAATACGGAGGGAGTCTCGTCGTAAATGGCAATTCAATGATACCGAGCTTCAGATGGTCATCGCCTTAATACGCCTCGATTGGAGCCCAGAACAAGTTTCCTTGTGGCTTAAGAAGTGCAATATATTATCGATCAGCCATTCGACCATTTATCGCTATATTTGGTACAACATGTTTTATTCAGGGGATCTCTATAAGCACTTACGTCAATCAAGCAAGAAACGCCGAAAAAGATATAGAAGCCCTGACTCTAGAGGCGTTTTAGCCAATAAGGCCCATATCTCTGAGCGACCTCTAGGGGCAGAAAATAAGAGCCGAATCGGTCATTTCGAAATTGATACCGTTCATGGTTCACGCGATCAACATTCAATTGTCACGTTAGTTGATCGAAAAAGTAAATACACGATCATTGGCAAAATTAGGAACCGTACGACTGACGAGTTAAATCGAAAAGTTATTCAGCTAATCAAAAAACAGGTTAATCAGGTAAAAACAATTACCGCTGATAACGGTACCGAGTTTCATCAATACAAAAAAATTGAAGACGTCACTAACTCAACATTTTACTTTGCCAACCCCTACCACTCATGGGAAAGAGGGTTAAACGAAAATACCAACGGTCTCATACGACAATATTTACCTAAAGGAGAATCAATGAAGAGCATAACTCAAAAGGATTGCGATAAAATTGCAATGAAACTTAACCGACGACCTAGAAAATGTTTAAATATGGAAACACCGGAGGCAGTCTATGTTCGTTAATCACTTTCATTGCACTTCAGTTGATAACCTGGGAGTTTTTCTATTTAGCATTTTTGATAACATAAACCAAACCAGCCAAAACCGTAATGCCAATAGCCGTATTAATTACTTGGCTACTGATAGATTTATCGTGCATAGCACGATTTACAAAACATTCGCAATTATTAGTGATTAGGTCATACGCACCTTTGCCACCGCGCCTTAGTTCCTCTATTGCACGTTGTGCCACGGATACATTTTCGAGTTGACCGTCATTTGGCTGGACAATAATTTGACCATTTTTAGAATACCGGGAATAGAAGTCAGAATAGGTACAGGCCTGATAACCGAAATTCATACTTTCAGCAATATAGACTTCTCTGTCAATTTCAGACTTACCTAAGATCACGCCATGATGCTTTGGACCTGCATGACCAAGCTCTTTGGTAATTGCACCAACTATTCTGCATCCTGTTACATCGATTTGCTGAAGGTTCATATGACTCCCTTGGGACTTCTAACGCCGCCATATGCGGCAAATTTGGAGTTGTTTTTTTGTGCTAGCGTAGCGTTAAAGCACAAAACAAACAACGGAAAATTTGTCCAGCCAGCTTGCTGGCGCAGCATGATGGCCTTGTTAAATGGCGATACACCAAACAACACCAACACTGCGTTGCGGAACGCAAATGGAGCTTTGCTACCAAAGTGGCGAACAACGCTACATGAACACCCGTAAACGCTAAACCTGAAAACCCTAAGAAGAACGACCGGTAAACTTTACACCACTACCCCGCTCTGCTTTTTTCTTCATTAAAACTACCCGCTCGAAAATAACACTTTTTACGAGTTACTAAAATATGCTTGCAACCAGTAAAACTTAAAATACTAAAACAGACTTTTAGAGTGGTTTGCACGGTTTAATGCTGGTAGAGCTAAACGAACTGTTTCGTTATGAAACTAGCATTATATTTAAAACCACTACACAGCTAAAAATGTAAGTTTAAAACTGAAATCTTCACGCCGTATAAATAGTATGTTGCCGAGCTATTTAACGCCGCCATATGCGGCAAATTTGGAGTTGTTTTTTTGTGCTAGCGTAGCGTTAAAGCACAAAACAAACAACGGAAAATTTGTCCAGCCAGCTTGCTGGCGCAGCATGATGGCCTTGTTAAATGGCGATACACCAAACAACACCAACACTGCGTTGCGGAACGCAAATGGAGCCTTGCTACCAAAGTGGCGAACAACGCTACATGAACACCCGTAAACGCTAAACCTGAAAACTCTAAGAAGAACGACCGGTAAACTTTACATCACTACCCCGCTCTGCTTTTTTCTTCATTAAAACTACCCGCTCGAAAATAACACTTTTTACGAGTTACTAAAATATGCTTGCAACCAGTAAAACTTAAAATACTAAAACAGACTTTTAGAGTGGTTTGCACGGTTTAATGCTGGTAGAGCTAAACGAACTGTTTCGTTATGAAACTAGCATAATATTTAAAACCACTACACAGCTAAAAATGTAAGTTTAAAACTGAAATCTTCACGCCGTATAAATAGTATGTTGCCGAGCTATTTAACGCCGTTAGCAACGGCCGTAGTGTAGGTATTTGTTTGTGTTAGCGTAAGCGGCCAACACAAACAAATACCGGAACGGAGGTCCAGCCCGCTTGCGGGCGAGGTTGGCTAACCTTGTTAAAACGTACTACAAATTGTGATTTATTTTCCACTCTTGATTCCATCCATATATCTTGACGTGATGTACTTGTTTACAGCCCGCCTCCTTCTCCTGTTCCAACATTGTTTCGGAGAGCTCATCACCAGCCCATGACTCAGAATGAAAATGATCATGATCACACTCGTTTTCAGCAAGCTTTCTCTTAAGAAATGCGATGCTTTTTTCTAAAGCCAAGATTCCATTTATGTCAGCATGGATAAAAACCTGGCTTCCATCTTTATCTGTTGAAACACTAAGTAAGTATTCTTTATTCTTGCTCATAATGACTCTGAGTTTTAACGCCAAGTTAACCTGCCGAAGCGGAGTTGTTTGTTTTTATGGTAGCGTAGCGTGAAGCAAAAAAAACAAACGACGCAGCGGAGGTCAGGTTGAACTTTTTGTTAGGCTTATTCACTAGGCACCACGCTATAACCACTAATAGCATTTGACCGATCTAAGTACTTTACTGATTTAGCACCGTTCGCCATTAGATAAGAGACCGATATTTTTATTAGTTCTTTTTTGAGATCCGAACCTTCTAGTAATCGTTCTCCGCTTAAGTCTTTAATACGTATCAAGGACGCCTCTTCAGGCGTATCTGCGTACCTTTTACCCGATACGGATTCACTCCCCAACTCAAAATAAATGGTTTCATAGTCATAATAAAATTCATAGGCTCCATTACTATCTGGGCCAGAAGAGTCTATGCAGTGAGTGATTTTTATTGACACTCCATCAAACTGTTCATTTTTGGGTTCGTCACAGTCAAACCTCATTTCTGACTCAGACTTCGAGACCATAGATACGCCCAATAAGAGAATAAGAATTAAATATCGAATTTGATTCATGCTAAAGCCTAACGCCAGTAGCAATTGCCGGAGTAAGTTGGCTTGTGTTTTTGCGTCTTATTGCAAAAACCAAGACAGCTTACGGAGGTCAATTGGCTACTTTTGTTATGACTATTTTTCATTGCTAGCAGTAAACTCATAAGATTTACACCGACCCTCACCATACAAGAACGAAACACTGTAGCTAAAACCAGGTTTATTGCTTACATACCCAAGGAATTCAGGTACACCTGATTCATTTATTGATGAATGAATAGATTTACCAACCAACTTTCCATTTAGGCTTATTGAATAGATTCCTAGCTAAAAGGGTTCACCCTTATACTTTAATGGGGCTGTAATACTAATTTCGGTGACCGATTCGTAAAACTCAGACTCTTTCTCAACGAAGTTAAAGCCATTGGGTTCGGAAACATTAAGCTGAACAGGCCCAACAATACACGCGAATGTATTAATGGATAAAAAAACAAAGAAAAGGAAAATATACTTCATAGTTGCCTTAAGTCATAACGCCGCAATTACGGGCAGGAACGGAGTTGGTTTGTTTGTGGTAGCGTAGCGTTAAACCACAAACGAAGCAACGCAGTGGAAGTCCGGTAGATTGCTTTGTTAGGCTTCGGGCTCAACGTTACAGTCTTGTTTACTCCACATTTCCAATATTTTTTGAACATTTTCTTCTAGTTCAGTTCCGGGTATATATTTTTCTGGAAATTCTTCACGGTACTTATAGATTTTTTGATGCAACAAGCAAGCGTCCCTATATTTAAATTCATAGGCGTTTTTCGGGTCCACCGTAAATATAGATGCTGTAATCATTGACATAGCCCTTTCTCGGGCTGAAGCGTACTTTTCCGCATCAATATTTTCTAGCAATAACTGGGAATAAGCCAATTCTTGCAATCGGGTTTCTTCTTTGCGCTCATCGAGCATACTGGAAAAATACTTCCCAAAAAATACGGCACTGGCTATACCAGGTGCTACACAAACGAGAACTAAAGTTAGCGCAAATAGTATCTTATTCATTTTGATAGCCTAACGCCGCCAGCAGCGGCAGCTTACATGGAGCACCTTTTGTGAAACAATGAGCGAAGCGAACACAAAAGGTGCGGAGTGTAAGCTGTCCAGCCCACAACGTGGGCGAGGCTGACTGGCCTTGTTAGGGCCTTAATCTTTAGGGGTACACCGAATGTCATTATTGTGACTCCCTGACCAAGACCTAATTTTTATAGCATTGGCGTAAGGGTACTCCGTATTTTCGGATGGAAATTCACTTTCATGTAAAAGCGTAGAGCCACACCATCTGTCATCACGCCAATAGCTTACGACTGCATACTCATCCGACAATAGTAAATTAATGAAGGACAATGCATCGCCTCCTTCCGGGTTTTCGAAGTCCCAGAAATGCGCGTGATATGCATCAAATGCTACCGTTACCTCATCTTGGATAGTATCAATGCTTAAAGGGCACTCCGTATCTCCGGTAGGCGGAGTAACCTTAATTAGTAAAACTTTTTCACCATCATCTTCTCTGATGCCCGCAAGACTTTCCCATTGAGGAAACTTATCAAATACTTGAGCTGCTATTTTCTTTGAGAATTTATTGAGATCTTCAAGCATTGGGAGCCCTAACGCCTGCAGTTGCGGCTTGGGTGAACTGGCGGCTTTTTTGCTGCGTAGCACGAAAAAGGTGACAGTTTACCCAAGTCCGGCAAGCTGCACTTGTTAGGGCTTTACTAGCCAACGATGCAGCCCCCATTTTAATTCACCGCTCTCTACTCTACGACCACCACACAAAGGATAACCTGGGGGAACACATGCGATATTTTGCATTGAAGCTCGAATCTCAAAGCGATCAAAGATACCTTTTAGTTTATTATGCTCAGGATTTAGATCGAAAAGAGAATAATAGACCAGCTCGCCGAGCGATTTGCACAGCCATTCTTCAACTTCTTCATCTTCACCCAAGGGAGTAGTGAAAGTTATTGATTCTGCCATTTCTTTTAGGTTGGCGTACTGTCTTATAGACCAACTACAGAATTCTAGAATATCGTCTGCATAGCACTGATCAATAACGTAATCCATATCCTCTTTGGGAATGGATTCCTCTTCTTCGTCTGTAATTTGATCGTATAAAAACCTGGCCGCTAGGCTTCCAAACTTATGAAAAACAAGACCGGGGTGTTCACCGCTACCGCCACCAAGAATAAGATTATCTGGAGTAGCACTAAAGTCATAACCACCCCATTTATCACCCTCAATGACTTGGAGCGGACGATAAATAGGAAGGTACCCTAATGATCCAATATATTCGTGATCGTAAGAATCAATATAACTCATAAGCTTCCAAATTTAATGGCCCTAACGCCTGTGTATGAGGCATTTTTTATGTAGTGTAGTTTTGGGGTAAAGTGGCGTAGCCACCCCAAAACGAAGCGAAGTAAAAAATGTCCTTATGACACACTTGTTAGAAATTTCTAGAACTCCTTGCTAAAGCTGGGTAGCCCAAGCTTCTGGCTTAGTTCGTTAAACCGAACTTCGGAAAATGGCCCTTGCGTAATTTCATCTGAGTTGAGGTACATATTATCCTTTTCTCTTACAATATAAAAATACGAAGGCACTGTTACTCCTGGCTCCAGTTGCTTTGCGACCACATATTTTTCGTCGGCACCTACGGCTACAACTTTGTGATCTACTCTACCGTGATACGATCCAGAATCATCTATTTTTATCCCGAGATTAATATTACCGTCGATATAGTAGACTTCATACTCACCGTCTTCCCACATAGGACCGCACGCAGATAAAACAAGTAGAAAAAGTACGCTAGTAAGTAATTTCATGGCCTATTTCTAACGCCCATAGCAAGCGCATTTTTTACGGCGCTCGTTTTGTGCCAGCGTAGCGACCAGCACAAAACGAGCGCCGTAAAAAATGTCGACTTGGCTATGTTTGTTATGTGCCTGATACACTTCGCTTGATAATTTAAGTATTTACACCAAATATACTCATTGCTTCCTGTTTTGTAAAATTTCTGTCCTGAATTCTTGTTGCACGATCTTCCACGATCTTTATTACTTCAAAATACTCATACTGATTTAAATTTGGGTTATTAATATAAATGCACCCAGAAAACTTCACCTCTAAACCAGATATAAATACAACCAAGTTGTTTAGAACAACCTCTCCATTAATAGGGTTAGCGCTAAACGAAATATGGCTCATACCTTCAACATAGGATACCGAGGCAGGAAATTCACCTTGGATAGATTTTATCGAAGCCAACATTTCAGACTCATCAATCAAATAACTTGTACTTAACCACCCAAAATATTCGATCAAGCGTAACTCCTGTTGGACACATAACGCCCAAATATGGGGCCGTAGTGTAGGCGCGAAGCGACGGAACGGAGGTCCCAGCAGCTTCGCTGCGCCATGATTTGTTTGTTATGTTTTGATTGGGCCAACTGGACAGTCATAAGGCCTAGTTTCATTCCAAAATTCTATGAGTTTTGGTCGAGCATACTTGTGCCAATACTTGACCTTTTTAACTACTTTATTTGGTGCCTTGCCTTGTAACAACTTACAATCTTCGATTGTAAACGAGGCGTCAACATCGTTACCCTTAATATGAAAATGTGGCGGTGCATGCTCTTTGGCATACAGTTCAACTTTAACCGCATCAATTGTATCGAAAAGCTGACGTTGCTCAAGAATGAACGAATTTCCGTTTTCATCCTCTTCAATAGAGCAAGGATTACGAAGAAAACCATTCAAATTTTCAACTAACTCAACGATAGATTTAGCCGAAATGGATTTTCTAAAGATCACCTCATCAAAGTTGATACGAATTACTCCTCAAAAAACATAACGCCTGTAGCACCTGCACAAATTGTGAAGTGCCGTTTGTGTATAATTGAGCGTAGCGAAAACACAAAAAGGCGCGTAGCAATTTGTGTCAGGTGACTACACTTGTTAGCTTTTTTACTTTTCGCTTGGTGCAGCAATGAGAAGACCTTTTTCTTCTAGGATATTAATAACCTTGACTTCTATGCTCGCACCGATCTCACTTCCTGGCTGCGTTACATTTTGCTCAAAACTTTCTTCCAATTTTTCAAACAGCGGGTCAAACAAAGCGCCGCTGACTTTTTCTAGCTGCTCCTTTTCATAATCTTCCTTTATGGTTTTATAGTCATCCACCGGTAGAACCATTGGTAATCTAAGCACTTGCGATACAGGAAGAAATATTTTATGAACCGGATTTTCAATTGTAATACCTTCCTTGCCAATCTCAATAATTTTGTACAGTGTACCGCCTATATCGCCCGCCCCAGCGTAAACAATTGTGGCATTCTTTCCTGCAACATTCTCGAGCTTTTTTCGTAACTTAGAGTAAGCGCTTCTGTCGCTTAAAAACCCCTTTATATAAAACACGAAAATCACTGTAACAACAGAACTAATGACTGGCACTACTATTTCACTAAATTCTATTGCCATTTAATTTCTCCGATATTTATGAAAGCTAACGCCTTTAGCAGGCGCATTTATGTAGTTGATTTTTTTGTGCTATCAAAGCACAAAAAAAGCGACGGAATAAATGTCGCATGACTAAACTTGTTAGGTGCTTTTGTTTATTTCTGCACATCACTTCGTGTTAACCCCATAGCACCCAGAATATTATCTAGCGGTAAAGTTGGCTGATGATCTTTAACGGGCTTACGGCCTAAATCTGTGGCCATTAGTACCTGGGTAAGTTGCTCACCCTCAAATATGCCGATGCCAAGGTCACATTGAGCTGGCCAATAGCCATTTGACTCATATTGCCTGACTCGTGACTCTAGATTAGTTTGACAACCACGATACCCCCGCAAGGAATGGGCGTTTTCTACAGCCCAATCTTTACCGGCCTGACGGATAACCATAAGAAGTTTTGGCTTTTCAGAAAGCTTCGGACTTGTAACCCTATATAGGGTCTTGAGATCGCTACTATTTAATAGCTTTCGCTGAGTGCGAGGCATAAATTATTTCTTTTCTCTGCTAGTAGGATTCTCTTTGGTTGCACCACAATCAGCACAAATCCAGCTATATAGTGTTTCGGTAACGAAACTGCCCTTGCATGCTGGGCAGTTTTTTGGAGTGTCTTTTCTATCGCTCATTCTACTAATTTCCTTATCTTTGGGGTGATGCTGGCATGCACCTAACGCCTTTAGCAGCGGCCGCAGTGTAGGCGCGAAGCGCCGAAACGGAGGTCCAGCCCCGAAGGGGCGATGCTGGCTAAACTTGTTATGTGCTTACTTAGACCAAAATACTTTATCAAGTTTGCAGCCCTCTTTTGATATGAATGCCCTTGGATATTCTCTTGGGTTTTCTTTATATACATGCTCTTTCCTAAGAACCATCCACTTCTTGTCTAATTCAACGGCCTCATACTCTTCTCGAGTAATTTTATACTCTGGATACTTGGCTTCAATAGCCTTAGCACCCGTATAAAAAACCACTTCATTATTGCATAGGCAAGCTATCGCCGATTGAGAAAATAAAATTGATGCTAAAAATATATATCTCATACCTTGGCCACATAACGCCGAGGTAACCAGCGTAAATTTTGGGGTGGCTTTTGGGTAAAGTGGCGCAGCCACCCAAAAGGCGCACCGAAATTTACGTCTGGTTTACCGTATTGTTAGGCTGACAACAACGGAGTGTAAAACCATCGGATTTTTTCCTCATATTCAATTGGAGGAAGACTACATTTAACACCTTCGTTAAAAACTAAACGAACCTCTCGATCCACACCCAGTTTTCCAATTTTGTAGTGGCAAACAAGAGTCGATTTATTGGCCGTAGCTTTAAATTTACCGTTCCCTGTTTGTATCAATGGGCAAATACTTTCATTTTCTAGCATTACGTAGATGGAGCCACCATCTGATCTTCCTATCGGTACAATCGGAATTAGCGGGCCAATAATAGCTAAGTCAGAATAAGAAATATAACCAACAGAAACACCTAGATCGCCGCAACTTGTCTCGACACCAACACCGCTCACCTTTTTCCAAGGTTCACTCGGAATCGGAACCATACCAGATTGACGTACCAGCCCTGAACACCCTGATATAAATACTAAAGATAAGACGCAAAGTAATACTTTTTTCATACTTAAGCCTAACGCCGTTAGCAACGGCCGTAGTGGAGGTATAGACTTGCACCACTTTGACGGACACTAAACATTTATATTTTGATATGTATTTGGTGATACATAATTGAGGCTAGAGTGTAATCTATCCTCATTATAAAACTCAACGTAGTCAACAATCCTAGCGACACATTCGACCATATTATTAAACTTCCAATGATGCACCAATTCATTCTTTAATGTCTTAAAAAATGATTCTACAAAAGCATTATCTGTTGGCGTACCAGCTCGGCTCATACTACTAACCATGCCTGCGTTCGCTACGGCCTCCTGATAAATGTCCGAGCAGTACTCCGAGCCCTGATCACTATGAAACAAACACCCAGGTTTTGCCTCTTCATATTCCAACGACATCTTCAGCGCGCCGCATACCAAATCGGCATCATGGTTTCTGGAAAAACCCCAACCAACAACCTTACGAGTAAATAGGTCTAGTACAGCCGCCATATATACAGACCCCTCTCGAGTCTTAATGTATGTCATATCCCCAGCCCAATGTCGACCTACCGATGCTGCTGGTGGCGACTCAGCTAATACATTATCCACCTTTAATGAATTACTGCCTGAAGCGCGATTATGCCGATATGCGTGGTATATAGAGGTTATTGAATACGCTTTCATTAATCTGTTGATCCGCCTGCGACTACAGGGAAACCCTAGGTTTTTTAGGTATGGGTGAACTCGTATAGCGCCATAATTTCTTTCATGACCTACATGCATCTTTGTTATCTCATCAACGAGAATACTATCGTACTGCGCTCGACTGCTTTCCCCACGCTCGCGCCAATCGTAATAGCCAGTTGTTGAGACATCCAGATATTCACACATCCTAACGACCTTATGAGCCCCCCGGTTCTCCTCTATGAACGCGTATCTTTCCTGCGCTGATCCGAGAAGAACCGTTTTGCCTTTTTTAGAATAACGACCTCTTCCTCTTTGGAGGCTAGTCGTTTTTCCAATTCCTTTATTCGCGTTTCTGCGCGCTTAAGTGCGTCACTGTCTTCTCTAGACTTTTTGGGTGGAGGGGCTTTAATTTGCATGTGTTTATTCTCGGATAGACGGCCTTCTTTATATTCTTGGCGCCAACGGTAAAGCATGACGGGATGAATCCCAAGCGCCTTAGCAACATCGACCGCCCTAACGCCACGCTTCTTACTCTCTCTCACCGCCTTGACTTTAAAAGCCAACGTGTAGCTTTCGTAATGTTTCTTCTTTGTTAAACCCATTTTTTACCCCTTTAACTAAACAGTAAATAACTGTCCGCCAAAGTGGTGCAGGTCTAGTATTTGTGTTGTGCTAGCGTCAGCGTTAAAGCACATAAACAAACACCGGAACGGAGGTCCAGCACCGAAGGTGCGATGTTGGCTAACCTTGTTATATGAACCTCCATTATATGGGTAAAAAATTTGGTACCAGTGCTGCTGGAAATAGAACAACGATTGCAGCAACCAACAACTTCATTAAGGATGCCGCCACCTTCTGCCTCTTTATTACAGCGACGAAACAGAAAACCATACATGCAAGAAAGAATACTATTGATGAATAAAGCATTGAGCCGATGGAGTACAAAAACACCTCAGGGGAACCCCTATCGACTATGCTACCAAAACCAAAATACGCCAACACAGAAACAGCAATAATTAGCACCTCCATATAAAGCATTCTGCTCAGCGCGAAGTAGTATGATTTCGGCCACATATTCAAATTTCGATACTCATATAACGCCGTTAGCAACGGCCGTAGTGTAGGTATTTGTTTGTGTTAGCGTAAGCGGCCAACACAAACAAATACCGGAACGGAGGTCCAGCCCGCTTGCGGGCGAGGTTGGCTAACCTTGTTAAAACGTACTACAAATTGTGATTTATTTTCCACTCTTGATTCCATCCATATATTTTGACGTGATGTACTTGTTTACAGCCCGCCTCCTTCTCCTGTTCCAACATTGTTTCGGAGAGCTCATCACCAGCCCATGACTCAGAATGAAAATGATCATGATCACACTCGTTTTCAGCAAGCTTTCTCTTAAGAAATGCGATGCTTTTTTCTAAAGCCAAGATTCCATTTATGTCAGCATGGATAAAAACCTGGCTTCCATCTTTATCTGTTGAAACACTAAGTAAGTATTCTTTATTCTTGCTCATAATGACTCTGAGTTTTAACGCTTTTATAAAGGGCGCGCGGCTTTTTGCGCGTCCAGCCCACAGCTTTTTCGTGGGCGATCTTTGATAAACTTGTTATGTGATTGAATTAACACCAAGGACTAATGCCCCTAAAAATAAAGCCACAATCAAAATAACAACCCAGAATGGAACTGCTGTAAAAGAACCACCCAACACGAAATATTTTTTGGGTTGCAAGTTTACATTCTGCTTCAGTTGTTCACGCTCTTTACTCGAAAGTTTCGCAACATCAGCATGTTTTTCCCTAGATGAACGAACAATCCATATAAGAAAAACACCAGCTAAAATAATTAGAACACTTTCAATCATAACTTAGAGCACATAACGCCCCGCTTAGAGGCAGTTTTGGAGCTGATTGATTTATGGCAGTCTTTTCGCCATAAATTTAAGCGGCGGAAAAACTGTCCTTCTACAGCGGCTTGTTAGGATTGCACTGTTAACCATCACCAAGGCACTTAATAACACCCTCAGTTAAGGGGTGAAATACTTGCACTGGGTAATAACTACTGTGACCACCATTTTCTTTTGAAACGATATCATATCCACTTGGGCATAATTCTGCGGCTCGTTTTTCCCAATATAGCTCGACTGTTTCTGGAGAAGTAGTACCGTTTCCCTGATACGAAACTTCAATAGACCCATCATCTAACTGCTTATCTTTATAGCCACCTGAGAAACCATATTTACCATATGCAGTTGCGCATCCAGACAAACATAAAACAAAAATTGTGAAATATAAGTTTTTCATAAATCCCCTAGATTGATAGATAGAAATATCCTAACGCCGCCATAAATTGCCGCTTGAAGCGCAGCGTAAAGCTGTCGATTTGATGGCTTTGTTAGCTGTGACACTACTTAAGTTGAACTCCGTTTATACTCATTGATAAATTAAAATATGCTTCTTTGACTGTTTTGGTTATATGTTTTGATGTTTGGTATTTACCAACTCCATTTTCCATACTCACCAACCAGTATGTTTCGCCATTTATTTTTGGCAATATATGGTTCAGCGGAATCATACGACCTTTCACAATATCGCCACACCAAGGGACTGAAACTTCTACGTTACCTAGTTTAGGATCAGTAAATTTAAATGAGCTCGTTTGACCTGATTTTTCAGAACCAACTTCCCGAACGTCCCAGTAGTTTCCGCGCTCAGCGCACAAAGCATCGTAGTATTCTTCGCACTTTAATTCCATACTCATCTCCTGCTCTTGGAAGGCAAGGCTAACGATTATGGTTTTATCAATAGGTTTCGGCTCACGCTCTACTTTCATATCTATGCATTCATAGACCCCACACCCACTTAACACGAGCATTGATAACAATAATAGTTTCTTCATGGCACTCATGACGGCTAACGCTGAGCTAAACGGCGCACAATGTGTAGCTGGTTTGTGCAATAATTTACGAAGTAAATGCACAAACAAGCGTAGCATTGGGCGTCCAGTGGAGGCCGAAGGCCGAAGCGATGTTTGAGCGTATTGTTAAGTACGTACTCGTAGCTCGAGTGAAATTTCATTACAAATTAATTCCACAACCCCACGGTCCGAAAAATCAAACAATAGCGCCCAACCGTTAACATCATTTTCTTCAATTTTGGCGTTCCAGCTTAATGGTAATCCACCTTCATTAATTCTACTGGTTAAATTAAATTTGATAGAATGAGCCCAGGTGCAAGTTAATACTCCAACTTGGTTTTCGTGCATTAGGAAAGTCAATATCACATCTCGACCGCCACTACCCCAAGTAAACGATTCAAGATTCACATCACACCACGACTCACCTGCTACCTCAACGCCTGTCTTGATATTCATATTTAATACTTAACGCCGCCATTAGCGGCAAATTTGTAGTGGGTTGTTTTTGTGTTAGCGTAGCGTACAACACAAAAACGAGCCGCGGAAAATTTGTCCAGCGCCAGCGCATGCTGGCGCGATGCTAGATGGCCTTGTTAGCTTTTGACCCTTATAGCTTGAAAAAGGCTACCAAGGAATTTTAAAAAGCAAGGTATGCCGAGCATAATACCAACAAACATAGTTACAACTGCAAAGCCCTCATATTTGCTAAACAAGAAAGAAAGCGCGATGCAGAATGGAAAAGCCATTGAACCCAATAACCACCATTTTGCCATTTTTAAGTGATATTGCCTATCAGTCTCCTCTTCTTCCTGTGTGGGTCCAATTTCACTAGTAAAAGCAAAGTGACCCGGGCCACGGAAAGGAGAAATGATTAGAAATATAAATGCAACAAATGGTAAAGAAGCAAAAGTGGCTGCCCATATATTTCCTTGCATCAGAAAATGAACCGCCAAAGCCCCCCAACAAATAAATGGAAGAACAAATAAAATTATGGTTCGAAGTTTCTTCATCTCAATGAAAGCTAACGCCGCAATCAGCGGCAGACTAGTTGTTGATTGTTTTGTGCGAAAATGGCGAAGCCATGCACAAAACGAGCGACGGCTAGGCTGTCCTAGCCACGTAGTGGCTTATGCTGGATTGCCTTGTTAGCTATTTTGCTGCTTAAATTCATTAAAATCTAGTGAGTATACTGACAGAGGTTTGCCAATATGTAATAAAATTTCCCTAGCACCTGCTCCAAGGCAAAGCTCCCGATAAACTCGCTCCTCTATGCCTGTAACCCCTCCTTCTAGTTTTTCCATAGGCTGAAAAATAACTCTCGGGGAAGGCGCAATCCATTTAGTTTTGTGTAGTTCCCTAAAAGCATGCTGAATAATTTTTTCGGCAACGACAAAGTCATGTACTAACAGTCTAGGATGCTTAAACGGATTAACTACTTTGTCTATTTCAGACTTATTCAGGCGTTTAACTTTGTCACCTATTTCAATAACAATCGGAACTCCCTTGGCATTATCTTTAAGCGCCATAAGCGGCTCTTCATCGTAGACATCATTCGTTCCGACTTTAGATATTTTTATCCTATTCTCCCAAACCTGAATATATAAGTCGCTCGAGAATAGTGATTGTATATATTTAAGAATGCTCATATCTGCCTGATAGCTAACGCCGCAATCAGCGGCAGACTAGTTGTTGATTGTTTTGTGCGAAAATGGCGAAGCCATGCACAAAACGAGCGACGGCTAGGCTGTCCTAGCCACGTAGTGGCTTATGCTGGATTGCCTTGTTAGCTATTTTGCTGCTTAAATTCATTAAAATCTAGTGAGTATACTGACAGAGGTTTGCCAATATGTAATAAAATTTCCCTAGCACCTGCTCCAAGGCAAAGCTCCCGATAAACTCGCTCCTCTATGCCTGTAACCCCTCCTTCTAGTTTTTCCATAGGCTGAAAAATAACTCTCGGGGAAGGCGCAATCCATTTAGTTTTGTGTAGTTCCCTAAAAGCATGCTGAATAATTTTTTCGGCAACGACAAAGTCATGTACTAACAGTCTAGGATGCTTAAACGGATTAACTACTTTGTCTATTTCAGACTTATTCAGGCGTTTAACTTTGTCACCTATTTCAATAACAATCGGAACTCCCTTGGCATTATCTTTAAGCGCCATAAGCGGCTCTTCATCGTAGACATCATTCGTTCCGACTTTAGATATTTTTATCCTATTCTCCCAAACCTGAATATATAAGTCGCTCGAGAATAGTGATTGTATATATTTAAGAATGCTCATATCTGCCTGATAGCTAACGCCTCAAACACCGGCTTGGTGAAGTTGGCGACTTTTTTGGAACAAAAAAGGTGACAGCTTTACCGAGTCCGAGTGCTTTGACTTGTTACGTGTTTTTACGGACAACTGTTTGATTAACAATTCTCCAGTTTATTTTTTGCTTCCATGCAAGCTGCTTATCCGAAATTTTACGTTTACGGCGAGTTTGCATTAAAAACTGGTATTCTTTTTCGTAAATATAGCCAAGCTGGTAAGCATGAAGAATTAGATCTTCATTCGCGTTGGCAGAGTTATCTTTGGCTATTCGTTTTAGGCCATCAAAGAGATTACCAGTCGATATACCAATGAATTGGTTCACACAGACGTTGCCAACATAGGTTTTATTAGAATTGAACTGATTCTGGATATAACACAACTCTTTAATTCGTTGACCACACGGACAATGATCCCAATCTTCTTGAATCTCAACCCCAACAAGCTTCCATTCATTCTTCGCAGCATGAAAATCATTTGAATTTGAAAGCGGTAATATATGATCTTTCAACCTCTCAAAATTATGTTCCATTGCTACTCCTTTGCACGATTTGACACGTAACGCCGCAAACAGCGGCAGACTTGTTGTTGATTTTTTTGTGCGAAAATGGCGAAGCCATGCATAAAAAAATCGACGGCAAGGCTGTCCAAGGAGCGCAGCGACTGATGCTGGTTTGCTTTGTTATGTGATACTCGCATAGCAGCTATATTTTCCCCTCAATTACCGTTCTATATGATTTTTCTTCTATTAGTTGCCACTCCACCTCGTAGCTACCGGCCCCAGCTGAAAAATGTCCTCTCAATTTATATATTTTCCCAAATTTTTGTAATTTAAACTGGGGCGGGTTGCCCTCCCACCAAGGCTCGTACATTCCCCGAACATCTAGCTTGAAACGTACATCGTTAATAGTAACTATCGCGCTCACCAATTTATAATTGGGTATATTCGCGTCAGTTCCAAAAAGCAGCCAACCATCGATTAGATTTATCGCTCTCTTTGAATCATCCCAATATACAATATTTTTTCCCGCGGCTTCGAATTTTTCTTTTTCTAGCTCAATATTCACGTGATCATCGAGCTTGATAGTTATCTTATTCTCTGAGCTAAATGCTAGGACTGGAAAAAGTAAAATAATAATAAGAAAATATTTATTCAAACGGTACCGTCCTTATTTGTGGGCACATAACGCCGCTATAAGCAGCCGTAATGGAGGTGATTGTTTTGCGCTAGCGTAGCGGCCAGCGAAAAATCAAGCACCGGAATGGAGGTCTGCTTGATAGCTTGGTTATGGTTTTACCTCAACAAATGAACCGTTATCCAATTTATACCTACGAGTACTAGAAACACTTGGGCAGCACATTGGGTCTGAGTTCGAGTAGGACAAACCTTTAATTGCAACAACGCCACCTTCTATTCGAATTGTCTCGGCTAGAAATACACCTTTACCACCGACGATTACCTTCTCGTATTTCTTACCATCGATTATACCCACCATAGAACGAAAAAAATGATTTCCGCAGCTGCCAGGCGGAGATTTTTCCTGCTTATAGCAAGGCCCTTCTATAGTGTACAAAACAATTTCTACATCCTCAGCCAATAGGACTTGTCGAGCATGACAGTATTCACCGCCTCTAATGCTATCAACATGCTCAGCAATTAGCTCACTCACTTGAACTGATACTTTAGGGCACTCCGCATGAGACGATACCGATAAAAATAAACCAATAAATAATATTATTCTTTTCATACTCGCTAAACCATAACGCTCACAGCACGGGCAGCCGTAATGTAGCGCCTTTTGTGTGAAAATGAGCACAGCGAATACACAAAAGGCGCGGAGTGTAGGCTGTCCAAGCCAGCGTGTTTTTGCTGGCTGATCGTGACTGTGCTTGTTAAGTGGTTAGCCGTAAAACTGGATCGGACCAAAAAATAGAAAAAGTAGTGAAATTCCCAAACCCGCAACAGCACCACCATACGCACCAGCCATACGTGGCTTATCTTTATTAAATGCCACCCCAATTGCGAAAGACATAGTTACAAAAACAACCAATATAGCAGCCAACCAATCATGTAGGGCGACACCCGTAGAAAACATAACTAATAACAAAACAATAAATGACAGCCAAAATTCTTTCTTAGATTGAGATATTCTCATAAGACACTTAACGCCTATAGCACCTGCACAAATTGTGGAGTGCTGTTTTGTGTAAAATAAGCGAAGCGTTTACACAAATAAGGCGCTTCACAATTTGTGTCAGGTGGCTATTTTTGTTATGGATGGGTGGCACTTATTTCCTATAGCGCTCTTTGTGGAGCGAACGCGGAACTTTAGCCTATTAAAAACCCAACCAGTTTAAACTACTATTATTTTAGCTCGTACCTTCTTGATAAAGCCTTGAAGATGCGAGCCACCCACTTTTGTTTCGCAGTGAAATCTTAAACGGTGAACCAAGGAACGAATGGTTTTGCTCTCACCTTATTCCAATGCTTTCTATTGTAACCACTTCGCGACTTTCTTGTGCCGAGTGAAACCATTTGTTCTTTCTCGACGATGGCACTTACTAAACTGAGAACTCTCAAATTTTGACGAACTCTAGAACGATTTAAAAATTATTTAAACCCGCCATAACGCCTTGCTCTGCTGCATTTTTGGAGTGGATGATTTTGTGCTATTAAGCACAAAAGAAGTAACGGAAAAAATGTCAGCAGGAGCAACTTGTTAGAGTTTTTGTACATTTTTAGAACTTAATATGATTTTTGTATAATGATGGCCCGTATGGCCATGAAAAGCATTACCGTTTACCCGATATTTGCCACCCACCTCAACTTCAACGCCTTCTGGAACCACAAGTTGAACCTTTCCAATTTTTACTTCTTCATCTGAAAGTTCACCATCCGGTGAAAAACATTCGGGTTCTACTAGCTCCAAGGCACTATAGTGCGCGATCATTTCTTGAGTTTTATATACAGCAGGTACTACTGTACCGATAATCTCCACCTCACTTCCATCGGTTGGAAAACAGGCTAAAACCAAGCTTGGAAATATTAAAATTATTAACGCGATAAATTTCATAATGAAACTCTAACGCTTTTGTCACCCGCACTTTGGCCATAGCGGAGTTTTGGGGTACAGTGGCGCAGCCACCCCAAAACGCAGCGACGGACAAGGTGTCGGGTGGACAAACTTGTTAGGCACTTTTTTACATATGTAAGTGGTAAGAACCATAGTAGTTTGCCAAAGCTTCTATAATTGCATTAAGTTTACTAAAATTCTCATTATATGGAGCTAGAAATTCGATTTCTCCGCCAGGGTTCCATTTGTTTAAAACAAACATTCCATATGGGGTATTTATTTTAAGCTCCCATTTTGCGCCGTCACGAACACCTAAAACCACAATTTCATAGTCATTTTGAGCTTTTTTGACAGCCTTCTCTAGCTCAACTTCATAATCGAAAGGTTTAAAATCTAGATCCTCAATTTTAGCAATGTAATCACGTGCGCTTGAGCCGTGATCAAAAACCTCTACAAGCTTTCCGTCTATATATCTGTATCCATTCAGAAATGGGCCAATTGTATTTACATTTCTTGGTTGCTCAATATAGAAAGCGAATCCAGTCTTGCCCTTTATTGGTCCGGAAAAAGCCCCTTCAACCATCATCATTGAGATAAATAATTCGCCTTCAGGTTATTCTTGCTCGATCTTGCTCAAGCAACTACAGCCAGATAAAGCGAGTACGAAAATTATTAAGGAGATCTTCATTAGCTTCGCCTAACGTCGCCAGCAAGGGCTGGAGTGAAGGCGCGAAGCGCCGTAACGGAAGTCCAAGCCACGCAGTGGCTGAGCTTGGCTGGATTTGTTATATTTAACTCTTAAAATATTGCTAACTATGACTTCCATTTTTCATTCTTGATTTGACCACATTTATTGCACTTTAATTTGACTAATTTATCATGTGGGAACCCCAGCGAAATCCCAATTGTAGTCGTCTTTGTAATATTCTTACCTAGCGGATCTTTTACGCCAACAACTTTCATCTTCCCGCCACACTTCTCACATGGCTTATTACGCCTAAAATATTCGAAGGCACCTCCTACAAGGAAGAACACCAAACCAAATATAATAAATTTTATGTCTTCCAAGTATTCGCCACTCCCGAAATATAACGCCGCTGTATGGGGCATTTTTTGTGTAGTGTAGTTTTGGGGTATAGTGGCGAAGCCACCCCAAAACGGAACGTAGCAAAAAATGTCCCTATGACAGCCTTGTTAAATTTTTTACCCAATAACAGTGGGCGGCAAGTAAATAGTAAATTCATTAATGGGTTCTATTAAGACGCTATAAGGTGAATTTTGCTCCGATTTTTTTACAATTTCGAGATCAGATAAAAGCTTAAAACTAGCCGATACAAGCTTGGCTGGAGTAACCTCTAGCTCCTTGTGCCAGACTCGATAAGTACCGAGCTTACTATCTCTTCGATAATAAAATCCAGCCAAAGGATGAGTTAAGTAAACCAAGGCTGACTCAACGTCGGGGAAGCCAGGAAAATCAAATTTGTCATATTTTGATTGAACCAATTCAACCGAAGCTGCCGCCCAGTCAGATACCGTTTCCATACGGTACTTTTCGTAAAAACCACTAGTTTCATCTAAGACACACTCGAAACTGACTTTGCCGGAATGCCAAGGAAGGTTCCATAGATATCTGGGCACCGCGAGCGTCCACGAGTCCAGCGTCGTACCCAAAAACCATACGCAGCGCTCACCCGTTTCTTTATCGATAATGTAAATACGATAATTGGTTTGCCCCATTGTAAATTTTGGGAATGGGAACACTGCTGATGTGAAATCTACATCAATAAACGGAACAACGGATAAAAGCCCCATTTTCTGGCCATTTACTTCAACTGTATCTAGTTGAAACCGCTCGGGAAATATACCTTGAAATCTCTCCGCCGGAACTGCGTAAGTGATAATTGCAAAATGCTTCAAACCACATAGTACATCTATCCCGCGTGGTTTAGGTCTCCCTATCAAATAATCTTCTAGCTTCCGTGATTCTTGCACGATGCTTCCTTGAAATTTAACGCCGCCAGCAACTGCCGGAGTGAATTGGCTGCTTTTTTGCGTTTTTTTGCAAAAAAGAAGACGGTTTACGGAGGTCAGATTGACTGGCCTTGTTATGGCTGCCGAATTCGTTTACTACAAGCATGTTCCTGCACTTGTAACTGAATAGTTTGATATTAAATCATTAGAATCCACGTCGATTGAAAGCAATATATGCCATTTTGAGCATACTAGGCCATCACCTTCTATAACTTCAAGAATGACGCCACCCTTGTTCGGAAAGGAATTCAAGGGGATATCATTTGTTTTCTGCCATTCAAATAGCTCTGATCGAGTTTTTCCAACGGGCTTAAACTCACTAATTTTTTGCAGCCAAAACTCCTGCCTTTCTTCTACTGCCCCACTTGAGGAACAAGAGATTAAGCTCACAATGACAGAGAGTAATAATGTGACTTTAACGAAAGCTCTCATTTTCTACCTGTAGCCATAACGCCGCTATAAAAGGCGCGCGTTAGCGCGTCCAGTGGAGGCCGTTTTTTTTGGCCGGAACGATTTTTGATAGCTTTGTTAGGCATGATTTACTTCGCAAAACCTTTCTCCACCATAAGCTTTTTGCTTTTTGTCGTGAGGTAATAATAGTAAACCCCGACATCATCGTTATAATCTTTCTTTAGATAATCACTTTGCTCCAAATCCTCAAGGAGATATTCTGTTTTTACTTTATCAAAATTTGATATTTCTATTATACTGCTCTCAAGCATTGTTCCACCCTCGGTAGTAATCAGCCTAATGATTTGCTCTTGCTCCTTAGGCAAAGAAGATGCCTTGGTTCTTTGGCTTTCGTTCAGAGATATACTAAGCTCATCTCTATCCTGTCTAAGCTGTTCTATTTCAGTCTGCAGTTTTTCTCTTATGCCTTCATCTTCAATCTCACCGAGTTCAGCATCACGCTTAGCTCTTTCAATAAGCTCAACTTCAGCGCTCCTTAGAAGTTCACTTCGAGTTTTTTCCAGATCCTGCTTTTTAGTAAGAAATTTGTGCTCTGATTCAGCGTGTAAAGAATTTTTTAGCTCAGCAGGCTTTGTACTCAGCCGCATGAAAAGATAGCTAAGCCACGGATAAGCTATTGCATATACAGAAGCTACCAAAAAAGGGTATATGAGCAAAGAATAAAGGTTAGTACCATTGTGGAAATATTCGATTCTCTTAGAGACAGAGCCAATATCCACAACAAGATAAAACATCTCCTCCCAATTAAATGCGATTAACGAAAACAGAAAGTACCCAAAAAGGGGGCTCTTTATTCTAGAATCTATTTCATCGATAATATCTTTCATGTTTTTGTGTGCCTAACGCCCCGCTTAGAGGCAGTTTTGGAGCTGATTGATTTATGGCAGTCTTTTCGCCATAAATTTAAGCGGCGGAAAAACTGTCCTTCTACAGCGGCTTGTTAGGATTGCACTGTTAACCATCACCAAGGCACTTAATAACACCCTCAGTTAAGGGGTGAAATACTTGCACTGGGTAATAACTACTGTGACCACCATTTTCTTTTGAAACGATATCATATCCACTTGGGCATAATTCTGCGGCTCGTTTTTCCCAATATAGCTCGACTGTTTCTGGAGAAGTAGTACCGTTTCCCTGATACGAAACTTCAATAGACCCATCATCTAACTGCTTATCTTTATAGCCACCTGAGAAACCATATTTACCATATGCAGTTGCGCATCCAGACAAACATAAAACAAAAATTGTGAAATATAAGTTTTTCATAAATCCCCTAGATTGATTGATAGAAATATCCTAACGCTAAGTGCAGCTGCATTTTGGTTGGTGTGAAGTTTTGTGTAACATGGCGTAGCCATACACAAAACGAAGCGCCGACCAAAATGTCAGCTGGCACGCCTTGTTATGGCTGGCAGGCAATTTCAATACTCTTAATTTTATCTTTACCACCAATACGATACCAACAACTGAATTCACCAGGTTTATAGAATTCCAAATATTCTTTTCCCTGCATAATTTTAGGGTAAGCTTTACCCCACACCTCACTAGCTGATCCCATCCTAACGCCAACGCATATATTGTTGTTGGCACACACACCTTCTTTTTCTGAGTATGCACCAATCAAACTTTCGCCTGAAAAATAAAAATCTATATCTATGTATTTGAATATGTCAGTTATCAAATCTGCCTGCTCGATTCTTTCGATAGGCTCCCCTTTTTTATCGAGAATCTGATCTTTACTCATCGAAAGAGTAAAATCGCCCAATCGAAGCTCTTCCGAATAAGAGCCATGAGAAAAAAAAGCGACGATTATAAATAGTAAATTCTTCATACTAGAGCCATAACGCCGCAGTAAATTGCGGCTATGTAGTTGATTGTTTTTGTGGCAGCGTAGCGGCCGCCACCAAAACAAGCGACGGAATAGCCGTCAATTTGACTGCCTTGTTAGCTCTGGACTGCGATGAAGAAAAACACAGCCATAAAGCAAATAAACCAGACAGCACTACCTTGATACCCGCGATACAAAACGGACTGATAGGGACGTTTGGGATTGACGTAGATGGTTACATCACTTCCCTTGACGATACCCGACAGCATTGTAGTTGCGTTGCCATACTTACTAGACCAAAGACCACCATACTTAATCTTACTACCTCTATAAGAAGAGCCCATGTATGAGTAATGATATTTGATACTAGGCTTACTCTCCTCGACTCCATCATCTATCCGTGTATCGATACGAACGTCTGTGACCTTTGCTGTATGTGCTCGCCAACTATCGGAGGCTCTCCCTTTTAAAACCTGATAAATCTCATACAGGAATATTAAAAGCGCTAAACACCAAAAAATAATCTTCCCATATATTCCGAGTTCTATTTCCATACTTTAGAGCTAACGCTCACAGCACGGGCAGCCGTAATGTAGCGCCTTTTGTGTGAAAATGAGCACAGCGAATACACAAAAGGCGCGGAGTGTAGGCTGTCCAAGCCAGCGTGTTTTTGCTGGCTGATCGTGACTGTGCTTGTTAAGTGGTTAGCCGTAAAACTGGATCGGACCAAAAAATAGAAAAAGTAGTGAAATTCCCAAACCCGCAACAGCACCACCATACGCACCAGCCATACGTGGCTTATCTTTATTAAATGCCACCCCAATTGCGAAAGACATAGTTACAAAAACAACCAATATAGCAGCCAACCAATCATGTAGGGCGACACCCGTAGAAAACATAACTAATAACAAAACAATAAATGACAGCCAAAATTCTTTCTTAGATTGAGATATTCTCATAAGACACTTAACGCCTTGGTAAATTGCCCCCGTTGCGTAACGGAGTTTTGCGGTAGAGTGGCGAAGCCACCGCAAAACGAAGCGAAGTAATGGGGGTCAATTTGACCGATTTGTTATGCAACTACCAGTACTCTCTAACCAAACTAATTTTTCGCCCACTAAACCCGAAAAGGGCCAAAAGATTCTGGTCGCCTTTGGGAGTCCAATCGCCTGTTTCGGAGATCTCTCCGTAGCTGTATTCAATTGCAATATGGTTTTTGCCAAAAATATAGTTCTTAACTGAGATCACGCTATTTTTGGACGCGCCATATGCTCCTCGGTTTTGGTTTTCGGTAAAAGCCTGTTGCCATTCCAATTTGTTGAAATTTGCCTGATATTCAATATGTTCATACCGTACATCAGAATGAAATAGATCGAATAATTTTACGATATCCTCAGATTTCGATTCTTTCTTGTAAACCTCGCCTAAAAGCGAAAAATAATTCTCTACGAGATGCTTTTTACAAGATTTATCGCACTCTGAAGCCATAGCAAAGTTCGTGATCGTCAAAGCCGTAAGTAACGAAATTATTTTAAGCTTTGCATTCAAAATGTAATCCTCATATTCGCATAACGCCAAGTGCAGCTGCATTTTGGTTGGTGTGTAGTTTTGTGTAAAATGGCGTAGCCATACACAAAACGAAGCGCCGACCAAAATGTCAGCTGGCACGCCTTGTTAGCTGTATTTATGGGTGATACTCCAGTGTTGATAGATACTTACAAAATTCATTGATCTTTTCACCCTTACCGTATTGGTAGAATTCCACAAGTGCTCGCTTCCTAAGCGTATAGGCATTAATCGCTGAAGTATGGTAACGGAAGTTTCCTGACAACTCAGATGAATTAGTGAAATCACCATAAACCTTTAATTGTCTAGGCAAGTCATTTTCTAGATACTCAAATGCTGCTTGGTATTTTTTATATGAGATATCATTAATTTCGTCATACTTAAGCTCATAAATATGCTTCTCGTACTCATAATCATCTTCGGAGAGTTCAGGCTTTTCCGAGTGTGCAGGGAATGGCTCCTGCTTTGGGCAAACCCGTAAATCTTCAGCTAAAGACGAGCATGAAAATAACAATACAAATAATATAGCGATACTCTTCATTTCTATGCCTTACAGCTAACGCCTCATTTCTATGCCTTACAGCTAACGTTAAGCTAACCAGTTGCGGGAAGTGGCGCTGCTTTTGCGCTTTTTAGCAAAAGGAGTGACGCTTTTTGCAATCTGGTTTAGCGCCTTGTTAGAAGCTATTACTTTATGGAAATAGCCTCTGTTTTGCCGGATACTCTTGGCCAAATGGTAAGCTTATTCATAATATTGTAGTAGTCCCCAACATAATATTGCGCAGGAATATCCAAAACACCGACATAATCTTTGGAGGCAACAAAAAATATAAATATTTCATTAGCCGTTGGACGTTGTTTTTCTAGAATAACACGAATAAGATCGGCCGCTTCTGCTTTGGTGATTCCTTTCAGTTCTTTACATTCGACATATATGGTACTCGACATTCCCATAGCGTCAGTTGTCATTTTTCCAATAGGAGTATCACAACCATTCCAAGCCTCAGCTGAGACGGATAAAAACAAAATAGTTAGCAGCTGGATTCTATTCATTAGTGCCTTCTAACGCCAACATTTGCCGTATTTTGGTTAACGCTGCTTTTCAAGCGTTGGCCAAAATATCGGCAAGATGTTTTTGTTATAACTTTTCCAAACTAATAAAGATAAAGCTCTGGCCTGAAATAGCAGGAGGCTTATCTTCTTGAATTAAATTTAAGCCAACTTTCTTGGCCAATGAGTTAAATATTTTATATGACTCTAGATCAAATGCATATGCTCCACCCATTTCCATACCGTCAACTATTTGATGGAACAATGTCTTACGTTTTTGATACTCTTTTGATTCGCTGGACGATGCCTTTAAATATTTATTCATAAAGGATTGTGTTCCAGCCACTATGCAGGCTCCATGTTCGCAGTACATCTGTTGTGATGAATGAATTGCAACATATCCTACAAATATTTCCTCGGCGGTTGACATAGATTACTCTGATGTTGAGTGGTTATAACGCCGCTAGAACCTGCATTGCATGTAGAGTGTAGTTTTGGGGTAAAGTGGCGAAGCCACCCCAAAACGGAGCGTAGCATGCAATGTCAGGTTGCTGGCCTGGTTATGTGTTTCTACTTTATTGAATTTAGTACTGACAAAACCGATTCGCTTGTTGAAATAACCACTTCTTTTTTCGCGGTGAAATGGCCGTATACCCATTTTATGCTACCGTTTGACTCTAGATATGCAACCGCTTCAGAATCAAAGCTGTAGAATACCGATATATATGCGCTAAAGTCAGCTTTACATTGGTAGATTAACCTAACATAGCCCTTCTTTAGCTCCAAATCTCCTTTCTCACTCTCAATAGCACCCTTCCAGCCAAGGGGGCGATCGGGGCATTCTTTATATGTCTTTACATGCTCTGCAACAGAAAAAGCAGATTCAATTGCAAAGACATCAATTTCTAGTTTTCCTTTCTGTTCTTTTTCTATAGCAACTCTACAGGTAATAAAAACCACCGAGATCACTAGCAACAAAAAAATTAGGATAGTCTTTTTAATCTTGCACACCTCAGTTGCGTATTACACATAACGCTGCTAGCAGCGGCCGTAGTGGAGGCGATTGTTTTTGTGTAAGCGTAGCGACCAACACAAAAACGAACGCCGAAACGGAGGTCCTGCTGGCTAGCCTTGTTAGTAGCTATTTTCTTAGCCCCCTAAATATGGCCTTGAAAGTATTGATATTGTAGTTGCCACCGTATGCTTTTACTTTGCGATCTACGGCTGAAAACATTGAATATAAGAACAATATCAATATAACCAAGTTAAACATTATCGTTGCCGCCATAACAAAATAAAACCATAGTGGTTCGTCTTGTTTTGAGACAAGCCTTGCACTCCGTCCTATTCCGTTTAGTACTCCGGTGGTAAATCCCAGATAAAGTTGGAAACTGATATATAGCCATCCAACCCCAAGTGCCACATTCGATAGAATATTCTTCATTTCATAAAGGCTACTAACGCCTATGTAAGAGGCATTTTTGTAGTTGATTGTTTTGTGCTATTTAAGCACAAAACGAGCGACGGAAAAAATGTCCTTCTTGACATATTTGTTAGGCAATAATTTTTATTAAACAACTTATTTATCAAGAGATTTTTCCCAAAGCACCTGACTACCAGTTGCATATGGGGCATCAACAGTTGGTTTAGCCCAGTGTAAAGTAATTTTCGCCGTGCCAGTTGCTATTTTAGATAGAGTTAATTCGATTCTCTCGTCATAGCAGTTTGCCAAGATAATATAGGGATCTCGATCGGGATTGATTCGAATATGCTCTGCCCCCATAAATTCGAGATTGTCTGGAATATCTGACCGGTAGATCTCCTTCCCGTAACTGTCTTCCGGAATCTGTTCGGCTAGCTTATGTACTTCATAATAGATTTTTTCTAATTCTTCCTGTGTAAGCTGCCTTGCTCTTTCTACATCAGGGTGAGATTCTTGCGCAATACATCCGAATCCACTATGAGGATCACATGCTGGCAAGATTATCAACAAAAGAAAACAAGCTATTATTTTGTACATAAGTCAAATTTTGGGAGCCTAACGCCTTTAGCAGCGGCCGCAGTGTAGGCGCGAAGCGCCGAAACGGAGGTCCAGCCCCGAAGGGGCGATGCTGGCTAAACTTGTTATGTGCTTACTTAGACCAAAATACTTTATCAAGTTTGCAGCCCTCTTTTGATATGAATGCCCTTGGATATTCTCTTGGGTTTTCTTTATATACATGCTCTTTCCTAAGAACCATCCACTTCTTGTCTAATTCAACGGCCTCATACTCTTCTCGAGTAATTTTATACTCTGGATACTTGGCTTCAATAGCCTTAGCACCCGTATAAAAAACCACTTCATTATTGCATAGGCAAGCTATCGCCGATTGAGAAAATAAAATTGATGCTAAAAATATATATCTCATACCTTGGCCACATAACGCCGCTATAAAAGGCGCGCGTTAGCGCGTCCAGTGGAGGCCGTTTTTTTGGCCGGAACGATTTTTGATAGCCTTGTTACACGTTTTTCCGCTACTTTAATTAAATCTTGCGCTTTTTCTTTTTGGAGCAACCACAATACCTCAATAATATAAATTGGAGCCGCTATAAATGCCTGCACTGACCCAGGTAGATTACCTATACCTTTTAAGGGGCCAATTGTTATTAGTAACAGATAAAGAACGATTACCAATACGAAAAATATTAAAAATGAGTAGGTTCTTACAATAGCCCACGTAACTCTGTGCTGATTTCTTGCGCTGAGTATTAAATTCTTTCTATAGCGCCACTTCAACACTCGGATTCGGCCAATGGCCTTTGATGGAATCAATGACACATGGCCTAGAAAAAACTCACCTAATCCAGCTAGTCTTTTTGATAGCATCGCAATAAGCAGGCTGCCAATAAGACTAACGATTACAGCTGGCTCTAAAAGAACTTCCATATAACCTCATACTTCCTTTTACGTGTAACGCTAAGTGCAGCTGCATTTTGGTTGGTGTGAAGTTTTGTGTAACATGGCGTAGCCATACACAAAACGAAGCGCCGACCAAAATGTCAGCTGGCACGCCTTGTTATGGCTGGCAGGCAATTTCAATACTCTTAATTTTATCTTTACCACCAATACGATACCAACAACTGAATTCACCAGGTTTATAGAATTCCAAATATTCTTTTCCCTGCATAATTTTAGGGTAAGCTTTACCCCACACCTCACTAGCTGATCCCATCCTAACGCCAACGCATATATTGTTGTTGGCACACACACCTTCTTTTTCTGAGTATGCACCAATCAAACTTTCGCCTGAAAAATAAAAATCTATATCTATGTATTTGAATATGTCAGTTATCAAATCTGCCTGCTCGATTCTTTCGATAGGCTCCCCTTTTTTATCGAGAATCTGATCTTTACTCATCGAAAGAGTAAAATCGCCCAATCGAAGCTCTTCCGAATAAGAGCCATGAGAAAAAAAAGCGACGATTATAAATAGTAAATTCTTCATACTAGAGCCATAACGCCGAGTTCAGCGGCAGTTTTTAAGTTGTGGTTTTGTGGAACACTTTTGCGCAGCAAAACCACAAAACCGCGACTTAAAAACTGTCCAGCGCAGGCACGAAGTGCCGGAGCGGTGCTGCAACGACTTGTTAGGTATTGGCCAGCTGATGAGCCATTTGTAATTCATCAATGAAGTGCCCACTTATATTAACGCCACCAATTTCACGAGCAAACTCTTTAAAATTTAAAGATGAGTAAAGTCCTATTGCCCGCTCATTAGAAGCAAGTACAGTTAAATACAAATACCTTAGCTCAGGCAATTTTGCTGCAATTGATAAAACTCTTTGAAGTAGAGCTTTACCAATACCTTGACCTGCAGCAGTAGGATGAACAAACATGCGAAAAATTAGTGCTTTATGAAGTAATTTATAGCGAGGGTCACGCTCAAAACTTACCACTCCAACCAAGTTATTTTCAAAGAAAGCTCCTAATGTAAAACTAAATGAATTAAATTTTGTAGGAATTATAGGATCTGGATCATCTTCAAGGGCGATGCGGAAAAACTCTGGATGTTCTGTAATTCCAGACAGCCACAGTCTTCTATAGTGTTCATTATCGTCTGGTTGAAGTTCAAGGATATTTATCATAGATACCTAACGCCGCCCACAGGGGCCGCAGTGGAGGCGAATGTTTTGCGGTAGCGTAAGCGACAACCGCAAAACAAGCGCCGAAACGGAGGTCCAGCCCGCTTGCGGGCGAGCCTGATGGGCATTGTTAGGCATTAACCTCCTACTAACTGTTTGTACCAATACAATTGATCTCCGAACCACAAGCCAAAAAGAAACTGAAAGTAAAAAATAAACACCAATGGAATGACAACAACACATACCATTGACAATATAACTATGATTAATTTCTTCTTTAGATACGAGTAATTAGAGCTCGTTCTTACCCAAATTAAATATTCGGCAATTAATTCAAACAAGGCCGAATGAGGCAGAGGATATAACTTTGGGCTTATGTACCAGCCCAAACCATAGATTAGCCACGTAAATCCGACAAAGGGAAATATGAGGCCTGACCCATAAAGAATAATCCATACAGGGTATTGGAACACAAGCTCAATTAAGTTCTTTCGGTTTTTATATGGATGTGATTCCCAGCTCATAGCTATTGATGCCTAACGCCTAAAGCAGCGGCGCCGCTTGCGGCGTCCTGCTGGCTTTACTTGTTAAATTCTTTTTTCATGTATAAAGCAATTTTTGGTTGGCCATAAATAGAAGCCTCAAGCACAGCCACTCCTTGCGGTAAACCAATAAGATATTTTCCTTCGTATTCCACGATACTCGTTGGACCCCACAAAAATATACGTGACCAAAATGCATCCCAGTACAAAATATTTAAGCTACTAAAATAGCCCTCTGAAATTGAATAGACTCCACGGTCTCCGGCAATAATCAAATTTCCATTTTCCGATAATAGCGCCGCCGCAGGAGCCTCAGGCAATAGCGTAACTCTTTTTGGGGTTTTTGGCTCAGTTACATCCTCAATTAGATACACGCTGCCGCGCGATAAACCTAGGTGACCTAACCCCTCAACCACATAAAGGCTGTTACCGTATCGAATTAGTTCGCGAACGTTTCCGTCCATAAGCTTTTTATAGACCCCGTCGATGGTCGCACCCAATTCGCCACCGAACTCCCCTTTATCTTGTGAAGAGTACAATACATCGTCAATTTTTGACTCGATATTGTAACGATAACTATCTTCAATACGCAGCTTAAGCTTACCATCTTCCTTTGAAAGGATATGACGATCCCACATAACTCTATCATCACTGGATGATTTTAGGTCATTTGCTTTTAGAGCCAATATTTTTTCAATCGGGTATTTGGAAAGCCCCCAGCCACTCAGCGTTTCATCGATACTCTGTGCAACTGTAAGCTGAGATACGAACAAAGTTAATAATAAAAAGTATTTCATAGCTGCCTTAGAATTTAACAGTTTATTCAACGTCGTTAAGACGCATTTCCACAACATTTATACTTATATACCTAAATCTAGGCATAGAGCAATAGTATTTATACAGCGTGGATATATGTCAGTACGACGCGAAAGTTCGTAAATTGAGAGTGATTTTCGACTCCATAACAGGCTTTTATTATACATCGCTCTCATATAGGTATTTTTGTGATAAATATCACAGGCGCTATCTTTATTCTAAGCAGGGGCGCACTCGAAATATTGTGACATCAACTCCGCTCCTCCCAAGACAAATTCTAAAGCCTTTTAGCCAAAGCCTTCCGCATTGAATTAGAGTTTCGGCAACGTTCAATACCCGAGCGAGACAACCTCCATACTTACATTGCACCCAAAATGGTATTTTTAGCCTCATCTTAGGATACTGTAAATTACTTGACGAATTAGCAACAGTCTCTAATTAGCTACGTTGACTGATGAGTACCGCAGGCAGAGGTTGAAGACCGTATTTTACTCTTGGCTAAAATATTTTGGATTAATATCAGAGCCTATGTCGTATTTTGTACTCACCGCCATCGAATATTGAAGACTTAAACCGCAGAGTCTCACACGTTAAACGATCTAAACGTCGCTTAATGCTAGGGCACACGCTGCAAGAGTACGCCGTTAAGGTAACGCTAGCCTAGTGGCACTTGAAACCAACCATTATAAGCCGTTTATTGGTATTCATTTTCTTTACGGCGTAAATCTAGCATCGACTTGTGCTTAATGACCAGAAGACGCATAACCTAAGCGGCCTCTAAGGCTAAACCATGAGGGCACACTTAACACTGCTCCTATGGATATAAAGGGGGGGGCGTGCGCTTTAAGGTGCGTCGCTGTTTTTGCTGATAACGTATAATGATGCTTCCTAATACCTTTATGTAATAAGCCGCCGAAAGAGCCTCTGGCAATAGCATTATTCTAACCCGACGGAAGCTTAGCCGGTCGCCTAACGGTTCGTGGAGATTTTTTCGAAGGGATAATGGCCTAATATCGTTGAAATTATATAGGAAGATAGCAGCCATCAAAAAAAATGATGGCTGCTCATTTTTTTCCGTTCGTTAAAGCGCGCTGCGATGCTCGACCAAACCCGGTACATCGACACGCACTTTAAAAACCGCGCCTGAATTTGGATACTGTTGCAATTCTTCTTGTAGGCGATTACCGACACTCGTGATGTAAAGTGTTTTTAAATCGTCACCACCAAAAGCCACCATCGTTGGGCATTTAGCCGGAACCGCCACTTCTTCCACAATCTCGCCAGCGGGGTTTAAACGCGCGATGCGACCGCCTTCGTACAAGGCCGTCCAATAAAAACCTTCTGCATCCACCGCTGCACCATCTGGCCGACCATTGCCAAATTCAAATTGGTGAAAAATAGTAGGCTTGCCAATTTTGCCGGTTTCAAGGGTGTAATCGCAGCGATAAATAACGTGCTTAGGGGTATCTGAAAAATAGAACGTTTTATTGTCTGGGCTAAACCCAGCACCATTGGATGTGAGCAACCCATCGGCTAGTTTAGTCGTGGTGCCGTCTGTATCCAGCGACCACAGGTTTGCACCATCGTGATCTTTTGGCGGGTAAACAGATCCCGCAATAAAACGCCCGGCGGCATCGCAACGACCATCGTTAAAACGGTTATGCTCGAGTTCGGCTTCTGGGTCTATAATTGCGTGTAGCACGGGCGACCACCCCTCTAATAGGTGAAAACCCGACTTCATGCCCACTATAAAACCTTTATCGTCTTCTCGTAGCGCGAAACAGCCGATTTCTTCATCGAAAGTAATGAATTCATCTCGCCCTGTTGCAGGGTCTAAGCGGTGTAACTGACACGCGTTAATATCAACCCAATACAGCCGCTGGGTACGCTCGTCCCAACGCGGGCACTCGCCTAGTTTGGCCTTTACTTTCAATGCAACTTCGACGTTTCTCATAAACTTGCTCTCTTTTGATTTCGGCAGGCATTTTCACGCCACAAACCGTCAACAAACCGTAGACCCCTTAACAGTAATCACGGCATAATTGTTTACCTATATAGCCCTCCAAACAACTCGAGGGCAACGCTAAAGCCGCCAGTTTAAAGGCAGAAGGTTTTAAGGGGAAGCCTCCGCTGCCCTCTGGTCTTCGAGTAGCTGGCACTAGAGCACACCTATGGCCAGAATCACACCAAGAATAGCCTTATGAGCCAAATGAAACACGAGCCTCCAATAACCCCTACAACGCGACCACTACTCAATACGCGTGCGGATGATAATGGCTTCGGTTTGCATCCATCGGCCACGAGTCAGGCCTCTCTTCTCGCTATTGTCAAAACGCAGTTCACCTATGCCCGCGCGCACGAGAGCGGCATTGTGAACGATGCTGCAACGACATTTTTACACCGTTACCGCGTATCGTTTCGAAAACTTCGCTCTCTACTCAAATCCACTAAAAAGTGTTTTTCCCCATGCGATGAGCGTTATTTTAGGCAACATTTATCTCAATTTTCGTCATCCACCAATGCGCTACGCGATCTAGATGTTTTTTTGTTAAATGAAAAAAAATACCGAAATCTAGTACCGTTGCAATATAAAGCGGGTATGGATGCGTTATTTCGAAACATTAAGGTAGAACGCACACGCGAGCATCAGAATGTGGTCGCCAGCATTCGCCACCCTGTCTATGATGTAATCTGTAACGAGATCGAAATACGTTGCTTGCAAACAACCCACACCGCAAGCAAGTATTCTGAGCGGCCAATATTACTCACCGCAAAAAAATCTTTACGCAAAAGCCACGTTCGAATCTACACTAAAGCCAATACCATGACTGACAATACCACGGATGAAGAGATTCACAAGCTGCGTATTGACTGTAAGCGCTTGCGTTATCTACTGGAATTTTTTACTGAGCTGTTTGCACGAAGTGATATAGAACCATTGATTGAAACGCTAAAATCACTGCAGACTGTTCTAGGTGATTTCAATGATTACTCGGTACAAGTGACCGCTCTTGAGGCACGCATTAACACAACAACCTGTCGAAATGAACGAGTGGCAACCCTCGCTCTTATCGAAAGCCTAACGCGTAAAAAAAATCTTGGAAAAGATAATATTATTCCGATATTAACCGCGTTCTGTTCGCCAGCGGAGCACCAGGCCTTCAACGATCTAACCCACCTATAGAGCGCTAGCATTACCGTGAACTACGAAATTGAACGAAAGTTTTTAATCGACACTCTCCCAGAAGGCATTTTTGAGGGCGTATCGTTACAGGTTATTTCGCAGGGATATTTATTCATTGAAGGGAAGAATGAATTACGGGTAAGAAAAATAGGTGACGAGCATCTACTCACTCAAAAAATGGGTAGCGGCTTGGTACGCGAAGAAACAGAAGAACCTATTAGCCAGAATATTTTTAATATTCTTTGGCCCTTCACTCAATCAAAACGCGTTGAAAAAAAAACGCTATCGCGTAATAATTAACAACCAAGCATGTGATATAGATGTTTACACCGGCGCTCTCGATGGCTTAACGGTATTAGAGGCAGAATTTCCCAATGAAGCGGCTGCGCATCAATTTTCACCGCCACCCTTTTGCATAAGAGAAATAACAACCGACCATCACTTTAAAAATTCGCAGCTAGCCACTCTAGAGAAAACGTAACGCTGTTTTAAAGCCTATTGTCTCCATAGCCGTAAGACGGTTTAAAACCCTGCTAAACCCAAACCTTAACGCCAGCAAGAATTTCCCGTGGGCGTAGACGTTTTACTGCCTAAGTTATCTATGCTCAAGGTAAGGCATGTAGTGTCTTGCACTTGTGTACTAATAGCGGTCGCGGTTGCGGTATAACACGCATTGGTACCACAGGCGCCATTCGCTACTGAAATCGTATAGTAACCATTTTCCGTTGTAATAGTCGCCTCCACAGGAATAAACGGCTTTGCATTTGTCGAATATCGATTCGTTTGAGAATACAGAACCTCTTGGTTTTGCGCGGCCTCTATCAGCGCTTCAATCCCTTCTGCACGATTTGTTTTTAGTACACTGCCACGATACGCCGGTATTGCGATACTGCTGAGTACACCAATAATAACGAGTACGATCATAAGTTCAGTAATGGTGAAGCCTTTTTCGGAATTCATACAAGCGTCCTTAATGGCTAAGTATTTTTTCTGCATCGTCTTTCGAGACTTGCAAGTCAATCGTTTTAATTGTTCGTTTACCGATTGCTTCGGTATCCAGCTGGTAACGAACGACATGCCCAGGCCTTAGGCTATCGAGACTGATCTTTACGTGACCGATCATAATTAGCGCGTCGCCGGTTATGCGGTATTCGCTCCCGTCAATAACAATTTTTTCGCCCTCTTGCTGCACCATTTCAACGGTGCCCGTAAAAATACTTTGCGCCCATGCGGTGCTCGACACCGCGATGATTAGGGTTAGCAGTAATCGTTTCATTGTTATCACTCCAGCTCTCGCCATGATTGTCTACCAATATTCTGCGCGCCCGTACTTTCGGAAAAGTTGGATATCGCACCGGTTGAACCACTTAAATACTTCACTTCTCGGTTTTTATCTCGCAATATGCCGGGCGTACTAATGATACCCTCGTCCGATTGAATGCCCGATGCTGGTACATCAGGAATACTTTCAACGCCATAGGTGTAATCCAGCTCACTGAAAATGCCATCGCCATTGAGATCGAACGGTGTTTCATCTAAGCGGCTTCCGTCTCGCGCGTCTAACTCCATTAGCCAACTGGTGCCGCCGGGAGTACACGGGGTATCACTGGGTAAGTTTGTTGGAAAAATAATACGTCCGTTGCGCAGTATTGCTTCCGACACTTGTCGTTCGCCTTGGTTGTCTACAGGTGAGTTATTCCGATTCACTAAATCGATACGCCAGCCTTCGTGTGTTTGCCAATCAATGGTCTCATCGCTCGTAATGCGCAAGTTGTACGTATTGCCTTCAAGTGTGGTCGAGAATTCATAATCAATTGTTTGTAATAAAAGATCGCTCGATATCACAGGTAAACCCGTTGCGACTGACTCGTTCTGGTCCCAGATACCGTAGAAGCTTTGGTCTGGTTCACCCAGTGAATTATTATCGTCAGTCTCGATATATTTTCCTGTACCGAAATATATCATTTGACCATCTTCGTCTGGATGCAAGCCAACGGCTGGCCGCGTGGTTATCGCTTGACCGGTTGCTGTTGCAAATAACGGCTTTTTCGTAGTCCCGCTCACCCACGCAACATCCCAGTTTGTGCTGTTTGTATCGGTTACATCAAATTTCCACATATTGCCGTATAGATCTCCGGCATAAATGTAATCGACAACATAATCGTTATCCACATCGACTAACGCCGGCGTAGCCATACCATTGGGCGTGGTAGCACTGCCTACGCCCGTATCAATTTTTTTAATAACGGCACCCGTACCAAGATCAACAATGTACAGCACTGAATTCCCTGTTGTGCTCGCGGCGCCGTCGGCTTCAGTATTGTTGTACCCATTACCAAATACCGCTACCCACTTGCCATTTGCCATTTTGGCAATAGACGGCTCGCTATAGGAATAGCCCATATCTGCATCATCGGTGTCATCAAATTCCCACAAAAATATGGAGGCGGCGTTCGCTTCGCTAAACCCGGCTGGGTTGGTCACATCAAGACCAAATACCCCTTGGCCACCACGCCCAAGAGCGCCCGCCAATACGGTGTGCCAGCTCCCGGAAAAATGCGCGTCGACTATCGTAGGCGCCGCATTCACAAAAAACTTATGGAAATAGGCCGGATCGGTTAGCGCGTGTAATTCCCCTAGTATCGTTGACGGTACATAAGACATTAGCTCTTTGCCGTTGGCAGCATCGAACGCGTGTAACATCCCGTCGTTTGCGCCCACGTACACCATCGCTTTTCGATTTTCGTGGGTTTTACGAAATGACGAATAGCTTGAAGACTCCAGTGTCTCTGGATAGAAAAAGCTTGGTTGTGACACATATTTAGGGTCCGAATCGACAATATCACCCAATACGGACGATCGTGGCCGAAAATCGCCGGCCGAAACGCCTTCGTTACTTCTATCACCTCGGAGATAATTAATAAGTGATTCGCCAAAGGCCTGGTTTGCACTTTTTTCTGTTGTGTCTCCAGTCGCCAACGAATAGGGCGCATCTACCAATAATTCGCTTAACTGCGCATGGGTAAAATCAGATGCGCTTAGCGTTGCGTAATCACTGGGAAAACGAAACGTGATACCGGTAGTGCCATTGTTAGAAATAATTGCGCGACCAGTATCAAAATTTAATCCATCGAGCACAGTACCAGCCTGCCAATTGGGGTTCAAAATATCGACACTGTCATCGGCCTTTAACGGAAAAGAATATAATCGCCCAGACCAATCACCGCTGTTAAACTGCGCCTGAAAGACAGCGGTACTAGAGGAGATTTGGCCGGTACTGGTGGCGACAGAAGCCGACGCAGCATCTCGGCTAGAAATTTCACTTAAAGCCGCAGTAAGGCTGGACAACACTTCTTCCGGCGTTTGAGCGGCAACATATTCACCGCGACTATTGTAAGCGGCATGCCAAAGATCATCGATTTTTCCGGAATTATAACTGGCGGGGTTATCACCCCACGTATTCGATTCCGTTAACACGGGGTTTGGCCATCCATCTTCTGGGGAGTCTGTGTCCACTAAGTCACCCGTTACACCAAACGCAACAGGAAAGGTTACCATGTGCTGATATTCAGCAGGGTCGGCAACATTAGGCACAACATTATCGCTTAAGTTTGTATCCAAATCGTGGTCGTAATAATAACGGGCAACATCTGCAACTGTAATTTTTCGGCCATCCCCGTCTCGGTCATCAATCGTAGAAGAAGGGCTATAACCATTCCAATAACCGTCGGTAAATAATACCGTAAAATTCTGCTGGCAACTCTGAATGATGGGGTCGGCTTTACCCGATAAATTTCCTGAAATATATTCACCGGCTTTTTCTAAACCTTTGCGTAGAGGTGTGCCTCGGGCAGGCCAGTTAAAGCTATAGAGGTCGTTCAATAGATCTTGATTATAGCCACTGTATTTGGTGACATCGGCGGGAGGTACTTCGTTAAATAATGTGCTCGACTCATTGATAACCGTTTGCCCAAAGCGAAAGGAGGGCGATCCACTAACAACGGCACCTACCGCGCCCTTAACCACATACGAACGTCGTCGCGAATAGGAGTACCAATTTGCGATATTCTGTTGGATTTTAGCGGTAGTTAAAGCCGGTGTAACATTAGGGTCTGTACTCGTGCCGCTAAAGGAACCCGAAGCAACAATATTTTCAGACATTGATCCCGAGCTAGCATTTATCGTCCACTCGACTTTTTCCCACTCGACACTTCCCGCCTTAACGGTATATTTATAGTAGTTATCCCAAAGGTCCACCCAGCCATTGGCGCCAGTGGTTCGATTGATATTGGACCCACGTTTAGGGTAATCGTCATCGTCGTCAAAACCATGAGAATCTTCCCAGATGTAGTACACAAAATCTTCGAGGTTTTGGGTGTCGGTATAACCGTAGGTTTGGCCCCTTGCAGACTGCGCAGGAATGGCTACTTGAGAGTTCGTCTCCGCTTGCGCCGAGACCGCAGCAACAGCAGGTTGTGGATCACTTCTAGCGGCAGTAAAACTCGCATCAGTTAACCCTGTACCCGCCCACGGGCTGTAAGTTACGGTTGGGTTGTAATAAACAACATTAAAGCTCGACGACCCTCCACGCCAATCGTTAGAAAATACATCGGTAAAACCACAATCTTTTACGTTATAGGAGTAATCATAAAAGCCACACCCCGTTGCGTAAGCGTTGTCACTTGCATCAAACATGTAGTAGTAAGAGCGAAAGCTGCCATTACCATAAGATCGCCACAATCCATCGTTACGGATGCTTGTTGAACAATTATAATCACCCGTTGAGCCAGGTGAATCGCGGTCGTATTGGCATGAGTGATAATAAGGAATTGTTAATATAGTCCAGTCCATTGACCCCGAGTCGTCTAGTTCGAAAAACACATTGGGGTCCGTACTAATGCCAAGAAATAATGGTTCATCAGCCAATTCCAGTTCTGCCGCTACTACAGTAGAAGCCGCGCCATAAAGCACCATACTACCCGTAACGAAGCTAACTAAAACACGATTAAAACTGTTCATAATTTACCATCCCGCACCGCTAATATTCGATGCATAATTTTGAAAGTGCCACACGGCCTTTCTAATCGAAACGTTTAATAAAAGTTGAGCGTAAATGCACCTTTGTATCGGCACTACCACCATGCCCGCGAGATGTCACTTGGTAATAATATTTACCTTGTTTGTTCTCACCAGAACCAATAATTAAATTTTCACCACTTTGAACAAAAGCCCGCTCTTCCACCAAATAACGCGGCGCCGCATATTGCATACTGTTAGTATCCGAGGCGGTACTTTTATCTACCCACCATTCAGCGGTATTTGTCTTCCACCATTTTCCTGAGCCCAACGTCCCTAACAACCACATATCGTAGGTACCTGCACTACTGGGTGTGGGATAATCGAGCATAGCGTCTAACCAGTTTTCCGCTGTTTTTAATGCCGATTCGCCAGCCTCAAACGCTATATGTCGATCACGTAAATTGGCCGTCATTTTCTCTTCTACCAATGAAGTTTTAACCGCAGAAACGCCCACAATAAACAATACAAATAGAAATATAAGCGTGACTGCTAGCGTTACGCCTTGTTGATTCGAGTGTAATGGAGGTGTCATCATCATTAGCTTCCTAGAGTACGGTTTCGCAACGTGATTGTTCTGGAAAACACACGGCGCAAACGATTATCGGAGGCAGACGGATTACCTTCCTGGCCGTCGTAGTTCACACCGTTAAAAACATAAGGCAGAACGCCGCTAGCCAGATTGTCGTCCACGCTTTGCAGTAAAAGGGTTACGCGAACACTCACCACATTTCGCCAGTCGCTAACGTTGTTTGCTGTAACGTAGGCGTCTGCACTTTTGAAATTGTCATCATCCAAATTCTCGCCATACAAAATTTGTAAACTTTCTACGCCCTGTACGACTTCTTGCATTTCGCCGATACCGCCACCGTCTGGGTCGAGCTCTGCCCGAAATAGCGAGGGAGGATTTATCGCGAGGTTGTTCTGTTTACTAACCAAGTAAGCCGTACCTCGCAGCGCGGTTACGGTGGGGTTTTGAAGCGCCTTCGTTTCAATAGCGATGGCCGCGTTATTGCCGGGTGAACAACTGGTATTTAACGTGACCGTTTTTGTGGTACCAGAGGTTGAAACGGCACACGCTTGTACGATGTCGACACTTTCACAATCACTTAACATCAGGATGGCATCGTCATCAATGTCGTCGTCGACCGATACCGTAAACGTATTGGGCGTACCGACAACCAAATTATTCACCAGAATATCGCTCTCGCCCGCACCCCATACGCGAATAATATCTGAATTGGGTACCACACTAAGTTCATCTAAACTATTACCGCCGCTGGTTGTCCAGTCACCATTGGTGGTTCTAACTAGTGCTGTAGACGTTAGAATGTTATCGATCGCTTTTCCTGGTTCAGTATCCTTCGCCTCCCAGCCTTGTATGCCTTGTTCTGGCTGAAATGACGCAGGATACGTAGTGACCAGCGTATTGTTTAATTCCTCGTTTGTACTAAAGCAACCGGTAAAGCCCGACATTCGAATATCGTGTTCAATAATATCTAACGCCACTCGGCCAGATTCCTGTAACGTGGAAAAAGACGTTAACTGACGAGACGTTTGTAGTTGGTCTACGTAAACCACTACACTGCCCGATAAAATGATCGCACCAATGGCCATCGATACCAGTAATTCGATAAGCGTTAAACCTGTGGTTTTAACGCCACCAAACGTCTGTAAAGTACAAGATTTTTTCACTCTAAATGCTGAATGTAATGGCATAGCGCTGATCGACCTCCCCGTCTTTTGGAATGGCATCCCACCAGATTTTTATAACGAGTTCGCTTCCTGCACCGTCGCACGCTGGTGACGCCAAATTGTCCCCGTCATCGGGTGACGAATCGACACACACTATGCCTTCGCCTATCGGCAAGACTAACGCCAATTCGGATGACCATTCGAAACTATCGTGACTCGCCATTTGTGCCGCCGTACAGCCGGCACCTAAACAATTGGCGTTATAACTACTGTTGGGCCTATTGTAATTACCGGCCTCAAAACCCGCAGTATTTGAACGAACACGGCTGGTCATGTCTTGCGCTAACGATACCGCTTGCGTACGCAAATACGCGGCGTGATTATTATCCACACCTTTTTTCTGAATGGATGCAATACCCAATAGCCCTGCGGCCAGAACAATAAATGAAATTAAAATTTCCACCATTGAAAAACCACATTGTTTTTGTAAGGAATAACGTCGTACCCCGATTAAGGACATGCCAGATTGCCTCCGCTTTCGCCGCTATTGTGAATACCATCTTCATCTGTATCGCGGGAACCGCGTACAAGCCCTCCTACATTCACTACTATAGAGCGCGTATTAAAATCGCCCGTATCTTCGTCGATACAAAATACAAATTCGGAGACATTGGTTTTACCACCACGACGATTAAAGGTTACCGTGTTATCGACTGTTATCGCTAAGCGCGCATTCATAGAAGACCCAACACGCGCGACCTCTTCACCGGCATCTAGATTGCCATCTTCGTCTGTGTCATAAAAAATTAGCCAGCCATCAACCCAATCGCCATCGTTACATTCCCGAGGGCTACTCTCTTCATCGCTAGGGCAAATGGAGACAGAGGTAGAACGCGTTATTGCCGAGCTTCGCGCATACGCAAGATCGGAGGCCAATTCCGTTACGCCTGCACGCACTATCGATTTTGCCGACGTGTCCATAAAACCCGGTGTTGCTACGACCAGCAACATCGCGGCAATGGCAAGCACTACCATAAGTTCAACAAGACTAAAACCAAGGCTTTTATTAACCGGTATAAGCGACCGACGTTGACCTGTTGTTTTTTCCATACGTAAATTTGCCTACAAAGAACAGTTCTCGTTAATTCCTAGTAATGACATTAGCAACGCGGCACACACTCTGCCAAAGGCTTAGGACTAACGGTAAGATATTGGTGTATACGGCGATGACGCTTACAACGTTAGAGGTTTAGGCGGAGCTATAACGAGTCGATAAAACTCAATCGCATAAACACGTTTTTTTTGATATAAAAACTGAAACAATAGACGGACGTGGTTCGACATAAAACTGTGATGTGGCCACTTTTTTTACACGCTACTGGGGTATTGACGACACAACCATAGCCATATCAGCGATAGAAAGTACGATAAGCGGTTTGTATTTGAGAATAGGCGTGCGAAATAAATAGCAACTTACACACGTTTGAGGGCGAAAAAGGGAAGGAAAACCCGTGTTTTGGACCACGGCCGCACGAACGTCGGCAGGAGGCATTCGACATAAAACCCACAAAACCCGTCGTTTCCTATAACAACTACATATTCAACGGGCTGTGGTGAGTAACGCCATTCGGCGTTTTAAATGTGAAAAGGTTACGCTTCTAATAATTTTTGTAAGATATCTCTAGCGGTTATCACGCCCACTAATCTTTCTGACTCAGTGACAAATAAACGATGTAACTGACGCTCGACTAACACCTGACAAACATCGGCCAACGGCGTTGAAATATCAAGGCCTATCACTTCTGGTGTCATGATGGAATGAACCGTACAGTTTTCACTAGCACGTTCTTGCATATGACGAACATCGTCTTCCGAAAGCTCGCCACCATAGGGGCCACAATAAAATTGCGTGAGTCGTTCCACTTCTTTGGTATTTAAGCTGCGGCTACCAAACCGAACGACATCCGTTTGGGTAACAACACCGACAAGCTCATCATCGGCGGCAATAACCGGCGCCCCACTAATTCCATGCTTAACAAAAAATGCGGCAACTCGTTTAACAGACCAGCCTTCATAAACGGTTAATATGTTTCGAGACATTAAATCTGATAGTGTCCGTTCGTTTAACGCGTCGGCAATATGTGGTTGAGTCATTAGCTCTACTCCCATGTTCGACCTCCTGAATTCGCGGATTGACCGCAACTGTAAGATACCTATCTCTCTGGTTTATAACGTTATTATGCTTTTGTAAACGCTTTTTACACTTTCGCCAGTACCTGGTTCATTTGCAAGACTTTGTGAATCTTTTTACTTTTTTTGAGCAATTTATTGATATCGCCCAAGTTTGGCATGCTCTCATCGTCTAAACGATTCTGCCAATCATCAACCTCCAATTCCAGGTAGGCCAATAGTTTTTTCGGGCACCCGATACATATTTTTTGACACACCGCTGAATCCGGTGCGTCAAAGGGAAACGTACGACGAATATCCTCAAGTAATGCCGCCATAGCAACATCGGTACGCGGTTTACGCATGAAAAAATTGGCGATCCTTTTTTTCCTCAAACTCAAAGCCTTCTATCTCAGCATCGTCAATTAATGTTGTAATATACTGAGCAATGGCGGTATTACGGACTTTGGTATCGAGATAATCCCGAATTTTGTCCGCAACGAGATCATACGGCAACGGGCGCGGCGCTTCTTTGTGTGCGATAAACACAATATGCACACCATAACGGCTCTCAAGGGCTGACTCCACAAGCCCTTCACCACAACAAAACAGCTGTCGCTCGAACTCTGGTACCGTTTGCCCCTTACTGATCTGTCCTAGGGAGCCACCCAGCTCGGCCGACGGGCAACGCGAATATTGCTTCGCGAGTGCCGAAAACTGTCCAATATTGGATTTTAGTTCAGCAACAATATTGACCGCCATTTCATTCGCCTCCGATCGTGCCGCAGTATCATCTGGCGCACAGGCCAGTAAAATATGCTTTACCTCTAACAATGGTGGAGAGGCGAACTTCTTTTGGTTCTGTGTAAAGTAGTGTAAACAATCATCGTCGGTAGCCTTCGGCTGTACAACTTCGCGTTCAATTAGTGTCTCAACGAATTGTTCGTGCTCATCTACTGACAGGCCAATGGTCTTAGCGCGCTGCTTTAGCAATTCTGCAACTACCAGCGATTCCATCGCCAATACCATGGCCGTTTCTTGTGATTCTGCTTCATGGTATTGCATCTCTCTATAGATAGAGTCTTCCGAAATCGTCGTTAAATTGACTTTTATCATATGGCCAGCCTCAAGATGAGTGGTTGCGTGCTCTACGGTCGCCATTGTTTCTTGATGCCCTTGGCTGTGGTTATGCGAACAATTAGACATGACGGCCACGCTCCCGTACAACTTGATAGTGTCTGCCCAAATATTTCACCGGTACGCTCCAAATGTGTACAAGCCGAGAAAATGGAAAGGCCACAAATAGGGTCATACCCAAAAATATATGAAGCTTATAGATAATATGAACATGCTCTATTTGAGCCGTTGCGACGGTACTGTTAAACGTAACGATGTTTTGGGTCCAGCTCATGAGTTTTAACATTTCTTCGCCGTCCATGTGACCAGCAGACACAAAGATGGAGGTTAAACCGAGCAATAGTTGACAATACAACATCAATAAAATGGCGATGTCCATTTTGCCTGTGGTTGCCCGTATACGCTCATTGGTTAAACGTCGTACCAGTAATATGGTCATACCGTAAAGACAAATAACACCAAATACGCCCCCCATTCCCATTGCAACTTTTTGCTTAAACGGCGCCGACACACCTAACGTATGCCACACTTCATGCGGCGTGAGTAAGCCAACACAATGACCACCTAAAATCGCCAGTACACCGATATGAAACGGTAGACTACCTCGTCGTAACCATTTTTTTTCCAACAATTGGCTAGAGCTGGTTTTCCACGTGTATTGCTCGCGGTCATAACGTATTAAAGAACCCACTAAAAAAATGGTGAGCGCAATGTACGGGTAGATACCAAACAACAAATGGTTTAGATCATTCATTACGAATTCCTCTTACTTTGTGGCGCCTCGGCAACCGATGCAGGCTCATTAAAATCAACCCAATGCACGGGTACATCGATATCGGCCCGTTGGGATTCACTGGGCTTTCGCGTCGAATCGCAGCCCTCTTTTACAGATTCAGCACCAAAGGTAACCTCCTCTTCTTCCCACTCTTTATCTAAGGCTTCTTTACTGTCATCACGTTTTTCGCCGCCGACTATTTCCCGTACTTCACCTAGGTTCACTTCACTTTCGGCAATGCTCAACAGTATTTCGAACAAAACGCTGTAGTTACTTTCTCGCTTTTCCAAACGTGCCTGTAGCAACGCCAATACATGTTCTACGTCTTGCAACCAACCGCGCGCGTTTTCTTCGCCTTGCGTTGCTATAAACTCTAAGAACAGTGGTATGTAATCGGGTAGTTCATGTTGCGATATTTCTAAACCGGCTTGCTGATACTGATCCATTAAATCAACCATGGCCTGGCCACGATCACGGCTTTCACCGTGCACGTGCTCAAACAGCCACAAGCCAAGGGAGCGACCCCGTTCAAACAGGCCGTCGTATTCCGACTGCCAATCCAGCATGTTACTGTCTAGGCGCTCCCATAAAAATGCTTGCAGCCTATCTTTATATTCTTCCTTTATCGGTGCGCTTAAAATAATAGTGCTTATATCACTTTCTGCGTCGTAAAGAGCTTCGTCTGGGTAGTCCAATAAGCGTGAGATAACACATAAAATATCCATTAATCATCTCCATTCGATACGGCAATAATATTGCGATTCGTTTGTTTCTTACCACCAAACATATTGACACCCGTATCGCCATCGCTGCAGCCGTTACCAAAACTAAAGCCACAACTACTTTTCATACTATAAGCATCTTCGGCGTAGGCTTTGTGGCTAGCGGGAATAACAAAACGATCTTCGTAATTTGCAATGGCCATGTAACGATACATTTCTTCCACTTGCTCTTGTGTAATGCCCACCCTTTTTAGTACGGCTAAATCTTCTTCTCCCTCCACTTGTTGGGCGCGCTTATAGGTACGCATAGCCAACATGCGTTCTAACGCACTGATAACAGGCGCTTCATCCCCTGCCGTTAATAAGTTTGCCAAATAACGAATAGGAATACGCAACGATTTCAAATCGGGAATTACACCGCCTGTGCCTATCTTGCCTGCGGCGGCCGCATTCTGAATGGGCGACAATGGGGGGATGTACCACACCATTGGTAAGGTGCGATATTCGGGGTGAAGCGGCAGCGCGACTTTCCAGTCCATCGCCATTTTGTAAACGGGCGAGTTTTGTGCGGCTTCCAACCACGTGTCTGGAATGCCTTCTTTACGCGCTGCCGCTTGCACTTCTGGGTCGCTCGGGTCGAGGAAAATATCAAGCTGTGCCTGATACAAATCTTTATCCGATTCGGCACTGGCCGCTTCTTCAATTCGATCCGCGTCGTATAACAGCACACCTAGGTAGCGTATACGGCCCACACACGTTTCAGAGCAAACGGTTGGCTGGCCTGCTTCAATTCGGGGATAACAGAAAATACATTTTTCAGATTTTCCAGTATTCCAGTTGTAATAGATTTTCTTGTAAGGGCAGCCCGACACACACATGCGCCAGCCGCGACATTTATCCTGATCGATTAATACAATGCCATCTTCGTCACGCTTATAGATTGCCCCACTAGGGCAACTTGCCACACAGGTTGGGTTTAAGCAGTGCTCACATAAACGTGGCAAATACATCATAAAAGTTTTTTCGAATTCACCGTAAATTTCTTTTTCGGCCACCTCGTTAAAACATACATCCACTTTACGCTTTTCAAACTCGGTGCCCAGAATTTCTTCCCAGTTTGGCCCCCAATTAATTTTCTCCATGCGTTTGCCGGTTACCAGCGAGCGTGGACGAGCAACAGGCTGATGCTTACTTTCAGCCGCGGTATGCAGGTGCTCATAATCAAAATCAAACGGTTCGTAGTAGTCGTCAATTTCGGGGAGATCGGGGTTAGCAAAAATGTTGGCCAGTAAGCGTAGTTTGCCACCTTGCTTGGGCTCTAGCTTGCCATTATTTTTTCGAACCCAACCGCCGTTCCATTTCTCTTGGTTTTCCCATTCTTTCGGAAAACCAATACCTGGTTTGGTTTCTACATTATTGAACCAGGCGTATTCCATTCCGTCGCGGCTTGTCCACACGTTCTTACACGTGATAGAACACGTGTGACAGCCGATACATTTATCTAAATTCAGGACCATGCCGATTTGTGCACGTATTTTCATGTTATTTCTCCTCCTGTGCAGACTCTTCATCGAGCCAATCGACGTTGTCCATTTTACGGACAATAACAAATTCGTCTCGGTTACAACCCACCGTACCGTAATAGTTAAACCCGTAGGATTGTTGCGCGTAGCCACCAATCATATGAGTGGGTTTCATAATTGCGCGGGTAACCGAGTTGTGGATACCGCCTCGCGTTTGTGTTGTTTCGGCTCCTGGGGTGTTTACGATGCGTTCCTGTGCGTGGTACATCATGCTCATGCCTTCGGGCACTCGCTGGGACACCACCGCTCGCGCGGCAACTGCACCGTTTACATTAAACGCCTCTATCCAATCGTTATCTTCAATGCCGCCTTTCTTCGCATCGACTTCGCTCAGCCAGATAATGGGGCCACCGCGCGACAGCGTAAGCATTAATAAGTTGTCGGAATAGGTGGAGTGAATACCCCACTTCTGGTGTGGCGTAATCCAATTCAAGACCAACTCGTGATTGCCGTTTGGTTTTGCACCTAACATCGGCTGTACGGTTTTCATATTCACCGGTGGTTTATACAGGCATTGGGTTTCGCCAAAGTCGCGCATCCATTCGTGATCTTGATAAAACTGCTGACGGCCGGTCACGGTTCGCCAAGGGATACACTCATGTACGTTGGTATAACCGGCATTGTAAGACACGTGCTCATCTTCTAAACCGGACCACGTAGGCGAACTAATAATTTTTCTCGGTTGCGCCACAATATCGTGGAAGCGAATTTTTTCATCTTCTTTTGGCTTGGCTAAATGGGTGTGGTCTCGGCCGGTAATTTTCGAGAGCGCCGCCCATGCTTTTACAGCAACCTGGCCATTTGTTTCGGGGGCTAAACTTAAAATTACTTCGGCGGCATCAATCGCGGTCTCAATCTTTGGTCGCCCTTTATGTGCACCTTCTTCATTGTGTACATGGTTTAACTTGCCTAGAAAATCGACTTCATCGTCTGTATTCCAATTAATGCCTTTACCGCCGTTGCCTAATTTTTCAAGCATGGGTCCAAGCGAGGTAAATCGCTTATAGGTATTGGGGAAATCACGTTCAACCACGACCATGTTCGGTGCTGTTTTACCGGGAATAAAGTCACACTCACCTTTCCACCAGGCCTTAACACCATCGGGCTGTGCAAGTTCTGCAGGAGTATCGTGCTGAAGTGGCACTGTGACTAAGTCTTTTTCGACACCTAAGTGGCCATCACATAGTTCCGAGAATTTCTTGGCAATTCCTTTAAAAATATCCCAATCACTTCGTGATTCCCAAACAGGATCGACCGCTTTACTTAAGGGATGAATAAAGGGGTGCATGTCCGACGTATTCATATCGTCTTTTTCATACCAAGTGGCAGTAGGTAAAACGATATCGGAGTACAAGCACGTGGTAGACATACGGAAGTCGAGCGTGACCAATAAGTCCACCTTGCCTTCGGGCGCTTCGTCATGCCACTTCACATCTTCTGGTTTTTTATCGCCGCTCTCACCTAAATCTTTGCCCATCAAACCATGCTTAGTACCGAGCAAATGGCGCAACATATACTCGTGGCCCTTGCCGGATGAACCCAGTAAGTTGGAACGCCAGATAAACATATTGCGAGGATAGTTTTTGGGGTCATCGGGGTCTTCACAGGCAAATTTCAAATCACCATTTTTAATAAGATCACTGGCGTACACCTTGGGATCCATATTCATTTCAGCCGCTTTCGCACACAAATCCAACGGGTTGGTGTTTAATTGTGGCGCTGAAGGGAGCCAACCCATACGCTCGGCACGGGTGTTAAAATCTAGAATTGAGCCTGACCATTTTTCTTTGTTGGCCAACGGAGAAACCACTTCGGTCATTTCCAATTTTTCATAACGCCACTGGTCGGAGTGATTATAGAAGAACGAGGTACCGTTCATTTGGCGCGGTGGACGCTGCCAATCCAAGCCAAAGGCCAAGGGTAGCCAGCCGCACTGTGGCCGCAATTTTTCTTGCCCAACATAATGAGCCCAACCACCACCACTTTGGCCAATACAACCACACATCATCAGCATATTAATCACGCCGCGGTAGTTCATATCCATGTTGTACCAATGGTTCATTGCTGCACCAATAATAATCATGGAACGACCGCGCGTTTTGTCGGCATTATCACCAAATTCTTTGGCAATACGAATAATTTGTTCGCGTGGCACACCCGTAATTTTTTCTTGCCATGCAGGGGTGTATGGCGCGTCTTCGTCGTAGGATTTTGCGGTATTGGGGCAATTCAAGCCGTTATCAACGCCGTAGTTCGCTAACGTTAGGTCGTACACCGTGGCCACTAAGGCTTCACTGCCGTCGGCTAGTTTTACTTTTTTAACGGGTACTTTTCGCAATTGCACATCGTTGTGGTCGGTGCTCGCGAAATAATTAAATTCGTGTTCTTGACCACCAAAATAAGGGAAGGCGACATCGGCTACTTCGTCTGCAATCTCTTTTAACGAGGTGTGTAAATCCAACTCTTTGCCTGAGACGCCGTCACGTGGCTCGATATTCCATTTGCCACTTTCACCCCAACGATAACCAATAGAGCCAGTAGGCGATACGAGTTTGCCATCGGCATTGAGTGCAATTGTTTTCCATTCGGGGTTGTTTTCCTGACCGTGATTTTTCTTTAAATCACTTGCGCGTAAAAACGAGCCTTGCTGCAACCCTTGCTCTGAAGGCTCGAGTTTTACAAGGTAGGGGAAATCGGTTGTCGTTTTTACATACTCTTTAAAGTATGCACTAGGTTTTTCAACGTGGAATTCTTTTAGAATTACATGGCCCATGGCCATGGCCACAGCCGCATCGGTACCTTGTTTAGCGGGCACCCACTCATCGGTGAGTTTGGCAACTTCCGAATAATCAGGCGTTACGGAAACCGTTTTGGTCCCCTTGTAGCGCACTTCGGTAAAAAAGTGTGCATCGGGCGTACGGGTTTGGGGAACATTAGAACCCCACGCAATAATGTAACCCGAGTTGTACCAATCCGCCGATTCCGGTACATCTGTTTGCTCGCCCCATACTTGAGGGGAGGCGGGCGGCAAATCACAGTACCAATCATAGAAACTTAGGCAGTTACCACCAATCAACGATAAATAACGCGAACCCGCCGCATAGCTCACCATCGACATCGCAGGAATGGGTGAAAACCCTGTAATACGGTCTGGACCATATTCTTTCGCGGTGTATACGTTAGAGGCTGCAATAATTTCATTGACCTCTGCCCAGTTCGAACGCACTAAACCACCGAGGCCACGCTTGGTTTTATACTGTTTAGTCTTTTCAGGGTCCGACACAATGGACTCCCATGCCAACACTGGGTCGGGATGGGTTATTTTGGCTTCGCGCCACAACTGTAAGAGATGCTTACGGATTTTAGGGTATTTTAAGCGGTTGGCACTGTAGATATACCAGCTGAAACTGGCACCACGCGGGCAGCCTCTCGGCTCATGGTTTGGCAAATCCGGACGCGTTCGAGGATAGTCTGTCTGTTGCGTTTCCCACGTGACCAATCCATTTTTCACATAGATTTTCCAGCTACATGAACCAGTACAGTTCACGCCGTGGGTGGAACGAACAATTTTATCGTGCTGCCAACGCTTACGATAACCGTCTTCCCATTCTCGGTCTTCGTTGGTTGTTACACCGTGTCCATTGGAAAAGCTGGTTTTCTTAACATTAAAAAATCTCAGCTTGTCTAAAAAGTGGCTCATGATTGTGTTCCTCGACAACGCTTGTGTGCGGGCTTTGAAAATTCCGCGTGTACGGATATAACCGCCACTATAGGAACCTAACGCTGCACTCTATTGATCTAGATCAAGGCCGTTTTGGAGGTATCTATTCGTTCATTAAACTCTACCCATAAAGGGGTATACGGGTGTCGGTTAGATTGTTGATGGCATACAATGGAGCACTTCAACAGGTAGGCATGCGATGAATGAGTCTTTAAACGAGCGCCCTCCCACGCGTTTTAATCGGTCAGTAATGAGCTATATCACGCTCTCGCTTGCGGCTATTATCGGCATTACGCTCATTAGCATTTTTATTTCGTTCTGGGTGACAGAGCTGGCCGACAAAGATGCCCAGGCTATTAACCTTTCCGGTTCCATGCGAATGCAAACCTATCATATTGGTTTGGCGATGGAGCGCGGCCAGCCAGATCAAGCTATTAAGGCAATAGAGAAATTACACCATACGTGGAATCACTCTCTTTTCTCTCAACAACATGCGCTTCTCTTAGAGCCAAAATCCACACATAGCGCGCTCACCCGTTTTTTTAGCGTGGCCTACAGTAATTGGCTCTCTAATACTAAACCGGCATTAATAGCAATGCTCGATAGCACACCTAATATTGTCGACACCGAGCACCTGCTCGAAAACCAAGTCCTGTTAACCGACGCTCTGGTGACGCAGTTCCAAAAAGACGCCGAACGTAAGATTATGAACTTGCGCTCCTTTCAGCTTCTCGTTCTGCTCATAACGGTATTGGTGGGTAGCCTTATTTTCTACCTATTAAAACACCGTATTGAAAAGCCGTTAACCCAACTTACCGAAACCGCAGAAAAAATTGGCGAGGGTGATTATCAACAGCGTGTAGATGTTTCGGGCAACGATGAGCTGACGTTACTCGCCACAACGTTTAACCGAATGAGCGACTCTATCGCTGAGTCTTATAGCCAACTTGAAGAACGTGTAGAAGCGAGAACCAAAGAATTACAGCAAAATAATATAACGCTAGATTTTTTGTTTAACACGGCCCGCACAATACTTGAGTCGCCCAGCGATACCCTCGATTTTCATGCCATTATTGAAGATTTAGCTCAGGTATTAGGAGACCATCGTTTAGAACTTTGCCTGTTTACCGAACACGGTGGTCAACCTTATATGCAAGTGGGCTCTCATAACGATGATGGGGAACTCTGCGAGAAAAAGAACTGTTTTGATTGTCGTAATCCCGCCAATTTTAAACAACCCATCAATCTGCCGGGCGAAAAACGCATCCCCATCGTTATGGGTGACCGCCAATACGGTATTATCGATGTGCAATACACGGCTCTCCACAATATCCCGGAATGGCAGCACAGCCTCGTTCAATCCGTTGCGAACCAACTCGCTATTGCACTCTCTATGGCACAACAAAAAGACCGAGAAAACCGGTTTGTAATGTTGAGCGAACGCACCGTTATTGCGCGCGAACTTCACGATTCTCTCGCTCAATCGTTATCCTATTTACAAATACAGGTTACGCGGTTACAAAAGTCTCACGACAAAAATAAATTTGAATTACAACAACCCATTATTGATGAGCTACGCGAAGGGCTTTCGGCGGCCTATCGGCAACTGAGAGAACTTCTTACTACCTTCCGACTAAAGATGGACGACGGCGGGCTACATACGGCGCTGCAAAGTACCGTTACACAGCTAAGTGAACGTAGCGATATGAGCGTGCAACTCGATTACCGTTTAACCGATTTACCACTAACGCCGAGTGAAGAAATTCATTTACTGCAAATAGTGCGTGAAGCCGGTCAAAACGCAATTCATCACTCCAAGGGTGATAACGTCTTAATTCGTTTACAGCATAACCGTGATAAAAGCGTAACACTCCTCGTTGAAGACGACGGCGTGGGCATTCCCGATACACCCGAAAAGCTTAATCATTACGGGCTTGCGATTATGAATGAACGAAGTCGAAATCTTGGTGGCGCAATTGAGATACAACCGCGCAAAGAAGGAGGAACACGTGTCGGGTTTACATTTATTCCGAGTGTTCAACGCCTTTAATGACCTTACTATTTAAGAGAATATCTCCATTATGACAATACCCGTATTACAATTGGCGTTTAGGCCACTCTTTTTACTCGCGGCACTCTTTGCAGTAGTTGCCATGGCTATTTGGATAGTAGTCATAAAAGGCGTTATAGCGCTCTCCCCTTACGGTGGCCTTTTATTTTGGCACAGCCACGAATTACTCACAGGGTTTAGCTCTGCGGTACTGGCCGGTTTTCTTTTAACTGCGGTGCAAAACTGGACCAACGTACCGGGTATTCGTGGGCATAAGCTACTGTTACTCGTCTTGCTATGGATTGTCGCACGTCTATTAATGCTATTCCCCATAATTCCCTCTCTTCTTATCGCACTTGTCGACCTTAGTTTTTTAGCCCTCACAGCCTTTTATTTTTCTCAACCCCTGATTCAAACCAATAATCGTCGAAATTTAAAACTATTAGTTATTCTGGGATTATTAATTGCCGCCAACGCATTAAGCCATGCGGGTGTTATTGCTAACGACCCATCACTGGTACAAAAAGGCGTCGCGCTTTATGGCTGGCTTATGATCATAGTCATGACCGTCATAACGGGGCGAATATTGCCTATGTTTACCGCTAACGGAAGCGGTACTCCACGTGTTGAAAACTGGTTTGCCTTAGAAGTAAGCACCATAGTGTTAACCGCCGTCTGCGCGCTTCTATTTGGATTGAATTTAACCGCTATGTTACCCAAAGCAGCCTTGGTCGCCGTAGTGGGCCTTACAGCTTTAACGCATTTACTGCGTTGTTTACGCTGGCGCCCATGGGTAACGTGGCGCTTTCCCTTGCTTTGGTCGCTTCACTTCTCCTGCTTACTTATACCCACGGGGTTATTGGCGCTACTAATCTCACTATTATCACCTTCTTACTCTCAAGCAACGGCCCTACATTGGTTGTTTGCAGGCGCTATGGCCAATATGATTTTAGCGATGATGTCACGTATTGCATTAGGCCACACGGGCAGGCCCCTTAAACCAAAGCGCTTACTAAGCCTTGCCTATATTGCGTTAGCCTTTGCCGCAATCGTGCGCGGGCTTGGCATCTCAATGTGGGGGGCACACTATGAAATGAGCCTGACCCTCGCCGCAAGTGCATGGTGCCTATCATTTTTAATATTTTTGTTTGTGTATATACCCATTCTCACTTCCGCCCGCGCCGATGGAAAACCTGGGTAACGCCTTTTACCATAACATTCCGAGAAACGGACAACGCTATGAGTATACTCGATGTAACGTTAGAAAAATTAGCGGTAGAAATACCCGGTGCAACTGAAATTTTGTACCGTTTCAAACTCGACTATAAACAACATCACTCACTCCCCTTACGCGACGCGATAACCGAATACCGTGCCGACAAACAAAGCGTTATTGAGGAGTTTGAACGGCTAGAGATACGAGGAAAAATACGACCCGATTTTTCACAATACAGCGAAAAGGATCTCGTTCTTTATATCGTGACCCATTACCATAATGTTCATCGCAAGCAATTACCCGAACTTATTCGGCTAGCCAGTACAGTCGAAAAAGAGTGGGGCCACGACCCGCTATGTCCCGTAGGGTTATCGCAATGCATTAGAAATATACTGGAAGATACATTGGCGCACATGGACAAAGAAGAAAAAACCCTTTTCCCCATGATTATCCAATCTAACTGGGACATGGCCGCAAACTGTATGGCCATATTTCAATTCGAGCACGGCGAACATGTGCGCTCGCTGAAGAAGCTTCAACGCAGCGCCCACAACTTTCAATTGCCCACCAACGCCTGCAGCCACTGGAAAGCGCTCTACATGGGACTACAAGCGTTCATCACCACAATGCGCGACCATATTCACCTAGAAGACACCACCTTGTTTGCGCGAATGCCAGATTACTTGTCGCTCTCTAGTCGCTCTTAACGCCCAGACCCAGCGCACGAGTACCAACACATCTCAGCGCCTTTTATGCACTCAAAAAAAAAGCCCGCACAAAGGCGGGCCGAAGATTGTAGACTAAAGATAAATCACTACGGATTATAGAACTCGCCGTCCTTACGTAAATAAAACCACCAATTCACAAACACACACACGGCATAGAAGGCGGCAAAACCAAACAGCGCAACTTCAGGTGTTGTTGCTTTGATTTGCTCACCGAGCACCTTAGGTATATAGAATGCGCCATAGGCTGCTACAGCCGATGTCCAGCCTAATACAGGCCCCGCCTGTTCTTTCGGAAATACCATAGCGATGGTACGGAAAGTAGAACCGTTGCCAATGCCGGTTGCCGCGAACAACAATAAGAAGAGAACAAAGAACGCAACGAAATGCTCTTCGGGTGTAGACGAACCGTAGGCCGCCTTCATGTAGTAGGCAACACCAATAGAACACGCAACCATCGCAATAGAACAGATTTGAGTGACTAATGCCCCTCCCACCTTATCGGCAACCCATCCACCTAACGGACGAATGAGCGCGCCTATAAAGGGCCCCATCCACGCGTACATCAATGCACTAGGCCCATTAGGGTTAGCCGTATCGTGTGTCATAACCCCGTCAACCATGAGATGCTGATAACCAAATATGACTTTAATCGATAGCGGAAAAGAGGCCGCGAAGCCAATAAACGAGCCAAACGTCATCGTATAGATAACGCTCATAACCCACGTATTTTTATTGTTAAATATTTGATACTGACGGCTAAGATTGCTTTTAATCTGCCCGGGAATTTGCTTTAACAAAAATACCGTTGAGGCAATAACCAACACTAATACGATTTCTTTCGGCACCCCAAAACCAGAACCATTTGCCGATTCTGGTAATAATAACCATAGACCAAACGTGGCCGTCAGAAAACCAACCAACAACATACCGCTAATAATACCGAAACTGAAAACGGGGTTGGGTATTTGGGGCGATACATCGTTAGTACGTAAATTGTTCATCCCAAACCAACCAAAAAACGCGAGAGGTACTAACAGTAACAACCAAATAAAACCCGCGTTTTGTATCCAGGTTTCGGCGCCCGCTGGTATTTTACCAATGAGCGTACCGGAGGTATTCTGCAGCACCATCGACTCTCCACCCAACGAACCAAAGATACCAAAGGTCATTGCCAGAGGAACCAAAATTTGCATGGTGGTTACACCAAAATTACCTAAGCCCGCATTCAGCCCCAGCGCCAAACCCTGCTGTTTTTTCGGATAGAAAAAACTGATATTCGACATAGACGACGCAAAGTTTCCGCCACCAAAACCCGACAACAACGCCAACAACTGAAACACCCAAAGCGGCGTATTCTGATCACTTAAAGCAAGGCCAGCACCTAAAGCCGGAATCATTAACAATGCCGTTGTAAAAAATATGGTGTTTCGACCGCCCGTTAAACGAATAAAAAAGCTACTGGGAATACGCAGAGTTGCCCCTGTTAGCCCCGCAATGGCCATTAATGTAAATAATTCCGACTTCGCAAATGGGAAACCAAGATTCAACATTTGTACCGTTATAATGCCCCAATAGAGCCACACGGCGAAGCCGCACAGTAAACTAGGAATCGAGATCCAAAGGTTACGCGACGCAATTTTTTTACCCGTACTTTCCCAAAATTCTGTGTTCTCGGGATCCCATTCATGAATATCTGCACCACCGGCTTTTGGTTTTCCTCCAACCGATCCGGTTTTGTCGTCGACTACTGATTGAACCATCTTGCTCTCCCATACCGAAATTAACCGGCAGTTAAAAAAATGACGGCTGTACTATGGAAAAGATTGCAGTCGCGAACAAGGCGCGCCAAGAGGTAGAGAATAAAGGCCACGCGGCAAAAGCCTATACCCCCAAAGAGGTATCACCGTAGAGATACGCTGATTCAACCGCTATACGTGCGCATCATAAATGGGTACGGACACCAATGGCCCGACAATATCCTTACGAAAATAGCTGATATAGATCAAATGCCTGCTGGGTGTCACACCTGTTATTCGTTATAATTCCACTTTCTCTTGCCACGACAGTTTCGCCCTTTCAGCGCAAAATAAGGCTAACACCATGACAGAAAACGCCGCGACCATATTACTTGTCGACGACCATCCCCTACTCCGAAAAGGCCTAGCGCAATTAATCGAGTTCGAAGATGAATTAGTTGTTATTGGCGAAGCCAGCAATGGTAAAGATGCAATTGCGATAGCGGTAGAAAAAGATCCCGACCTCATTGTGTTAGATTTAAATATGCAAGGTATGGACGGTATAGAAACGCTACGGGGCCTAAGGGAAGCTGATGTAAGCTCTCGCATTATTATGCTCACCGTTTCCGATAACGACGAAGATGTTGTAAGTGCAATTACGCACGGCGCAGATGGCTACCTGCTAAAAGACATGGATCCCGAACAAATTCTTGAAAACTTAAAAGAAGCCGCACTGGGAAAAATGGTTATCAGCCAGAAACTCACCCATATTTTGGCTGGCGCCATTAGAGGCGAAGGTAGCGATAGGCCCAATCTACTGGCAAAATTAACCAGCCGTGAACATGAAATTTTAAAGTATATTGCGAAGGGTTTAAGTAATAAACTTATTGCACGAGAACTGGACATATCGGACGGCACCGTTAAAGTACACGTTAAACATATCTTAAAAAAATTAAACTTGCGTTCTCGCGTTGAGGCCGCAGTATGGATGGTCAATCAAAAATGAGGCTTTCAAAATGAGCTGTTGTGACGCACCAGGATTATTGCCATTAGAGCAAGCTTTAACGATGCTGCAAGAAGCGCCCATCGCTACGCTCGATATAGAGACCATTCCTCTTGAAGAATCGCTTAACCGAATACTGGGCCGCGCACTTATTTCGCCTCACAATATTCCTAATTACGATAATTCAGCAATGGATGGTTACGCACTCAACATTACTACAGCACAACATCATGATACCTATGTAATAGCGGGAAAATCGTTTGCAGGCGCACCTTACGAAGCGGTTGTTGGCGAGGGCCAGTGCATTCGAATTATGACCGGCGCGAAAATTCCTACGGGTTGTAACAGCGTGGTTATGCAAGAAAACACTGTCGTGCACGGCGGTGCTATCACGCTAACGCAGCAGGCAAAGGCCGGCGATAATATTCGTAAAGCCGGTAACGACATTCAAAAAGATACCTTACTACTTAACGAGGGAAAACGGCTAGGCCCTATCGATATAGGCTTATTAGCAACATTAGGCCAAGCAAAGGTCGCCGTGTACCGAAAAGTTCGAGTCGGCCTATTTTCGACCGGCGACGAGATTACACCACTGGGTTCACCGTTAAAAGACGGCTTTATTTACGATAGCAATCGCTACCTTTTACACGCCGCATTACAACGATTAGATATCGAAATTAAAAACTACGGCAACTTACCGGATGATCCCGCGATTATTGAAAGCACTTTTATTCAAGCTGCTCTTGAGTGCGACGCCATTATTTCCTCTGGAGGTGTTTCCGTTGGCGATGCCGATTTTACACGGGATGTACTGCAAAAGCTGGGCGACATCACTTTTTATACGTTAGCCATGAAACCCGGCAAGCCCTTTGCGTTTGGCACTATTACCACACCAGCCAACCCCTCACAGGTTGCTACCTTTTTTGGGCTTCCCGGGAACCCTGTTTCCGCCGCGGTAACCTTTCATCAACTCGCGCTGCCGACCATACGCCGCATGGGTGGCGAAAACGTTACCGTTATGCCAATTTTACATTTACCGTGTGATACCCCGTTACGAAAAAGCCCCGGTAGAGTTGACTTCCAGCGGGCAAATTTACACACCCAATCAGACGGCACTCTTTCGGTGACAACAACCGGCACACAAAGCTCTGGCGCACTCTCGTCACTGTCAAAAGCAGACTGTTACATAAGGTTAGAACAAGACCGAGGCAACGTTGCTGCGGGAGAAATGGTAGACGTTATTCCACTGGATAATTTTCTGCGATAGGCACACGCGTAAGTACGCCAATATTCAGGATAATCGCGTTTGCATCTCTTTGTCTAGGATTGACTAAATAGATAGATAAATAAAAGAAAGGTAAGAAACCAAAAGCCCGACAACAGCTTCCAAAACATTAAGCTGGAGGCTTGCTTTTCTTCAACAGGATCCGGCCTTAAAAACTCAGGGTTGGGCACGGTGAGATCTTTCATAAACGCGCCGATATAACCGTATCGATTTTCCAGATCGAAATCTACGCCTTTTTTTAACGCACCGTCGAACCATAGCGGTATAACAGGATTAAAGCGCGAAGCGTCTAGGTAGCGAAGCCTATCGTAATCAAAGGCCGTTCGACACTCTTCAATGGCATCGCCGTAAGGCAGGTGCCCGGTAAACATTTCATAGGTTAAGGTTGCAAGCGCGTAAACATCACCTTTAATACCGGGGTTTTGGCCCATCAAATAAAGCGGGTCAGAATAGGTGGCGGTGCCTAACGCATTAATATGCTCTAGCGGTCGCTGCATTTCGGCCAAGCCGGCAACATAGACCGACCCGAAATCGACAATAATAGCTTTATCTTCACGGGTTATCAGTACATTCGCAGGCCGTAAATCTTGGTGGATAGCTTCATTATCATGGAAGGCCTGTAAGCCATAGGCTATCTGTTTAACAAGTGCAATCGCCCGCTTAGGGCTTGGTGGCTGTTGCTCCGCAATCCAGTGATCAAGGCCTCGCCCTTCCACATATTCCATCAAATAATACAAACAACTTTTCTTACGATTAGACGGTACAATTTTCACGACATTGTCATTATTAATTCGGCTTCCAATCCATTCTTCCTGAATAAATCGGTCAATATAGTTGATATCGTCTTCGTAATTTCGTGAAGGTGTTTTCATTGCATAATGCTCACCTGTTTCGGTATCTTCCACCAAATACAGTTGCGAGCGCGCAGAGGCAAATAGAATTTTCGTTACCTGATACCCATCCACATTCATACCGACAGATAGATCTGGCGGGAACGGTAAGCGTGTTAACTTAATACTGTAGTCGTCAAGGCTCTCTTCAGGCAAACCGTCAATAATGGCTACCACGGCACTAATATTGTCGTCGCTGCCGGCCGCGTGTGCGGCATTCACAATGGCATCGCTGATTTCTTGTGCGCTGCCGTCGGCACTTAAATAATCACATAGTGCGTCGCTATCAAGAAAATCATGGACCCCATCGCTCGTTAACAATAACCGCTCGCCTTCAAGAAAAGGTTGCCGCCCGTAATCAATATTCAGGCGGCTATCCATTCCCACTGCGCGGGCGAGAATTGCACGATTTCGCTCAATAAATACCGTGTGATCTTTCGTTAACTGGGTTATTGCCCATTTTGACTGTTCATCTCGGTGCAAATGATAAATACGGCTATCACCTACATGAAAAAAATGAGCCGTTCGCCCCTTAAATACGACGGAGCTAAAAGTAGTTAAATAGCCTTTTCCTTCTGTTATAAACTCGTGACTTTTCCGATAGAGCCTTAGATTTAACGTGGTAATAATTTTTTCGCCAGCATGACTTACCGACCATGTTTCGGGCGTTTTGTAATAATCTTCTATAAACCGTGAAACAGCCGTAACACTTGCCTCCCGCCCAGCCTCTGCTGAAGAAACGCCATCCGCAACCAAAAGTGTGACGCCTTTGTTTTGCAACAAATAGTCATCGTCTGGAATGTTGACGCCTGCGCTATCTTCATTGATGGGTTTTCGGCCTGCAATCGAACACCACCCCGCGTCAATTTTTAACGGGGCTGTGGCTGAGTCGACCCGAAGCTTGGGCTCAGTGTTAATCATCTTGCTGTTTTATCCCACGTCTATCATTTGTACAGTGCCATCGGGTAGCACTTCGGAAATTTGACCTTTTGGCTCATCCAGCATCATTGCAATACAAAATATCACGAGCGCTGATGCGGCAATCACCAGAAAAAATGTACTGTAATCAACGAAGCTCAGTACCGTTAAATAAGTAACAGCGCCAACGTTACCATAAGCACCAGCCATTCCCGCTATCTGACCGGTCATACGACGTTTAATAAGCGGCACAATCGCAAACACAGCACCTTCTCCCGCCTGCACAAAAAACGAGCAACACATGGTGGCCATCACGGCTAAGGGTATCCACCACGCCGAGGTAATTTGCGCGAGCACAAAATAGCCCACGGCTAGGCCACCTATAAGTACCATTAGGGTTTTACGACGACCAATTTTGTCCGATAACCACCCACCCGTTGGGCGCGCAACCAAATTCATAAAGGCAAATCCAGACCCTAGTAAACCCGCCGTTACAGGGCTTAAACCGGAAAATGTTTCGAGAAAAAATAACGGTAACATAGATACAACCGCAAGCTCAGACCCGAAGGTTACAAAATAGGCCCAATCTAGAATTGCCACTTGTTTGAACTTGTATTTATCCAATGCCTGTACGCCGTGCAGCAGCGCATGTTTATTGACCGCCCATATTTGCGTTATTTGGAAGATCATTAACAATAATAATACGCCCCACAAAATATACATCGTTTGTGTTGTGAGCAAGCCGACCCCAGTAGGCGATAGTTTCCAGGCAAGCACACCCAACGCAACATACATGGGAATATTCATAAGTAAATAAAGATAGAAATCGCCCCAACTGGTTACCTCCAAACCACCTGCGCGTTTAGGCTTAAAATAAGTAGAGCCCTTGGGCGTGTTACGTGCAGCCACGTAATAAAATATACCGTATAAACCCGCTACGATTCCCGTACTGGCTAACGCGTAACGCCATCCATTCTCACCCCCGTAGACCAATGCTAACGTTGGCAGCAACATAGCCGCCGCCGCCGAACCAAAATTACCCCAGCCACCATAGATGCCTTCTGCTACGCCCACAGTTTTATGTGGAAACCATTCACCCACCATACGAATACCAATCACGAAACCAGCCCCCACAAAACCCATTAAAAATCGCAGCATTGCCAGCTGCTCATAGGTTTGTGAAAACGCAAACGCTAGACAGAGAAAGGACGATATGACCAATAGCGCACTATAGACCCTACGCGGCCCAAATTTATCAACCAATATGCCAATGACAATTCGAGCAGGAATCGTTAACGCAACGTTTAGAATCATCAAGGCCTTAACCTGCTGAACGGAGAGGTCGAACGCTTCTTTCATGTATATTAATAAGGGCGCGTGATTAAACCAAACCATGAAGGTTAGAAAAAAAGCAAACCATGTAATATGAAGCGTTTTAATCTTAGGGTCTTTAAAATCAAGCAATCGAATGGTGTTATCAGTGGACATGGAACCTCCGCACAAAAAAGTATTGGGCGGAGTGTGGCGGTCGACCGGATTACTGCGTTTGACTTACATCAATCAGCGAGAAATATTTTCAGCCGCGCAACGCAACGGTGACAATTTAACTACCCCATTTGAGATTAGCAGGAAAGCGTTCACGCCCCTAAATTAGCACTACCCTACCCACAAGGGGGTACACTTGAGAGATGCGAATCCACTGCTCTAACTTCTAGTAGGCATAGCCCGCCTAGCGTTAAGTGAATTTGTTACATTGCTTACAACGAAAGAGGGTCGCTAGGTTTTATGCAAAAAAGTCTGCTGTTCAAAGGTGCCAATCGCGCACTACTACTCGCAACCATTGCCTTTGGTGCCAATTTTTCCGTATGGATATTATTTGCAGTTCTTGCTTTGGAGCTTCAAACAACACTTTCACTTTCTGCACTCGAACTCGGAATGCTCTTTGCGTCGCCTATGCTAACGGGGGCCTTGCTGCGTATCCCCGCAGGTTTTCTGGCAGACAAATACAACCCTAAAATGCTATTTGTGCTTCAAATGTTAACGGTTGTGCCTTCGCTATTACTCTTGCCTTCTGCACACTCACTCGCTGACCATATGTTGCTCGGCCTTTGGATAGGGGTTAGCGGTACATCATTTACCTTTGGTATTCGGTACATCACCGATTGGTTCGAACGTAGCCAACAGGGTACCGCCATGGGCATATTCGGCGCGGGCAATGCCGGTGCCGCCTTAACGCTCGCGGCAGTGCCATCAATTGTCGAACATTTAGGCTGGGCCACCATAGGGCCTATTTACGCCACTGGGCTTTTACTCACTGCTTTTGTGTTTTTATGGCTAGCACCTACTCGGCCTGCGCAAGCCAACAAAGTTAGTTACACCGCTACGCCTCTGACACTAAAACAAATTGTAAGCACCTTACAAATTTGGCGATTCAGCCTCTATTACTACTTTGTATTTGGTAGTTTTTTAGCGTTGATATTGTGGCTTCCACAATATTACGTTAACGCCTACGGCCTATCGGCCAAACAAGCCATGGCCTTCACCCTTTTCTTTGCAGCCACCTCAAGCATGGTACGAGCGTTAGGTGGATGGTTTGCAGACCGGTATGGCGGCCGTTCAGTTAATTGGACGGTATTTTGGACCTGCCTCGTGTGCTTATTTTTTCTGAGTTATCCGCCTACCAGTATGACTATTCACGGGGTGCACAGCGACGTGCTGCTCACTATTGAAGTGAACGTGTGGGTTTTTACCGCACTTATTTTTGTTATCGGTATTGCTCAAGGTTTTGGTCGCGCAAGCGTGTACAAAATTATTAACGATTATTACCCCCAACAAATGGGCTCAGTGGGCGGCTTTGTCGCGGCCATGGGAGCCTTAGGTGGGTGCACACTACCTCTTGCGTTCGGGCTAGTGGTGGATGGAGTAGGTATTTATAGTGCCTGCTTTATGCTGCTGTATGGCGTGCTCGCCATTTGTATGATTGCAATGTTTTTTGCACACAAATCTGACCGCTTTCAACAAAGGCTAAGCCAGGCACAAAGTCATAACTTTTTGGACAGTGAATAATTAACCGCTGATTACAGTGCACGAAAAGAGTGCCGGTATTGAGCGGCAACACGAGCGGATTCGCACTATTTTTTCTGCTCTGTGCCCCATGACGAAACACTTTAATTACGTAAGGTTTTTAATACAACAGCCCCAATAGAAAATTTTACAGTAAAAATTTTTGTTATTTTTCATGGCCGCTTAACATACAAAAAGTAACGATAAGTACGTTGCTACAGAGAAAAAGTACAATTCCATCATATTGATATTAAAGAGTTTTTACGCAAAACGAGTCGCTCGACTGTATTTCGTCGGCCACTCATGACACCCACAATGAGCAAATCGGAATTACCTGTTGCGGTAAAAATATAGCGGACACAGACCGTTCTTTGAAATATCGGTACACATTATGCAGTAGAGATAATCGTATTGTGCTGTGACCCATTACTGTCACAACTTACCCGCAGACAGTAATGTACGCACTAAAAGCAGTCAGCATTGTTGCTGCTGCTTTATTCGATTTTCCTTTGGGGGGAAGTTCGACAGCAGCCATTTTTTGAATATGCAAGATTAAATATTGGTCTAACTTAAGGAAACATGAATGAAAACATCACTCAAACTCTTCGCTAGTACTGCTATTGCCGTAGTTGTATCAACACCCGCTTTCGCGAGTGAATCCGCATTAGAGACTTTGATCAACGAAAGTACGACAAAAGTCGATTTTCGCTATCGTTACGAAGGCGTATCGCAAGATGGAATCGCCGAAGACGCGGCCGCCAATACATTACGTAGCCGCTTAACGTTTAAATCTGGAACTGTAAATGATTTTTCGTTTACGCTCGAGATGGATGATGCTCGCCCTTTAAGCGCTGAAAATTACAACACCGCAACCAATGGTAATACGGCCTACCCAGTTGTAGCAGACCCAAAAGGCACCGATTTAAACCAAGCGTACGTGCAATATAACCGTGGTGGTTTTACCGCGCTAGGTGGCCGTCAAAGAATACTGCTCGACGACCAACGTTTTGTGGGTGGCGTGGGATGGCGACAAAACGAACAAACCTATGATGGTTTAACCTTTAAATACGACGCTGGTGACTTTAAGGGTAGCTATAGTTACGTCAATAACGTAAACCGTATATTTGGCCCACTTGGTTCGGCCAATCAAGCCGCCGACTGGAATGGCGATGTTCATCTCGTGAATGGAGCGTATTCCCTTTCCGACAAACAAAAAGTGGTAGGTTTTGTTTACTCATTAGACTTTGAAAATGCCGCTGGCGCATCAAGCGATACAATAGGTATTCGATATACAGGCGATTTTGACGTCGCAAAACTAACCGCTAGCTATGCCACTCAATCAGACGCGGGCGACAACCCCACCGCCTATACTACTGACTACTATCTTGCCGATTTAAGCGGAAAAATAGCCAGTAAAATTTCGTGGAATGTTGGTGTAGAAGTGCTCGGTAGTGATGACGGTAACAAAGCATTTACAACACCACTGGCCACCTTACACAAATGGCAAGGCTGGGCCGATAAATTTTTAGTAACTCCCGCCGGCGGAATAGAAGACATTTATGTTGGTGTAGGTGGTAAGGCCGGGCGCGTAAAATTAAAAGCCGTTTACCACACGTTTAGTAACGTGCATACCGGTGACGATTTAGGCTCTGAGTTTGATGCTGTTGCGGTTTATCCTATAAACAAAAAAGTGAAAGCGGTTCTTAAGTACGCGAACTACAGTGCAGACACCCACCTAAGTGACACCTCTAAAGTATGGTTTATGGTTCAAATGTCGCTGTAATATATTGCCATTAAAATAGTGTTCTCACAATAGCGCCAAAAAGGCTCTTTGAACGGTATTGTTGTCCCATAGTTTTTAGTCATAAAGTCATCCTCATTTGAGGGTGGCTTTTTTGTTTCTGGGGGGGAGTGGATTGAACCATTACGTAAGTGGCTTTCGTTCAAATAAGCTGACCTGCAGTACCCGCATTATTCGCCGAACAGTCCAACTGGCTTTCGCGCAGAAGCGTGTAAATGAAACAAGTATGATGGAACAACAACGCCTTGAAAGGCGCCTTTTTTATAGACAGAATAACCATTGTTAAGCGGATAATATTTTTTCACGGTTGTACAAACCAATCGCTACTAACAATAAAATGACGGCCAACACCAACGTACCACCACTGGAGGCCACAATGTGTTGCCACTCGATAGTTTCATTCTTAATGGTCTTATCAATAAGTGTGTACTGGCTATAAAAAGGTATCAGCATAACGTTTATCGTGTTTTTAATATCGGCAAATTGCCCCACTAACATCGGCACCATCGGAATAATATACAACAAGCTAATATACGTTTGTGCCTCTTTAGCACTCTTCGTAAACGCCGCCGTGGCCATTAGCATACTAGTAATCAGAAAACTGCAAGGCAACGCAAAGAGAAAAGAGCACGCTACAGCTTTCGCCGACACATTCAAAAACATCGCCAGCTCTTCAAAAGGTAAAAATCTAAAAAGAAGATAGAGGCTTATCGCCGATAGCAACCCGGACAAAAACACAAAGCTATATATTGCGGCATATTTTCCCATCACGACCGATTTTCGGCTCATTGGCAAGGCCAACAACGGTTCCAATGAATTTCGTTCACGCTCACCGGCCGTAATGTCAACCGCTAAATAGAAGCCTCCAATCATCATTGTAAAAACAATAATAAAGTACATAAAAAACCCGAAGATCATGCCACTAAAACCTTCGCTGGATAGATCATGCTCAACCACTTGAATGACTTGCGTTAACTGGTAATCTACCCCGCGCGCACGTAAACGCCAATAATGTAAATGCCCTGCGTAGCCATGCAAGAGTGATTGCACATGTCGACTAAGTTTTTGGGAATCTTTACTCGATTGATTAACATATAGAAACAAAGGTGCTTGCTGCCCGTTACCGATTCGGTCGGCATAGTCTTCGGATATTTCTAACACTGTATCCAGCTCGCCTTCTCGAACCAAGTGTTTATAATTCTCTGGTGCTTGCTCTACAACCATATTATGTTTGTAAAGGTATTCCACTAGATTAGGCGCATTTTCGCCACCCACCACCGTTAGTGTGGTGTCGGATTCATAGTCAATAAAGCCCGATTTAGCGCCTAGCAACATAGGCCCCACGAGCATTATGGGTAAAATAACGGGGCCGTACACTATCGCGAAAAAGAACGCGCGCTTATCTCGTAAGTTATCTTTTATTTCTTTCAGCGCAACCGTTAACCACTGCATTACAATTCCGTCTCCAACTGCTCACCAATTGCAATTACGAAGGCATCTTCCAAATCATTTTGCCCTGTAGTACGCCGAATACCCTCTAAGCTATCGGCCATAGCAATAGTTCCATCGGATATAATCGCAATCTGATCACACAGAGCAGCTACTTCTTGCATTATATGGCTAGAAAAAACAATGCAATGGCCTTCATCCCGCAGGCGTCGGATAATACGGCGCAAGCTGCGCGTTGCCATTACATCCAAGCCGTTGGTGGGCTCATCCAGCATCAATGTCTTAGGTTGATGCACCAACGCTCTCGCTAAACCCACTTTCGTTTTTTGGCCTTGCGAAAAACCTTCTGAACGCCGGTCAGCAAAATCGTCCATATCCAATAACGTAATGAGGTCGCCAATACGCGTGCGTGATTCGTTTTTTTTCAGGCCGGTAATATCCGCGTAGTATTGAATATTTTCGCGGCCGGTTAAGCGCGGATAAATGCCAGAGTTATGCGGTAAAAACCCAATATTTTCTCTGACTTGATTCGGAAATTTGGCAATATCGAAGCCGTCGACTACCGCCGTACCACTATCGGCCTTAATTAAGGTTGCTAACATGCGTAACGTTGTCGATTTTCCTGCACCATTGGGGCCCAACAACCCAGTAATACTGCCATTTTCGGCGGTAAAACTAACATTGGATACCGCCTGAATTATCTCGGCCTTACGTTTACTGCTTTTTTTACGGAACGTTTTCCGTAAATCGTTTGCTTCTATCATTGACTACATCCGTTCAGCTTCAGCAATACTTAGGGTGAAGGCCCATTAAAATTAACAAAAAATGGGCTCGGCGTTTGACGGGCAACACAGTCACTTTGCACATCTGCGGTAGAAGCCGAGTCGATAAATTTTGCCATTAGTGTGGGTACGCAACCTTGCTGAGCCATACCGTGCCCCAACCCTTGGCCCACTACATGCACACTATTCGATAAATGTTCTGCTGCTTTTTCGGCGTAGCGCGGTGGCGTAATGGGGTCAACAGAACCAGACAAAAGCAATACAGGTTTGTCCGATTTCACAGCGGTCTTAAACGCTTCGTCAATCGGGCCTATGGGCCAATCCCGACACAAGTCAAACATGGAGCCTACAAGATCACCTCCCATGTAAGTCTCAGCATACACGTCTGGGTGTAGGGTATCTCTATCGAGAAACGGCGCGTCTTCGGTGCACATCACTGTATTATGCATGCCCGTACTAATCAGCTTGTCCATTTGGTCGATAATCAATAACGCATTTCGTGCGAGCGGCGCGTAATTATTATTGGCGTACGCTTCATGCAATAGCAACGGCATTAATGCCAATGTGTCGGCAGAGTAAAGCGACATGCGAATATAGGCAATAACGTGCCCCGCTTGAAGTAACATCTCCTCATTTTTACCATCGGTTATATTTTCTACGGTTAGCGCAAGTGGTTTAACTTTTAGCTCATCTATAAGCCGATAAATGCCTTGTTTTAAATCCGGAAATTGCGCTTGGCATTCTTCTGTCGCTTCGCAACGCCGAAGAAGGTCTTGTAATGCGCGGTCGCTCTCCAAAATAATCACCGGCCCCAATACCAGTTGAGGGTGTACAACTGCGTCAAGAACGACACTTCTAATAGACGAGGGGTGACGACGTAAATAATGTTGAGCAACACGTGTACCGTAAGATGCACCATAGATATTCCATTGCTCTAGCCCCAACGCTCGTCGTACTGCTTCGAGATCTTTTACCGCAACGCTAGTTGTATATTGACTGGGATCCCCCGTTAGCTGCGCGAGACATTCGGCGTAATGAACTTTGAGCTGTGCTCGTATTTCAGCATCGAGACTTACCTTCCATGCTTGCTCTGGTAAAACAGCACAATCGAGCCTGTTCGACTTTCCTGTTCCCCGTTGATCAAGGATGTAGATATCGCGTTGCTGTAATATTTTGTCGAACCCTTGCCTGGGAAACAGATAGCTTTCACTCGCAGCTGAACCAGGGCCACCAGGAATAGGAATAAAAGCATCCGACAAGGCTTTTTTACCGGTCGCTTTTAGACGACCAATAAATAATGTGATCTCTCGGCCATCGGGATGAAGATAATTTTCAGGAACCTTGAGATAGCCGCACTCCAATTGTCGAAAGTAAGAACCCGAAACATCGCTTACTCGGCATTGAGTAAACGCTATAGTGCCGACTTTATGGCTAACCTCGGGCTGTAGATAGGTCACTCGCTCAAATTTCGGCCAGTGCGTGGTAGCGTTCGATGCGCCATCATCATCGACTGCCGCTATAGTTTCTAGGCATAAGACAATAAGTAAATACAGAAGACTAAAACGGCGACACGATAGAAGAATAGAACGTTTCCGTGGCATACAACCCATTCACCCCTAATAAGCTGAGAACAAAATTTCCATGAGCTCGCAGTATATACAGCGGTGCTAACCACTGTCCAAACGAGTGTTGCCAATAATAATGCCTAAAAAGGCCACCGAAGCACCAACATAGCGCTAACGAATAGGTATCTACCTCTATTGGTGTATTGGCAAAATGTGCTATTCAGCGCACAATAGCACCACATTTATCGCCGAAGCTCATTGCACCTAAACTGACACTGTCAACAAGGCGTTTGAGCCGCAGAGCACCCTTCACCGCTGTTTATAATACAATCCATGGTTTTAATTTGTCTTATAAATAACAAGAAGGAAACTGCCGGGTTACTGCAGAAATGCTGTGGCCTCCCACTACTTGGAAAGGCAAACCATGAGTATTTATCATCAGCTCACTGACAGCTATCAACGTCAGTTTACGTACCTGCGCCTATCGGTTACCGATCAGTGCAATTTTCGCTGTAATTACTGCCTACCCGATGGGTACAGCGCAGCATCACCCGACCCATTTTTAAGCCTAGAAGAAATCCAGCGTGTTGCTGCAGCCTTTGCCCTTAACGGCACCAAAAAAATTCGTATTACAGGCGGCGAGCCCACGTTACGAAAAGACTTGGCCGACATTATTCGTATTTGTAAATCGACCCCGGGAATTGAAACGGTTGCGCTCACTTCTAACGGTTATAAAATTACGCAGCAATTGCCCGCACTTGTCGACGCAGGCCTGGACCAATTAAATTTAAGCGCCGATAGTTTGGAACCCGCGAATTTCGAAATGATAACGGGCCACAACAAACTCCAAGAAGTATTAGCCGGTATTGATTTGGCCATCAGCCTTGGTTTAAAACGGGTAAAGCTCAACGTTGTATTAATGCGAGAGTTTAATCGTAACGAACTCAGTAAATTTTTGGAATTCGTTAGCAACCGCCCTATTTCACTGCGTTTTATTGAGCTTATGCAAACCGGCGACAATGTGGAGTTTTTCAAAAAACAACACGTAAGCGGTGCCGAAATCCAACAACACTTGGAGCAAAATAATTGGCTGCAAGTGCTAAGAGACCCTCATGCGGGGCCTGCAGTGGAATACACTCACCCGCACTACGAAGGCAATATCGGCTTAATAATGCCCTACAGTAAAGATTTTTGTAGTAGCTGTAATCGTCTTCGCGTGTCGTCTCATGGTAATTTGCATTTGTGTTTGTTCGCTGACGCCCATGAATCTCTTCGCCCCTATTTAACACAAGAATCCAGCGCGCAATTAGCGAAACGCCTGCAACATCTTTTAGGTGGGAAAAAAGAGACACACGATCTCCACGAGGGCAACAGCGGCTCTACTCGACATCTCGCGATGCTGGGTGGCTAATATTCGCGCGCAGGTTTATTGTCACAAAAACGCTCAATTTACGTCATCGTTAGGAAGATTTTTGACATGGGAAAACTAATTACAGAAACTTTAATCCCCCTCAACATCGCGGTACTAACGGTATCGGATACCCGAACGGAAGAAACCGATACGTCAGGCCAAAGCCTCGTACAACGCTTAACCGATCACGGACACCTACTCGCTGATAAAAAAATAGTTATCGACGATATTTATATTATTCGCGCAGCCGTCTCGGCCTGGATAGCCGACACAACAACTCATGCAATATTAATTACCGGCGGTACTGGTTTTACCGCGCGCGACAGTACGCCAGAAGCGATAAAACCCATTCTCGACAAGACAGTAGAAGGCTTTGGAGAACTCTTTAGACAGCTATCTTTTGAGCAAATAGGCACATCGACAATTCAATCTCGTGCCTTAGCGGGTTTATCCAACGGGACTATTCTATTTTGTATGCCCGGCAGCACCAACGCCTGCAAGACTGCATGGGATAGTATTATTTGCAATCAACTAGATAGCCGACAAGGACCGTGCAATTTTGTACCACAGTTAAAAAACATCAATATGCTATCCTGTATTTCTCGCGAATAACCGACATCGCTCATGAATTACCTTGCCCACGTTGTACTCTCGATAAAAGCCATTAACGATCAACTGGGCAATCTTTTGGCGGAGCCCGTTAAGGGAAAAACGTGGTAGAACGTAGTATTACGGCCGTCAGTGCGCGTATCGCGTCGCGTTAGTCTGGGGTTCCTTAGGGCTGTAACGGCAAAATTGCGGACGCAAATATTCCATTTGATCTCCCCTAATACGGGCATTATTCATTAGCGCTAAATATTCGGCTCTGTTTGGCCTATACGGCAACGCTAGAAGCTCCATTGAAAGCTCACTTAGCAGCGCATCACCTTTTCTTTGATTGCAACGTTTACACGCCGCTACGACGTTTTCCCATTTGTCGAGCCCGCCCCTACTCCGAGGGAATACGTGGTCGCGCGATAACTGACTACTCTCAAACGATTCTCCGCAATAAAGGCACTGGTAATTATCTCGCGCGAATAAACCAAGATTCGTGAGGGCTGGATTTACACGAAAGCGGCCTAAAACACGACCCTCACACGCCACAATAGCGGGCAAGGATATAACAGACTGTGCTCCCGTTAGGCGCGAACGGCCTCCGTGCGCCTTTCTCACTTCACCACCGAGCGACCACCCCACAACACCGCGGGCATAGAGACCGATAGCCTCCTTCCAATGCAGCCACTGCACTGCTTGACCAGCCATATTAAGTCTTAGTATGCGTGCATCCATAATATTAAACGCTTCCTTCTTGCCACTCGTATGGTGTAACACAATAACTACAAAATGCTTCCGATTCACATACAGTCTAGCCGTTCAATAGCAGCTCTGGTGGCTGCCGTTACGAATGCTCTTTACAGTGATAACACATCGCCTTGAGATGAGCGCGCACCATAACGCAAAAACCCGCCAAGCAAAGCCGGGCGGGAATTGAGGTAACGAAAGTAAAACAAGAATAACAATGCGTTTAGCTATACGACAACCGAAGCATCAGAACACTAGCGTTCGAGATATTAAGAGTGCCTTTTTGCCCGCTCTTGTAGCGCTTTGATTCTAGCTTCGATAGGTGGATGAGAAGAAAACAATGCCATAACGCCACCTTTGTCATTAATCCCAAACGCAGCCATTTGCTCCGGCAACGGCTCAGGCTCTACTTGGCCAAGCCGGTTAAGCGCATTGATCATATTCTGATGTCCCGCTAAATCAGCACCACCGGTGTCGGCAATAAACTCACGCTTCCTAGAAAAATACATCACAATCGTTGATGCCAGAATGGATAACACTACCTGCGAGATCATTACCGTCACAAAATAGCCGATACCATGCCCCTGATTATTCTTCAAAATTACGCGGTCTACAATATGCCCCACAATACGCGACAAAAACACAACGAACGTATTAACCACACCCTGAATCAATGCCAACGTTACCATATCGCCATTGGCAATATGGCTCATTTCATGCCCAACAACGGCTTCTACCTCGCCTTGGGACATGTTGTCTAGCAAGCCTTGAGATACGGCCATTAGAGCATTATTTTTAGATGCCCCGGTGGCAAAAGCATTCATGGCCCGTGATGGAAAAATGGCCACTTCTGGCATTTTAATACCGACAATTTGGGCTTGTTTTTCGACCGTAGCCATCAACCATTTCTCAATATTGTTACTGGGGCTGACAATCACTACTGCCCCAGTCATGCGTTTGGCCATCCACTTTGAAATCAGCAGAGAGATAAAAGACCCACCAAAACCGATAACACCCGACAGTATAACGAGTGACTGGATATTCAGGTCTGAACCATTTTCAGCTAATATGCTGTCAACACCCAGCAGCCTTAGTGTAATGCTCAACACCACCATAATGGCAATGTTGGTCATAATAAATAATAAGATTCGTTTCATTAATATTCCTGGTAGATTAACTGTTGTAACGATGAAGGCTAAGCGGCTGATGCGCAAGCATCAATACTATGACCCATCATTTCTCACAAGGATAGTGTTTGCGTAAAGAGGTATAAACTACCGTTCGTGCCGCAGCGCCTGCAACTAGGTTGCTCGCGTTAAGATCCTCTACCACACGGGTAACCACTTCACGTAAAGAGACTGGATCACCAAGACAAAACTCAGCATAACGCGCCGCTCTATCGCGCAAGCCTACACCGCGAATTCGAATGGCTCTCTCTGCATAGGTTTCCTTTTTCTCGAATTCGGCTTCTACATTCATCAGTACCCGCTCATCAGTCGCTATGGCTCCATCAATAAAGCCCTGAATATAGCGCATGCAATATTGTCCATCAGTACTCTCAGCCTGATTAGGAAAAACATTGCAATGCGAGGCAAGATCAGACGCCAAAAGAGGTTCAACCGCAATCGCTTTGTTAGCGCCAAGAAGGAAAACAAGAGTGCTTATCGTACACAATATTTTCGAGCCCATCATTTACCCCTATTTAAAACTTAAATTCAACGTTAAAACGAGCATTTAAGACGACCATATGCACGCAACGTACTTCGCACCATCATTAGTAGTAACATAATCTATGTCGCAGTCAATCCGTTGCAACTGGCTTTTCAGGCCTGCGGAATTATCCGAAAGGTTCTGATAAAACAGTGCGACTAGAAGCATTATAATAGAACAGGGCAAGTGTCGCCGATGAGTAACGCTGACAACGCTTATATCAGCATATTCACATTGCCTTTAGTACGATGGTTCTAGGCCTTCATACCCATCTCCCGCTATAGTCGTGTCATCATTGCCTCCAACAGGCAATCTTTTAATTGAATGCCTTTTATGGACAGAGAGCCGATTACGCTTTAGTTTTCTGGCTAGGCTTTGATTGGCTCTGGCTATGCAACGGTCGATGGCCTGACGAAAATTGGGCTGCCGCTCCGACACTACGATTTCAGCCATTCCGGCGGGTTTGATAACCACGAGGCATTCTTTATCGATGCCACCTTTGGGGCCATTAATATCGCTGACAGTGACCGCAGTACTGTGTATTGCATGCTCAGTTCGCGAAAATGCAAACGAGATTCGGCGATTAATGTAGTTAGTGAGCGTGCCATTTCCAACCACTTTTCTGAATTTAATACTTAATTTCATCGTAAACCTCATACGCTAATTGTTTTACTCTAAGCAGCTTGCCCTCGCTTGAGCATACTGCTGAAAGCGTTGATAATCGCCGCTAGCTTTTCACCCTAATATCCAAGACCACCAACCTCATCATTAACATTGCCCGACTTATTTTCTCTTCGACAGAACAAGCCATCATTACCCTATGGCTGACCATTTTCATTACGTCGCCAGAGGTCATCATAGTGTTTGTCTTACTTTGCCCTCCAGCCGCTTTAGTTCAATGTGTCTCAAAATATAGAGCCTGACCCCTATCAACAAAAGTCGTACAAAATTGCTATAATCATCGAAAAAACCGCTTTAGAATGTGGCCGCCAACATTACACTTAAGCCTCATGAACGTTTGTAAATGAAAGCAATACCATAAAGGTCTAAAGAGATGGCTCAGCAACTCAACTACAACCATTTACGCTATTTTTATACCATTGCCAAAGAAGGCAGCATAGTGAATGCCGCCAAATTATTGCACCTGTCACCCCAAACTATTAGCGGCCAGCTAACGGTATTTGAAGAGTATTTAGGTCTTAAATTATTTGACCGACGGGGCAAGAGGCTAATCATGAACGATGCAGGTAAGCTTGTTTATAGCTATGCAGAAGATATATTTACACTAGGACTGGAACTTCAACAGTCTCTAGACATGAACAACCCCGAGCAAAATGTGGTGTTTACCGTTGGCATCGTGGATGTGATCCCCAAAATATTGGCGTTCAACATTTTAGAGAAGTGTTTTGAACTGGAAGAATCAATTAAATTAATCAGTCGTGAGGGGGATTATGATGGCTTACTTGCGGATCTAGCGCTGAACAAAATAGATTTAATTATCTCCGATAGGCCTCTGACTCCAGGCGTGGCGGTGAAAGCATATAACCATTATTTAGGCGAATGCGGCGTTAGCTTTTACGCTACTGAGGCTATTGCTCCGTCACTAAAGAAAAATTTTCCGAAATCATTAGATCAATGTAATTTTTTGATTTGTGGAGATAAATCCAATCAAAAAATAAACCTCCAGTCATGGTTTGATACTGAAAACATTAACCCAATCATCGTTGCTGAATTTGATGATAGTGCTCTTATGAAATTCTTCGGGCAGTCAGGCTACGGAGTTTTTGCTACACCAACCACTATTGAACCACATGTGATTGGGCAATACGACGTTATAGTCATTGGTAGAACCAACTCCATTAGTGAGCGATTCTATGCTATTTCTCCAGAGCGAAAAATTAAACACCCTGCGGTTAAGGCCTTAGTCGACGCAGCGAAATCTATACTTTTGTAAGGCGTCTATTGATTAAGAAGGGTTTTTTTAATCTGTATCTCTATTTTCTTCATAAGCAATATTTCTTGATATTTACTGAGTATAACCATCAAAAAATGCTAATCGATCAATGACAGTGTTTTTCCCGAAAATAAAAGCATACCCATTAGACATTACTGGGAAAGGTTGTATTCTCAATTTTTTTCAAGCCATCCTTTTTAGAATTAGACAATACATAAGCAGAAAAAATAGCTTTTCCCATATTCTCGGGAAAAAAGCTTAATAGCCCCAGAGCGACTGCTCTTAAACAAGTTCAACATTCCTGTTGTTCAATAGTCATTCAGGGAAGGAATAGAATATTATGCAGCAAGAAAACCAGGCTTTCCATTAGTGCTTTAATCTATTAACAAAGGCTATGACGGGAAAAAACAGCGGCAAATTCGATCGGCAAATCAATTGCAATCGTTACTAGCGGCATAGAATTCAGACGAAAGCACAACCTTCTGTGAGCAATGAGTTTATTTTGATAAAGAGTTCTCATTGATTGCTGTTCGCAACCGCAATAGCGAAATAAGCTTTTTGGACCCCACTAGAGACCGAATGCGGCTGAATATGCAGCAATTTTACTCCGCATATTCGAGCAACATAGCATTGTAAACTGGGAGGCAGCACATCTTGGTATAGACACTGGCCCGCGAAAGATAGAGATGAAATGGGGGGGGGTAGAAAAAGCTGGCTTTCAAGTGGGGGAAATGCGTAAAACGCCGCGACGCACACGTCGCGGCGAACTCACAGGATTTACCTAAATTCCCTTAGGTCTTCGTGGCGTAGTTCCGTCCTGATCCTTGCCGCGGTTCCATCCGCATGCGTCCTTGACCCTGTTTATTTTACGAATTTTCGCGTGCAGTACTAGAGGCTAAGTTCGCTTTTACGTGTGAGATATATCCTACAAGAGTGGCGCGAAAACAGCACTTTTGTCACGTCTTGTTTTTTAGCTGGCTGCCTTGTGTTTTTACGATATGCTGTATTAGATCTTCTTGATCTTTTTTGCTCATGCCAAAAAAATCAATTCGCCAGTAATAACTTTCACCGTCCCCATTTGAAGAACAACTCACAACACGGCCATTCGTTTCTATGGCTAAATTCCCCGGTGAAAATAAAAGCTGTAGCCGCAGGCTTGCGCCCTCTTCAACGAACTCATTATTGACGAAACCAATACCGCAAGCGGAAATATTCGCCTCTTTTACCTTATGCGCAATGCGTGAAAGCGTATGGCTATCCATCAACAAATGGTTGATAACACGCTCTAGTTTTTGATTAAAGAGGCCTATCACCTCTGCAACTACAGGGTTTTGATCGGCTAAGGTCGCCATTAAGTGGTCAATTTTCGCATCTTGCTCTTCAATAATATCCAGAATATTTTCCATGCGAGCCCCAAAGGCCTGTGTATCCTTATGCGCCAGCTGGCCGGATTTGTGCCGCTCGATAAATTCATAACCTATACCGACATTTTCATCTATACGAAAATACCGACGCTTTTCATCCGACATTAAAATATCTCTTCTGGTTCTAAATCAAACAAATATTCTGGTGAAAGCTCCAGTTCACGCAGAATATCCTGGCCTTCTTCGTCGTCTTTCAATGTTTCTAAATCTTCTTCTGACAATTCATCTTCTAGGCCTTGCTTTACCAAAATCTCAACACGACGATTTCTGGCACGATTTTCAGGGGAATCATTCGGCCCAAGGGGTACGGTATCGGCAAAGCCGGCAATTTCGAAACGACGTTCTTTAACATCACCATTAAGCATTAATTCATGAGCAACTGACACCGCCCGGGACGAAGACAGCTCCCAGTTCGACCGGAAACGGCTCGTTCGAATGGGGATGTCGTCTGTATGGCCCTGCACTTCAATCTTGCCTTTCTTTAAGGCGAGAACCGCGCGCACTTCACGCATAACATCTTTGTAAGAAGGTGCCATTTCAGCTGAGCCCGATATGAACGAGCCCTTCTCTCGAATGCGTATAATAATTAGCCTGCCTCGGGTTTCTATTTCAACTTGACCCGCTTCTATTTGCTCGTGCAGTGCGCTTGCCAATTCATAGGCATCCGCTTCTGTTTTTTTGATTAGTTCCTCTAACTGCTGCTTTACCCTCATTTTTGCACCTGCATCATAACCTTCGTCGCCTTGCTCCAAATCGAACTCTTCGGCGCAATATTGTTCCAGCGACATTTCAGTAACATCCTGCGTTTTTTGCCAGATCTCATTAATCGGTGTCGGGTCAGGCCTTCCAGGGCTGAACTCCTGCGCAATGATGCTAGTACCTTTGGGGATGTCGGTCACATTTAAGGTGTTCTGCACGCCAAACGCTTGCGCCATTGAGCCGGCTAGACGTTTAAACTTCATCGCATCCATTTCTGAAAAAGACAATAACAGCACGAAAAAACACATGAGCAAAGACATAAGGTCCGCAAAGGTACCCATCCATGCCGGCAATCCCGGCACGCAATTGCAGTCATGCTCTTCCTCGTCACTCACACGCGACTCTCCAAACCGTCATACCCCAGGTGCACACGTTACTCGGCTCCCTCAACGACCCTTTTGCCCTCAGGAAGGTAGTTACGCAACATAGAGTCAATCACGCGCGGGTTTTGCCCTCCTTGTATGGCCAACAACGCATCGATGACTAAACTCTTAACCATGGCCTCCTCTCCCGCCCGCAACTTCAGTTTGTCTGAAATAGGGCCACACATGGCATTGGCTATAATCGCACCGTACAGTGTCGTAAGTAGTGCAACAGCCATAGCCGGCCCAATGGATTTCGGATCATCCATATTGGCCAGCATTGCCACCAAACCGATAAGCGTTCCGATCATCCCCATCGCGGGCGCCATTTCCGCCATGGCTGCAAATATGGACGACCCTACTTCGTGGCGTTCAGAGGCTTTATTTTTATCAATAGAAAGAAGCGTTTTTACAACATCCGGATCGTGGCCATCTACCAATAACTGAATCCCTCTCTGTAAAAAATCACTGCTCACCTCCTTTCCCTCTAACGATAACAAACCGCCTTTTCGCGCCTCATCAGCCAATGCTACTATTTCTTCAATGAGCTCATTAGGATCTGGTAGTTTTGTTGAAAAACTTTTACCCGCAACTTTTATCGCACCTAAAAACTGGCTCAATCCATACTTGGCCATCACAGCAAAAATGGTTCCACCCACGACGATCACCATAGAGGGCCCGTTCACGAACATGCCCAATTCGCCACTCATCAGCATGGAGATAACAATCAGCGCTAAAGCACCCACCAAGCCTACAATCGTCGCTAAATCCACAGAGACTTCCTCATATCGAACCTATCAGGGTAAGTAAGCACTCACACCTATTAAATTTTACTACCATAACACTACAAGACTTATCTCAAGTCTAGACACAAAACGCCTAAGGAACAGGCTAATTATTAATACTTTGTTATGAGTGACAATCATTAACGGTACAAGCCATTGGGGAGTAATATCGGCCAAGAGAGCAGGTTTCTGAACGTCCCGAGAGAATAACAACACCTAAATCAACATTGACCCCATCTACCCGCTCAGGTATGTTTGCGCCAAACACAGGAGGCCCTCGCGGCAACGATTATTGTGGCAACGAAAAAAACACCTAATTTTGAAAAGTCCCTTGAAGAACTCGAGTCGATGGTTACCAAGCTTGAGAGCGGCGACCTCACCTTAGAGCAATCACTCAAAACCTTTGAGCAAGGCATAAAACTGACGCGCAGCTGCCAAACAGCTCTGCAAGACGCCGAGCAAAAAGTTGAAGTGTTACTGAAACAAGAGGGCGGCGACCTAATAACCAAACCTTTCGAGCTGGACGGCAACGCCGCAGAGTAAAAATGAAGGATCTGCAGGCTTTTATTACGCAACAACAGTCGCGTATTTCCGAGTTATTGTTGAATGCTCTTTCGGGCAAACAACTCTCAAAACATGCTCACGCCTCCAACAATCGGCTAATCGAGGCCATGCACTACAGCCTATTGAATGGTGGTAAACGTATCCGCCCCATATTGGCTTTTGCTGCAGCGAATGCCATTACTACACCCAATAACGCAACCGACACCTACGCTGCGGCCATTGAGTGTATTCATGCCTATAGTCTTATTCATGATGATTTGCCTGCGATGGATGACGACGACCTGCGCAGAGGCAAACCTACTTGCCATGTCGCTTTCGACGAAGCCACTGCAATATTGGCCGGTGACGCCCTCCAATGTTTCGCTTTCGAGCTTATTACTAACAATCGCGATATTGCCCCTGTACAAGCATTAGACGCTCTGCGAGTGCTGGCTAAAGCCTCGGGCGCGCAGGGTATGGTACTAGGACAAGCCATAGATCTAGCCTCCGTCGATAAACGCTTACCGATCGACCAATTGCAGAACATGCATGCCCATAAAACGGGGGCGCTTATCGAAGCAGCGGTTTTGCTGGGCGGAATATCGGTAAATGCCTGCAAGTCAGAGCTGCGCCACCTCAAACAGTATGCCGATGCGATTGGTCTAGCCTTTCAGGTTCAAGACGACATTATTGATGTCACATCAGATACCGCTACTCTAGGCAAACAACAGGGCGCCGATGCAGAGCGAAACAAACCCACCTACGTATCACTACTAGGCCTAGAGGGTGCAAACGACAAAGCTCAAGAACTAGTGGATACTGCGATTAATGCATTAAGCCCTTTTGGTGAAGGTGCAGACTACTTACGCCAAGTTGCTCACTATATAATCGCTCGCAACCACTAGCTTTACGAAGAAACTCTTGATCTCCCCACCAGAAAGATACGTTATGCTACCAATTTCCGGTATCCTAGCGGCCAACACTAATAGCGTATAATGCGAACGAGAATGACAGACACCGATACATTTCTAGACGAGATTACGTGGAACGAAGACGGCCTCGTGCCCGCCATTGCACAAGACGCAAGCTCCGGTGATATTTTAATGATGGCGTGGATGAACCGAGAGTCTTTGAGCCTTACGGCTAAAGAAGGCGTTGCGGTATACTGGTCACGTTCTCGACAGCAACTATGGCGTAAAGGCGAAACCTCTGGGCATACGCAAAAAATTAGTGCCATTAAGCTCGACTGCGATGCCGATGCCCTCATTTTATCCATCGAGCAAATAGGTGGTATCGCTTGCCACACAGGCCGAAGGTCGTGCTTTTATCGCACGCTTACTGATGGACGCTGGCAAGAAAACTCAACTGTGTTAAAAGACCCGAAAGAGATGTATTCATGAGCGATGTATTAGCCTCACTCGACAAAGTATTAGCGGACCGTAAAAATCAGGCCGATCCAAAATCGTCTTACGTTGCGCAATTACACCACAAAGGCCTGAATAAAATTTTAGAAAAAGTTGGCGAAGAATGTACAGAAACATTGCTTGCCGCTAAAGATGTGACGAACGACGGCAATACCGACCACCTAGTATACGAAACAGCAGATTTATGGTTTCACTCTATGGTCATGCTTTCGCACTTGGGCATTGATTCGTCCGTAGTACTGAAGGAACTTGCTCGCCGCTTCGATCTCTCCGGTTTAGATGAAAAAGCCAATCGCACTAGCGATTAACTCCTTACTAACAACAACTACAAACAGGTAATCTACAATGGGCTTAGGTGGTATAAGTATTTGGCAGCTTCTTATTATTCTCGTAATCGTTCTTTTATTATTTGGCACAAAACGATTGCGTGGTTTAGGTGGCGATTTAGGCGGTGCGATTAAAGGCTTTAAGAAAGCCATGACCGACGAAGAAAAAAAAGCTGAAGAAGAAGCCAAAAAAGTAGAGGCCGAAGATTCCAGTATCGCTGAAACCACACAAACAGAATCGCCAGAAAAAACTGAAAACAAATAACTCAACCCGCAGCCCAACTGGGCAGGCATCACCACGGTGTTAGTGCTTTATGTTTGATATGGGCTTTCTGGAAATAATGGTTATCGTTGTCGTTGGGCTGGTCGTCATTGGCCCTGAACGGCTGCCCGGCGCCATTAAAACCTGTGCCATTTGGATTAATAGTATTCGACGCAACTTAACCGCTGCGCGCGCTGAATTTGAAAAACAAATTGGTGCTGACGACATTCGTCGAGAAATTCATAACGACGAAGTTATGGCCTCCTTGCGCGCCGTAAAAGACAAGCAAGCTGAAATGCGCAGGCAAATTAACAGCGGAAACTATACCGGTGTTTATAAAGACGAAAACACTGATTCTACAGAAGAATCCATTGCGCCTCCCTCAACGGGAGAAGCCGGTGCCGTTGCTAGCAACGAAACGCCACCGTCTGATACTCCGCCTCCGGCAGTAACCGCATCAACGCCAGCGCCTGCTAGCGATACAACCGCCCCCAAAACCAGCCCATCTGACTCATGACAAAAACCGAAAAAGAAGCCTTACAAGAACAGCCCTTAGTTCAACACTTAATTGAATTGCGGTCTCGCTTATTAAGAAGTTTCTTAGCCATTTTTATAGTATTTCTCGGCCTATTTAGTTTCGCCAATAATATTTATGAGTTTGTAGCCCAACCCCTTCAAGTATTCTTACCTGAAGACAGTCATATGATTGCCACCGATGTGGCTTCGCCTTTTCTTACGCCGTTCAAACTTACCTTATTTGCTGCTGTATTTATTTGTATTCCCTTTATTTTTTATCAGATATGGGGGTTTATTGCTCCCGCACTGTATAGCAAAGAAAAAAAACTGGCTCTACCGCTACTAGCTTCAAGTATCATTCTTTTTTATAGCGGAATGGCTTTTGCTTACTACATTGTTTTTCCGTTAATTTTTAGCTTTTTCACTTCGGTTGGGCCAGAAACGGTTGCAGTAATGACCGACATTAGCAAATACCAAGCGTTTGTCATTAAACTATTTTTCGCTTTTGGCGCCGCGTTTGAAATCCCCGTTGCGACCCTGTTATTAATCTCAGCCGGTATAGTAACTCCGGCACAGCTCGCACAAAAACGCCCATACGTAGTGGTTGCCTGTTTCGTAATTGGGATGTTGCTCACCCCACCAGATATTATCTCTCAGGCATTATTAGCCCTTCCAATGTGGTTTTTATTTGAAATAGGAATATTTTTTGGTCGTTTTTTTACGCCCGTAAAAGACGACAAGCAACCAGAAGAGCTGTAACGTATTATTGAGCGGCTAAAGCCGCGCACGGCTTGTGGCAGGGGCAGTTAACAAGATGGTCATTAACCATTCCTACAGCCTGCATAAAAGCATATACAATCGTTGGCCCCACAAAATTAAAGCCCGCCTTTTTTAGCGCCTTACTCATAGCCTCTGACTCTGGCGTAGACGTAGGTATTTCTGCCATAGTCCTCCAGCGGTTTTGTTTCGGTTGCCCGCCCACAAACGACCATAAAAAGGCTGAAAAAGTCTCTTCCCCCTCCATAATCGCCAAATACGCCTGTGCATTCTGACGGGCACTTTTAATCTTTAGTCGGTTCCTAACAATGCTTTTATCGGTCATTAACCTTTCTAATTTTTTATCAGTATATCGTGCCATCTTCTCTGGGTCGAAGCGATCAAATGCTTTTTGGTACCCCTCGCGTTTTCGCAAAATCGTTATCCATGAAAGCCCCGCTTGTGCACCGTCCAATATCAATTTTTCAAATAGCGCTCGGCTATCCCATATAGGCACACCCCATTCAGTGTCATGATAATCAACATACAAAGGGTCATCGCCACACCAATTACAACGCTGTGATTTTGACACGTACTCTCTCCTTACGAACGAACAATAATGCCTAATACTGGCACTACAAATTAGACTAGAATGAATAGGATACTCTATGCATTAATTAGAGTCATGGCGCGCGTTTTCTCGCCATAGCACTGTTTAACGAGTCACTATAAACAACAACATAAAAACAACAGGGGCTGACATGCAAATACTGTTTCCGGAGATAAAACCTTACGCTCGCCACGACCTTGTGGTCGACGATATTCACACGCTCTATATCGAAGAGTGCGGTGTGCGTGATGGCATTCCGGTGCTCTTCGTTCATGGTGGCCCCGGCGCCGGCTGCGGCAAGAACGATCGACGTTTCTTTGACCCCGAAAAATACCGCATTATTTTATTTGATCAACGGGGGGCTGGCCGAAGCACCCCTCACGCCGAACTTGAGAACAACTCAACCCAACACCTTATCGAGGATATCGAAACGATACGGCGACACCTCGATATCGATCGCTGGGTGCTTTTTGGCGGCTCGTGGGGGTCCACCCTCAGCTTACTTTACGCGCAAGCGTACCCTGAAAACATATTGGGACTGATATTACGAGGCATATTTTTATGCCGAGACCGTGATTTAGAGTGGTTCTATCAACAAGGGGCCGACAGAATATTCCCAGACTACTGGCAAGAATTTATACACCCTATTGCAGAAGCCGAGCGAGGATCTTTGATAGCAGCGTACTACGAGAAACTCACAAGCAGTAACGAAATAGCCAAAATGTCGGCCGCAAAAGCATGGTCGACCTGGGAGGGACGCTGCGCCACACTAAGACCAAATCCCGATGTGGTGAACAGTTTCGCTGAACCTCATCTTGCGCTTGCGCTCGCAAGAATTGAATCGCATTATTTTATCAACAACGCCTTCCTAACACCGCACCAGATTACCGATAACATGCCCGCGATTAACAGTATTCCAGGAATAATTATTCACGGCCGTTACGATATGGTATGCCCTCTAGATAATGCCGTTACCCTATACCAACAATGGGAAGAAGCCGAACTACACATTGTGCGGGATGCAGGCCACTCCTCACGAGAACCCAGCATTGTAGACGCGCTAATAAAAGCGACCGAAGAAATGGCTATGCGCCTCTCTGGTGAGGGCGACCAGTCGGGCTAAAAAGCCTAACCGCTATAAAACATAAGGTTGCGGCCAGCGCAACTCAAAGCACGCACCGCCCCACTGCGACTCTCTCACGTGTGCTCTGCCGTTGTGCCACTCCATTATTCGGCTGACAATGGATAAACCTAAACCGAAACCACTTTTATCGAAATTAGTATTTTGGCGTAACCGGACGAAGGAGTTAAAGACTCGGGATCGATCTTCTAGAGGAATGCCCGGGCCATCATCTTCGACGAGCACAATATAATCTTTCTCGTCGATCGCGAGCGTAATGGTAATTTTACTCTGTGCATATCGCTGAGCATTGGTGATAACATTATGTAATGCACGCTCCACTAAATACCATTCACACATGACATCCTGCCCGTTCAATTCATCATTAATATCATATTCAATGGCAATATCATCAACCCTACACCCAGCCACAACTTCCGCAATAAGTGCACCCAAATCTCCGGGCTTTAAGTTTAACTTTGTCACACCCTGCTCAAATCCCGCATAGGTTAACAAGCCGTTAATCAAACTCTCCATTTCACTTACATCCTGCCGAATGCTTGTCAATTTTCGCGCCTGCACTTTACGATCTTCTATTGTGGCGGCGATCTCCAACGCAAATTTCATTCTTGCTAGAGGCGTACGAAGTTCATGAGAAACAGCATAAGTCATTTCTTTGTGTGTGGAAATGAGCGCACGAATACGTTCAGACATTCCATTAAGCGATTGGGCCAATGTAAAAACAGTAGAATGCGGTGCAATATCAACGGCCGAAGGCACTCCGTCACTACCCAGTTTTTGGGTGTTTTTTTGCAATATTCTTAGATCGCGGGAAAGCGGGTATACCCAAAAAAATATGACCAAGGAAATTAAAAAATAAAAAACAGCCGACAATATCTGATAGAAATATTGTTCGTGGCCAACTTCAATTTCTTGGCGGATACTGACAACGCTATCGCTGCCAGGCAAACGTTTATAACTTACAATCAGGGTAGAACTTTCAGTCACGGTTACCAAATCGCCCAGCAATATTTGCTGCCCCAAGCTCGAACCGGAAATCTCATCCGCTCTCAATATTTCCACATCTAACTGGGCGGTATTAGCAAACTTTCGAACATGCTGGCCGTAGGCCGCCGGTACAACCTGTTCCAATTCACGTTCAAGTAAATTCACTAAACTATTAACATAGCTATTCACTTCAGGTTCGGAGTTATAGCTTTGCCATAGTTTATCTACACCCCACCCCACACCGATAATGGAGAAAATAATGAGCAGATAAAGTGACGCAAACGCTCTATTCATTAGTGTTGGCTACCAAGCGTCCGCTACAAATAAATAACCTCGGCCCCAAATGGTTTTTAATCGCGTTGGATCATCGGAACAGTCGCCAAGTTTTTTTCTCAATTGAGACACACGAACATCAATCGTTCTATCCATTCCATCGTAAGGCCTACCGTAAATAATATTAAATAAATATTCCCGGCTTAACACTTTCCCTGGTTGCTTCGCAAACGTCAACAACATGTCAAATTCGTGGCTAGACAGTGCAACCACGTTTTCACCTAATCGGACTTCTCGTGACGCAACGACAATATTTAAAGAGCCAAAACACAATTCAGCCTGCTCTTTTTCTTCTGGCTGCTGGTATCGACGCAATAACGCGCGAATGCGAGCAAGCAACACTCTAGGTTCGGCAGGTTTAATGACGTAGTCATCGGCCCCGTACTCAAGCCCTGACACTTGATCGGCGTCCGAATCACGTGCGGTGAGCATTAGTATCGGGCCGTCATAACGCGGCCGAATTTCTTTGCAAATTGTAAGGCCATCTTTGCCTGGTAGCATTACATCAAGAATGACAATATCCGGCTCTAGAGACTGCACCGCGCGAGGAACGGTATGGCCAACGTCTTCCACAACCACCTGAAAACCGTGACTTTCAAGATAATCCTTTACTAACTCTGCAAGGCGTTTGTCGTCTTCTGCTAGTAAAACGAGACTCATTAGAAAAAACTCCATGGATTCCGGCGACTTCGGCGGTATTGTTTTTGGTCGCGCATGACTTTAAATTCAGTTTTTGCGATAACAATAAGGTTATCTTGCGCATCTCGTAATTCAAAACTAACCGTCTCATCGACGGTGATAAGCATATCTATTTCGCCCTGCTGCACCTGTTCCCAACACTTTAAAATTGACTGATCGGCGGCATTGTATAAACATACATTTTGCTGATGCGGCGTAGACCACGACAAGTGAATAAACTGCTCACATTTTTCTGCGGTTTCCGACAAAACACAAATACGCGGAACCACCGTAAGATTTGCGTTTAAAGGTTCGTTAACGGCCGCCTCGGCTGCTTTACACGTTACAGCACAGAAAGTGCCGCATACACAAAAGGTCGCCAACCAACAAACGAAAGCGTTCAGGTTTATTTGACAAAATAACCCTTTAAAAATGGTACACCCCCCCTACGTAGAGGGTAAGCACACTATCTTCATCCAAAAGCGGGCTATTTTTTATGGACGGCGATAGCCATCGATTATGGAGTGTCGCTTGCCACGACCAATTGCCTTTAATCTTCCGCCGCCAATCCAGCCGCACAAAAGGCGAAATACCATCGCTAGCATAATATTCTAGCGCTTCATCCTCGACTTCATCTTTTTCCACACCGTAGTAGTATTGTAGTAATTCCGCACTCTGCCAAGAAAAGCCAAGCGACAATTCTATGAACTCGTTTACGATACGACCCGTTCGCGACAACGCTGCGCGAATTTCCTGCCCTTTATGAACCGCCGTTACATCGTGCAACAACTGTAAACTGCCGTCCCAATTTTCGGCGTAGTACGCCCATTCAAGACCGGAGAAAACAGCAGTATTGCGATTGTGAAGTTGGTCAATATCAATAGGGGCACGCCAATCCGGTGATTCTAGCGGAGCATTTGATTCATTTGACTCGGGTACAAGGTTATCACTACTTTCGCGACCACCGGCAGTGATCCCACCAATATCCAGCTGATACTCGTCTTCCTCTAACGTGTTATTGCTTGACCCTAAAATGGGGCCCGCATCCACCACCAAACTGCCTACATTACGCGTATTAAAATAGAGTTGGTCAAACCCAATCGTAGCCACAGCGCTTAGTTGATGCATACCCGAGTCGTAAAACGTGTAGCCGCCGGTATACGTATCGATAAAGAAGTGTTCCCCGTAATAACGAACGGCAGGGAGAACAAATAACGGCAGGTCATCACCATCTATTAACGGATTACTGCGTAAACCAATGCCGAAACCAATACTGATATCCCATTCACCGACCTCGACACAACCCGCCGCGCCTGACGAGCAGGCAGGCTCCGTCTCAGCATACGCAGGCATCACCAGCACGCCACAGGCAAGTATGCCGATGTTGAACATCAAGCAAAACACTCTGTAGTGAAAGTTTAAAGGTTTAATCCAGTACACGTTAACTCTCCGCCGGTGGGTAATGTAGGCCTAACATGCTCTATTTCCATCCTTCATATAAGCTCATACTGGCACCAGTATAATTTTTTTCTCTAAGGTTGAATGCAACGAATTGTAACCTAGGTACGCTCTAATCAAAACGGTGTATAGGTGAGCGTAATTTGTTACTCTGCCGACCATATACTGTGATTTAGAGCTATTAATGAAAGTCTTAATTCAACGCGTAAGCCATGCATCCGTTCACGTAGACAATGCGTTAGTCGGCGAAATCGATCAAGGTGTCCTCGCACTCATTGGAATTGAAAAGCATGATACCGACGCCATCCTTCAACGAATGGCCGACCGCCTACTCGCCTACCGCATATTTCCCGACGCCGACGGCAAGATGAACTTAAGCCTTAAGGACATTGGCGGTGGTCTCTTAGCTATTTCTCAATTTACGCTCGCGGCCGATACCCGCAAAGGTTTACGGCCCGGTTTCTCCAGTGCCTCGCCGCCAAAAGAAGCCGAAATATTATTCTCTACATTTTTGGGTTATTTAAATGAACGGCACGCAACCGTCGCAACTGGCCAGTTTGGCGCGGACATGAAAGTCTCGCTCCTTAACGACGGGCCAGTAACCTTTCTATTGGAAATGTAATTTATAAACAGCATCTGCTAGACTCATGCAGCTCAACGCCCCACTATTACAGTGGCATAAAAACGCCCTACTTTTATTGTGTATGAACAGGAGACTTCGATATGGATTCTATATCCGCAACGTTTATGATGTTTGGCTTAACATTACTACTCGCCAGCTGGATCTACCTTTTGTTCGTTTCTTTCGAAGACGACTACGCGTGGGGTTTAACGACACTTTTCTTACCACCACTGGCCTACTTATACGGATGCTTCTCATGGCAGAAAGCGCAAGGCGCCCTATTAATGGCCGCAGCAGGCTGGATACTGATACTCGTGAGCCTATAAAGCAGCCAGCAGTAAAAGGTTTTGACCTCTATGAAGTTAAACTGTGATCTCGGTGAAGGGCTTGACCAAGTCGACGCCCTTGTTATGCCTCACATACATATGGCAAACATTGCATGTGGAGGACATGCTGGGGATGAAACGTCAATGAAGCGCTGTGTATCATTAGCGCTCAATTATGGCGTTAAATTGGGCGCTCACCCGGGCTACGCCGATCGACAAAATATGGGCCGTATATCCGTAGCCATGAGCAGGGCGTCACTTCAAGAAAGCTTCCTCGAACAAGTTAATGATTTTGAAACAATCTGTTCTGAGCTAGGCACACACATGAGTTACATCAAACCACATGGCGCCCTCTATAACGATATGATGCGCAACCAAGATGTACTCCATGCACTTGTGGAGTCATGCTCAATTCATTATCCATCGCTACCCCTCATGATACAGGCCACGCTTGATAACGAACAAAATACTGAAGTGGCCCAACAATTTTCTCATTATTTTATGTTTGAAGGTTACGCCGATAGAGCCTATACCGACGGAGGATTGCTCGTTCCCAGAAGCCAAAAAAACGCGCTGTTAACCAACACCGATGCCATAATTGCTCAAGCGGAAAACCTCGCTCACAAAAAGGGTGTCTACTCAGAGAGTGGCTTATGGTTGCCACTTCACATCGACACGCTCTGTGTACACAGTGACACGCCTAGCGCAGTTGATTCACTATTGGCCATTAGCCAACGTCTTTACCAAAACTAGAGTCATGGCCATCTCGCCATGACTCTATATCACGGTCAACACGACACCTCTCTTACTCCAAGTATCGAGCGCCTCAACGACAACAGTTTACGCTTGTCCTTCGATGGTGCGACGGCCAACGTTCAAACCCTTGAGCGAATAAAAGCTTACTGTGACAGTATCGCGGAGCAATTGGGCTCTCATATAAAAGAGCTTATACCGGCAAACAATTCGATTATGCTGGAATTTGACGATGACGAGATTGGCTACAACGCCTTTGTTCGCAAGCTCATCCACACATTGACCAATCGCTCGCACCACCGAAATAACGCCAATCCGATCGTAGCCCCTAAACATCATAGAATTCCCGTATTCTATCACCCCGATATTGCACCGGATTTAGTGCCGTTGGCGGCTCTGCACAAGATGACGACTCGCGAACTTATCGAACGGCATACCGCTATTACCTACACTATTTTTGCCGTGGGGTTCACGCCGGGGTTTGCCTATCTTGGCACGCTAGATCCTCGGATAGCGACACCTCGCCATGCAACGCCGCGCGGTGCAGTGCCTGCAGGCAGTGTCGGTATAGCCGAAACTCAAACAGGTATTTACCCGCGAACATCACCCGGCGGCTGGCAGATAATCGGAAAAACACCCGATATTATTCTGCCGCCTCTAGCTGACGAGTTAAAACATCGTAGCTCCACGTTCCGGTTTTCCACGGGAGACTCTGTTTCGTTCTATTCCATTACGCCTATCAAATTTCGATCCCTTACAAAGCAAGCAGCCGATAATGAACGCTATACAAAAAGATAACGCCGCCGAAGCTGTTGTCAACAAAACTAGCGCGCATAGTTTTTTAACCGATAAAGGCAGGCGCGGAGGGCAGGTGATGGGGCTTTGTAGCGGAGGTGCGGCCGATGCGTACGCCTATTATTGGGCCAATAGGCTTCTGGATAATCACGCTACTGCCGCGGCAATTGAAATCACTTTTGGGCCATTTTCACTTACATTTAAGGCTGCCACACGTATCGCTGTTTGCGGCGCAATCAGTACGATAAAACTTGGTAACAAGCTCATCCCTCCTTGGAGTAGCACACACGTCGCCGCTGGCGATACCCTTTATATCGCCATACCAACATCCGGGTTGCGGCAATACCTCGCCATCGATGGCGGTTTTAAGTCAGCGCTTTTTTTTGAGAGCTGCGAATCACTCCAATACGATTTTACGACACGAACATTAGCCGTTGGTGATTCCCTTTGGTATACGCCAGATCGCAACCATAACAAGCCCAATCACGGCCTAAACCGCACCGTTAGCTGGCGAGCTACCCCTAACTACTCAAAAGAGTTAGTGCTGCGTATAAACCCCTGCTATCAATTCCATCAATTCACCACTCATGCAGTAGAACAACTGCTCAAGTCTTGCTATACCGTCCACCCCAACAGCAACCGAATGGGCTACCGCTTGGCAGGGAAAACAATCGAATGGGGGCACAAAGGTATTTTATCGGAAGGGATTGCGTTTGGTAGCGTTCAAATTCCGCCCAATGGCCAACCTATCGTATTGCTAAACGACCGGCAGACCATTGGAGGTTACCCAAAAGTAGGGTGTGTACACACTGCGGATTGCTATCAATTAGCCCAGCGGCGCCCGGGCCAGGCCGTACGTTTTACGCTCGAACCCTATCCATAAGGCTCGACACGTCAATTAATGATTTCGCTCTTTCAACCATGCATGTAACTTTGTCGCTGGCATGGGGCGGGCATATAAAAAGCCCTGTACCTCATCACAACCGAGCGACTTCAAAAACGCGGCCTGTTCTTCAGTTTCTACGCCTTCGGCAATAACTTTTTTATTCAAGGTTCGCCCTAAGTGCACAATAAGTTCCACTATTTCACCGCTATTACCCTTATCAAAAGACTGAACAAACGACTGGTCTATCTTCAAGCGGTCTATGGGCATTTTTTGCAAATAACTCAACGATGAAAATCCGGTACCAAAATCATCTAGAGAAAGTTGAAAACCCATTGCCTTAATATCTTCTAGCAATTGACTATTATTACTTACGTCGTTCATCGCGACCGACTCAGTGACTTCTAAATCGACCATACCGGGCTCTACATCTGTTTCTATTAACACGCGTTTTAGTGTTTTCATCATTGCCGGATGCTGTAATTGAGCGACAGACAGATTCACGCTCATATGAATATCGTCCCAGCCATTTCGTTTTAATTCTTGTAGCTCCATCAGCGCTGTATGCAAAATCCATTCGCCTAGCCTAACAATTAAACCGGACTGTTCCGCCAGCGGAATAAAGTGGCCCGGCGGAACAAATTCGCCGTCATCAACCGGCCAGCGCAACAATGCTTCAACGCCCAACGTACGCCCCGTTTCCAAACATAATTTCGGCTGATAATTAAGCACTAGCCGTTCCATATCGAAGGCCGTGCGTAAATTTTTCAGTAACTCTAAGCGATCTTTTGCATTTTCAATCATGGCACTGTTAAAACGAATGACTTCTCCACGGCTATGTGTTTTGGCCATTTTCAACACTATGCTTGCGTCTTTAATCGCTTCCGAAGCAGCACCGTCAACTTCGTCTAACGGCACAATACCCGCTGTAACAGAGATCATTTGTTCTTCACCCGAAATATCGAATTCCGTTAAAAAAGGAACTAATACATTTTCGGGTTTCAGATGTGTGTCGGGGCCGAATATAGCAAAAGTATCGCCGCCAACTCTCGCCACAACACAAGGATCAGGAAAACGTTTTAACAAGCGTTTAGCCACAGCTTGTAAGAGCCTGTCACCATATTTTTGCCCAAGTGAAGCATTAATTTCGGCAAAATTATCGATATCCCCTATTGCCAACAAGTAACCCGCACGAGAACCGTTCTCTAGCGTCGTTTGAATTTTTTCAATTAATGCGTTTCGATTAGGCAAACCAACAAGTTCATCTATATACGCATAATTGCTCAGTTGTTCTAGCAGTGTTAAATTATCCGCACATATGGAAATATTCGTACAAAACAACTCCAATAAACTCTGGTCAATTTCATCTAGCTGCGTTGCACTTGAAACGTAACAGCTCATATCGCCACGCGCACTACTTCCCAAATAAAGTGCAAGACCAAATTTGTCGTATACGTTTGAGCGAGAATCTAAACTTGATTCCAGCAAGTGGCGAGCATGCTCCTCGTTTAAATCCGATAACGGCTTGTCTATCAAGACACAGTAGTGTCCCGCTGCAGCAATTATTTCGGGCTGCCCCTCACGCCGTTTATCGTTACGACGCACACAAATCAGACCTTCTGGTGGCACACTTAGCAAACCTGACAAGTGAATAATCACACCTTGGGCGAACGCATTTAATCCATTTTTGCTGAGCAGCTCGGCACTCGAGCGCACGATCATATCGAGGCCTTTTTTGCCCGCTTCGATCATACGTATTTGTTTGTAAGAGCGCACGGCGGTAGTTAATGCGGCATATAACTTACTTTGTGTTAATTCGGATTTAAGTTTGTAATCATTAATATCATAATCACGAATCACTTCAATTTCGGGCGCCTGATTGGGCTGACCCGTTCGAAGAATAATACGAGAATCCGTTACTTTTAATTCCTCTCTTATTATCGCCACCAAATCTAAACCCGCATTCGGCGTTTCCATTACGACATCTAGCATGATAACCGCAATATCCTGATACTTATTTAAAATGTCGATAGTTTCGCGCGCAGAACTCGCGTGTAAAACGGCCAAGAATACGAGTATTACGCAATGCAAACGTTGTAGCGGTATGTACGTCTTGCTCATCATCCGTGATCAAGATACGCCACACACTGGGTTTTGATATGAGGCCTTCCTGTTCCGTCGACGGTTTATCGTCGAGAAATTCCATCATATCGTTTTTTTCACTTGGTTCATTAGCCATGAAATGCATCACCTTGTTCTATATCACTTTTTGCCATGCTCGATTGCGGCGCTTGAAGAGGGATAGAGATCGTAAAGCAAGTGCCTTTGCCTAACTGCGATTCGACGTCAATATTGCCGCCCAGCACACCAGTAACAATATTGTGCACAATATGCATCCCCAACCCATTTCCCCCTTCTCCGAGTTTCGTTGTAAAAAAAGGATCAAATATTTTACTTAAATTTTCCTCTGGAATACCGTGCCCATCATCGGAAATAGTAAGGCGAACCCCAGCTTCCCCTCCAATCGGGCTCGGTTGAGCCACTATATCTATTTCACCATGATCACGATCATCAAATGCGTGAATCAAAGCATTGTTCATAAGATTGGTGATGATTTGCCCCAACGGGCCAGGATAACTATTCATTAGAATCATCTCGGGAACGTCAATACGTATTTTATAAGGCGTGTGCTTAAAAAGCGGCGACATTGTCATTTTCGTTTCGGCTAGCATTTCCGCCAATTTAAACTCTCTGCGCTGCGCGCTAGTACGATCGACCGCCACTTGCTTAAAGCCACTGACCAACTCAGAAGCTCTCTCTAAGCTGGCCACCACGAGGTGTGACCCTTCATCCATATCACTCAAGTAATTCTCAAGTTCGGTGCGTGTAATACCTTCGCTAAACTGACGGTGAATCTGCCGGGTGGAATCATACAAGGACGACGCCACCGTTAGGCCATTCCCGAGAGGAGTATTAAGTTCATGCGCTACACCCGCGACTAAAGCCCCTAACGCCGCAAGTTTTTCAGATTGAACGAGATTGCCTTGCGCTTGCTGCAGTTTATCCAGAGTGCCTTTCAGCTCCTTGTTCAAATCGACTAATTCTGCTGTACGCTCTTTTACTCGTTCTTCCAAGGTGGTGAACGCTTGCTCCAACGAGCCCCGCATGATTTCAAGCTGTCTAGAAAGCCGACCAAATTCATCGTTTTGCAATACCGGTATAGCGGTGCGTAGATCGCCGCCGGCAATACCACCTGCAGCCTTTTCCAAGGCCGTCAACGGCCGCACAACACGCTGACGAAGGAAATAACTTAATACGCCAAGCGAGAATATTAACTGAAAAATAATGATGGTAAGCAATAGCTGTGAATCGGCAGCCGATCGCTGCCTAGCCGCCTTTAAACTGTACATGAGTGAAACAGAACCCAGTCTCTCGCCCTCAAACGCAATATTGCGCACAATTTCTAAGCTTTCTTCTAGAGCACTGGTTTCGTCTTTTTCATATTGGAGAAACGTTTCGCCGTCGACCCCCTGAACAACAATTCTTAGCACCGAAGGATCAATTTTTACCGTATCAAGTAAAGGTTCACCTAGCGACGGTGCCACATTCCAAAGCGGCATGGTCATGCCCGCCTGCAGCAAGTCAGCATAACTTCCAGCCGCGGCCTGACTTTCTTGCTCAATAGTGCGCTGGTAGTTTTCATAGATCAAAAAACCACCCGTTATCACTGCCGGAGCCGCAATCGATAAAAACACAACAATAACTAAAAAGGCTTGAAGGCTTGCTCGGCTCTTTGTTGGAAATTGCGTAATCGTGGCGTCTTCAGCGTTCACTGAAAGTTGTTGCTGCGTTAACACGAGCGTATCCTTTTGCGTTGTTCATATTAGTGCCGCAGACCAGTCACAATAAAACTAAAACTCTAGAAACAAGTGCATCTAGTAACTATAGCTCATCAATCTCTTGGAGTATTATTCCGGTATGATGCGCTCAGCGTTTACAGAGGTTATTATTCACAAAATGAGTCAACAAACGCTAATTACTATCGTGATTGACTATAGTTTATAACTAATATCACAAAAAATGACGTCTACACCCAGCTTATAACGATTAACGACCTAACTCGAGGCTACTTATGTACTTTACTGCTCGCGCGAATCAACTGATGGCGCTCGGACCCCTCTACATCTTGATCATTGCCCTTTTTTCAGGCTGCGCACACCAACCCGTGTCAAGTACTGCAGCCGTGTCAAGTACTGCAGCCGCGCCAAGAACGGTCGAGTTCGAATGGATGTCCATTTCAACCTGGCATCAAAAACATGACGTCAATGTCACTCAAGCAGAGAAAGGGGATGCCGACATACTCTTTATAGGCGACTCAATAACAGAAGGGTGGACTTGGGGAGAGAATCAACAAATCTTCGACGCGACTTTTGGACAATATAAGACCGCTAACTTTGGGATTGGCGGCGACCAAACACAACACGTTTTATGGCGTTTGCGCAATGGAGAATCAGGTAACCTCAACCCCAAACTCACGGTATTACTGATAGGTACCAATAATTTCGGGCACAGTCACCATACACCTTCGCAGGTAGCCGAAGGGGTAACCGGTATTATTAACGAGCTTAAAACCGCCTTCCCTAGCACTAAAATATTACTCATTGGGGTGTATCCATTTGACCATCTCGCAACAAGCGAGAGCCGAGTTAAAGTGGCGAAGACCAATCAACTTATTGCGCAGCTAAACGATAACCAAACTATTTTTTACTATGACTTTGGATCGCTGTTTATTAATGAACGGGGTAACATTCCACAATCTTTGATGTCCGATTACCTCCATCCCAGCAATGACGGTTATGCGCTTCTCGCGACCAAACTGGGCCCTATCGTAGATTCATTCATGCAGCCTACAACTCGCAACCCCTAACGGCCGAAGGTTAGAAATCGACTATGAACACATCTAATTGGACAACAGTGGTGGCAACAACTTGGATAATAGCCCTGTGTATGCTCACCAGTTTAAACTGCAATGCGGACAATCACATTAGTATGAAAACAACCGTAATTCCTGCAAATGACGACCGGCTTCAACCGATCGGTCGAATGCAATTCAATAAAGATGGAAGTGCGTCTTTTGGCTATCCCGGCGTTGGATTCCGCCTTACAACCAATGCAAAGCACCTTGGTGTTAATATCAAGAGCACAGGCAGCGATAGCTATATAGCCGTGCGTATTGATGGCGGCGAGATAAAGAAACTAAAATTACTTAAAAATGCTTCTACTTTATCTCTGTTCGCACAAGATACGAATGAATCTAGAGTTGTAGAGTTACTTCACCATTCGGAAACATGGCATGGCACCATCACACTAAATCAATTCATTTTATCTGAAGGTGATATTCTTCCAGCCCCTGCGCTTCCCGAACGAAAGATACTGGTTATTGGCGACTCGGTAACCTGTGGAGAAGGCGCCAATAGAGACGGCGCCCAAGCTTGTGAGAAAGACACTAGCTGGTGGAATGCACATCGATCTTATGGATGGCTGACAGGCGAAGCTCTGAACGCTCAGGTGCAATTAGTATGCTATGGCGGTCGCGGGCTCATTCGCAGCTGGAATGGCAATACCAATGAAATTAATGGGCCCGATTTTTACGAACTAACCATCGCACAAGATAACGGGACACAGTGGAAACACGCCGCATATCCTGCAGACTTAATTGTGGTATCGCTCGGCACAAATGACTTCAGTTTGGGCATTGGGCCTTTACCTACCGCAGACGCATTCGTTCCAGCATATGTCACCTTCGTTAAAAAGCTGCTCGCTGACCACCCGAAAGCCGAGATTGTTTTAACCGATGGCGCTATTGTAAGTGACGGAGAAGAAGCCCGACCACAACGCACCGTGTTACGCCGTTATCTTCACCAAACGAAACAGCTCGCTGACAACGAGAGAGTACATGTTTTCGACGCTAGCCACTTTCCTGGTGACGAATGTGATGCTCACCCAACGGGGCCACAACACGCCAAAATGAGCCAAGAATTAGTAGCTTACATCCAAAAGACGTTAAAATGGTAACCGCTGCTAACACGCGTTAACCGCTAGCATGCAACGCAAAGTAGTAAAGATTGAAGATCACAATCTTTACTACTTTTCCCAACTTTCAGCTCCGCCTCGCCAGAACATACCGTCTGCTTCATATCCTTATCCCATACGATAAAATCGTCCTGAGCGATACTGAACGTCACTATCCTTGTTGTACCCGCGGCTATCGATACCCGCTTAAAACTCAAAAGCTTTTTGATTGGGCTCGTAACACCAGGAATACACAAACTGCAATATAACTGAACAATTTCAACCGCATCGCGCTCGCTAGAATTCCTCAACTCTAACGTTAAGGTTGCAGGTGCTTTCGCCGTGACGTGCGCGCAAGATAAAGACGCCTCACCGTATTGAATAACGCTGTAATTTAGCCCTTCTCCAAATGCCAGCAATGGTGATTCAGGTAAATCAATATACCGAGAAATACCATCGTAATGGGGAGAGATAGCAGCATGCCAACCGGGAGCCTGATTGTAATAAACCGGTAATTGCCCAACGTGGCGAGGAAAACTGATCGGTAATCGACCAGACGGATTTAATTCCCCAAACAGGCATTGCGTAAGCGCTGTACCGCCTTTAGCCCCAGGATTAAAAGCAATAATAACCGCACTCGATTTTTCGACGACGGCATTAATGCAATGAGGCTTACTCATGACCATAACGCTGACAATGGGCGTTTTGGTTTGATACAACGCGTCAAAAATTGTATTTTGATTGCCCGGTAATTCTAGATCTGCTCTATCGTGAAACTCACCATATTGTTTAAGTGCATCACCGGCACAAAAAATAATTAAATCTGCCGATGCGGCTTGCTGAATAAATGATTGCGCTACGGGGTTCTCGCAAAAAGGCCCGCAATAATCGTCACCAAAAAACTGTATTTCACACTCATGCTCGGCACTCGCTGCCTCTAGAGCGGCTTTTAACGTTACAGTATCTGCCCGATGAGTTTTTGTATCGGTATACGCCGCCATGCCCGGGATGAACGACCAATCACCTAATTGATTTAATACGTTATCCGCATTATCACCCACCAACATTATTTTTCTAGGCGTTTGCGAGAGAGGTAATACACCGGAATTTTTAACTAGGGTAAGTGATTGTTGCGCCGCCTCGAGAGACGTTTCCCAACGAGCCGTATCGGAGAGTAACTGCTGTCGATTCGGGTTTTTAGCTTGATCAAACAACCCCAAATCAAATTTCAACCTTAAAATACGCTCAACACTTTCGTCGATTCGCGCTTCGGAAACTCGTCCTTCTCGTACCAATGCCAGCGTAATATCATAAACCTCTGGCGTGGACATAAATATATCGTTGCTCGCATCTAAGCATAGTGCAACTGCCTCTTCCATTGATCGCGCGGCTTTTTGAAGCGTTAACATTTGCCCGCAATTATTCCAGTCTGTTACCACAACCCCCTCGTATTGCCATTCCTCCCTAAGTACGGTATTCATCAACCACGTATTCGCTGAGCAGGGAATACCATTAAGGGACTGATAACCCGCCATAAACGTTTTACAGCCGTTTTTTGCAACACGCTCAAAGGGCGGCAAAAACACGTTTCGCATTTCACGCTCGGAAATATGAGCATCGGATGAATCACGCCCTCCCGAGGTTTCCCCGTAGGCGGCGTAATGTTTCGCACAAGCCGCTAACGGGTACTCCGCCGTCTGATAGCCAGTAGCCAGTGCATCAGCCAAGAGCGCAATTAACGTTGGGTCTTCCCCAAAGGTTTCACTGGTTCTTCCCCAACGTGGGTCACGCCCGATGCACAGCACTGGCGAGAAGGTCCAATGAAGGTTGCTCGCCCTCGCCTCATTTGCCGTTATTTTACCCACCTCGGTGAGTAAATCCTTGTTCCACGTACAGGCCAACGCTAACTGCACCGGAAAAACCGTGGTGTCATCCTCTAAACAGTGACCATGAATCGCGTCGATACCAAAAATGAGTGGAATATTGAGCCTAGAGCGTTTTTCATTTAACGCCTGTAATCGAGTAACATCATCGCCTACGGCATGTAGATAGGAACCAATATGGTAACGCTGGAGAAAATTTTCGTGGTCCCCCTCTAGTGCCGCCAATTGGATCATTTGACCGACTTTTTCTTCTAGCGTCATACGCGGCAAAAGATCACGTACTCTTTCATCCGTAGAAAGCGCACTATCTCGATATCGAAAGCTCATAAATTATTCTTATCAAACGTTTAGGAAGCTTCGCAGTGTAACGGATTTACATCTAAGGATATAATGCATTAAGCGCCACGTTATCGGAGAGTTTTATGACAGCCAGCAATCAACCGTTCGACCATCTCACACTTTATCACAGCCCAACATGTGGCTACTGCATGCGGGTTTACCGTGCGTTGGATACCATGCAAATAAAAATTGGTGGAGCTAACGTTGCTAGCGACTATGACGCGCGCCAGTTACTTCGCTCGCAAGGTGGTAAAACACAAGTGCCAGCTTTACGTATAGAGCATGGCAATGGGAAAGTACAGTGGATGTATGAATCTTTGGATATTATTAACTATTTAAAAACATTCAAGAAAAGTATTGCTCAGTAATCGTTAAAAGGCTCACGCGAGCATACGGCAATGAGCGTCGAGCTTAATCTTTAACGTTACGCTGCAGCGATATAATTTGTTGCTGTAGCTCTTCGACCGTCAGCTCTAACATTTCTATCCGATCCAATAGAGTGTCTGCTGCAACATCTTCTACTGCCGTCGCCGGCACATCTACAACCGCCGCGCCAGACGTTCTCGCTGCACCCTTGAGAGGGGTATCGTCGATGGTATCTGATTCCAAAAACAAGTGACGATACCGGCTATCGCGACGCCCTGCCTCTCTTGGCAACTGCTTAACGTAGGGAAGCCCATCACGGTTAATAAGGCCAGACAAAATCTGCTCAACCTCAGTTACATCACTAAAGGTACACAGTCTATTTGTTCTTGTTCGAAGCTCTCCCGGCGTTTGTGCGCCTCGCAAAAACAACACACAAATCACGCCAAGCTCTTGGGCATTAAAATGATATTCACCAAATTCAGTATTGCAAAATCGATGCTGATATTTCGGAACTCGTCCACCCAAGCGCATTTCACTTACGAGACTTTTCTTTATCAGCTCGTCAATAATCGATTGCGTTTGGGTATCGGAATATTCAACCACAGGCTCTCGATTTGTTTTTTGATTACAGCCCGTTGTTAAAGCATTGAGCGACAACGGGTATTGATCGGGTGTTGTAACCGCTTTTTCTATTAATACACCTAGCACACGAACTTCTGACTCACTGAATTTCATCACAACACCTTAGTCGCTTGACCAAAAGAACCAACCTACTGCTAACGTTGTTGAAAAATAATGCGGTGTTACGGCTAACGGACTATCGTCGAACACAGCTGCACTGAGATTATCATAGCGAAGGTTCCAGCCATACCACAATTGGCCCCTACGTTTCTTTAAACTAAATTTGAAATAGCTACCACTGTAACCGGCTGCCGCATCATAGGCCGTGCGCTCTGCCGTAACCATGGCGGGTGCAACACTATAATAATAGTCGTGGTAGTCGTCCGAGCCCCAGAGAAGACCCAGATCTACCTTACTGTTCCAGCCACGCCATAGTGCGGGCTTACGGTAGGTTATTTTGGGGTTTGCATTGAAACCTATAGGCTCAATATTCTTATCCGTGAGATCAACCGCAAATACGGCCCTTAAGGGTAGTCGCAGCGACCACCCGTGATCGAAATCCTCACCGGTGAGATTAAAATTTAACGACGGGCCAAACTCAACGGCCGAATCAAGTGATTCCATGCCCGCACGCACAGTATTTTCGTCACTTCCACCATTTAGCGCCGCTTCAGCACTAAAATTCAATTCCCAACCCTCACCTTCTAAAAAGAGACCTCGAATACCGTCTTTATCAGCCTGAAAGCGATCACCACGATAAATAAGAATAGGGAAGGGAAGGGCCTGAGTCTGGCTCTCATCCGCGCCCCTATAATCGCGCAAGTGCTGTGCCGCAAAACCAATACCCAATTCAACCTTCGGCAAATCCTCTGCTTGCACCGCAGGCAGCAGGAGACATAAAAAAAACGCACAAAACAATCGAGACACTACGCTGTAAACCTTTTTAAATGAACAGAAAAAAGCCCGCAGTTGCGGGCTTGTTTTAGCAGATGAAGCTTAACGTATTAAGCGTCGTCAGATCCAGTTTCTACTTCAGGCTTAGGCAACAACTCTTTGATAGAAAGCTTAATACGACCGCGCTGATCAATATCCAAACATTTAACATCTACGTCTTGACCTTCACTCAGATAATCTGTCACATTCTGCACTCGCTCATGAGCGATTTGAGAAATGTGGACCAAACCATCTTTGCCTGGCAAGAAGTTCACGAACGCGCCGAAATCAACAATACGTACAACTTTACCTTGATAAGTAGCACCGATTTCTGCTTCTGCTGTAATCTCTTCGATGCGAGTGATCGCGCCCGCAAGACTATCGCCGTCATCACCGTAAATCTTCACCGTGCCATCATCATCAATATCGATAGTTGCGCCGGTCTCTTCGGTAATTGAGCGTATGGTAGCGCCACCTTTACCGATGATATCGCGAATTTTATCGGGATCAATTTTCATCGTGTGGTATTGAGGTGCGTTGTCCGACAACTTCGAACGTGGCGTTGCAATCACAGCATTCATTTCAGCAAGAATATGTAAACGCGCGTGCATAGCTTGCTCTAACGCTGTCTCCATAATTTCTTCGGTAATGCCTTCAATTTTGATATCCATCTGTAACGCAGTAATACCATCGGTAGTACCAGCTACTTTAAAGTCCATATCGCCAAGGTGATCTTCATCGCCCAAGATATCGGTTAATACGGCATAACCGTTTTCTTCTTTAACCAAACCCATAGCGATACCGGCAACAGGCGCCTTCAACGGTACACCCGCGTCCATCAATGCCAAACTCGTACCACACACGGAAGCCATTGAGCTTGAACCATTTGATTCTGTAATCTCACTAACCACACGCATCGTGTACGGGAAATCATCCGACGAAGGTAACATCGCAGCAACACCACGGCGAGCCAATCGGCCATGACCAACTTCCCGACGCCCGGTGCCGCCCATACGGCCACATTCACCTACTGAGTAAGGAGGGAAGTTGTAATGCAGCATAAAGTTATCTTTACGCTCACCTTCAAGGGCATCAATGATTTGTGCATCTCGCGCGGAACCTAAGGTAGCAACTACCAAAGCTTGGGTTTCACCCCGCGTAAATAATGCAGAACCGTGTACTTTAGGTAATACGCCAACTTCTACCTGAAGGCCGCGAACAGTTTTACTGTCACGACCATCAATGCGAGGCTCTCCAGCCACAACACGGCTACGTACAATCTGCTTTTCAATCTTTGCAAATAGCTTTTGTACGTCATCAGCTTTAACGTCAGAATCTGCGGTTACAAGCTCAGCAATCGCTTGTGTACGCAGTTCACTTAAACGGTTGTAACGTTTTTGTTTATCAATAATGCGGTAAGCAACGCCGATAGAATCCTCGAAGCCACGCAATACAGCAGCTTGAAGCTCTTCATTGACAGCCGGTGCTGACCATTCCCAACGTTCTTTACCGGCATCACGTACCAGCTCATCAACCGCATGAACAACCGCTTGCAACTCTTGATGGGCATACAGTACGGCACCCAACATAATATCTTCTGGCAACTCATTGGCTTCAGATTCAACCATGAGTACCGCGTCACGAGTACCCGCAACAACCATGTCCAACTCAGAATCCGCTAATGCCGCGTACTCTGGGTTAAGAATATAGCCTTCGCTCTGGGTGTATCCCACGCGAGCAGCGCCTATAGGGCCGTTAAAGGGTATACCTGATATCGCCAATGCTGCAGACGTACCGATCATAGCGGCAATATCTGGGTCAACGGCTTTCTCGGCCGCAATAACAGTACAAACAACCTGTACTTCACACATATACCCGTTCGGGAATAAAGGACGAATAGGTCGATCGATTAACCGAGAAGTCAGTGTTTCTTTCTCAGATGGACGACCTTCTCGCTTAAAGAACCCGCCAGGAATTTTGCCCGCAGAATAGGCTTTTTCTTGATAATGAACAGAGAGCGGGAAGAAGTCTTGACCTGCTTTCGCTTCTCTTGCACCAACAACTGTACACAAAACACGGGTTTCACCCATGCTCACCATAACAGCACCTGTCGCTTGACGAGCAATGCGGCCCGTTTCGAGAGTGACAGTATCTTTACCATATTGGAATTTTTTAATTACCGGATTCATTACTTATCCTTAATGTTTGAAGCGCCCCATTGCGCTTTATTTTTCAATTACCTTCAAATTCAAAACCGTTCGCTATCCGAAGGTTTCGCATTCATCCATCACCCCGTAACAACGTAGAATTCAGACCACGGGAAAATAAATAAATTCTTTTTCGTAGCAGAGTAAGACAAAGAAACCAAAGAGCAGAAAGTAAAAGTGCCCGCACAAGGCGGGCACTTAGGTACATCACCGCTTAACGGCGTAGACCCAACTTCTGGATCAAACTTGCATAACGACTAACATTCTTACCTTTCAGGTAATCCAACAACTTACGACGCTGGTTAACCATACGGATTAAACCACGACGTGAGTGGTGGTCTTGCTTGTGGTCAGCAAAGTGACCCTGCAATTTATTAATATTAGCGGTTAGCAATGCAACCTGAACTTCTGGAGAACCAGTATCGGTCTCAGAGGTTTGATGTTCTTTTACGATTGCGTCTTTTTCTAGAGCACTTAGTGCCATGAGAAACTCCTCATTTTTTTATCAATATGCCGAATCTGTATTCGCCGTTTTCACGAGTAATACAGCGTAGTTCCGGCCTGCCCCGTGCATATTTACAGGTAGGTCGGTTTGCCGTTTAAAGCAACTCTTTTGTCACCTTCCCTCTCATTGAGGAATAGGCCCCAACCCTAGGGCTGAGCCACCAAGCGGCTTGGTGCCACTCGGCTATCATCTGTAATTTCGCCAACGCCTAAAAATTCACCAGTTGACTGGAAGACGCGCACTTTATCACCTTCGTCTCCCAACTGGTAGACTTCGTTATTGATAACCGCTTGACCTCGCAAAAAATAGAAGCCACTGTGCTCATCAAGCGTCAAGGCGGGCATTTCGGCCACTGGCGCGTCTGTTGGAAGCAGGTGATGATCCAGCGTTTCGGCGCGGTCATCGCCACGCTCAGCTTCAATATCATCAAGGTTTAACACCTGAGCTTCCATAAACGGACCAGCCTGAATACGTCGTAACGATTGAACATGGGCACCGACGCCCAGATCCCGCCCGATATCTTCCGCTAAACTTCGAATATAAGTACCTTTACTGCATTCCACGCGCACATCCGCCTCGGCGTATTGGCCTGGGCGAAAATCAAGAAGCTCGAAATTATAAATAGTGACGGGGCGAGCTTCGCGCTCAACCTCTATACCTTCGCGTGCCAATTTATATAAAGGCTGGCCATTGCGCTTCAGAGCAGAATACATAGGTGGGATTTGTTTGATATCGCCACGATAGTGAGCGATTGCTTTCTCAACGGCTTTAGCTGTTAACTTGCTTGCATCAACCTCGGCTATCACTTGGCCGTCTGCATCGGCAGTATCCGTCTGTAAGCCAAATCGATACGTACTGATATAGCCTTTATCAGAGTCTAGGAGGTACTGAGAAAACTTGGTGGCTTCCCCAAAACAAAGAGGCAAAACACCCGTAGCAAGAGGGTCAAGCGCACCGGTGTGGCCCGCTTTATTGGCATAAAACAACCGCTTTGCGCGTTGAACAACATCGTTAGAGGTAACGCCAGCGGGCTTATCGACTACAAGAACCCCGCTAATAGGACGACCAAATCTACGTCTACGCCCCAAAATTTATTCCTCTTTACCACTATCATCAGAGTGATGCGCGTTATCTTCTGCAACCGCTTGATCGATAAGGCTCGATAACTGCTGACCATGTACAGCGGTAAAATCGTAAAAAAACTGTAACTTTGGCGTCATTCGAAGCATTAAATCTTTCGCAATCAAGTTACGTAAATAACCGGACGCTTTATTTAAAATGGCAACCGACGCTTCAGCTTCTTCGTCCGTTTCAGCACCAACAACGGTAACGTAAACCTTTGCGTTAGCCATGTCTCGATTCACAGAAACCGAATTAACATTGACCATTCCTACGCGTGGGTCACGTATTTCCGTACGAATAAAATTCGCGAGGCTACGCTGAAGCGCATCAGCTACTCGATCGGAGCGTTTAAATTCTCTTGGCATTTCAGTATTTCTCGAAGAGTTGAGAAAGCATTACAGCTCTCTCGCTACCTCTTTAACATCGAAGACTTCGATTTGATCGCCGACTTTCACATCGTAGTTTTTCACCCCGATACCACACTCTGTACCGTTGCGAACTTCACTAACATCGTCTTTAAAGCGACGTAACGATTCAAGCTCACCTTCAAAAATAACAACATTTTCACGCAAAACGCGGATAGGCTTATTACGCTGAACCGAACCTTCCGTAACCATACAACCGGCCACTTGACCAAACTTTGGTGAACGGAAAACGTCGCGCACATCTGCGATACCGACAATCTCTTCAACACGCTCGGGGTCAAGCATGCCTGACAAGGCTGATTTAACCTCATCGATCAATTGGTAAATAATACTGTAGTACCGAATTTCAGCTGATTCGGACTCGGCCAGCTTACGCGCAGAAGCATCCGCTCGTACGTTAAAGCCCACAATAATCGCACCTGAGGTAAGCGCTAGGTTTACGTCATTTTCAGTAATTCCGCCAACACCACCGCCAACCAAGGTAACCTGAACTTCCTCGTTACCCATATCGATCAACGCAGCCTGAATGGCTTCTAATGAACCGCGCACATCGGTCTTAAGCACAACTGGTAATATTTTTTTCTCGTCGCTGCCCATACCTGCAAACATATTTTCTAGCTTCGCAGCTTGTTGGCGTTGCAGCTTTTCGCCACGCTCTTTCTCTGCACGGAACTGAGCAACTTCGCGCGCTTTGCGCTCATCAGGAACAACTAAAAATTCATCGCCCGCTTCTGGAGGAGAATCTAATCCTAACAACTCAACCGGCGTAGAGGGGCCTGCTTCGGTGATCTTCACACCGAACTCATTCGTCATAGCACGAACACGGCCAAAGCTTTGTCCAGCCAGCAAAATATCTCCGCCGCTTAACATGCCGCCTTGGACAAGAACCGTCGCTACAACACCGCGACCTTTATCCATTCTAGATTCAATCACAACACCGCGAGCAGGAACATCTGAAGGCGCTTTAAGCTCAAGCAGCTCTGCCTGTAAGGCAACAGCCTCCAACAATGCTTCGACGCCCTCTCCTGTATGAGCAGAGACAGGGATAAACTGAGTATCACCACCCCAATCATCGGGTATAACGTCTTTCGCTGAAAGTTCGTTTTTGACTCGCTCTGGATCGGCGGCTTCTTTATCCATTTTATTAATGGCAACAACCAGCGGTACACCCGCTGCTCGAGCGTGCTGAACAGCTTCTTCTGTTTGAGGCATTACGCCATCATCTGCCGCTACAACAAGAATTACCACGTCGGTACATTGAGCTCCACGCGCTCGCATAGCCGTAAATGCTGCGTGCCCAGGGGTATCTAAAAATGCGAGCTCACCATGACTAGTTCTCACTCGATAGGCACCGATATGCTGCGTAATACCACCGGCTTCGCCAGAAGCGACTTTAGACTCCCGAATGTAATCAAGTAACGAAGTTTTACCGTGATCGACATGGCCCATCACCGTCACAACAGGTGCACGATCGACCATTACTGCACCGTCATCAGTAGCCACTTGCTCGCGAAGCTTAACTTCAACGGCATCGCCGCTTACCAGTACAACTTTGTGGCCCAGCTCTTCTACTACCAATTGCGCGGTGTCCTGATCAATCAACTGATTGATCGTGGCCATAGTGCCCAGTTTCATCAACTGCTTAACCACTTCACCGGCTTTAACATTCATGCGCTGAGCGAGGTCAGACACACTAATTTCTTCAGGAATTTCAACGTCATAGGTGATTTTACTGGTTGGCTTCTTAAAGCCATGCTGATTTTTCACCTTAATAACAGGACGCGAACCTGATGAGCCACCCATTCGACGCTTCTTCGGCGAATGAATAACCTCTTCAATTTCTTCTTTATCTTCCACATAGTCCAACGCAGAAGCAGCTTTTTTCGGAGCAGCAACTTTCTTAACGGCTTTACCCGCTTTCTTGTTGTGCTTTTTCGCTTCTTCTTCGTCAACTTCAATTTCAGCTTTAGTTTTCAGCTTCTTCGGATGACCATGCTTACTACGCTCATCAACTGATGCGGGAGCTGCTGGTATATTCGCTGGAGCTGCAGCCGGTTTTGCCGCAGCTACTTGCTCAGCTTTACGTTTTTCCTGCGCGAGTTTCTTAGCTTCGACGGCATCTTGCTCAGCCTTACGACGAGCTTGAGCGGCTTTTTGGCGCAACATTTCTGCATCATCGGTATACGAAGGCCGAATCACTTCAACCACAGGCGGAGCCTCCGGCTCAACCTCTGCAGCTGCCACTTCTTCAGCAGGCTCAATGTCAGCTTCAACAACAGGCTCTACAGTCTCCACTACAGGTACAGCATCAACTGTTAATTCGGCTGTACCGGTTTCAGGCACAATGCTCTCAGTTTCTGAGATGGACTGATCGCCTGTATCGGCGTCGTCCTCAGAAGCCTCTTCACGTTTCACATACGTTCGCTTTTTACGAACTTCAACGTTAACCGTTTTGCGCGAAGCGCCAGATCCAGTTTTTAACGTCGTTGTGGTTTTACGTTTTAAGGTGATTTTCTTAGGCGCATCCGCGGATTCACCGTGGCTGGACTTTAAAAAAGCCAGCAACGTTTGCTTCTCTTCGTCGGACACCATCTCGTCTGAATTCTGGTGTGATAAGCCGGCCTGCTTCATTTGGGCCAGTATGCGATCGACAGAAGCCCCTACAGACTTGGCGAGTTCACTTACAGTTACTTCAGCCATAAATTTGTCTCAGTTCCCGTTAAATTCGTTCAATATTCTTGATGCGTGTTTGGATTGCTAGACTTAGTTTTCGTCTGCAAACCAAGGTTCGCGCGCTTTCATAATTAAAGCGGCTGCACGCTTTTCATCCATGCCGTGAATTTCCATTAATTCGTCAACAGCTTGCTCTGCCAAATCTTCCATGGTGATAACGCCACGAGCAGCTAAAGTGTTCGCGAGCCCTTCATCCATGCCTTCCATTGCCAACAAATCTTCGGCCGGTTCTTGCCCTGCAGTTTCTTCCTCACTGGCAAGCGCTTGAGTTATCAAGGCATCTTTTGCTCGGCTACGCAATTCATTTGCGATATCTTCATCAAAACCATCTATCGCAAGAAACTCTTCTAGAGGTACGTATGCAACCTCTTCTAGCGTAGTAAAACCTTCATCGACAAGAACGTCGGCAACGTCTTCATCGATATCCAAAGCGTCCATAAAGACATCTTTCGAACTACCCGCTTCTTTTTCTTGTTTCTCGTTCCACTGTTCAACGCTCATGACGTTGATATCCCAGCCCGACAGTTCTGATGCGAGCCGAACATTCTGACCGCCTCGACCAATCGCCTGAGCTAAGTTATCTTCTCCAACAGCCAAATCCATGGAATTGGCTTCTTCGTCAACAACAATAGATTCGATTTCTGCAGGAGCCATAGCGTTCACGACAAATTGCGCGGGGTTATCATCCCAAAGAATAATATCGATGCGTTCATTACCCAGTTCATTTGAAACCGCCTGAACTCGAGAACCCCGCATGCCTACACAGGCACCCACAGGATCAATACGACCATCGTTCGTTGAAACAGCAATTTTCGCGCGCGAACCAGGGTCGCGTGCTGCAGCCTTTAACGAAATCACTTCTTCCGATATTTCAGGAACTTCAATTTTGAAAAGCTCTACCAGCATCTGAGAACAGGCGCGGCTCAAAAATAACTGAGGCCCTCTCACTTCGGGACGAACCTCTACAAGCAATGCGCGAATTCGATCATTCATACGAAACACTTCGCGACCAACAAGTTCTTCGCGAGGCAGCAACGCTTCAGCATTACTACCAAGATCAACAATTATGTTGTCGCGCGTTACTTTTTTAACCGAACCAGAAATTAGCTCGCCTACTCGGTCACGATATAAATCAACGATCTGAGCGCGCTCGGCTTCACGCACCTTTTGAACAATAACTTGCTTAGCTGTTTGGGCTGCAATGCGCCCAAATTCTACGTTTTCTATGACTTCTTGGTATACGTCGCCAATCTGCAAATTGGTGTCTTTCTCGAGAGCTTCTTCCGTGGTGAACTGGGTGCCCAATTCCGCCAAGGTGTCGTCATCCACAACCAACCAACGACGAACCGTCTCATAATCACCTGTTTTACGATCAATCGTAACGTGAATATCAGAATCTTCGTCGTAACGTTTTTTAGTGGCCGTAGCAAGTGCTAGCTCCAAGGCTTCAAAAATAACACCTTGATCAACACCTTTCTCGTTGGAAACTGCGTCTGCGACCAACAATATTTCTTTTTTCATCGAGTTGCCTCTGAATCCTTAAATTCGGAAAACCGCTTAGTTTGCAAATAATGTCAACTGTTTTTAAAAGCGAGGAATGACGCTCGCCTTATCGACGAGCTCATACGGAAGTAAATACTCTTCGGCATCAACCTCAAGTACAATTTCGTCATTTTCGATGCCTTTTAAAAGGCCTGTGAATTTTTTGCGCCCGTCGAAGCCGGTTCTCAGTTTTACTGATAACTTCTCGCCAACGTAATCAAGATACTGTTCCAACTTGAACAATGGTCGGTCCATGCCGGGAGAAGAAACTTCTAGGGTGTACTCTCCAGTAATCGGGTCTTCCACATCCATTACACTACTGATTTGACGACTGACTCTTTCGCAGTCTTCAACCAATACCCCGTCAGGCTTGCGGTCAATAAAGACACGCAGCATCGACTTCTTACCCTGTGCGAAATACTCAAGACCCCATAGGTCGCAACCCAGCGATTCAATAACTGGTGCAAGTAATTCTTCAAGTTGCGATTGTTTACCTGCCAAGCGACTCTATTCTCCGTCAAGCATAAAAAGATGGCTGTGACTTAGAACCCTAAATCACAAACAAAAAATGGGCGCTAAGCCCATCTATACGACAACCAACGTGCAGCCAACACATCGGCAATATTTTAGCCTATCCAACTCAAGGCAACACCTAAAAACAATGCCCTGACGCCAGATACGAAAAAACCCCAAAGTGGGGCCTCTCGAATGCAGACTTTCATCTGCCAGCTTGGCACACTAAGCGACCCAAGCCTTGAATATAAGTGATCATTTAAAACGCTTGAGCTAACGGGCGCTTCCGATACACTTAAAGCAAAATGTAATTATGGGATTTAAAAAACCACCAACATCTCACTTATTAAATAATTGGTAGCGGGGGCTGGATTTGAACCAACGACCTTCGGGTTATGAGCCCGACGAGCTACCAGGCTGCTCCACCCCGCACCAGAACAACTACTACCGACAACCGACTTGCTTACCAAGCGATTCAAGCATGAAAGCGTTGCCCTTCCAGCTTTACAACCAACAACTTAAACTCTTCAAGCCATTAGACTGTATCAGTCTCTCTGCCTTGCTATCGATATACCTTAGCAGCAGAGGGGGCGCATTATAGGGGGAGGCATATGGTGCGTCAAGCAGTAAATTGATTGTTTCCAAAATACTATTTTCTACGCCGAAAACTTCCCGCAAAAACACAAACCCGAAAGTAAAAACCCGCAACATTACCGGTTTTCACTCATAAAAATGGTGCCCAAGGCCGGACTTGAACCGGCACGGCTTACGCCACTACCCCCTCAAGATAGCGTGTCTACCAATTCCACCACTTGGGCATATTTACAAACGTTTCAACCTAAACAGCACTGGGAGAGGAGCCCAAGCCGTATAGCGCGCTATACTAACGTAACCGCGCAACCTTCACAGATTATTAATTTACCGGCACCTGCGGAACATCATCACCTGCACCTTCTGCACCCGCACCCAACGACGGGACTTCGCCCGGCACATCAGACTCGCTAACGGTAGGAATCTCCAACTGCTCCAACTCGGGAAGCGCAAAATCATCGTTAACTTCAGTTTTTTCTTTCGCAATTACAGCCAAAGCAAAGCTTGTAACAAAAAACACGGTAGCAAAAATTGCGGTCATGCGAGAAAAGAAATTACCAGAGCCGTCCGAACCAAACAACGTTTGCGAGGCGCCAGCACCGAAAGATGCGCCCATCTCTGCGCCCTTACCCTGCTGAAGCATGATAAGCACAATGATCGCCAAAGCTGTTAACAGGTGAACCAAAAGTATGATGTTTTCCATTTTTATTCTCTAATTTTGTTACTCTGCAGCGCGACAAATCGCAACAAAGTCGTTGGCATTAAGCGCAGCACCGCCCACCAATGCACCATCAATATCTTTTTGAGCAAACAAACCTTCTGCAGAATCGGGTTTAACACTACCGCCATACAAAATGCGCATTTGATCTCCCTCAGGCCCTAACACCTCTCGGATATAGGAATGAACATCCTGAGCCATTTGCGGTGTAGCTGTCTTGCCTGTACCAATCGCCCAAACGGGTTCATAAGCAATAATACCTTTAGCCACATTCGACAACCCGCAACGCTCAACAACGGCCAGCAACTGCTTACCTATAACGTCAAAGGTTTTATTATCTTCACGGTCAGCAAGCGTTTCACCAACACACAGTACGGGAATCAAACCCTTACCGATGGCTACTTCAAACTTCTCTGCGACCAATTCGGAGGATTCGCTATGATACTCACGACGCTCCGAATGACCTACCAATACATACTGGCAACCACTATCGACCAACATGCTACCGGAAACTTCGCCCGTATAGGCTCCGCTTTCTTGAACGCTCAGATCTTGGGCACCCAAGCCAATATTCGATTTTTCTAGCTGTACAGCCGCCGCAGCTAAATACGGATAAGGGGGACACACAGCCATTTCCGACTGATGAACACCGCCCCACTGCTCTGTTAGGCTAGCCAGCAATTCTTGATTGGCACTAACACTGCCATTCATTTTCCAGTTACCAATGACGATCTTTCGACGCATAAGGATCTACCTTTATTTCTGGTTTTTGATGCAAATTTCTGGCTTGCATGGTTACCCGCAAAACATTACCGCGCGAGCCCAACAAAACGGGCGCAAATAGTAGCGGAGATTGCCGCGGGTTACAACGCCAGAACAATGAAAATCTTTACGAAACCGCTTTACCAACGATCTCGGCTAATTCGTGAGCAATCTCTGACACCAAACTATGCTGCTGCCCTTCAACCATTACCCTAATTACAGGCTCAGTACCGGATGGCCGCAAAAGCACCCGCCCATTACCTTCCATGCGTATTTCAGCATCCGCTATGGCAGACTGAACCACGGGGTCAGCGTCAACATCTATGCGATTATTCACCGGTACATTAACCATCACCTGTGGCATTTTTTGCATTCTCTGTTTCAGGTCATACAGGCTTTGCTGTTCAGCCATAAGCGCCTTCAGTACCTGCAACGCGGCAATAACACCATCGCCAGTTGTCGTCACGTCAGCGCAAACGATGTGGCCAGAGGACTCCCCTCCAATGCTCCAGTTATTATTGTTCATCGCTTCGATCACATAGCGATCACCGACTTTCGCCCGAACAAAAGGAATCTCTAAGCTCTCAAGGCCTTTCTCAAAACCGAAATTACTCATAAGCGTGCCAACGACACCATTACACCCCTCACCCCGCAATTTTCGGTACGCGGCAATAATGTAGATCAATTGATCGCCATCCAATATTTCACCGCGATCGTCGACAAACATAACTCTATCGCCGTCACCATCAAACGCTATTCCCAAGTCAGCATGAGATTCCAGCACCTGTTTTTGCAACTGATTCATTTTTGTAGAGCCGCAATTCAGGTTGATATTCAATCCATCGGGCTCATTACCAATCACAATGACGTTCGCACCAAGCTCCTCCATTACTTTTGGGGCAATGGCGTAGGTAGCGCCGTTAGCGCAGTCAAGCACAATAGTAAGCCCCGCCAAGCTAAAGCCCCAAGGCAGCGTTCCTTTACAAAATTCGATATACCGACCTTCTGCATCGGGTATACGCCGTGCCTTACCCAGCTTTGACGCAGTTGTCATCGGCTTATCAATTTGAGCCTCTATAGCCAGCTCCACTTCATCGGCCAACTTTGTTCCCTGAGTGTTAAACAGCTTGATACCATTATCCCCATAAGGGTTATGGGATGCACTAATAACAATCCCCGCACTCGCCTGAAACGTTCGAGTCAAGTATGCGATGGCGGGCGTTGGCATTGGGCCTAGCAGCCCCACATCGACGCCTGCCGCTATCAACCCGGCCTCCAGCGCAGACTCGAACATATAGCCAGAAATACGCGTATCTTTACCGATCAAGACGGTGCCATTGCCCGTATGATCTTTCTGTTCTGCAAGTACCTTTCCTACGGCCCAGCCGAGCTGTAAAAAAAACTGCGGGGTAATCACACCTTCGCCAACCTTGCCCCGAATCCCATCTGTACCAAAATATTTACGCGCCACTATGGTGTCCCCCATTCTTGACCTGTTGTAGTAGTGTTATTACATCCATTGTTTCGGGCACATCGTGCACCCGAATAATATTTGCGCCATTTTGCGCCGCGATAAGTGCCAACGCCAAACTCCCAGCCAATCGCTCACTCGGCGGTCGCCCCAGCAGCCGCCCCAGCATCGATTTACGCGAAAGCCCTACTAACAATGGGAGCCGCAGCGCCGAAAGCTCGGTCAACCCATTAAGAAGAGCAATATTATGATTATCTGTTTTACCAAATCCGAACCCAGGATCTAACACCAGCTGAGGCGGCACCATACCTAACTCAGACGCAGTGTCTACCACCAGCGCTATACGCGCGGCCAAATATTGACTAACGTCGCCCACGACATCAATGTAAGCGGGATTATCCTGCATTGTGGCGGGATTACCTTGCATATGCATCAAACAAATAGGTAACCCTGTTGTTATTGCTGCAGCCAACGCGCCCTCGCGCTCAAGCGCACGCACATCGTTAAGCAAGCCCGCGCCAAGACGGCATGCCTCGACCATGACCAAGGCTGTTGACGTATCAACCGAAACAACAGCATCTACACGACTCGCCAAAGCCTCCACCACAGGCAGCACTCTATCGGCTTCCTGCTGAGCACTTACATCGGCCGCGCCTGGCCGCGTGGACTCACCGCCAACGTCGATAAATGCCGCGCCAGCCAAGACCATCGCTTCAGCCGCTTTCACGGCGTGATCAATCAAGAGGCGCGACTCACCCCCTGATGCGGCGTAATGCTTACCGCCATCAAAAAAAGAATCTGGCGTTACATTTAAAACACCCATCACTTTAGGGGAAGACAAATCGATAGAACGGGAACCACAATGAAGAAGCATGATAAATGTGAGAGCGCTAACGCTTTTTCCCGTGAAATAATAGACAGGCTTTTCAGCCAAAAAAAGAAACGCCGCCACACTGAAGCATGTGGCGGCGCCTAGCATTAATGCTGGTTAGCAGGGTCACCCACAGACGGGCTGTCAGAAGAACGAGCATCAGAACCGCCAGACCCATCGCCACCAGCACCGGTATCATGCCAATCACGTGGCGGGCGCACTTTACGGCGCGCCATTAAGTCGTCAACCTGATCGGCATCGATCGTTTCGTACTCCATCAACGCATCTTTCATTGCGTCAAGAATATCGCGATTATCTTCGAGTACCTTTTTAGCCTCAACATAAGTCTCATCCACAATCCGGCGAACCTCTGCATCAATGACACTGGACGTTTCACCAGAATACTGAGGGGAGCCCGTGCCAGGGTATGCGCCTTCATCCTCGCCGTAGTGAAGCGGGCCCAACTTTTCCGATAGCCCCCACTTGGTTACCATATTCCGTGCAATTTCAGTTGCACGCTCAATATCATTAGATGCACCTGTTGTAACGCCATCTAAACCCAAGGTCATTTCTTCAGCAATACGACCGCCAAACAAGGCACACAATCGAGACTCCAATGAACGCTTACTGCTACTGTATTTATCCTCTTCCGGCAAGAACTGGGTAACGCCTAACGCTCTACCCCGCGGAATGATACTAACCTTATGCACGGGATCGTGCTCAGGCACTAGGCGCCCAACAATTGCGTGACCCGCTTCGTGGTAGGCGGTATTTTCTTTTTCCTTTTCGCTCATCACCATGGACTTGCGCTCTGCGCCCATTAAAATCTTATCGCGCGCATTTTCAAACTCTTCCATCGTCACCAAACGTTTATTCGCACGCGCAGCAAATAATGCGGCTTCGTTTATCAAGTTTGCCAAGTCGGCGCCGGAAAACCCGGGCGTACCACGCGCTAATATCGACGCTTGCACCTGATCGTCCATAGGCACTTTTCGCATATGAACTTTTAAAATTTGCTCACGACCGCGGATATCCGGTAACCCTACAAACACCTGTCGGTCAAATCGACCGGGGCGCAACAAGGCCTTATCCAGTACGTCTGGGCGGTTAGTTGCGGCAATCACAATAACGCCTTCATTACCCTCAAAACCGTCCATCTCGACAAGCAGCTGGTTCAGCGTTTGCTCGCGTTCATCATGGCCACCGCCATGACCGCCACCACGATGCCGGCCAACGGCGTCAATTTCATCGATAAAGATAATGCAAGGGGCCTGCTTCTTCGCTTGCTCGAACATATCTCGCACGCGAGAGGCACCGACACCGACAAACATTTCAACAAAATCTGAACCTGAAATTGAAAAGAAAGGCACTTTCGCTTCGCCAGCAATTGCTTTTGCCAGTAACGTTTTACCGGTACCTGGAGGGCCTGCCATTAATACGCCACGAGGAATTCGCCCACCCAAGCGCTGAAAGCGAGAAGGGTCTCGTAAGAATTCAACAAGCTCTTGCACATCTTCTTTGGCTTCATCAACACCTGCCACATCTGCAAACGTTGTTTTGACCTGATCTTCGCCTAGCAGCCGAGCTTTACTTTTCGCAAAACTCATAGGGCCCCCGCGGCCACCAGAACCACCCTGCATTTGCCGCATAAAAAACACAAATACAGCTATAAACAACAAAATAGGAAAGCTCGCAACCAAGAGTTGCTCTAATAGGCTAGCCTTTTCGGGAACAGCGCCTTTTACCTTAACTCGATGGTCCAATAGGGTATCCATCAATTTCAAGTCAAGGATTTCTGGCATTACAACCAAAAAAGAGGTGTTATCTAGGCGAATGCCTCGAATCATCTGCCCCTCAATAATGACTTCACTTACGCGATCGTCCTGCACTTCGAGCATAAACTCAGAGTACGTCATTTCATCGCGAGGCGCGGTTTCATTAAAGTTTTGGAAAACGGTAAAAAGTACAGCGGCTATTACAAGCCAAAGTACGAGGTTTTTAGCCATGTCATTCAAGGCTGCTTCTCCTGATTAGTCCGTCCCAACTGAAATTCAATAGGGACTTGCAAATTCGCTATATCCGAGTAATACCCGCAGTCTAGCCTTTAAAGCCCTTCGCCACCAAATAGACTTCTCGAGATCTCGCTCTAGAAGCATCGGGCTTGCGGGTAACAACGGAATTAAAGTGCGCGCGACAATTAAGTAGAAAATCATCGAACCCTTCACCCTGAAAGACTTTGCTGACAAAGTTGCCACCGGGGCTCAGTATTTGAATCGCCATATCAAGCGCCAGCTCAACCAAATACATCGCTTTTGGTTGATCAACCGCCGCAATACCACTCATGTTGGGGGCCATATCAGAAATTACAAGATCTGCGCGTTTTTCTCCCATTGCGGCCAACAATTCATTAAGCACGCTCTCTTCCGTAAAATCACCCTGAATAAAGGTAACACCCGCTATGGAGTCCATAGGTAAAATATCGGAGGCCAAAACAATGCCTGTATCGCCTGCTGCCTGAGCGGCAACCTGCGACCAGCCTCCGGGCGCAGAACCTAAATCGACTACTGTCATGCCGCGCTTAAACAAGCGATCTTTTTTGTTTAGCTCAACTAACTTGTAGCTAGCCCGTGAGCGATAACCATCTTTTTGGGACGCTAACACATATTGATCCCTGAAATGCTCATCTAACCAACGATTACTACTTTTCGATCTGGACATGAGTTCACTCTATTATCTTGTTCCATTGGCCTACACCATTAGCTTGCAACACATAGCCCCAGGCGGATTGCAATCACAACTAGGGCGCGCATTCTAAGAGTATAGGGAAGCTTTGAACAAGCTTTACAAGCCGCTTCATACTACCGCGATACAAATATGGCACGCAATCCACCAGCCCAACCTGCTCGTTTTCTTGTTCCGCACTAAATAAAACGCAGTGCAGGCGCCTATAGTCGCGCTTCTCGGCCATAACCCTGTACAATGTCGCCCCCGATTTAACCTCTCTGTAGCGAGTTCCATCATGAGCCTATCCAACGATAAAGTTAAGCAATACCGAACCATTGGCCACGATCTAAACCCCGTTGTCACCATCGCCGGTAAAGGCCTCACCGAAAACGTGCTTGCCGAAATTGATCGAGCACTTGAAGACCATGAATTAATTAAAGTTAAAGTCTCAATTATTGATCGTGAAGCCCGCAAAGCTGCCATTGCTGAGATAAGCGCTAAATGCTCTGCGCAGACCATCCAAGAAATAGGTAAAGTTGCACTTTTCTTTCGGGCCGCGAAAAAGCCTCACCCAAAGAAATCGAATATTCGCTAAACTTCTAAGCGCCGTATTCAAAAATGCAAATATAAAGGAAGCTTGAATTTGCCGCTTGCGGTTGCAAGGGGTCTTGGCAATACTGCCCATTCAGGCGTCTTCCCATGATAAAAAGCATTAAATTCAAGCTCTGGCTTACGTTTCTCCTCACTCTGCTGCTCAGCACTTCTGCAATGCTGCTGCTGAATCACGCCAGTGTTCGGCAAGGTTTTCTTGATTACGTCACACAACAGGCCATCGACCGGCTGCAATTTCTCGAAAATACGATTACCGAGATCTATTCGAAGGAAATGTCCCTTGCGCCGCTTAAGAACGATAAACGCCTTTGGCGTCGGCTACGCTATCAAACCTTTAGAGAATTTATCGAACAACAGCAAAGACAAGCGGTTAACAATAACGAGCCGCCTCTGCACCCCAGTGTTAAAGCCCATGAACGCGCCTTTATTGACCAGCTGATCCTTACCGACAATAACAAGCAAATTATTGTCGGTAATTACTTTAAAAATGCCGAATATTCATGGCGAGCGCTCTATTTTAACGAACAATTAATTGGGTATATTGGCTACATAAAACCAAAAGACTTCATGCGCTCAGTCGACCGCCTATTCGTCAACCAACAATTGAAAGCTTTCGCTTTGCTGAGCATTGCCATTTTCGCGGGTTCGTTTGTTGTCGCCATGCTCGTCTCCCGCTGGCTCGTTAACCCCCTAAGCGAGCTTTCTCGCGGCGCCCGCCAAATCATCGCAGGCGATTATACTGTGCGTCTAGAGCGCAATACGGCGGATGAGCTAGGGCTGCTTTGCCAAAACTTTAACGAGTTAGCACGCACCCTGAACCTCAACGAAAGCACTCGAAAACAATGGGTAGCGGATATTTCACACGAAATGCGCACTCCCCTTGCGGTTATCAAAGCACAGATAGAGGCCATGCTAGACGGTATTAGGCCAACGACCACCGAAAACCTGCACCTACTCAACAATAAAGTTGATGCTGTTAGCAGCCTCATCAATGATCTCTACGAATTATCCCTATCCGATTTAGGTGCTATGACCTACACCAAAGAGCCTTTACGCCTACAAAAAATCGTTGCGAATGTAGCCCTCGATTACCAACAAAAATTAGCTCAAGAAAAGCTATCGCTAACCATTCGCAACCAGCTTAACGAAAAAACTCGTCTGTTTGCAGATGAAAAGCGCTTACAGCAATTACTGGATAACCTCATTGAAAATAGTGCACGCTATACCGACGCTCCGGGCAAAATTCAGCTAAGCGCAGCACAAACTGAGCATTCGATAATTCTAACGCTTGAGGACAGCGCGCCCTCCGTTCCTGCCGAAGCCTTAGATAAGATTTTTGACAGACTATTCAGGCTAGAAAAATCTCGCAACCGAGCACTTGGCGGTGCAGGCTTGGGGCTCAGTATTTGTAAAAATATAGTTGAAGCGCACGAGGGCACAATAAACGCGTCGCCATCCACTCTTGGCGGGCTGAAAATCAGTATTACGCTACCAATGAACTAAGGAATACGCCTCATGTCCAACACACGCCCCTTAATTCTAATTGTTGAAGATGAACCAGATCTAGCTCAACTCATTCGAGACTACCTGTTAGCGGCGGACTACACCTGCCATCTTATCCATAATGGTGGTGAGGTAATGCCATGGCTCGAAAACAACCGACCCACCTTAATATTACTGGATATAATGCTCCCAGAAAAAGATGGCCTAAGCTTATGCCGAGAGCTACGCGACAAGCCCGCGTGGGCACAAACACCTATCATTATGGTAACAGCCAAAGTAGAAGAAATTGATCGTTTACTTGGCCTTGAGCTAGGGGCCGATGATTACATCTGTAAGCCGTTTAGCCCAAAAGAAATCGTCGCACGAGTAAAAGCTGTGTTACGTAGAACTCTTCCTTCACAACCAACGGCACTCATCGAATTGCACCAAGACAGCCACCACGTTACCATCAAGGGCCAAACCACCGAACTCACAACCATTGAATTCAGCCTGTTTAAATTACTGTACGATTCACCAGGAAAAATTTTTTCTCGGCAATTTATTATGGATAACATCTACAGCGACTATCGTGTTGTAAGTAACCGCACTGTCGACAGCCATGTTAAAAAATTACGCAAAAAACTCCAAGAACTCGCCGCAGACCAAGAGGTTATCCATTCGGTATACGGCGCTGGATACAAATACGAGCCCACACAATAATGACACGTTACTTTTTTTACGCACTTGCCATACTGTTTTTTTGCGGATGCAGCTCGACAAAACCACCCAAGAATTCTGAAACCCAGTTCACTACACGCATAACGTCAAGCGGGTTAAAGCACTTCCAAATACAATTATTACCCCTTGAGACAGAGCTAAGAACTATCGACACTAGAAATACACGGCGCAGAAACGGCGCCCCAAACGCGCCTACGTCGGAGAGAAGCACTAGGCGAACCGAATCAATACTTGTTGCTCAAGCCAATATGAAAATAGCCGAAACAGGGTATTGCAAAGAAGGTTACTGGCTTTTAGATAAAAACTTGTTCGGGCACTCGCCTCTACTGCGAGGAGAATGCAACGATCTAGCGACCAATATTGACAGAACCCAGTTTCCAGATACTATCTTGCGGTGGTGACCGCAAGATAGTGCCCAATTGCCGCCCATAAAAAAACGGACTCGATGTCCGTTTTTTTATGGGCGGGCTCTACGATGCTTTTACATATTTAGATATGTAACACATCGTCAATCTCGTATTCAACATCACCACCAGGTGCCTTAACCACCGCAACATCACCCACCTCTTTCCCTATGAGCGCTCTAGCGATAGGCGATGTCACTGAAATTTTATTGATCTTCACATTCGCCTCGTCTTGCCCCACAATTTTGTAGGCTATTTCTTCGTCGGTTTCAACGTTTATCAGCTTCACTGTTGTACCAAAAATAACTTTGCCGGACGGAGGCATCGACATGATATCGATTATAACCGCCGTTGAAAGCTTGCCTTCAATATCTTGAACGCGACCTTCACAAAAACCTTGCTGCTCACGCGCAGCATGATATTCGGCATTTTCCTTCAAATCGCCATGCTCGCGCGCTTCAGCAATAGCCGCAACAATGCGAGGACGATCAACCTTTTTAAGCTGCTCCAACTCGTCTCGAAGGGCTTTTTCACCTTCGACTGTCATAGGGTATTTTTGCATTAGTTTCAATCGCCCTTATGTTTCATTAACCAGTTATACGTTTATGTAAGTCTTGTAAACGACGCACATCCAGTGGCTTACCGAACCGCAATGCCATACAGAGTGCATTCGCAGCCGCTAGCGTTGTCGTATAATAAACGTGATTACTTTCTGCACTACGACGAATAGACGCAGAGTCTTTAATCGCTTTTTTACCTTCTGTTGTATTGATAATAAGGTGTACATCGCGATTTTTAATCATGTCTACAATATGCGGGCGCCCTTCATTCACCTTATTCACTTGCATTACCTTCAAGCCTGCCGCCTCTAAAACTTTCGCAGTACCCTCTGTCGCTACAAGCTCAAACCCCATGTCGGCTAACTCTTTACCCACTATCACGGCACCTTCTTTATCGACATCGCGCACACTAATAAAAGCCGTACCACCTTCGGGAAGAGCCGAGCCACTACCTAACTGCGCCTTTGCAAACGCCTCAGCAAACGTATCGCCAATACCCATTACTTCGCCTGTCGACTTCATTTCTGGCCCCAGAATAGGATCGACAGCAGGGAATTTATTAAACGGGAATACCGCTTCTTTAACACTGTAGTAGTCAGGAATAATTTCTTTTGTGAAGCCTTGCTCCGCAAGCGTCATACCCGCTTGGCACAATGCCGCCACTTTTGCTAAGGATGTACCAATACACTTGGACACAAAAGGCACTGTGCGCGAACCACGAGGATTCACCTCAATCACATATATTTTGCCGTCTTGATAGGCCAGCTGTACGTTCATCAGGCCAATAACGCCTAATTCACGTGCCATTTTTCTAACCTGCTCGCGCATTTCGTCTTGCACATCTTCTGGCAGTGAGTACGGGGGCAATGAACACGCCGAATCACCGGAGTGCACGCCGCACTGCTCGATATGCTGCATAATTGCACCAATCACAACAGCATCACCATCGGAAACAGCGTCAATATCAACTTCAATCGCATTATTTAAAAAGTGATCCAACAATACAGGGGAATCGTCCGACGCCTGAACAGCCTCCTTCATATAAGTGCGCAGTTCATTTTGCGTGTACACAATTTCCATTGCTCTACCACCCAGTACGTATGACGGGCGAACCACTAACGGGTACCCAACCGTACCGGCCACAGCCAACGCTTCTTCTGTTGAACGCACAATAGCATTATCGGGCTGGAGCAAGCCTAAACGCTGAATCATTTGCTGGAAGCGTTCGCGATCTTCCGCGCGATCGATAGCTTCTGGGCTAGTACCAATAATAGGTACTCCCTCTGCCGCCAGATCGTTTGCCAACTTAAGCGGTGTTTGGCCACCAAACTGAACAATAACGCCTTTTGGCTTTTCTTTATGGACAATTTCAAGCACGTCTTCGAGTGTGACAGGCTCAAAATACAATCGATCTGAGGTGTCGTAATCCGTAGAAACAGTTTCAGGATTACAGTTCACCATAATGGTTTCATAACCATTTTCACGCGCAGCTAAAGAGGCGTGAACACAACAGTAATCAAATTCAATACCTTGCCCTATTCGGTTAGGGCCGCCACCCAACACCATGATTTTCTCTCGACTAGAGGGCTGCGCTTCACACTCCTCCTCATAGGTTGAGTACATGTAGGCGGTGTCCGTCGAAAATTCTGCAGCGCAGGTATCAACACGTTTATACACGGGGTGAATATCAAGCTTATGCCTATGGTCGCGAACGGTTTTTTCACTTACCGCCAGCAAATCACTTAAACGCTTATCTGAAAAGCCTTTACGCTTTAACTGGAACATTATATTGGCGTCGATTTCGGACAATGGCGTTGAAGCCAAGGCCTGCTCCGTGTCGATCAAATCTTTTATTTGCGCCAAAAACCAAGGGTCAATTTTTGACTGGTCAAAGATTTCTTCTACGCTCATCCCGATACGAAAAGCATCGCCCACGTACCAAATACGCTCCGCGCCCGGCGTTGCAAGATCACGTCGTATTGTGCCGATAGCATCGTCAGTTTCAAGGTCTATTTTTGGCTCAAAACCAGCCGACCCAACCTCCAAACCACGCAATGCTTTTTGAAGTGACTCTTGGAACGTTCGGCCAATCGCCATCACTTCACCTACCGATTTCATTTGCGTAGTTAAACGCGCATCGGCATCGCCAAACTTTTCAAACGTAAAGCGTGGAATTTTGGTTACAACGTAATCAATGGAGGGTTCGAACGATGCGGGCGTTGCGCCGCCGGTAATATCATTCTGCAATTCATCAAGCGTATAACCCACCGCTAACTTTGCCGCAACTTTTGCAATAGGGAAGCCAGTGGCTTTCGACGCTAACGCAGAAGAACGCGAAACTCGCGGGTTCATTTCAATAACCACTAACCGGCCATCATCCGGGTTAACGGCAAACTGTACGTTAGACCCACCCGTTTCAACGCCAATTTCACGCAATACCGCAATCGAGGCATTACGCATTATTTGGTATTCTTTATCGGTCAACGTTTGCGCAGGCGCTACGGTAATAGAATCACCAGTATGCACACCCATGGGGTCAAAGTTTTCGATAGAACAAACAATAATGCAGTTGTCGTTTTTATCGCGCACAACTTCCATTTCATATTCTTTCCAACCCAGCAAAGATTCATCGATCAATAACTCGTTGGTTGGCGACAGGTCTAAGCCACGCGTACAAATTTCTTCGAACTCTTCCCAGTTATAAGCAATACCGCCACCGGAACCACCCATGGTAAAAGACGGCCGAATAATAACGGGAAAGCCAAACTCTTTCGGCACTTCATTGGCTTCAGCCATTGTGTGAACAATTTTTGCCCGCGCACATTCCAACCCAATCTTTTTCATGGCTTGGTCGAATCGGTTTCTGTCTTCGGCCTTATCGATAGCGTCTTGTTTTGCGCCAATTAACTCTACGCCGTATTTATCAAGTACACCCTTATCATGCAACGCCAGCGCACAGTTTAATGCTGTCTGCCCACCCATAGTGGGCAACAATGCATCCGGACGCTCTTTTTCAATAATTTTCTCGACCGTTTCCCAAGTAATAGGCTCGATATAAGTCGCATCAGCCATAGAAGGGTCTGTCATAATCGTCGCCGGATTGGAGTTCACCAATATCACACGATAACCTTCTTCACGCAGCGCTTTACACGCTTGAGCGCCGGAGTAGTCAAATTCACAGGCCTGCCCGATTACGATAGGGCCAGCGCCGATAATCAAGATACTTTTAATGTCTGTACGTTTTGGCATTGGAGTTCTATTACCTAGCTAATGTCTTTACTTTGCGTCTTATACGCGGGCAAGGGGGTTACTGCATTCGCAGCAAGGATGGCAGCACTACTTAGCTGCGTCCATTAACTCAATAAAGTGGTCGAATAGTTCGGCCGCATCATGCGGGCCAGGGCTCGCCTCAGGGTGCCCCTGAAAGCTGAAAGCTGGCTTATCCGTGCGGTGAATACCTTGTAGAGAGCTATCAAACAACGATTTATGTGTGGCCACTAAACAATCGGGCAAGCTGGCTTCGTCCGCGGCAAAACCGTGATTCTGGCTCGTAATCAATACCTCTCCCGTCTTCAAATTCTGAACAGGGTGATTGCCGCCGTGATGACCAAACTTCATTTTCACCGTTTTAGCGCCACTGGCTAACGCCAGTAACTGATGACCAAGGCAAATACCAAATAAAGGCATATTTGCCTCGAGCAACGTTTTAATAGCCGTTATCGCGTAGTCGCAAGGTTCGGGGTCACCGGGGCCGTTGGAGAGGAAAACGCCATCTGGCTTCATAGCCAACACATCTTCGGCAGAGGTTTGGGCTGGCACAACGGTAAGCTCGCAGCCACGATCGACCAACATTCTGAGGATATTGCGTTTAGCGCCAAAATCATAAGCAACGACCTTGTAGCGCTTGCCTTCAGGCAGCCCACCAAAGCCGCTCCCCAAAGACCAACTACCGTCAGCCCAAGACTGAATCGTCGACGTTGTGACTTCTTTTGCTAAATCCAACCCTTGTAGGCCACTAAAACCTTGCGCAGCAGCCAACGCGCTCGTCTCGTCTACGTCGCCCGCCATAATACAGCCATTCTGCGCACCCTTATCACGCAAAATACGTGTAAGCCTGCGCGTGTCAATGTTAGCGATACCGAGAATGTTTTTAGCTTTTAGATACTCATCTAAGGATTGTTCGTCACGAAAACTACTGGAGACGAAGGGTAGATCGCGAATAACCAGTCCTGTCGCCCAAATGGAGCCACACTCTTCGTCTTCGCTGTTGGTGCCTGTATTCCCGATATGGGGATAGGTAAGCGTGATAATCTGACGGGCATAAGAGGGGTCAGTTAAAATTTCCTGATAACCCGTGATGGCGGTATTAAAGACCACCTCACCCACAGATTGCCCTTCGGCCCCTATGGATATCCCTTTAAAAACACTGCCATCTTCCAGCACCAATATCGCTGGCCGGCGACCCGCGCCAATTAATTGCCCCAAGTCCTGAACCTCTGTCGCCTGCACCAATGCCAAAAGAATCTCCTCCACGGAATATGCTGAAATGCTGTCGACAAGCCGCACGAAAGAGCATATTCAAGTCATATTTTGAATATGTCGTTCAGGCTATCAGCCTAAAAGATAGCAGAAAGTTACGTGCGGCTTGTGCAAAAAAACGAGGCAGGGACTATTGCCAACGAACCTCGTTTCTTGACGAATCTAGAACCTGATTTGCGCCAATTTTGGCGTCAAAACCAAGCCAGGCGGTATGCGCCTGATCTGAGGCCGGATTCTACTGCAAACAGATTGCGTCTGTCCATGAAAAGCCTAGGGAAAACGACGGAATATCTCGGTGGGTTTGGAACAGATTGAGTTTGCCAAAACCTCATGGTTTTGGCCACCGAATACCTACCCCCCCTCTTACGGGCGAAGATAGTCCACGGCATCTTTTAACGTTGTCACCCAATAATCGTCGTTATGAGACGATAGATAACTCACTAAAGCCTGGTGGGCTTTAGACTCGACACTAAGGTAATCGGCCCCCACGCCATGAAACAAATAAACCATTAAACGATTGCTAACTTTTGCCTGCTCAGCCAAAGCAATGAGCTCTTCGCCGGTTTTACCTGCAACGTCAACCGAGTGAATGTGATAGAAATCCATAGCACGAGGATCATTGAACCCATCCGGTGTGACCGCTCTCGCCGCGATAACAAGAGGCTTAATCACCTCAACAACGCTTGCGTTATTAACAACAGTTTCGTCGCCACAGGTATAGGCGAATGTGCGACGCGCCTCACCATCAATAGCCTGCAACAAGCTATTGGTCACATTCAATTCAGCAGCGTATTGTTCAACCGTGTAGATATCCATATCCAAATGCGCAGACACCCACTCCCGGCCCGGCATTGATTTCCGGCAAGGGTGATACAACGTATGATTACCTAATTCATGCCCCCCCGCAGCCAGCGCTCGCCACTCACTCATACGCCCCTGAATATCGCCGCGACCGCCGCTAATATAAAAAGTACCCGTTAACCCTGCTTTAACAAGCTGGGGCGCGGCTATATCTAGATGAGAATTAAGCGTATCGTCATACGTTAGCACCACAGCGGCTTTTGCCTGACGGGGCCATTCAAACGGATAATCCTCTTCCGCAAAAACTATACCCGACAACAGGCTTAACAACACAAACCCTATACCCGCTAACGATTTCATACGCCTCTCTTCTTACGTTAAACCCGCTAATACTGACCCCTTCACGCTCATTTTTCAGAGACATTCACGCTTCAAGCAATTACTTTAACCCGAGCACATCCTGCATATCGTAACGACCACTGGCCTCACTCGACAACCAAACCGCTGCGCGAACAGCTCCACGACCGAACGACATTCGGCTAGACGCCTTATGTGTGATTTCTACACGCTCACCATCAGCCAAAAAAGAAACCGTGTGATCTCCAACAATATCGCCACCGCGCACAGTGGCAAATCCAATGGTCTCCCGTTCACGCGCACCGGTTTGCCCCTCTCTACCGTAAACCGCAACCTTATTTAAATCTCGGTCTAAAGCATTGGCAACTACTTCGCCCATACTTAATGCCGTTCCGGAGGGCGCGTCCACTTTATGTCGGTGATGCGCCTCGTACACCTCGATATCCACATCGTTACCCATCGCACGCGCAGCCAAATCTAACAGTTTGAAACATACATTTACGCCGGTACTAAAATTGGAGGCCATACACACACCAATACTCGCTACCGCAACATCAAACGTTTGCTTTTGTTCTGGCGAAAAACCGGTCGTACCCACAACCATTCCCTTGCCAGCCGCTCCACAAATCTGGGCATTAACAACGGTTGCAACGGGGGCAGTAAAGTCGATTAACACATCAAACTGGTCCACAACCGCTCTAATGTCGCCCACAACCGTTACGCCGTTTTTGCCAATTCCAGCAAGCTCGCCAGCATCGGTGCCCACCAAAGAACTATCCGGGCGTTCAATAGCGGCCGTTAGCTCAGCACCTTCGGCGATACTCACCGCTTCAATTAAGGTTTTTCCCATGCGCCCACCGGCGCCAGTTACGGCTATTCGAGTTGTCATAGAGAGTCTTCTTTTGTTTTTTAAAATACTTTATGTCAATAGGTTAAAGAATAAAGAATGTTATGTAGGAGTAAAAGGTCTTGCCGCCACTCTGCCGCCCGAAAGCATGAATTGTGGGGATACCCTAGGAACTCTGGCCCGCATGAATGCGGACGAGAAGACCTAGGGATGAAATTACGGCGCGCGTCTAGAGTAAGCACGCGTTGCTTGTAGGCTATAGCGCCAAACAATTGATGAGTAATTTTTATAACGTAAAACGCTTCAGCGTATAAAACAGAATAGAGGCTTAAACGAGCACTCTACATTTTCATATCGCCAAAAAAACTTTTCATTCCATCAAACCAGCCGTGCTGTTTGGGCGAGTGCTTTTTACCTTGAAATGACGTTCGAAGCTCTTCGAGTAAGTCTTTTTGCTTACCACTGAGATTAACCGGCGTTTCCAAAATAACACGACACAGCAAGTCGCCCGCAGTACCACCACGAATAGGTGAAACGCCTTTGCCTCGCAAACGGAACAGCTTTCCTGTTTGAGTTTCAGCCGGAACTTTCAACTTAACGCGCCCATCTAGTGTAGGCACTTCTATTTCGCCACCTAAACACGCATCAAACATACTAATAGGCACTTCACAGTATAAGTTTTTGCCGTCGCGCTGAAATATTTCATGATCTTTAACCGACATTTGCACATACAAATCGCCTGATGGACCACCCTCTGCACCAGCCTCACCTTCACCGGCCAAGCGAATTCTATCGCCAGTATCGACACCCGCAGGCACCTTAACCGAAAGTGTTTTCGTTTCTTCTACACGCCCTTGCCCGTGACAACTGTTACAAGGGTCTGAAATAGACTGACCTTTACCACGGCATGTAGGGCACGTTTGCTGCACAGAGAAAAACCCCTGCTGCATTCGCACTTGGCCATGCCCACCACAAGTATTACACGTAATAGGGCTAGAGCCTGGCTTCGCACCGTTGCCGCCGCAAGTACCACAGCCCACTAAGGTAGGCACTCTAATTTTAACCGTGGTGCCCCGAACAGCGTCTTCAAGAGATAAGTCTAAGGTATAACGTAAATCTGACCCGCGAGCAACGCCACCGCGCCCGCCTCTTCCACCACTGCCGCCAAATATATCGCCAAAAACATCGCCAAAAACGTCGGAGAAATTCCCGAAACCTTCGCCGCCACCGCCCATTCCCGCTTGACCATCTACGCCAGCATGGCCGTATTGATCGTAAGCGCCGCGTTTTTGCTGGTCAGAAAGCACCTCATAAGCTTCGGAGGCTTCTTTAAATTTTTCTTCCGAATCTTTATTGCCTTCGTTACGGTCGGGGTGATGCTTCATAGCCACTTTACGGTAGGCTTTTTTCAGCTCGGGTCCTGAGGCATCTTGAGCAACACCAAGTACCTCGTAATAATCGCGTTTTGACATAGGGGCTTAACTTCTTCGTTTACTAATAATGGTTGTCTGCGCTGCTTTTTTACGGCGCCTTTAAACACAACAAGCGCGGGCATAAACCCCGCGCTTCTCGGAAAGTTTGAAAGATTAAAAACGTAACTTATTTGTTTTCGTCTTTTACTTCTTCAAACTCTGCGTCAACAACACCTTCTTCAGCAGGCTGCTCTTGGCCCGCGTCGCCACCAGGCGCTGCACCTTCTGGCCCCGCTTGTGCCGCTTGCTCTGCATAAAGTTTTTGTGCCAATGATCCCGAGGCATCAGTTAGCTTTTTCGTTGCCGCTTCCATTGCCTCTTTATCTTCGCCTTTTGCCGCAACTTCCGCTTCCTTAATGGCCTCTTCTATAGCGGCTTTTTCTTCATCGGTTGCTTTATCGCCAGCTTCCTCTAAAGTTTTCTTCGTCGCATGAGCCAAACCTTCTAAGGTATTACGAGCAGAAACAACTTCTTCGAACTGGCGATCAGCTTCAGCATTGGCTTCAGCATCTTGTACCATTTGATCGATTTCATCATCGCTTAAACCAGAAGACGCCTTAATAATAATCGACTGCTCTTTGCCCGTAGCCTTATCTTTCGCCGATACATTCAAAATACCGTTTGCATCGATATCGAACGTTACCTCAACCTGAGGCACGCCGCGAGGTGCGGGTGGGATGTCTGCCAAGTCAAAACGACCTAACGATTTATTCTGTGATGCTTGCTTACGCTCACCCTGAACAACATGAATCGTTACAGCGGTTTGATTGTCTTCTGCAGTAGAAAATACCTGTGATTTCTTTGTAGGGATAGTTGTGTTCTTTTCGATTAAGGCGGTAGCTACACCACCCATAGTCTCAATACCCAACGTTAAAGGCGATACATCTAACAACAATACATCTTTAACATCACCCGACAATACTGCACCTTGAATAGCTGCGCCCATTGCAACCGCTTCATCAGGGTTTACATCTTTACGTGGCTCTTTACCGAAGAACTCTGCCACTTTTTGCTGAACCATTGGCATACGGGTTTGCCCGCCCACCAAAATAATATCGTCGATATCACCAACGGCTATATCAGCATCTTTTATCGCTTGCTTAACAGGCTCTAAAGAGCGCGTTACTAATTCTTCAACCAAAGATTCTAATTTCGCACGAGACAATTTAACGACCAAGTGCTTAGGCCCTGTTGCGTCAGCGGTAATGTAAGGCAAGTTAACTTCGGTTTGCTGGCTAGAGCTGAGTTCGATTTTTGCTTTTTCTGCCGCTTCTTTTAAACGCTGTAAAGCTAAAGGATCACTGTGCAAATCGATACCGTTAGCGGCCTTAAACTCTTCAGCCAAATACTCAATTAAGCGCAAATCGAAATCTTCGCCGCCCAAGAAGGTATCACCATTGGTAGACAACACTTCAAACTGGTGTTCGCCATCAACGTCGGCAATTTCAATAATAGAAATATCGAAAGTACCACCACCTAAATCGAAGACCGCAACCGTATGGTCGCCTTTGGCTTTGTCCATGCCGTACGCAAGTGCTGCCGCCGTTGGCTCGTTAATAATACGCTTAACTTCTAGACCAGCAATTTTACCTGCATCTTTCGTTGCTTGGCGCTGCGAATCGTTAAAATACGCTGGAACAGTAATAACCGCTTCCGTAACACTCTCGCCCAAATAATCTTCGGCGGTCTTTTTCATCTTCTTCAAGACTTCAGCTGAAATTTGAGGCGGTGCTTTTTTATCGCCCTTCACTTCCACCCAAGCATCGCCGTTATCGGCGCCAACAATCTTATAAGGCACCATTTTGATGTCTTTTTGTACAACATCATCTTTAAACTTACGACCGATCAAGCGCTTAACCGCAAACAATGTGTTTTGTGGATTAGTAACGGCCTGACGCTTAGCGCTCTGGCCTACCAAAATTTCATTGTCGTCTGTGAAAGCAACAATAGACGGCGTTGTACGATCGCCTTCGCCGTTTTCGATTACTTTAGGTTTACCATTCTCCAAAACCGACACACAGGAGTTAGTAGTCCCTAAGTCAATACCAATAATTTTGCCCATTGATCATCTCCAATCTTTAATACTGGCAGGACGAATAAACTCGACCTGCAAAAATTTTGCGCTTAACCGGCAATACGCCAGTGCATTGCTTGATGTCCAATATTGGTTCTATCCACCGATATTCAAGGGACAGGCCCAATATTATGTGTATTTTTTATTCAGCCTTAGAGACCACAACCATCGCAGGACGCACTAAACGCCCATTTAAGGTGTAACCGCTCTGGTAGACGTTGACAACCGTATTAGGCTCAACATCCGGAGACGGTACGGCGGTCATTGCCTGATGAAACTCGGGATTGAAAGGCTCACCCTCTGGGTGCACTTGCTCCACGTTATGTCGCTTAAGCGCATCCATTAACGATTTCACTGTCAGCTCTACGCCCTCTGTAACCGAGGCCATATCGGCGCCTTCGGCCGCAGCGGCTTCGATAGAGCGCATCATATTGTCGGCAACCGGCAACATATCGCTTACAAACTTTTCCAGTGCGTACTTATGCGCCTTCTCTACATCAAGCTCGGCTCTACGACGCACATTCTGTGCATCCGCTGCCGCGCGAAGCGCTTGCTCTTTCGCTTCGGCTAACTCAGCTTCCAGCTGTTCTATTCGAGCAGCTAATTCATCGCTTGTTGGTGCTTCGCTGTTATCAACAGCTTCTGCAGCATCGGCCGTGGGTTCTTGACTGACCTGATCGTCAACCAGCTCTTCAGTCGTGTTGTTTTCGGGTTGATCCTGATTACTCACATGTATCTCCAACTCATCGTTCAACTCATAACGCTATTCGCAATTCGCAATTCAGCTGTGAGCAATATGGGGCCACTCAAAGCACATTCAAGCCCAAAATTTGAACCGCTCAGGCCAAGATTAAAAGTGTTGCCACATAACCCAGAAATACTGTATAAATACACATGTCAAAACACTGTACATAAAAACACCTTTTAGGTTTTCCGCGAACCCGCCCTAACAACACCAAGGAGCCCGCCGTGTTAACGCATTTGCATATCACAGACTTCACCCTGGTAGACCACCTAGACCTTGAGTTAAGCCGCGGGCTAACCACCATCACCGGTGAAACCGGCGCGGGAAAATCAATTACGCTCGACGCCCTAGGCCTTGCGCTTGGCGATCGTACCGATGCAGACAAGGTCCGTCCTGGTTGCAGCAAGGCGGACATTCACGCCAGCTTTGATATATCCAACCTTAAATTCGCACAAAAATGGCTAGAAGAACATGAGCTCACCGACGGTGACGACTGTATTCTACGCCGCGTTATTACGGCCGAGGGCCGCTCCAGAGCGTTTATTAATGGGCAAACCGTCACTCTCAACCAGCTGCGCACGCTGGGCGAAATGCTTATCGATATTCATAGCCAGCATGAGCATCAATCACTGCTCAATTGCCGCTCACACCAGCGTTTACTCGACGCTTTTGGCGGCTTAAAGCCTCTAGCCAAGCAAGTTAAAGAAACGTTTCATTCGTGGCACTGCGTGAATTACCAACTCGAGAGTCTCAAAACACAAAACGAGGATTTGAATGCACGCTTTCAACTCCTACATTACCAAGTAGAAGAACTAAACCAGCTTGCCTTACAAGAAAACGAGCTTGCCCAGCTAGAACAAGAACAGCGAACCCTCGCAAACGCCGAAACCATTAACGGCAATTGCCAACATGTTGTCAGCCTATGCGGCGATGACGAAGGTATCCAAGACCGCCTTAATAATGCGCTACATTTACTCAGTACCCTCCAAGATAAACCTCAGAAACTACATGAAGCCGAATCACTCCTAAACAACGCCCTTATTCATTTGCAAGAAGCGCAATCGGAACTGGATCATTTTCTAGACGGCCACGAACAAGATGAATCTCGGCTGGGAGACGTTGAGCTGCGGCTAACCGCAATTTATGAAATCGCACGCAAACACCGCATTCCGGCCGAAAAACTAGAACAATTGCACCGTGAATTAGCGGCCGAACTTAGCGGGCTACAAAGCGGTGACGATCAAATCGAATCTCTAGAAGCGCAACGAGCAGAAGCCCTAACAATTTACCAACAACTCGCAACTGAACTCAGCGATCAACGTCAATTCGCGAGTGCTCGACTCGCCAAAGCAGTAAACGACAAACTCGCCCAGCTGGCTATGAACCACGCGAAACTCAGCATCGCGTTGCATCAAACAACCTCCCCTACAGCTGGAGGCAGCGAAGCTGTAGAACTATTGATTAGCACTAACCCTGGCCAACCTGCCAAGCCTTTATCCAAAGTCGCATCGGGAGGAGAGCTGTCTCGGGTAAGCCTTGCCATTCAAGTGGTAACAGCTCAAACATCCACCATCCCCTCCCTAGTCTTTGACGAAGTGGACGTGGGCATAGGTGGCACAACGGGCAATGAAGTTGGCCAACTACTGCGTGAGCTCGGCAAAAACGCACAGGTACTCTGCGTTACCCACCTTGCTCAAGTCGCCAGCAAAGGCCACCAACATTTGGTTGTGAGCAAACAAACGGACAAAAAATTGGGCGCAATCTCCTCAATGAAAATGCTTTCCAAACAAGAGCGAATCACCGAAATAGCCCGAATGATGGGCGGAGACGTAGACTCGAAAAACTCCTTGGCCCACGCGAAAGAAATGCTGACAGCAACAGGCTGAGAGCTGAAACTACACATAATATAAAGAAGAAAGAAAAGTAAGATTTTAACAAGCGCTCAAATAACGCACAGCTGCAGGTTACATCACACTGTAACCTGCCTTAACCGCTAAACATCACCTAGCTTTTTAAGGGCTTCACATACAACACCAAGCTATGGCCAGTAATCTCGTAGCCGTGGGCTGCTGCAATTTCATTTTGTAATTGCTCAATTTTTTCGTTATGAAATTCTATGACCTTACCGGTTTCGATACACACCATATGATCATGATGATCACCTCTATCTAACTCAAATACAGAATGGCCACCATCAAAATTATGGCGCTCGACCAAACCGGCGCTCTCAAACTGGGTCAATACACGGTAAACTGTTGCTAAGCCTACATCTTCCCCCGCCTCTAAAAGCAGCTTATAAACATCTTCTGCACTTAGATGACGATCCACGGAATTTTCTAGGATTTGTAAGATCTTAACTCTCGGCAGCGTGACCTTTAGGCCTGCTTTGCGCAATTCTTGGTTTTCTACTGCCATTTAGATGCTCCTTTAGGCTTCTCAGGTGATAAACAGATCGGGTATTATCCTCGGCCAACAGATTTTCGGAAACCCCCTCATGCAATTTGTTTTAAAGACTGTACTTTTGATCGTAGTGCTTTTTGCCGCAACTGGCTGTTCTCGTCTGCAGTTTCCTTGGGTTTATCGCATATATATCCAGCAAGGCAACCATATAGACGCCGAAAAGGTCGAGCAACTCGAAGTCGGCATGACTCCCGAGCAAGTCCGCTTCCTAATGGGGAACCCACTCATCGCCGATACTTTCAATGCAGATCGCTGGGATTACTACTTCACCATGATTCGTGGAGAAGACCAGCTGAGTGAATATCACTTCACCGTGTATTTTGAAAACGGCCTGCTAGAGCGCTGGGAAGGCGACTACAAAAAGAAACGTAAGCCGAAACCCATTGAAAAGCCAGAGGACACTGCTGGCGACGAAGATGACACACCAGTAGATATAAACGCCGAAGGCGCGCCTTTACCGGTAGAAAGCACCCCCGCCACCTAACAAGCACGCCCCGCTCTTAGACGAAGCATACCCAAAAGGAAGCGTACTTACGCTTCCTTTTTATTTTTCTCTGCTCGCCTTCTGCGAACCTCTTTAGGGTCGGCAATCAACGGACGGTATATTTCTACCCGATCCCCCTCTTGCAAAATATGCTCGCTGGGCTGTTTCAGGCCTTTTGTACCCAATGCCTGCCCAAAAATACCCATTTTTGCTGCGGCCAGATCTAAATCAGCAAAAAAATCGCTAATCCGCGACTTTTCTACTGCAATTAACGCCGTAGTACCCGGCGCAACCAACAACTCCACAATTTTCTGCTTATCGGGTAACGCAAAGGCTACTTCCACACGAATAGGCTCAATATCGCTCATTATCTGTATTACCTAAATGCCATATAAGTATCGAAATAGCCGGCAAAACAACGCACTATCACGATGAATAAATATGCTTAGCGCGATTACACAACGCAGTAACCTGCTCAGAAGCTGCATGCTCAAACAACTTGCCCGCAGCAAGGGCGACGAGTCTATTGGAAAACTCAAACTCAATCCAGAAACTTACCTTACAAGCCTCTTCCGAGAGAGGCTGAAAGTCCCACTGCCCCTCCAACGACTTAAATGGCCCGTCGACTAAGCGCAAATGCATAGAGTCTGGGGCGTGCAGCGTGTTATGCGTAACAAAAGACTGCCGGATACCCGCCATCTCTAAATCTAAACGCGCCTCCAACCAATTCTCGCCACGCGCCAACAGCTCTGCGCCCACGCAGCCAGACATAAACTCAGGGTAGGCCTCAAAATCATTGACCAACGCAAACATTTGTTCCGCGCTAAACATCACCAACGCCGAACGCTCAATACGCTTCGCCATTAATTTACAAGCTTATCGTAGAGGCTCGCTATCATGATAAACGCGATTAATGCCGGTGAAACGTAACGCACAACAAACAACCAAATATCAAACAAGGGATGGCCCTCTGCGTCCATTTCAGAACATACAATAGCCCGGCGCATTAACCAACCCACAAAAATTGCGATAAATAAGCCGCCCAAGGGCAACATAATTTGTGAGGTTAGGAAATCGAGCGCATCAAATATAGCCCCGTTATAAATACACGCAATACCGCCCAGCCAAGCCACAGATGTCAACAACACCGTAGACGCAACGCGATTAAACCGCTTTGTCTCGGCTAACCACGCAACACCCGGCTCAATTAACGATACCGCCGAACTCCACGCAGCTACCGACACCAACAAGAAAAATAACGTACCAAACACTTGGCCGCCCGGCATATTTCCAAAAGCTACAGGCAAACTAACAAACATTAGCCCAGGCCCTTCTGAAGGAACCAAGCCATCCGTCGCAAATACAATAGGGAAAATAGCCAAGCCCGCTACCAGCGCAACAACCGTATCAAGTACGCCCACTGTAATAATCGTACGCCCTAAACTCGCATGCCGTGGCATGTACGCGCCATACGCCATAATCGCGCCCATCCCCAAACTAAGGGTAAAAAAGGCATGCCCAAGCGCAATACGCACACCAGACCAGCTCAATTTATCGAATTTGAAATCGAACAAAAACTGAAAGGCTGCCGCGAAATCGCCCTTTATAAAGCCATAAGCCAACAAAATAATCAGAACAACAAACAAGAACGGCATGAGCACCCGCGCAACCATGCCCAAACCTTTAGTCACACCTGCCGCAACCACGCCAAGCGTCAGCAAGACAAACGCACTGTGCCACAGTACTTGGCCGCCTTTATCACCCAGCAAACCACCAAACAGTTCACCCGCTTGCTCACCGTTTACACCGCTAAAAGTGCCAGAACCGGTCGTAAAAATATAATTAAGCGCCCATCCTGCTACCACACTGTAAAAGGACATAATCATTAGGCCTGCGAGCACACCCATCCAACCGATAGCCGTCCAGCTACCATGCAAACCCGCCTCTTTCGTAACATAGCGCATTGCATTAATGGGGCTCATCCGCCCACGTCGACCAATCAGCACTTCGGCCATCATCACCGGAATACCCACAATCGCAATACAAATCAAATACACCAGCACAAAAGCACCGCCGCCGTTCTCGCCGGCAATATACGGAAACTTCCAAATATTACCCAACCCCACGGCAGAGCCTGTGGCCGCGAGAATAAACGTCCAGCGGTTAGCCCACACGCCATGCATCTTTCGTTGATCCATTACTCCCCCCAGAGGAAATTATTATCGGATTCACTAAAGTCGCTGATTGTAGCGGTAAACACCCATTAAAGTTAAGGCTCGAATACACCGCTATCGCGATTGTGCTAGCGACATTGCCATCCAGCCCCTATAATCCGCGGCTATGGCCAAAAAGAAAAAAACAAGCAGTAATACCATTGCGCAAAATCGCCGAGCCCGACACGACTACTTCATTGAAGATCGCTTTGAGGCAGGCATTGCCTTATCCGGCTGGGAAGTAAAAGCCTTGCGCGCAGGGCACGGGCAACTCACCGAAAGCTACGTCAACTTTCACAAAGGCGAAGCATGGCTCCAAGGCGCCCAAATCCAGCCACTTCCCCAAGCCTCTACCCACTTCGTAACAGACCCAACACGCTCGCGCAAATTGCTTATGCACCGCAAAGAGCTCACCAAACTGTACGAAGCCACCACCCAGAAAGGCCACACCATCGTCGCCACTGCCATGTACTGGAAACAACACTTGGTAAAGTGTGAAATTGCCATTGCAAAAGGCAAGCAGCAACACGATAAACGCCAAACTGAAAAAGAGCGCGATTGGAACAAACAAAAACAACGCATCATGCAAAACCCATAAGCAACACACTCCCCGCCAGATACGTAATCGCTACATACACTCGCCATAATCAGTTATACTGCTTAGCTAACTCGTGAAAGCGAGTTTCCGGGGGCGATTAGGATTCGACGCCGGTATCAAAGCCCAAGGTGCATGTCGTGATGGTAGCCAATCACGTTAATCCAAAGCTGCAATCTTACAGTTGCCAATGATGACAACTACGGTGCTCAACTCGCTGCGTAAGTAGCTTGTAAAACACCAACTAGTGGTTCGCCGCTAGCGGTCTTTAGCAAGGTGCCAGTATCGCGCTACTGACTGTCATATAGAACTGGATAGCTGCGTTGTTTTGATCGTGACAACATTGCGAAACCTTAAGCGAACTCGCTCACTACGTCCTGCCCGCCGGGCTGTAGAGGAGTTAAAACCAATTGACGGAAACTAAGCATGTAGAGCCGCGGAGAGAGAGCTGACGGACGGGGGTTCAAATCCCCCCGCCTCCACCAAACCAAAACCTCAACCTGAAAGGGTTGGGGTTTTTTATTGCCTGAGACCCACGCTACAGGCCTTATGCCGCAAGGCTTTACGGACTTCTAGCCCTTCTTAATCTCAAACTATCCAAGGCAAATGTTCTCTGAATTGCCGAATACTCTCTCTCCCTCTCCCCATCCCTCAGGCCCCAACCATGACCAGAGAACAGAGAACCCTTTAAAATCAGTAGTTTATTATCGGACCAATCAAAAGGTTTGTTGGGTTAATTAGTTGGGCGAAAGGAATCAACAAATAACCATCAAAACAGATGTGGTCATCATATTGACACGCACTACATTATCATTTACAAATACAGACTACTAATCAGTCGCATGTAACTATCAAGTGTTATTAATGGCTTTGCACACTCTATAAAAGGCTCAGCATCAAGAGATCACAAATATTGCCACTAAACAGGGAATCGAATGTCGCCCACTGCTAACAACAATAAACAGGATCAGCTAGCACTGCCTAGAGCGCAGTTAGAGAAAGTTAGCCAAGCCCAAAGGGAGCGTCTATTCCATATAGACTTCAAGCTCTACTTTCTAGGCTCGGTTAACCGCACTGATCTGGTATCACGTTTTGGCATTAAGGAAGCAGCCGCCTCACGAGACCTTTCTTTATATAAAGAGCTCGCCTCCAAAAACATCGAATACGACACCAAAGCTAAAACCTATATTCAGCGAGATGGTTTTTCGCCACTCTTTGAGTATTCATGCAGCCAAACATTAGCAGCGCTACTGCATGGCTTTGGTGATGACTTTGTAGGCACTCAAAAATCCATCGTCACCTGCGAAGCACCAACACAGCTTAACTACCCAAACATACAAACATTAGCTCATATCACCCGAGCCATACACAACAGCCAAGCTTTGAAAATCAAGTACCGCTCACTATCCAGCGGTTCAAACGAGCGCGAAATTGTGCCTTTCGCATTGATTGATAACGGCCTGCGTTGGCATGTTAGAGGTTACGACAGAGCTCGTGATCGCTTTGCTGATTTTGTTGTTAACCGTATTGAAGCACCACAACTTATCGATGAAGCGATTCCAGAAGCGCAAACCAAGGCTGCCGATAATCAATGGAATCGTATTGTTGATTTACACATTGTGCCGCACCCTCGATTAACGCATCCAGAAACCATCGCATTTGAGTACGACATGCAGCCAGCGAAAGATGACTTAGATCAAGATAGAGGCGAGGATGGTGTGATGCTGGCGCTGCAAGTTCGCGCAGCTGTAGCGGGCTATGTTTTACGTCGCTGGAATGTGGATTGCTCAAAAGAACATCAATTAGATGGGCCAGAAAATCACCTCTGGCTCAAGAACCAACAAACACTGTACGGGGTCGATAATTTAGCTATCGCCCCTGGTTACAACACCGAATGTTAAGAATTTAAGAGATCCCGAACATGAGTAAAAGCATGAACAACGCCGAACAACAATTTTTAAAAGAGCTGGACGATAAACTCTGGAAAGCCGCCGACAAACTACGCAACAACCTAGACGCCGCCAACTACAAACACGTTGTACTGGGCTTGATCTTTTTAAAATACGTGTCCGACGCCTTCGACGAGCGCCAAACTGACTTGCGCAAGCTGTTTACCGAAGCTGCCCCCGCAGCCAATGGCGAAGACAATATCTACTACATGCCAAGGGAAGACTACGACAGCGACGAAGCCTACCAACAAGCCGTTAATGAGGAGATGGAACAAAATGAATACTACGTCTCCGAGAATGTATTTTGGGTGCCCAAACAGGCCCGATGGAGCTTTATTAAAGAAAGCGCCGCACTGGCTATAGGTAGCGTATTGTGGCAAGACGCCAGCGGTATTGACGCTAAACTGCGCTCAATTAATTGGTTAGTCGATAACGCCCTAGAACAAATCGAAACCTACAAAGTCGATGACAAACTCGCCAACCCAAAACTCAAAGGCGTACTGCCAAGAATCACCCGCTTTGAAGTGGACAACAGCACGCTTACCGAGCTCATCAACAAATTCTCCGACACCAGCTTTCGCAACCCCGAATACAAGGGCCAAAAACTCGACCTACACAGCAAAGACATACTCGGTCATGTGTACGAATACTTTTTAGGCCAGTTCGCCCTCGCCGAAGGCAAACAGGGCGGCCAATATTACACCCCTAAAAGCATCGTTACATTAATTGTAGAAATGCTGCAACCCTACCAAGGCCGCGTCTACGACCCCGCCATGGGCGCCGGTGGTTTTTTTGTGAGTAACGATAAATTCATCGAAGCCCACGAAGACGAAAAACACTACAACGCCGCCGAACAAAAAAAACATATCTCCGTCTACGGCCAAGAGAGCAACCCCACCACCTGGAAGCTGGCCGCCATGAACATGGCCATTCGCGGCATCGACTTTAACTTTGGCAAAAAAAACGCCGACACCTTTTTAGACGACCAACACCCCGACCTACGCGCCGACTTTGTTATGGCCAACCCGCCGTTTAATATCAAAGACTGGTGGCACGCCAAATTAGAAGGCGACGTGCGCTGGAAGTACGGCACACCTCCCCAAGGCAACGCCAACTACGGTTGGATACAGCACATGCTGCACCACCTCAACGACAACGGCTCCATGGCCCTGTTACTGGCCAATGGCTCCATGAGCTCCAACACCAACAACGAAGGTCAAATTCGCAAAGCCTTAATACAAGCCGATTTAGTGGAATGCATGGTGGCATTGCCCGGCCAACTGTTTACCAACACCCAAATCCCTGCGTGTATTTGGTTTTTGACTAAGAACAAGCGCGGCACGGGTGCACAGGCAGAGCATGGGAGCCAGAGCGGGAATTCAGAAAAACGCGACAGACGCGGACAAACACTCTTTATTGACGCCCGTAACCTAGGCTTTATGAAAGACCGAGTACTGCGCGACTTCACCACCGACGACATCGCCACCATCACCAACACCTTTCATGCGTGGCAGCAAGGTGACGGCTATCAAGACGAGAAAGGTTTCTGCGCCAGCGTACCGATATTTGACGACGACGCGCAAGGACGCGCTAGTGACACGGGAGGCAGGAAACCGGGAGTGTCGATGGAAAAACACGACTTTGTACTAACCCCCGGTCGTTATGTAGGTGCGGCCGATGTAGAAGACGATGGAGAAGCCTTTCCAGAAAAAATGCAACGACTCACAGCCTTGTTGAAAGCGCAATTTGAAGAATCAGACACATTGGAGAAAGCGATTAAGGAGAACTTGGCGGGGATTGGCTATGAGTGCTAGTACCGTCACGTTAGAGTCTATGTGTGAGTTGATAATAGATTGCCCTCATTCAACGCCTAAATGGACGGATGAAGGCTATATTGTTACTAGAAATCAGAATATTAAAAATGGTACTTTGAGTCTTAGTACTCCAAGCTTTACAAATAAAGAGGGTTATTTAAGTAGAATAAAACGAGCCAAACCGCAAGCGGGCGATATTATTTTTACCAGAGAAGCACCAATGGGAGAGGTTTGTCTTATTCCTGAAGGTATCCAATGTTGCCTTGGTCAACGACAGGTATTACTTAGGCCAAAATCAGAGATTTGTGGGGAGTATTTATTCTGGGCGCTACAGTCGCCATTTGTTCAGCATCAGATTTCATGGAATGAAGGTACAGGGTCTACTGTGAGTAACGTACGGATTCCAGTTCTAAAGGCTTTGAATATACCAAGGCTCCCATATCACGAGGAGCGTATTGCGAAAGTTCTGTCAAATTTGGCAAACAAAACCCAACTAAACACCCAAACAAACCAAACCCTAGAAGCCATCGCCCAAGCCATATTCAAAAGCTGGTTTGTCGATTTCGATCCCGTCAAAGCCAAAATAGCCGTACTGGAATCGGGCGGCAGTGCCGAAGAGGCCGAACTCGCCGCCATGAGTGTTATTTCCTCACTTAGCCTTGAAGCATTAGCCGAGCTTAAACAAAGCAACCTAGACCGTGACGCACACGACTGCATGGATGCAGGAGGTAGAGCAGCGCAAGGAGCCGCTGCCGAAGGAGATGCAAATGTCGCAGGAGGCCGGATGCCGGGAGCAACCTACCAACAACTCGCCCAAACCGCCGCTTTGTTTCCATCAAGGATGCAGGAGTCTGAGCTTGGGGAGATACCGGAGGGATGGGAAAAAGGAACTCTACAAGATGTATTGCAATTTACTTCAGAGCGAATACAAGTTTCTTCTCTGGATTTAGATCATTACATATCAACTGAAAATATGCTTGAGAATAGAAAGGGAATTACCTCAGCATCCAACCTACCGACAGTAAACACAGTTCCAGCATTTCATAAATGCGATATTTTAATTTCTAATATTAGACCCTATTTCAAAAAAATATGGTTAGCGACTTTTAATGGGGGGCGTTCAGCTGATGTTCTAGGGTTCTCTAGCCTAGAAAAAAAAGAAACCGAATTTGTCTATAACCTTGTTTACCAAGACCGTTTTTTTGAGTACATGATGACAACGTCCAAAGGGGCAAAAATGCCCCGTGGTGATAAAGATGCCATAATGAAATTTCCGTTCTCACTGCCACCAAAAGATCTAAGAGAAAAATTTTCAAAAAAGACCAAAAGCTTTTATCCATTTATTATGAATTTAAATAGTGAAAAGACATATTTGCAAGAGTTAAGGAACACTCTCCTACCCAAGCTCCTCTCCGGCGAAATCGACCTCTCAACCTTAAATGAGGAAACCAGTGAGGCCAACGCATGAGCTATACCCCACCTTTTACGATCACCGCAGATATTCTCAATCTGGTGGCGACCATCAGCGAGCAGGTGGGGATGCTCAACGCCCGCGCATTTGATGCCTCACCCCAGCTGCGCAAGCAAAACCGCATTAAAACCATTACCGGCACTCTGGCCATTGAAGGCAATACACTGACAGAAGAACAGATCACCGCCATTGTCGATGGGCAGCCGGTGATGGGCAGCGCCCGTGAATTGGCCGAAGTGCAAGGGGCCATTAAAGCGTATGAGGCCTTGCCACAGTTAAGCCCAGAAGGTACAGACGATTTATTGCAAGCTCATGCCTTAATGATGTCGGATATACTCGTAAACGCGGGTCAATTCCGCAATAAAGCCGTGGGCATACACAAGGGTAAAACAGTGCACCATGTCGCCCCGCCTGCGCATCAAGTATCCGGATTGATGGCCGATTTGATGGGGTGGCTACAGCAATCAAGCCACCACCCTTTGATTAACAGCTGCGTGTTTCACTACGAATTTGAGTTCATCCACCCCTTTACCGATGGCAACGGGCGCATGGGCCGCTTGTGGCAAACGCTGATTTTGTCAAAATGGCATCCCTTATTTCTCGCCTTGCCCTTGGAAAGCGTTATAAAAGATAGCCAACACCAGTATTATCAGGCCCTAGAGCAGGCCGACGAACAAGCGCAAAGTACGCCTTTTATTCATTTTATGTTATCGGTTATCTCTCAGACCTTGTCCAAAAACGCCCCTGTAAACGCCCCTGTAAACGCCCCTGTAAATTCTCCCGAAAATAGCGCCGCCCTTAAAACCCCCGAGGCAATACTGGCGTTAATTCAACAAAACCCACAGATAACACGCCAACAAATGGCCGACAATCTGGGCAAAGACCTTCGCACCATTGGGCGCGCCATTACAAAGCTGCAACAAGCGGGAAAATTAACCCGAAGCGGTTCGGACAAAACCGGCCACTGGGAAGTAGTGAGCAATGTATGAGCGATAAACCCCTAAAACCCAATAATGCCCTTAGCCTACAAGACCAAAGCACCGAGTTTTTGCTTTACACCGCCCCCAGCGGCGAAGTAAAAGTGGAGGTATTGCTCAATAACGAGACCCTGTGGCTCACCCAAAAGCGTATGGCGGAATTGTTTGGAGTCGGTGTGCCGGGGATCTCTAAACACCTAAAAAACATCTTTGAAAGCAACGAGTTAGTCGAATATTCAGTTATTTCCATTTTGGAAACAACTGCCGACGACGGCAAAACCTACCAGACCAAATACTACAACCTAGACGCGGCAATCTCGGTGGGTTATCGCGTAAACTCGGCGCAAGCCACCCAATTTCGCATTTGGGCGACGGCCTTAATCAAAGAGTACATCATCAAAGGCTTTGCCATGGATGATGAGCGCCTAAAAAACGGTCAATACTTTGGTAAAGACTACTTTAAAGAGCTACTGGAACGCGTGCGCTCCATACGCGCCAGCGAGCGGCGTGTTTACCAACAGATCACCGATATTTTTGCCGAGTGCAGTATGGATTACGACCCAAAGTCGGAAACCACGCGCCTGTTTTATGCCCATGTGCAAGATAAGTTTCACTTTGCCATTACTGGCCACACCGCTGCAGAAATGATTGCTAACCACGCCGATGCCAGCAAACCGTTAATGGGTATGAGCACTTATAAAAACGCCCCAGCAGGCCGTGTTTTAAAGTCAGACACCGTTATTGCCAAAAACTATTTAAGCGAAGCCGATATTAAGAAGCTGGAACGTGCCGTAGGTGCATTTTTTGACTACATAGAAGGCATTATCGAGCGACGAAATGCCTTTACCATGGAAGGCTTTAGCGAAAGCGTGAATAAATTTTTGGCCTTTAATGAATACAATATTTTAGACGGTTACGGCAATATTTCACGCAAGCAGGCTGAGCAAAAAGCCCATGAGGAGTATGAGCAATTCAACAAACAGCAAAAGATTGAATCAGACTTTGACCGTGAGATTAAAAAACGCTTGGCTAAGAAAAGCGGAGATGAACGATGAATGAAGAACAATTAGAAAACCTCTGTTTAGATTGGTTTCGCGAAGGTGGCTGGGATGTATTGCATGGTCCTGATATCGCACCTGACGGTTCAAACCCAAAGCGCCGCGACTATGCTCAGACGATTTTAGAAAATGACTTGCGGCAAGTATTTGAGAAGATCAACCCGCACTTACCCGCACAAGTGCTGGAAAACTGCTTTGAACAAGTATTGAGTAAAATTAGTAAACCTGAAAGCCTCGACCTTGTTACTAATAACCGAGCCTTTCATCGCTTACTGCTTGAGGGCGTTGCTGTTGAATTTAAGTTGGATGATGATGGTGGCGAGCCTTCAGCGGATCAAGAGCCCTCAGCGGGTTCTGAAATAGTCAGCGATCATGCCTTCCTTGTTGACTTTGAACGGATGGAAAACAATCACTTTGTTGCGGCTAATCAATTTACGATAACGGGCACCAAACAACCACGCCGCCCAGATGTCATTTGCTTTATCAACGGCCTGCCGTTTGCCGTACTCGAATTAAAAAGCCCCAGCGATGAAAATGCTGATATTTGGGATGCGTTTAATCAACTACAAACCTACAAAGATGAAGTTTCGGACCTATTTGTTTTTAACGAAGCACTCGTCGTCAGTGATGGATACACCGCACGCGTAGGGTCGCTTACCGCCAACCAAGAACGTTTTATGCCTTGGCGTACGATTAAAGATGAAGACGATAAGCCATTGCTAGAGTGGCAGCTAGAAACCATGGTGCGTGGCTTTTTTGATCGGGAATTATTTCTCGATTACATCCGTTTCTTTGTACTATTTGAAACCGATGGCGAGCTCATTATTAAGAAAATAGCAGGTTACCACCAGTTTCATGCAGTGCGCGAAGCCGTTAAAGCCACCGTGGTAGCCTCACAAGAGCTAGAAACCAATACCGTTGGTGAAAAACGCGCGAGCTATGGCGATGAAGTGATACCCGGCAGTAAAAAAGCCGGTGTGGTTTGGCATACCCAGGGCAGCGGTAAAAGTATTTCAATGTGCTGCTACGCCGGTAAGCTCTTGCAGCAACCCGCAATGAACAACCCAACACTGATTGTGGTAACCGACCGCAACGACCTTGATGGACAGCTATTTGCTACCTTCTCGAATGCCGTAGAGCTGTTAAAGCAAACACCAGTGCAGGCCAATGATCGAGATACGCTTCGCCAATTGCTTGCTGAGCGGGAATCGGGGGGCATCATATTCACAACAGTACAGAAGTTTGCTCTGATCAAAGATGAAAATGGCAAGGAAGAATCGCATCACCCCATATTAAATAATCGGCACAACTTGGTGGTGATTTCCGACGAAGCACATCGAAGCCAATATGGTTTGAAAGCTACGTTGACTGCTGATGGCCATTATAAGTTTGGTTACGCCAAACATATGCGAGACGCGTTACCCTTTGCTTCCTTTATTGGCTTTACCGGCACGCCTATCTCGCAAGAAGACAAGGATACGCGCGCGGTGTTTGGCGGCTATGTTTCCATCTATGACATTCAGGATGCCGTAGATGACGGTGCCACTGTGCCCATTTACTACGAGTCTCGCCTTGCTAAATTAGATTTGAACCACGATGAAATATCCGCATTGTCTGATGAAGTCGACGAGGTGGTTGAAGACGAAGAGGATCTCTCTAACCGTGAAAAAACCAAAGGGGAATGGAGCCGACTAGAAAAGCTCGTAGGCGCAACGCCTCGTTTGACGCAAGTAGCTAAAGATCTAGTCGACCACTTTGAAACACGCAATGCCACCATGGATGGCAAAGCCATGATTGTGGGTATGAGCCGAGATATTTGCGCACATTTATACAACGAAATAGTCGCCTTGCGCCCAGAATGGCATGGCGCTCCATTAGACACAGCCGCCGACCCTGAAAAAGGCGCGATTAAAATAGTCATGACTGGCTCGGCATCGGACAAGCCATTGTTGCAGCCTCACATCTACAACAAGAAAACTAAAAAACGATTAGAAACTCGTTTTAAAGACATAAACGACCCGCTTAAGCTCGTGATTGTGCGCGATATGTGGCTAACAGGTTTTGATGCGCCTTGCTGTAACACTATGTACGTTGATAAACCTATGAAGGGCCATAACCTGATGCAGGCTATCGCGCGCGTGAACCGGGTATTTAAAAACAAACCTGGCGGCCTAGTGGTTGACTACATAGGTATTGCTAATGAATTAAAGCAGGCATTAAAAACCTATACAGACTCTAACGGAAAAGGCGAACCCGCATTACAAGCAGAAGAGGCTTTTGCTATTTTTCTTGAGAAATTGGATGCATTACGGGGGATGTTTGCCAAAACCCCACAGGGCGATGGTATCGACATCTCTGGCTTTGAAAATGAAGCCCATAAGATTTTAGTGCCTGCTGCCAACTATGTGCTTGGATTAAGCGATGGCAAGAAACGCTTTCTCGATTTAGTGCTAGCCGCCAGTAAAGCTTACTCGCTCTGCAGCACATTGGATGAAGCAAAAGCCTTAAGAAAAGAAATAGCGTTTTATTCAGCGATTAAAGCAGCGATATCAAAATTCACTTCTGTTGATAGAAAGCGTACTCAGGAAGAGAAAAATTCTGCCTTAAAGCAAATTCTTGATAATGCCGTTGTTGCTGAGGCCGTAGCCGATGTATTTGCGCTTTGCGGATTAGACAAGCCAAATATTGGACTGCTATCGGATGAATTTTTAGAAGACGTTCGACAAATGCCACATCGAAACTTGGCCGTTGAGCTTTTGGAGAAACTGTTAAAAGACGACATCAAAGCTAAGAAGCGAAACAACGTTGTGCAAGAAAAGAAATTTTCTGACCGACTGCAAGAAACGCTACGAAAATACAATAACCGCGCTATTGAAACGGCGCAGGTTATTGAAGAGCTGATTCAAATGGCTAAAGAGTTCCAGGCCGAAATGGAACGCGAAGCTGAGCTTGGGCTAAACCCCGATGAAGTTGCCTTTTATGATGCGTTAGCCAACAACGAAAGCGCAGTAAGGGAATTAGGCGATGACATTCTTAAGCAAATCGCCGTTGAGATTACCGAAAAGCTTAGACGGTCCACTACTGTTGATTGGCAAGTAAGAGATAGTGTTCGAGCGAAACTAAAAATATTGGTTAGACGAACATTGCAGCGTTGGAAGTACCCGCCAGACAAAGCGGCTGAAGCGGTGGAGCTTATTTTAAAGCAAGCCGAAACCCTGTCCAACTCATGGACGAAGTAAAACAATAAATGATGGACTTCAGTTTGGAATCTAGGGGCGTTTAAAAATGATTAATGAATCAATTAGTAATTCAGAAAGTGACTTAAAAAAGTTTGTGTCGTCACTTGTAGAGACTAAAAAAATAAGCATCGAGCAAGATAAACTCAATGACGTAATTGAACAGCTAACAAATATCGTTACTGAAACAAAAAAGTACACTGACTGGAATGTTAAGAGCAATACCACCGCTGAGCTCAAGTTGCGCCTCAGATCAGTGCTTGATAAACATCAGCTACCGATATCGGATGAAGTACTTTCTGAAATATTAGCTAAGGCGGACACAACCACTGCCCCCCCTAAATCGTACTGGTTCGTTGGTGCGTCTTACGGGAAAGGCAGCGAAGACCAAACCGATCGATTCTTGGCAGAAGGCGTTTGGCAAAATGGCTATAAAGACAAATACCTTGATGTTGTTCGTTCAATGCAGCCAGGTGACAAAATTGCTATTAAGTCCTCTTATGTTCGTAAGCGAAACCTATCTTTTGACAACAAAGAGCAATCCGTTTCGGTTATGGGCATTAAAGCTATTGGGGTCGTCACCAAAAATCATGGCGATGGTCGCTTCGTTGATGTTGACTGGGAACCGAGACAGGAGCCTGTTAAAGAATGGTATTTTTATACCAATCGAAGCACAATCTGGCGAGTATCCCCCGACGAGTGGATGACTGAAGGTCTGGTTAATTTCACATTCAATAGCAAGCCTCAAGATGTTGACCGATTCCGTAATGCCCCCTATTGGAAGGAACGATTCGGTGATACGCCAATAGATAAGCAACGATTTAAATGGACTCAGTTTTATGAAGCTGTCGCCGACAAGCTCATCACCTACAAGGATAAGCGCCAAGAACTTATTTCATTTGTCATCCAGCTCGCCGATAAATTTGATCTTTCGTATATTAAAGACAAACAGTTAGATGATATTTGTCCATTTACTGTCATAGGATTATTTAACCGAGGTATAACGGATGAAAACCGCAAGGCCATTGCCAAAGACCTTGCTGATTATTTAGGTGTCACCGAGGGTGTGCCCAACTCTTTCGAGGGTATCCCCATTTTAAACAACCAAAAATCATGGTTTTTTGGGTTTGAAGATAAGCGCCAGACTACAGATATAGAATCGTTATGGAGCTTCTTTGATATCGCTTTGCAGTTTTCAGATAGCGACAACTCTGATGCTCGCAGTGAATTCAGCTCTGCTTATGACCAAGTAACCAGTCAATATGGCGTCGGCTGGAACTTGACTATGGCGCTATATTGGATCCGCCCATGGAATTATTTAACTCTTGACGGTCAGTCTCAGCTTTACATCACTAAAAAGCTAGGTATTGATATCGGCAAAAATGGCCCTAAGCGACGCTGTAGTTCAAAGGATTACCTGAAAGTACTGGATGAATTGGAGTTACGATTTCAGGAAGAAGCCTACCCTGTGCATTCGTTTCCTGAACTTTCGCTCGCGGCTTGGCTATATAAAGATGGCGATACTTCAGCTCATCCAAATGCAACAGATCCGGATTTTGTTGATGAAACTGCAGATGATGAGGGAGAGTCTGAAGTAACCGCAGCGCCCATTGAACCTTATCAACTGGATGACATTATCACTGACGGGTGCTTTATCGACAGAGAGTCCTTAGGTGAGATTTTAGAACGACTTCGCACCAAGAAAAACCTTATTTTGCAAGGACCTCCTGGAACGGGAAAAACTTGGCTTGCGAAACGATTAGCATTTGCGCTGATGGGCCAAAGGAATGATAGCAAATTACGGGCAGTTCAATTTCACCCAAACTTGTCATATGAGGACTTTGTTCGCGGTTGGCGGCCATCGGGTGATGGAAAGTTAACATTGGCTGATGGTCCGTTTTTAGAAATGATTAATGAAGCGAAAAAAGACGCTAAGACTAAACATGTTGTAGTCATTGAAGAAATAAACAGAGGCAATCCAGCACAAATTTTCGGTGAAATGCTGACCTTACTTGAAGCTGACAAACGAACTCCAACTGAAGCCTTAGAGCTAAGCTATCGCCGAAATGAAAGTGAGCGTGTGTTTGTACCTGATAACTTGTACGTCATTGGCACAATGAATGTCGCTGATCGCTCTCTTGCATTGGTTGATCTCGCATTGCGTCGACGATTTGCTTTCATTGACTTAAAGCCAATATTTGGTGAGCCTTGGCGACAATGGGTTCATGCAAAGGCAGGTATTTCAATGACGTTGTTAGAAGAGATTGAAACTCGCCTCTTGGCGCTAAACAATGATATTGAGAAAGACAGAAACCTCGGCGCTCAATTTAAGGTTGGCCACAGCTATGTCACTCCTGCTTTTAGCAACACGATTAAAGATGCCGAAAAGTGGTATAAGAGTGTTGTTCAAACTGAAATAGGGCCATTACTAGACGAATATTGGTTTGACGATTTAGAACGTTCACGTAAAGCACAAGACGCTCTGGTTGTAGGTATTTGATGAGCGCTTGGGCCACTCAAACAGCGTACTCAGAAGATGAGACTCGTTCCATCGGAAAAATACCTGTCAGAAATCTTTGGCTTTTAATGCTTTACGCTTCTGACCTATATCGCCAGTTGGGCTCAGCTAAAATTGCTGTTGAAGATAACCCCGAAGACATTGCAGACTTGGTCGCTGAAATTTTATGCCATCAAGTCGAGCATCGCTTAGCTAGAAATCTAAGTTTTGGCTATGAAAACAAGGTCGCAATTGTTGGCCGAGTTCGAGGTCGCATTGATTCTTTATATACCGAACGTCATCGGTTACTTGATAAGGGCAAGATTTGTTGTCGTTTTGAAGAGCTATCGGTCGATACTCCCAGAAATCGTTATGTTCGAGCAGCGCTCGAGCAGCTCAGTAAACTTGTAAAGAAGGCTGGTCTCGTTCGACGCTGCAAAGCTTTGGTCATGAATTTAGAGCGTTTAGGGGTAAGCAAAGGCAAGCCATCCGGCTATAACGGAAAAAGTGAACGCTTTGGTCGTCATGATGCAGAAGATCAAAAAATGATTGCTGCAGCAGACCTAGCATTTTCGTTAGCGCTACCTACAGAGTTTATCGGTCAACATCATCTAGCCTTACCTGATAAAGAAGTTACTTGGCTCAGGAAGTTATTCGAGAAAGCTATTGCGGGATTTTACTCAGTCACGCTTGAAAAAGCTCAATGGCGTGTTTTGGCTGGGAGGCAATTCAATTGGCAGGTAACAAAAAAAACAGCAGGCATTGATGCCATTATGCCAAGCATGAAAACAGATATTATTATCGATCAACGCGACACTGGATGTAGGCTAGTTATCGACACAAAATTCAACTCAGTCACCACTAAAGGCTGGCATCGAGAAGAAACACTTCGAAGCGGATACATATACCAAATGTATACCTACCTTCGTAGCCAGGAGGTGCCTAGCTCCGCTAACACGCTATCAAGCATAGGTATGTTATTGCACCCCACGGTGGACAAAGAGCTCGACGAGGTTGTTACCATACAAGGGCATCCAATATGGTTTTGCACTGTTAATTTGGGAGAAACGGCATCGTCTATTAGAGAGCGCTTATTGCTGCTTCTTGAATTAGTTTTTATAGGAGAAACAAATGGTCACGTTTGATCAACTTATGTTGCCGCTGATGAAAGCGCTGGTAAATCTTGGTGGCTCAGCCAGCATTGATGAAATGTACGAAGAAGTTATCGAGCTAGAAAAGTTTGACGAAGATACGCTGGCCGCTTTACACAATCCTGAGAAAAGCAGCCAGACAGAAATCGGCTATCGCTTGGCCTGGGCACGCACTTATCTTAAAAAAGCAGGATATTTAGAAAACTCAGCGCGTGGTGTTTGGGCGCTAACAGATAAGGCAAGACAGTCAAAAGAGATTGATAGCCGGGAAATAGTCAGCTACGTGCGCTCTTTAGATAAAAAGACAAGCAAAGGTTCCGAGGACCCGACTGACCCAGCTACAGCCATTGATGAGTCACCTGAAGAAACACTCGCATGGCGAGAGCACCTTCATCATATTTTGATAGAAGAAATGAGCCCAGATGCGTTTGAACGACTTACTCAACGTATGTTACGTGAGTCAGGTTTTGTGCATGTTGAGGTTACCGGCCGAACCGGCGATGGCGGTATTGATGGCAAAGGTATTGCTCGGATCAACGGCTTAATGAGCTTTCACATTTGCTTTCAATGTAAAAAGTACAAAGGTTCTGTTGGGTCACCAGAAATTCGTGATTTCAGAGGTGCCACCGTTGGCCGAGCCGACCGAGGCATGTTTATTACAACCGGTAGCTTTACTAAATCAGCGATTGAAGAAGCCAACCGAGATGGCGCAGCCCCAATTGATTTAGTGGATGGTGACCAACTCGCAGATAAACTAAAAGAACTGGCACTAGGGGTAAAAACGGAACTTGTTGAAAAGGTAACCGTGGATCCTGAATGGTTTTTAGGTTTGTAACCTGCATTTAAAAGGAAGTTATTTGTAGTGGTCTAATAGCACCGGACACTTTAATGAGAGACAATATTAGTCAACAATTAAGGTGTCATTATGAGTCAGAAGCGTACTTACAAGCAGTACCCGAAAGAGTTTAAGGAAGAGGCCGTTGCGCTTGTTCGAGAACAAGGCTATTCCGTTCCTGAGGCCGCTAAATCGTTGGGTATCGCAACCAACATGCTCTACAAATGGAAAGAAAAGGTGGAGTCTAGTGAGGCAGGTGAAGTGCTGGCCGAGGATGAGAGAGTCGAGCTTAAGCGCTTGCGCAAGGAAAACAAAGAGCTGCGCATGGAGAAAGAGATTTTAAAAAAGGCCAGCGCCTTCTTTGCGAAAGAAATGAAGTAAAGTACGATTTCATTCAGACTGAATCACCTCGCTTTCCTGTAGTTATGTTGTGTCGCGTGATGGGCGTTGGGAAAACGTCCTATTACGATTGGCTTAAGCGCCCAGGCACAGTGATAACAAGCGATACCTTGCACCTACACCGTAGGATGAAGTGGCTTTTCGAGCAGAGTCGCAATAGCCTGGGTAGTCGCGAGATGATGAAGAAATTACGCGAAGAAGGCTTTCAGATTGGTCGTTATCGGGTTCGTAACTTGATGCGCAAGCTTGGCTTAAGGGTCACTCAGCGAACCGCCTATAAAGTGACAACTAAACGCAAAACCTCGGATGCCGTAGCCGACAACTTGCTGAATCAGAATTTTAACCCAGTGGGGCCGGATCAAATTTGGGCGGGCGATGTCACTTACCTGAAGACCGGCGAAGGTTGGATGTATTTGGCGATTGTTATGGATTTGTACTCGCGTCGAATTGTTGGTTGGTACATTGATAAGCGCATGACAACTAATTTAGTGAGCAAGGCCCTGATAAAGGCCTACAACCTAAGACAGCCGCCTAAAGGCTTAGTTTTTCATAGCGATAGAGGCTCACAATATACCCGTAAGCGCTATCGAAAACTTCTAGCGGCTTACGATATGCGGGCGAGTATGGGAGACGTTGGTGCCTGTTGGGATAATGCGGTTGTTGAACGCTTCTTCGGAAGCCTTAAACACGATTGGATATTTAAGATTGCGCAGCCGACAAGAGCGCACATGAAGACTGACGTGGGCAAATATATGCGCTACTACAATGTACATCGTTTGCATTCGGCGAATGAAGATTTATCGCCAATAAAATACGAAGAATCCAAGTATGTGCTGCAAAATGGAAGAGTCGGTTCTGCTCGAACAGAGCAGGTTCGACACTTCGATTCTGCAGCCAACAAGTGAAGCGCGTTAGCAGGGAATTTATAAAAAATAGGTGTCCGGTTTTACTTGACCAGAACAGGCCGAGCGCTGACAACTTGGAGTTCAACTAAGAAAAAGAGTGGCCGACGGTATCGCTACTACATCAGCACTCGCGATACTAAGGAATATTCTGGCGCATCAGGCTTGCCTAGAATCCCTGCAGCCGAACTAGAATCGGCTGTTGTTGAACAAATCAGAGGTATTCTCAAAGCACCGCCCGTTACGCAACAGGTTGCATCTATCGTACAGGAGAAACACCACGATATTGATGAAGCCCAAGTTACCGTCGCGCTTAACAAGATCGATAACGTTTGGGAGCAATTATTCCCTGATGAGCAATCTCGCATCATTAAATTGATGATCGAAAAAATCATCGTCAAGCCAGACAATATTGATATTCGCCTTTGGGAAAATGGTATAGAACGACTCGCCTTAGAAATTACTGACTCAGCCAAACAGGAGGTCGCATGACAAATTCTTCTGGAAATAATTTGGACCGCTCTGCGGGCCGCGAAGCGGTGAACCCCAAGGATGGGGTGAACAACAAAGGTAGCGGCTTTAAAATTGAAATGAGTCAGTCAGGTGACTCAAGCGTTGTTGAAGCCAGTAATGGCCAACTCAGTATTTCGGTGCCTATCAATTTAAAACGCCGAAGCGGCCGACAACTTATCACTCTACCTGATGGTTCCTCCCATGAGCCCAGGCCATGGGATACTGATCCAACACCACTGCAGCTAGCTCTGGCACGCGGCCATTGCTGGCTCGCCATGCTGGAAACCGGCCAAGCTAAATCCCTAAGGGAAATTGCAGAGAAAGAAGGCGTCGACAACAGCTACGTCAGCCGAATGGTTAACCTGACTACACTAGCGCCAGATATCGTCGAGGCCATTCTTGACGACCAATTGCCACCGACCGTGACCTTATTTGATCTGGCGGTAGATCCGCCTAGGCTGTGGAGTGAGCAAAGAACTAAGATCAGGTGTAAAAAGATCAGGAAAGCCTAGCGTTTTCATGATACACATTATTCTTACCAGTTTCTTTTGCTTTGTAAAGCGCAGAGTCAGCAGCGTCGATAAATTCCTCCAAATTTTTCATCGCAGTATCGTATAAACTTAGACCCACGCTTATAGTCACCTGAACGCCAGACTCGAATATTGATGTCTGAACATTTTTTCGAATTCTATCACAAACTTCTTTGGCATCTTCAATGGCAGTATTAGGCATAATCACGGCGATTTCATCGCCACCATATCGGGCAGGCAAATCCATTTCTCTTACTGATGACTCAATACAATTAGCAACCTTTCTCAAAACCTCATCACCAGCAAGATGTCCATTTCGATCATTAATTTGCTTAAAATTATCAATATCAATAAAAACTAAACTTAATGCCTGATGATTTCTCTTCGCTCTCTCAACTTCCCTGTTAAGTGTTACGTCGAAAACCTCACGAATATAAAGCCCCGTTAAATCATCAGTCAATGCGATTTCTGAAAATAGTTTACTTTTTTTGTCCTCAATAATCTTAGGCTCTTCCAAGTATCCTTTGATATTTGTTAGATAATCCAGTGATGCGACCGATATTCCAACATCTCTTTCCAGTCGCTCGTTTAAACATTGCCTGTGCTTGATGATACTAACCCACAATTGCCGGGACTCATTCTCCTTATTTTTTTTTGGGTCAATGACATCATAATCATTGAATATAGCTCATTTGGATAGTTTTTCTCGTAACGTGCGAGGATGTTTTCATCGTTGGCGATTTGGCTTATCTCTCGCAAAGAAAATGCATGCTCCCCCACATCGATTATTTCTTCCATGATTGCGTAATCTGCACACATAAAACCACCTCCCAAATCTCAAGTTGGATAGTACGATATCGTTTGACGATAGGAGTCATCTAGACGACTCTGCTATTAATCGTTGCCATATCATCGCTATGTCATCATCACTCAGCGCCCGCTTTAAGAGCCCATCCTTCTCGCTCAGCCAACTACCTTCTCGTTTAGCTAACAACCTTCGGAACGACCACAATCGTTTTCCCTTTTTCGTTAACCACTTCCATCCCTGCTTGATCAATGGGTTCATCAAGAACAAATGTCCTTGAAAATTCGCTCAGGAATTGTGACTGAGAAAACAGGCTTGCCCCTTTATCTGACGCGCTGTTCTTTACTCTTCCTGATACGGAAAGAACACCGTCAGAAATTTCTGTATTCAGTTCAACTTCTTCACCTTCAAACATTTCAATAATAACTCTATATTCATGCTCATTCTCCTCAATCTCAATCGTTGACGATTGGTCTAACATGTCATATCCAGGCTGTTGAAACATTGAACGGCCCGATCTCATTTTATTCATCATGTCACCCATCCACTTATCCATTTGCGAGAAGTCTCTGGGCATGGAATTAAAGTCATCCCAAATACCATTCCAGTGTTTATCACTTTTTGGTACCGGAGAAATCAAAGGCGCAGCAGGATTATAAGTCGATGCATGCGTATTTTCTAACTGGTTCACTTTATCGTGTAGCGTCCATGTGCTGTAACCAAGTCCCGCAATAATTATAAGACAAAGAGCAACACAAGCGCTTAAGATTTTTAACTTTATGCTGTTAGTCACAGTTCACCTCCTATCAATACTTCACTACCTTTCAATACAGTTGATTGACTAGCGCCAGCCCAGAGGCTGGCACTTTTCTATCGAATGACCACAAAGAACGAGCCGCCCCCTCTGTTGATTTGCAAGAGCACTGACGCCTTATTTCTGGAAAGGGCCTTCTCCAGTGAATCAAGATCATAAACTCGGCGCTTGTTTGCAGCGACGATAACGTCCCCAGGTCGCAGGCCACTATAGGCCGCATTTGAGTTAGGGGAGACACTGGTAACTCGAACGCCACTCCCTTTTGAGTCATTTTCAAACTGCACGCCATCAAGCAAGTCATGGAACTTGTCGTTCAAGCTGGCTAAAGTGCTCGGTTTGCCAACCTTAACCTTAATACGTTTTTCGTCACCGTCACGAATGAGTGTTACAGTCACTTTATCGCCAATTTTTCTCGTGCCTATCCTGCTACGAAGCTGCCCTGTAGACGTCGTTTCCTTCCCATCAACAGCGATAATCACATCGCCAGACTTCAAACCGGCGTCTTCAGCTGAAGAATTTTCCATAACATTCGTTACCAAAACACCACCTTGACCATTTTCCATGTCAAAGGCTTTACGTAAGTCCGGGGTAATATCTTGAATACCAATACCGAGCTGACCTCTTTTGACTTCGCCATGCTCAATAATCTGTTCCATACTGGCTTTTGCCATATTCGCCGGAATGGCAAAGCCGATCCCTACATTACCTCCTGAGGGCGCAATAATTGCCGTATTGACCCCTATGAGTTCACCCGCAAGGTTCACCAAAGCACCACCTGAGTTTCCCGGATTGATAGAGGCATCGGTTTGAATAAAGTTTTCATAACCTTCAATGCCCAAGCCCGTTCTTCCAAGAGCACTCACCACACCTGTTGTCACGGTTTGTCCCAGGCCAAAAGGGTTACCGATCGCCACGACAAAGTCACCCACTTCCAAAACGTCGGAATCTGCAATCTTTACTTCAACCAGGTCATCGGCTTTTATTTTCAGTATCGCGATATCAAGCTCGGCATCTTCACCCAACACCTTTGCCTCATAACTTCGTCCATCGGCTAACGAAACTCGAACCTCATCAGCGCCCTTGATTACATGATAATTAGTCATTACGACTCCATCGTCCGCATTCACCACCACACCCGAACCAGCACTTTGCTGGCGCTTTTTCGGCTGTTGTTGAAACTGGCGCTGATCAGGAATATTAAAGAAATGCCTAAAGAAAGGGTCGTTTAATAAGGGGTTGTTGCTGTATTGCTGTGTTGAAAATGTCGAGATATTCACCACTGCCGGATGAACATCTTTGATCATTGGCGCCAATGATGGGAATGGCCTGCCATCATTCATCACATTCGGCAATGCCGCCTGAGCCTGACCAATAACAAGCATTGCCAGAAAAACAAATGTGAGATATGTTCTCTGAAGCATGGTTTCTTCTCCTCTTCTTATTTTTACCTGTGAAAAGGAGGCGGCATAAACCGCCTCCGAGAATTTACGATGAAATCGAAATACGTTTTACATCGTCTTTCGGCAATGCTTTTCTTGGAATATGGACAACCAATAAACCATTTTTCATATTGGCTGAAATATCATTTCGATCAGCGTCTTCAGGTAATGACAAAGTACGTTGAAAAGATCCTACACTGCGTTCTACACGATAGTACTGTTTATCTTTACTTTCGTTTTTTTCCTCCTTCTGTCCTTTAATAACCAGTGTGTTGCCATTCAGCTCAATCTGAATATCGTCTTCTGCCAGTCCAGGCAGATCGATCGATACCTCATACTCTTTTTTACTGCCTGATACATCCAGCTTCGCTCTATAATCACCCAAGATGGAATGATCAAACAGGCTGTTATTAAATATCGATGTTGGTCGCGCAACTCTTGAGCCCGAGAACATGCCAAATGAGCGCCACACGTCATCAAACAGGCGGTCCATTTCATTATGCAACTGCATTAAAGAACCCACTGCCTGATGTTGCGGGGTGTCAAGTTTCTTAGTCTCTGATGAACTTTCACCAAGAGCATCGTTTTTCGATACTGGAATTTGGTGAGCAGAATCATCTTCATGCTTAAACCAATTCCAAGGTTTTAATTTTTCAATATCCATGAGACACCTCCAACAAATCAGGTTGAAAAACGCTTAAAAAGGTTAAGAGGAGGGCGCACATACGTACACCCTCAATATCGCTATGCAGCCTTATTGCCTTTAGTGCTTTTCTCCTCAGCGCTATGTTCCAGAACATTCCCACCTTGATTGATGGCTATGTTTTTTGGCTTCATCGCTTCGGGAATTTCTTTCTTCAGGCTTATGGTCAACAGGCCATTAGAAAGATCAGCACCGGTTACTTCAACATAATCAGCAAGATTGAACTTTCGCTCAAACGTACGATTAGCAATGCCTTGATAGAGATATTGGCGCTCATCTTTAGTAGCTCTATTACCTGCTACAGACAACACGCCTTTTTCAACCTGAATATCCAGCTCCTCTTGAGAAAATCCTGCTACGGCCAGCGTAATGGCATAGCGATTCTCATCAAGCACTTCGATATTGTAGGGAGGGTATCCACTGGTAGTGGATTCAGCAGTCAATGCATGATTGATGAATGAACCTAAACGATCAAAGCCGACACTGCTGCGATAGAGTGGAGTTAAATCAATTGCGTTCATGGTATATCCTCCGTTAGAAGCAATATAAAATAAAAAACAATCAAAGGTGATTCGGTTTCCAAACGGACAACCTCTCACACGACTATATCTAGGGCCTACCAAACAACTTTCAATAGTCTTTCTTATAAAATTTATTTATTTTTTAACTCGCGATTAAAACTAGCTTTTATATTAAAAAAGGAGGGGGAGTAATACTCCCCCTCCTTACTATCATGAAGTCAGCTCTAGATCAGGCCCAGCCACCCGCATCAGGCATGGCAGGAGCCTCACTTTCCTCCTTAGGCGCATCCGTCACCATGACTTCAGTCGTCAACATTAACCCTGCAATAGAACAGGCATTTTGTAAGGCCGAACGCGTCACTTTTGCTGGGTCAATAATGCCCATTTCTATCATGTCACCATAGGTTCCAGTTTGGGCATTATAGCCATAGGTACCATTTTCATTTCGAACCTTTTCGAGCACAACACTGGCTTCAACGCCCGCATTATTGACGATTTGTCGAAACGGCTCTTCCATGGCGCGTAGCGCAATTCGCGCTCCAACCTGTTGATCTTCATTCGCGAGCTTCAGATCTTTGACTTTAACGGCTTCTGCAACACGGATAAGGCTCACGCCACCACCCGCAACGATACCTTCTTCGACAGCAGCACGCGTTGCATGGAAGGCATCATCTACGAGGTCTTTTTTCTCCTTCATTTCAACTTCGGTGGCCGCGCCAACTTTAATAACCGCAACACCGCCAGCCAGCTTAGCGACTCGCTCCTGGAGTTTTTCCCGATCATAGTCTGAACTGGTATTTTCTATTTCAGATTTGATCTGCGACACCCGCGCATCGATAGACTTAGCATCACCTGCACCATCCACGACAGTCGTTGCGTCTTTGGCGATAATGATACGTTTGGCACCTCCAAGCTGATCTAACTCCACTCCTTCAAGTGACAAACCAACTTCTTCGCTAATCACAGTTGCACCAGTTAAAATAGCGAGATCTTCCAGCATAGCCTTACGACGATCTCCGAAGCCTGGCGCTTTGACTGCAGCGACTTTGAGAATACCGCGCAACTGATTCACTACGAGTGTAGAAAGAGCCTCACCCTCAATATCTTCAGCTATTAACATTAATGGTCGGCTATCTTTCGCGACTTTCTCCAGCAGTGGTAACAAATCACGGATATTGCTGATCTTCTTGTCAAACAACAGGATATACGGGTTATCTAACTCAACCTGCATTTTTTCCTGATTGCTGATGAAATAAGGCGACAGATAACCATGATCGAACTGCATACCTTCAACGACTTCCAGTTCGTTTTCGAGTGACTTGCCTTCTTCAACAGTGATGACACCATCCTTACCCACTCTATCCATCGCCTCCGCAAGGATGTCACCAATATCCTGGTTCCAGTTCGCAGAAACAGTGGCCACCTGGCCAATGGATTTATTGTCATCGCAGGGTTTAGCTAGATCAAGAAGCTCTGACGTGGCCGAGTTTATTACCGCATCGATGCCTCGCTTCAGATCCATTGGATTCATACCTGCGGCGATAGCTTTGTGACCTTCACGCACCAATGCTTGTGCCAAGACTGTTGCGGTTGTCGTGCCATCACCAGCGATGTCTGCTGTTTTGGATGACACCTCTTTAACCATCTGAGCACCCATATTCTGAAACTTGTCAGACAGTTCAATTTCTTTTGCCACTGACACACCATCTTTCGTGACCCTAGGTGCACCAAAGCTCTTATCTAAGACCACATTGCGGCCTTTTGGGCCAAGGGTTGCTTTCACGGCATCGGCCAGAACATTCACCCCGGTCAACATGCGCTCACGCGCATCACCTGAAAAGATTACCGCTTTTGCACTCATGCTGCTTTCTCCTCTAACTGCTCTTGTTCGACAACGGCAAGAATATCCGACTCTTTCATGATCAATAAGTCCTCGCCATCAACTTTTACCTGGGATCCGGCATATTGCCCAAAGAGAATCCGATCACCTTTTTTCACCAAAAGCGCTCGAAGCTCTCCCGAGTCACCAGCCACACCATCTCCAACGGCTACCACCTCCCCCTGGGTAGGCTTCTCGGCCGACTTATCAGGGATAATGATGCCTGCTTTGGTGGTTGTCTCTGCCTCTAACCGGCGTACAACCACACGATCGTAAAGAGGTTTCAAAGTCATAAATTTCCTCCTAAAATGATTGATAACCTAAGACAATAAATGTCAGGAAGAACCTTCCCGTGACTGTAATTAGGGATTCTTAAATTCGATTCAAGAGGTCAAATGAAAAAAAATTAAATTGAGGTAAACCAATGATTCGGAGCGATAACACCATAAGTCAAACAAATCTTAAGGAATATTTTTACGACGGTATTAACCGAGAATCAAAAGATTTGTTGCCACCTTTGTCAGAAGAAGCACTTCACTACTTGGCTCAGCTTCTTATTCACTTTAGCGAGAGCAAACATTTATTTCAGATTAAAAACGACACCCTTTCACTGCCAACACTTGCTCTGTTATACGAGGAAGCTTATAAGGCAAAAACGGTCAGCCAGAGAAACAGCATAATCAAACAACTGGGAGACAGTTCTTTGTTTATCGGAGCGCTATTTTTTGAGAGTTTTGCGAAAAGAGGTGTTAATAAAGACTATTTTATTGGCATGGGCGGATTGAATCATGGTGGGCGTAATATTTTTAACGAACTTGCCAATAGCTTCCCTAAGTTATTGCAAGTAGTGGCAAATGTTTGCGCTGTTGAACTTAACTACAAAGTCGAAGACATTTTTTCTTTGCTGGAAAGATGGCAGCAATCAAAGAATGCCACGTTAAGAAAACAGCTTAACTCCATAGGCATTATCCCCATTGAGCTCAACCAGCGACACTGACCTTTTTAGAATACATTGTAAAAGGGGGCTTAATATCGCCCCCCACTTGCCTGTTATTTCGGCTCTTCTTTTTCCTCACCTTCAAGCGTGACATCTTCTGTATTACTGTTAACTACTGCATCGTCAACCGTAACTTCGGTGGTTAAGGATTCCAAGTTTGGCTTGGTTAAGCGATCATACTCGTACTTACTAAGGGTAAAGACCTTTTCTATATCTGAGCGCTTGACATAATATTTGCCATCTTTTTCAAATAACACCAAGGAGTAATTATCACTATTGCTCACTTTTAAGGTGGCGCGCTTATCGTCATCAAGTTCCGGCACATCTTCTGCGATATCAATCACCCTAAACGCACCTATTGCCTTGGCAAGATCACCAACCTTTTCCTGACTGATTTCTCGTCCTTCAGGAACAACTGATAGACTCCAGCTATCGCTGTCTTTTGCCAGTTCATAATCTTTACCTGTTATTTTCGTTACCGATTTAACAACCAACAAGGTTTTATCAAGCCAGTCTTTCTCAATAACGGGAGCATCGTAGGTATTAAACTCCACGGCATAGACCTCATCCTGCCCAGCAAGACGCACATGTGATCTTTTAAATCCCGGCGACGTTCCAACATAAAACTCTGCCAGAGGTTCCCCCCCCTTAGACAAGGTTAGTTTTCTTTGGTGCTTGCTATTAGAAACTTCAAACCGTTCGTGACTTGATGTAGTTTTGGCGACCGGCCAGGTCGTTTTCAATTCCTCAAGCGTACCTAACAAAGATGTCAATTTACTCTGCTCGACAGGCAAACCGCTTTCAGACAAGTGCCATCCATCGCCACTTTTCGACATTGTCACTTGTTTATCAGAGTCGCTGATTTCTATGCGATCTATCTTGCCCTTATAAATACCTAATAATGGCTCTGCAACAAGCTCTTTAGAATCGCCATTTCCCAAAATTAAAAACAGCAAGGCAACGATAAGTTGAACACTTAGCACGCCTGCTAATAAAGGAATTTTCTTTTTCATTACAAGCTCCCGTTAAGCTGCCAAAAGTTCTAAATACTGCTTGTTCTTAGCCGCGCGTTTTCGCCTTTCCCATAGGGCAACCACAGCAATGGCCAGTGCCGCTAAGACATAGTTTAGGTACTCCCAAAACATTTGAGCAGATTGTTCCATCGGCGGTAAGGTTCTGTTGAAGTGACCACGCGAACGAATACTGAGAAGACCTTCATCCTCAAGGGACCAATCAACCGCATTCGCTACCATTTGTACCGTATTAACGTACTCGGTTTGTTGAGCGCTTCCAAGCATCTGGATAATTTGATCACTTAGAAACTCGTTCGATGCAAACAGTATGATGCGGGATGATTCTGGCGATCGCTCTATCACACTACTGACTTGCAGCTCGTTCTCAGCATCTTTCCCACCTTCAGGTTTCTCTGACTCTGAATCACTGTCGTCACTTTCCTCCACTTTCTCAATAAGTGGTGACGATTGGCCAGCATAGAATGAATCGAAGCGTCCCTGAGAGACTAACGCCAATAGGTGGCTAGACTGTTCACCTCCGAGCTCAAAGGCATTCACACCCTGCGAGCTCATTTTTGGCATCACGTCCATCGAGTTTGACAGCCATGAATGTTCTGAACTACTTAATAGCTTAGTAACCTGACGCGTTTTGTTTTTTTCTTCATCTAGCGTAACAGGTGAGCTCCAGGCCATTGTAATTTGCGGTAACTCTGAAGTAATCAAATTGTCGTCATTCAAACCATCACTGCGAATATCAGCAAAATAGGGGTAATCCAACATCCGCAATTCTTGCAATCTAAAACCACCGACATTACGTGTCACAGGAACAGGGAATGAAGAGTTTTGAGGATCAAGCACCAACGAATCTTCAATGTTAATGCCGTGGTGCTCTAACCAACGTTCGAGACCACTACTGTGTTTTTGCACACTCAGATTACGATTTGAAAGGCTAGCCGAATACGGGGAAGTTGCTGCGATAACAGTCCCCCCCTTCATTAAGAACTGATCAACCGCAAATAGTTGCTTTTCATCTAGCGCTTTAGGAGCGGCGAGTAACAAAATATCAGCCTCACCTGAAACGCTACCATCAGAAAGATCTTCTTGAACGACGTTTAGTTCAGCACTTAAGAAGTTCTCGAGCTGAGAAAAACTTGCACTTCTACCAGCATAAGGAGAGGAGTAGTCGGGTTTTGGCGTCACCAAAGCCACGGTTTTTGTAAAACCGGAAGCAAATCGTTTTATACCTGCATCCAGGTTACGCTCAAACTCATTCTTGCTCATATCACCTAATGGCAGCTGCACAATTTGATCATTACCTTGCAGTGTTAAATAAAAATAAAATTGCTCATTACTAAACAAACTGGTCGCCATGGGCTTAAAGCCATAGTTCTCTCCAATTTCTTGTGCAACCTTACCACCATTGCTTTCAGGCTCTACAAACGAGAATTTTATGCGTCCAGATGACTGTGCTTCAAGTTCCTCTGCAACCTCTTTAATTTCGGCTTTAAAGGTCTGCAGTTGTTCCGGTAACTTCTCGTCTGTTGAGACATAAGCCGTTAGGCTTAAGTCGGTTTTAACTGTGTCAAAAAGATTTCCACCAGCTTGATATGCACGCAGCACTTTCTTTATTGCACGAGTCAAATCGTGCTCTGGGTTTCTTAACTGAACGTCAATATCAGACTCACTACGTGCCTGAACTTCAATAAGATCCCTAAAACCTAGCACCTGATGCTCATCACCATATTGAATTAACACATTAAAATACGAGCTTACTATAGAGGACTGATATCGATCAGCAATCTGAAAAGGTACGGGCTGTATTCCATATTTCTGATTGGCTTCCTCTTCGAGCTCCGGCGCATTTAACGGGTCGACAAACTCAACCCTTACCTTCCCTTTACCTGAAACCTCATACTCTTTTATCAAGTCTCGCATCTGCGGCACCAGTGGTGCCAATAAGGGATGGGTTTTACCACTAAAATAACCACGCACAAGAAGCGGTTCCTGAAGCTGATTTAAATAACTTTCTGTCGCTTCAGAAATAGAATATTGGTCACCTCGAGTTACATCTAAGCGTAAACCATTAGCCTGCCCCAACCACAAGTTTGCAGAGAACGCATTCGCTACAAGTAAGAAAGTAAACACTCGCCAGTATTTATGATGCTCACGAGACCCATCCGTCACCCATCGTTCTTTTTCAAGCGACAATGTGTTCAAGGCGAGGAATACAACTATTAGACTAAGGTAATAATAGATATCTCGAAAATCGATTACTCCGCGCGTTATCGATTCAAAGCGGGAGCCTGTCCCTAAAAGTCTCAGCAAGTCGCCTATTTGGTTGGCAAAAAAATCGGTTATTACCGATGAGCCGACCAGATAGAACATCCCCGCGAGCACCGAAGCACTGATCAAGCTGACTATCTGATTATCACTTCGAGATGATACAAATAAACCAATACTAAGGTAGGCCGCGCCCATGAAAAGCGTGGCAATATAGCCTGTCCATACTGGCCCCCAATCCAAATCTCCGAGAATAGCCACAGTAATGGGCAAAGGTAGTGTGATCACTAATGCGATAAGCAATAAGAATAGACACCCCAAAAACTTGCCTAGGACAAAGTGCCAAAGCGGGACCGACTGGGTTAGCACAAATTCGAGTGTTCCATTTCGCCGCTCTTCACTCCACAACCTCATGGTTAAGGTCGCGCAAAGAAAAATCAATAATACCGGCATCCACTCAAATAGAGGGCGAACGTCAGCGATATTCCTAGCAAAGAAAGATTCACCCCAGAAAAAAACAAACAATGTCACGGCAGCAAAGGTAGCCAAGAATAAATACGCGATTGGAGAAGTAAAGAAGAGCGAGATTTCTTTAGCCGCAATACGCTTGACTGTTATTTTAGATTCAATATTATGCTGCATCACGAACCTCCTCAATATCAAACTCCCCTTCATTGACCTCTTTAAACAACGTTTCTAAGTCTCTCGTCTCAGGGTGAATGAGATAGAGCGACGCGTTGTTATCAGCAACAACTCGAGCAATCGCAGCAGATATTTCTTTCACATTTTCATTTTCTTTCATGCAAACACGATATCGAGTACTGTCACTTTCTGAAGTTATGCATGTAACAGAGTCAACTCCTGCCACACTTTCTATTAGTTGGACATCCTCCTTTTTGATGGATGTTTCTAATAGAAGATGATTACTTTGTCTCAGTACTTCAAGTTCAGAATCCAGCGCCAGCTTTCCGCCATGCAACATCAATACGCGCGTACATAGCGCCTCAACTTCTTGCATAATATGGGTCGATAGAATAACGGTTGCATCTTTCGCAACCTCCTTGATGAGCTCACGCATATGCTGCGTTTGCTCTGGATCTAGCCCGTTAGTTGGCTCATCCAGAATAAGTAGTTTTGGTCGACCAAGAATCGCTTGCGCAACACCAACCCGCTGCTTAAAGCCGCGGGACAACGTTGAAATGGGAGCCAATAGTTTTGCAGAAATATCAGTCGCTTCTATAACGCGTTTAATTTCTGATTTCTTAATGTTGTTTTTTAAGCCTTTTAAGTCCGCTGAAAAATCCAAGTAATCGGCGACATTCATTTCTGAATATACAGGCAAACTTTCTGGCAGGTAGCCTAAATTTTTTTGAATTTCTTTTGGATCTAAATCTAGATCAACACCGTCAACTTTCACTGAGCCAGCATTAGCTTCAAGGTAACCGCTGATCATTTTCATGATCGTGGTTTTACCGGCGCCGTTATGACCAAGTAAGCCGACAATTTCACCCTTACCAATAGTGAAACTGACATTATCTACAGCAAGAAAACTATTGTATTTTCTGGATATCTGGTTTACTTCCAGCATGCATCCCTCCTATTTTTTTAATAGAGTTATTGAGTAAATGCAGGCAACCCTGCTATTTGAAATTCAAATACAGATTAATACGGAGGAGGACGCGCATTCATAAAGCGCTTATCAACCGATAAAAACATTGTCATATTCTCCTGTAGCTGGGATTATCCCCAAAACAAAGCTGTCAGCGATTTACTGGAGAATAGATGAGGATCAGGCGAAAAAGTTCAAGGCCTTTTTAACAATATGCACAAAATTAGTATTCACTCACCTAGAATAACCGGGATTACAAGGATCCGAGTGCACTGTGCTTTATCAGCACCAGCCATTGCGTGCCTTATCATAAGAACCGGCCTCGTTAGTTATGTATAAACAACACGGACAGTTCCACTTATCCCCCTCAGAGCTGACCAGGTACATGGAGAGCCCATTTGTCTCATGGATGGACAGGTTTTCCATTGAGCATCCTGATCAGGCGCCGGAAAAAGACCCTGCCGATGCTTTGATGAGTTCCCTCGCACAAAAGGGCTATGAGCATGAGGATGCGTTGGAGGAAGCCTTTATTGAGCAAGGCCTCAATGTAGTTAAAATCGAAGGTGAATCGTCAGATGAAAAGCACACCAATACGCTTGCAGCGATGCGCCAAGGAGCTGATGTCATTGTACAAGCCCGATTAGAGCTACCACCTTTTGGTGGCTATGCAGACTTTCTGGTTAAGGTAAGACATGAAGCCGAGTCTAGCTCTCCTTCTAAAAACAAGAGCAGTCTTGGTGATTGGCATTACGAAGTGTGGGACACCAAACTCGCCAACAAGTTGAAGCCGACCTTTGTCATCCAGCTGTGTTGTTATGCGCAAATGCTCGAATCCATACAGGGGTGCCTGCCAGAGTTTATAACGGTAGCTTTAGGCAATGGCGAAAATGAGCGACTCAGAACGAGTGACTATTTTTATTATTACCAAACTCTGAAAGCATCATTCTTACACGATCACAGTAACTACTCGCCAGACAATCGACCAGATCCTGCCGATTCTAAAAATTGGGCCGATTGGAGTAATTACGCTGAATCTCTAATGATTGAAAAAGACCACTTATTTCAGGTGGCGACTATCACCAAAGGCCAAATCAAGAAGTTGAATCAAGCTGGCATCGATACGATGCAAGAACTAGCGACGAACGACATCGAGTATGTGCCAGGCATTAACACGATAGTTCTTGATAAACTGAAAGCTCAGGCAAAAATCCAAAAGCAAAGTGCTGGCAGCGCCATTCCGCGATTCGAAATCATTACGCCTGCACCCAATGAAAAATCAGGTTTAGCATTACTCCCGCCGCACTCACCGCTTGATGTGTTCTTCGATATAGAAGGCTATCCACTTGATGAAGGCGGCTTAGAGTACCTTTGGGGCAACACGTATTTTGATGAGGAAGGAAATCGACAATTTAAAGACTTCTGGGCTCACAATCCGGAACAGGAAAAACAGTGCTTCCAAGATTTTATTCAATGGGTTTACCAGCGTTGGCAGCAAGACCCAAAGATGCATATATACCATTACGCCAATTATGAAATCGCAGCCTGCCGCAAATTGATGGGCCGTTATGGTGTATGCGAATACGAAGTAGACCAGTTGCTTCGCAATGAGGTGTTCGTTGACTTATACAAAATAGTTAAAGGCGGCGTTCTTCTGGGTGAGCCACGGTATTCAATCAAGAATGTAGAACACCTTTATCGCGGAAAGCGTGAAACTGAAGTTGGCAATGGCGGTGACTCGGTTGTGGTCTATGAGCAATGGCGAGAACTGCACTCACGAGGTGAACAGGGCGACACATGGGAAACTTCCAAAATCCTGAACGACATCAGGGATTACAACATTGATGATTGTGACTCAACCCAGGAGCTGGTCGATTGGTTGCGACAACAGCAAGCCGAACATAGCATCGTTTATTTAGGTAAAACCGAAGTCACCGAACCCGATGTCAAAGAGGAAGTAACAGAACGAACGCAGTTAAGGGACCGTCTACTTGAGCAGGTTTTATCTGAGCTTGAGTCCGAACCAAGAAAAGCGGCATTGACTGAAAACCTTGCATGGGTGCTCGAGTTTCATCGACGAGAAGCGAAACCCATATTCTGGCGTTTATTCGAAAGGCTTGGCTTAAGTCACCTTGAATTGATGGACGACTTAGATTGTTTGGCCTGCTGTGAAAGAACAGAACGTGAACCATTTAAGCCTACGCCAAGAGCGCGTAATCTGGCTTATGAATATCGATTTGATTCCACGCAGGAATTTAAAGGCGCGCAAAAACAATTCTATTTATTGGGTGTCGAAACGGATGACGGAAATACCGCAAAAGTTACCTTTGTCCGAGAGGAAAGCGATCTTGAAAATGGCCTGGTGGTCCTGCAATCGAAAGAGGAGCCACCAGCGGTCGTATCCTTAGTGCCAGACGAATACGTCAATCCAAATCCAATTCCACAAGCCATCGACCAGAGCGTTAGTGAATATGAAAGTGGGCAACTAAGTTCAGGCCGATCTGCCATCATTGATTTCCTGACACGCTCTAAACCCCGCATAAAAGGTCACGCCGAAGGGCCTATTGCACCAAGTCACGATCCGGGTGAACGACTCCAACAAATCATTCATGCGATCAGCAACCTGGATTGCAGCTATCTAACAATCCAAGGACCTCCCGGTGCTGGTAAGTCCTATACAGGTAAGCATGTTATCGCAGAGCTTATGAAGTCCGGTGCAAAAGTGGGGATTGCCAGTAATAGCCATAAGGCGATCAACAACCTGTTATTGAGTACAGCAAAATACTGCAAAGAGGAAGGTATCTCAGCCACCTTCGGCTGCACCAAAGACAATGAGCCTGAGCTGGCTGACTATGACGTAGCCATCTTAAAGAACAACAAGCTGGTCAATCATATCCAACCGGCTTGCGTGGTGGGTACAACAGCATGGGGATTCGCTCGAGAAGATTTGGCGAACGAACTCGACTACCTTTTTGTCGATGAAGCAGGCCAAGTTGCCGTTGCAAACCTCATAGCCATGAGCCGCAGCGCGACCAACCTTATCTTGATGGGTGACCAAATGCAGCTAGGTCAGCCCTCACAGGGCACACACCCGGCCGACAGCGGGCTTTCTGTACTGGACTACCTCTTACACGAAACTCCGACCATTCCAGACGACATGGGCGTATTTTTGGGCACAACTTATCGAATGCACTCCAAGGTCAACCAGTTCATTAGTGAACATATTTACGAAGGAAAACTGGAATCACACCCGTCTAACGATAAACGAATTATCGATGTGCCTTCAGACTATGAAGGGCCGCTTAATATTGAAGCCGGAGTTTTATTCGTTCCGGTGGAGCATGAAGGCAATACACAAGCCTCTGATGAGGAAGTAGCAGTAATCCAGGATCTTGCCAATAGTTTGATTGGAAGGACTTTTCATACTGGAAAGTCATCCCCAGAAACTAGACCCATCGACTGGAACGACATCTTGTTTGTCGCGCCGTACAACCACCAAGTCAGTAAACTTCGCGCTGCGCTAGGCGAGCAAGCCAAAGTGGGCAGTGTCGACAAGTTCCAAGGCCAAGAGGCCCCAATTGTGTTCTTGAGCATGTGTGCCAGCGACGCCAGTGAATCACCCCGAGGGCTGGACTTCCTCTTCGATAAGCACCGCATTAACGTAGCTATATCGAGAGCACAATCACTGGCAGTAGTCGTCGGCAATCCCAATATCGGCAAAACACCGGTGAGCCGGGTTGACCAGCTCAAGTTGGTAAATCTGTTTAATGCAGTCACGAAGAGCTAATGCTTTCTTTGACTGCCTCAGAAGTCGACTGCCTCAAGCAGTTGGCTTCATAGGCCTCAATATCTTTCTCCCGATACATAACCCGCCCCTGTAGTTTCAAATACCTGGGGCCAATGCCTTCAGAACGCCACCGCTCTAAAGTCGCTTCACTCACACCCCAGCGATTCGCCAGCTGCCTCTGATTCATGTGTATTACCGTCATAAAAACTCCTGTGTTGGACTATTTGGTAACCACCATGAACGCTCAAAACTACGGATCAAATCAAGCTAATTAGGGCTGGTTAGGGGCACAAATATCGATAGCTAATCGCAGGTATTTAATGGACTTGCTCGGTTGCGAGTTAGGGAACTGAACCCGCGTCCAGCCCCACCACCAAACTAGGGTTTTAGCAAACCCAAAGAAGACCGAAAAAGCCTGTAATTCCAACGAGTTACGGGCTTTTTTGTGCCTATAAGGTTTTAGGAGCCACCAAAACATCCTACTTTTTTAGCGGTACGCTTAGTCGTACCATGGTAGTACAGCTATAAACGGTACTACTAAAATGGCGAGAACAACCAAACCCCTAACCAACACAGAAGTTAAGCAAGCCAAAGCCAAAGAAAAGGTTTATACGCTATCAGATGGCGGCGGCTTACAGCTTAGAGTTAAGCCCAATGGCTCGAAGCTATGGTTGTTCGATTACTACCGGCCATTCACTAAAAAGCGTACCAGCCTAAGCTTTGGCAGCTACCCTAAAATTTCCATTGCGGAAGCTCGCGGTAAACGACAAGCCGCGCGCGAACTACTAGCTAAAGATACCGACCCCAAAGAACACCGCGACGAACAAATCCTGATTAACGAAACATCTCACAGCAATACCCTGCAGCACGTGGCTAGCCAGTGGCTTGAAGTAAAGAAATCCAAAGTATCCGCGAACCACGCTCTAGATACATGGCGCTCCCTCGAAGGTCATATATTTCCCGACCTCGGCAAACTTCCAATTCATAAGATTACCGCCGTAAAGGCAATTGAAACCATTAAGCCCATTGCCGCTAAAGGTCATTTAGAAACGGTGAAACGATTCTGCCAAAGGCTAAATGAAGTCATGGTACATGCAGTTAATATCGTTAACATGGGTGTCCGATTATTTCGCTGACTGGAGCACGCCAGCTGACCTTAAGCAGGACTTCAGAAATGACAGCATCCTCAAAGATGGACGTGCGGTTTTCAATATTGCAGGGAATAAGTATCGATTGGTCGTTTGGATCAACTACGCCTATCTGTTAACGCCAATGTAAAAATGACCCACTAACGCCAAACGAAAATTGACCCACCTGAGGCACTATAGCCGCCGGATTAATAGCTAGGCGGTGACATGATTACTCAGGAGATATTAGTGGATATTCACGTATTACATAGGCAAGGGCTTGGCATTCGCGCGATTGCAAAAAAGCTCAACCTTTCCAGAAATACCGTGCGAAGCTACCTTCGTGCACCAGCTAAAACACCAACATATTCGGAGCGAGAGCAGCGCCCTTCGATCCTAGATCCTTACAAGCCGTATTTGCTCGAACGTATTGAGGCCGCTAAGCCGCACTGGATACCTGCGACTGTTTTGCATAGAGAGATTCGTGAACGAGGGTACACGGGTGGCGTATCAACGATTAAGGTGTTTGTACGTGCATTCAAGTCCTCGGTTAACGACCCAGTCGTGCGCTTCGAAACCGAACCTGGGGAGCAAATGCAAGTCGACTTTACGATCATTCGCCGAGGCCGAAATGCGCTTAAAGCCTTCGTCGCTACAATGGGGTTCAGCCGAGGTACTTACGTAAAGTTTACTAGTTCTGAAAATCAGCAAGATTGGCTTGAAGGCATCAAGGGTGCGCTAGAATACTTTGGTGGTGTACCAAAGGAGATACTCTTCGATAACGCCAAGTCCATCATGATTCAGCGCGATGCGTACGGCAACGGTAAGCACCAATGGAATGCTCAATGACTAGATCAGGCAAACACCTATGGTTACCGACCTCGGGCTTGCCGACCGTACAGAGCTAAAACCAAAGGTAAGGTTGAACGCTTCAACTCTTATCTTAAGCAGTGTTTTGTCACACCGTTGTCTGCCACATTAAAGCAAGCTGGCCTGACTCTGAATGTTGAGGCCGCAAATGCCCATATAGGCACTTGGCTAAATGACGTAGCTCATCAGCGGACGCACGGCACAACTAATGTTAAACCCCAAATACGTATGGATAAAGAGCTGCAATATCTACAGCCGCTGCCATCTGAATACAAGACAGTAGATTCACCGGTTATTACAACTATACGACCACTTCCGGTAGAAAGCTTCCAGCACCCGCTGGACGTCTACGATCAACTGCTTGAGGTGGCTCAATGAACATTCAACACGAACGCATACGCAGTGCTTGCACGCAGCTAAAGTTGGAATCAATGGCCAGAGAGTGGTCGGCGCTAGCCGATAAAGCCAGCTCAACTGAGCAAACCCTAGCAGACTTCTTTGAGCAATTACTGCGCACCGAGCTAGATGCAAAAGCTGAACGTACGCAAGCGACATTACTAAAGTTTGCTGGTTTGCCAGCCCAAAAGCGCATAGAAGATTACGACTTTAAGTTTGCCTCAGGAGCCCCCAAAAAACAGATTCAGGAACTTGCTGGATTAGGTTTTTTAGAGCGGACAGAGAATGTGGTGTTACTTGGTCCAAGTGGTGTAGGAAAGAGCCATCTTGCAATCGCTTTGGCCTATAAAGCCATTTTGACGGGTCACAAAACGCGCTTTATAACCGCTGCCGACTTAATGTTGCAGCTTTCCACAGCAAAAGCGCAAGGCCGACTTGATGGTTATCTTAAGCGAAATATTATTGGGCCGAAATTAATGATCATTGATGAGATTGGCTATCTACCCTTTGGGCGAGAGGAGGCGAATTTATTCTTCAATGTCATAGCAAAACGTTACGAAAAAGGCAGCATTATCGTCACCAGCAATCTGCCGTTCTCACAATGGTCAAATGCCTTTGCTGACGATACAACACTAACCGCAGCACTACTCGATCGGCTACTGCATCACGCACACATTGTACAAATATCGGGAGAAAGCTATCGGCTAAAAAACAAAAAGCATGCGGGCATCGCCCCGCCACAATCGATCAATAATTAAACGGGGTGGGTCAGTTTTACTTTGGCGATAATCGGTAAAAGTGGGTCAGTTTTAAGCTGGCGTTGACACCTATCGCGTAGTCTACATTCGGTTTATCGGCACCCATACGCAATATGACAAGATTGATGTACAAACTATTTAAATGCCAGAGGAAACACTATGGACATTAAGCCTATTAAAACTGATGCCGACTACCGAGCGGCATTAAAAGAAGTTGAAAGCCTAATGATGGCTGGCCCTGACACACCAGAAGGTGAAAAGCTTGATGTGATGGTCACGCTTATCGAGGCCTATGAAGCGAAGCATTTTCCAGTGGAATTGCCTGACCCTGTTGAAGCCATCAAGTTTGAGATGGAGCGCAAAGGTTTAACAGTGAAAGACCTTGAACCCATGATTGGTAAGAGTAATCGTGTGTATGAGATTCTCAACCATAAACGTTCGCTCACACTGAAGATGATTTGGAAGCTGCATGAGGGATTAGGTATTCCTGCGGAGTCTCTTATTAAGCCGCCGCAAGCGCGTACCTTATAGCGCAAACTATCAAAGCACTGCAGCGATAGATGCAAGACTCTTTGAGATTGAACAGGAGAAAAAGCGGCGTCTAAATATTAGAGTTGGAGCCTGAAGATTCAGGCCCCGAGCCATAACAGCGATAGCCTAGCGACTACCATTCGATTCACTAGCCGCAGTTTCAGGCATCCATTTTTTACCGGGCCAAAAGAAAAATCCGAGTAACGGATTATTCAAACTTGCCTTTTTTAGAACCTCTTTCGCCTTTTCTTTTTCATCAATATGCTTGTACCAGGTGTATAGCGCTTTTCCCAACAACGGTAATTCATCGTGGAAGCCAGAGGTTTTTTCTATCTCGGAAAGGCGGTACTCGGCAAGGTTAAACCAATTTATCGGCACGGTGGTTTTAATTTTACGTGCAGCCTTTAGAGTATTCACGAGAAAATACTCTGTGTTATAACCAAGACCGTTATTAATAATATCCACCATTTTAGAGTAAAGATACTTAGGATCTTCACCAAGAACCATCAAATTATTAACAGATAGATCGTTCATTGGGTTTTTCTCAATAACTTCTCGGTATACACGCACAGCATCATTGTGACGCCCCATAACGTGGTAAGCACGACCAATCCGTGATAAGCATTCAACGTCGCCGCTTTTTTTGTAAGCCGAACGAAGATATTTTATTGCCTCAAAAGGTGATTCATCCTCAAGGATACGCCCCATTAACATTAAAGCGCCTGCGTTATCCTTGTGAGCATCAGAATAAGATTTTACAATTTCAAATGCCTGCCGAGATTTTCCGGTGCTAAATAAATACTCTACGCGCCGCTCCACAAAATATAAAGATTCCGGGCTTTCTTCTTCACAGAAGTCTAACCATTTAGAATAGAGGCTAGCACTATTATTTTGGTAAAAATAGCCGGTAAAATAACGCAATAAAAAATCAACAACATAGTCGCTATTGATAGCCTCGATTAATTTACATATTTTTTCTTTTACAAATGTCGCACTATCATTTTCTTCAAGCGTTAACCTCAGCCAACTTGAAGTCAGAGCATCAGATATGCACCCATTTTTGATTTGTTGAGAGATAAATCCCCTAATTTCTGTTGATTTCGTACTCTCAAGAGCAGCTAACTTAACTTCGATAAACCATAAATCAGTCGATGATTTCTTCAGTGCTTCGTTAGCCAATTCCAGCACGCGTTTCCAGTCTTCTTTGCCGTTAGCGCATAAAGCTCGCTCGACGAGAATGGCACGATCGTAGTTATATCCGTCGATAACCAGGTCTAGTTGTGACACGGCCTCGTCATATTTACCCTGTTTTTGTAGCAATCGCGCACGTAAAACCTTTTCGCCACAAGGATGTATTTTATTGCGGGATGAATTAAAGGTTGTAAATGCGGTTTCGATACCATCGACGTGTGCAATAAAATCCAGCCAACGCTGAATACAATCGTAATCATATGGGGACAGTTTTGATGCGTAGTGACACCAGTTGGTTACGCTTGCATAATCATTGAGAGATGAAAACACATCGATCAATCCGTTTACTGCCCCCATATGGCTAGGTGCTATATCGAGACAAGAATGATACTGACGAACAGCTTCTTTTTTCATGCCTTTTTTTTCATAAACACAAGCCATACGGTAGTAAGGAGCATAGTATCCCGGCGTGCGATCTATTATTTCCTTATATCGATCTTGAGCTTCGTTGAGAAAACCCGCAAGCTCTCTTAGATAGGCTAGATCGAATGCGATATCGTATCGCCAATGCGTATCGTTTTTGAGTAGTTCTTTTTCCCAATCGTAAAGTATCTGGCACGCGGAAACCGAAAGCGATATTCGTATCGCGGCACGATTAAACGCTAATATCATCAACGTTGTTTTATGCGGAAATTCCGTTGGCAAACTATCTGTTAGTGGTTGTTTTTTTTGTCGATTCTCATTGTCCAAATCGGTCAGCGCAAAATTAATGGCGAGAATATAGGCTTTCTCCCACCACGACAGGTCGAAATGATCTAGCTCTGAGTTCGTTATTAATAATTGCTTTTCATCTTCCGTTGGTAGATGACCGTTGAACCAATTGGCAACAATATTTTTTAGTCGATCACTGTCGCTCGGATGATTGGTTTCGATATTATCAACCGATTGTTCTTTCGGGGTGATATCGTCTTCGCTGTTTGCTTCATTTTGTTCGAAATAGCGTTTGGGGAGCTCTTGCTCTGATAAGCTTTCTCGACCCTGTTCTAAAATATTTTTAGCCAGGTCCTCCCTGTGCTGATTCAAATACCAATCGGCAAGTTTATTGTATGTCCAAGGTATTAGCGGACGCCGGTTAATACAACTTAATATGGCCTGCTCATATGCAAGGCCATCTTCTCCTTCGCCTAAAATGTCGGCGAGCTCTTCTTCTAACTCAAAGATATCCGGATATTCGGATATCTGAGAGCGAACACTAGCTACTTTTTCTTCGTATGGTTCCTGGTAAGGCGAAATATCTCGAATTCGCCGCCTTACATCATATGATGTTGGCGCAATATCCAAGGCTATTTGTATGCTCTTTTTCGCATCTTCAATATCACCTAATTCTAACTTGGCTTCCGCTTTGTAGCTCCACAAGGCTTCGGTAGAGGCATTTTTAGAAAGCAATATTGAGAGTTTTTCGAGTACAACATCATATTCACGCTTTGAGCGTGCGAGTATAAGGTCGAGATAGGTCCCGAAATATGGTGCAAGGTCGTTTTTTGACTCTCTAAATGAGGTGATCCATTGATAAATAAAATCGCTGTCTTGTGTACCTATTACAGCTTGAATGCGTGAAACTTCATCGAGCAACGGGTCTTCGGCATATTTCTTCATCGCTTGCTGATAGCCTAACGGAGAAAGAAACACACCAAACCCGTATACATCACGCAAATAATTACAGCCGATATCATCATTAATGGCTGTGAAATGTTCCCGAGCTTGTGTTACCTCACCAAGAGAAATCGTGCGCTTCAAGGCAATGAGGTGTTGCGCCTCTGTATGTTTATACGACTCGGGAAGCCAGTCGAGTTTTGATTTCGGCGCTATAGCAATTAGATAATTACCCGAAGCTTTATAGGCCGTATCTAAGTAGGTTTTGTCGGTAAAATACGGTGTTAATGACTCTGGATCGCGAATAAATACGCCACCTAACCCCTCATCATACCCTGCAATCACCTCGACATGGGCGCCGAATAGAGAAGCTGTTGGTCCAATTAACGGTTGCCCCTTATCAATACACGCCTTTACTGCCGTGTATTCAGGGCGCAGATAAATCACATCAAAGCCAATGGATTCCATATGATCTTGCATGCGCCAGATCTCGGTTCCGTTTCGCCCGTGCATATCGCTAAACAGGTCTTGATCAGAAAGAATCTTTCCAAACGCAGAGGCCACCATGGCGACAGTCGTTGGTACGCACATTAACGGCGCCTGCGTCATGATCGGCAGAGCAATTAGTTTTCGATCAGCCTTCAGGTCTGCGTTTACCAATGACTCAAAAATTGGATCGCCGGTTTTCTGTCCGAGCGCTTTTGCTGCCTGCACATCACCGTGCAGCCAATAGAGATTTACCATTGTTTTTTCGATGGCAGATGGTTCTATGTCTGGCCATCGTTGACTCATTGATTCAAGGTGTCGAATCGCCTTACTGATATCACCAATAAAGTAGTAAAACTGTACACAATAACTATCGGCCAAATAAGACTGGCCCTTCATGGTATCCAGCTTAGCAATATCAGATTTTGCTTTTTCCAAATCACCATTGGACAGTAGAGCGCGAATAAGTACGATATTGTTTTCTGCGCACGGATCGATTTCTACTAGAGTTTCCGCGGCTGATACTGCACCGGCCCAATCCCGACGAAATGTATGAGCCAAACTGAAGTGATACCAAGCTTCTCTATGGTGCCTTTTGAGAAGGGGCCTGGATTGATTAATCCAAGTCAAGGATGATGCCATCATTCCTAGCCCAGCTGACACCCGTGCTATAGCCGAATACCAGAGGGCTTCATCATCTGCCGATTTGCAGAGCGGCTTCAAGCTCTCCATCTGATCCAGCAAACCAATAGACCTATTGGAATAGGTAGTAATAAGCAATCGACTAATCTGAATCGATGCACTGTCGGGAAATACCCTTGCTGCAATCCGCAGTAACGCTTGGGCTATAGACGGGCGACCAACAGAATGACAGACATCACGCAGCAAAAAATAGTCGCTCGACTTACGCAGTAACGGTTGCTTTGCTTTTCGAAGCGTTGATATTTGCTTGAATGCGAGCTGGGAATCGCCTTGGATAAACGCCTTACGAATATTTTTTAATGGTCGGGATATACCGGAATATTTTTTGTTAGATTTTATAAGCATAGATGTGCGGCACGAAATTGAATGTATGTGTTAGGAAAAAGGTTACTTATTCACCCATGTGAATAGCACCTCATTGATTGCGAGTGATGAAAAAAAGCGTGTAGCGAAAATTTTTATACGCATAACAATCAGACAACTCAGAGATAAAATACCTCCAATTATTATAACTGCCTATAGTTTCAGACAGAAAGAACTTAGATCAAGACTTTCTATTAAGTCTAAATTTAATGCATTAATTTTAACGATGACAGGGATAGAAACCACCTATACTCATTAGATATTTTGCATCTATTCTCTGGTTCAATATGCAGAGCGAATCCATCGAGCATAAGATAACAAAGCCACGGAATACAAAGCCGAGTTCGCAGATTCATCGTCACCACACGGCATAAAGTCAAATGAGTTTCTACTAACTCCTGACAAAGTGGATTCCAAAGTTCCTGCGTAAGCATAAGCCCGCTTCAGTATTTAAAAGCTCTTGAGGAACTAAATAGGTTGCTATCGTAGGAACCGAACCCGCGTTCCGCCCCACCCAATACGAAACCCCAATGTTCGCAGTTGGGGTTTTTTTATGGCCTGCGATCCGCGATACAGGCCTTGTATGGCAAGAGTTTATGGCCTTCGCACTATACTTAATCTCGGATTTTTCAAGGCGAGTATTATCTGAATTGCCGAATACTCTCTGCGGCTCTCCCGCTAACTCGATGTCGAAGCCCATGACCAGAGAAAATTCAGCCCTTTAAAATCAACACCTTATCGACGGGCGTGGAGAAAGGTTTGTTTACAGCATTGGTAGGCGTGGGTACAACCTACCAAAACAGTGGGTACAAAATAATATGGAAATCAAAGTCTATGACGTATCGCCTACGAATACAGCTGCCGATACGCCCTCACCAATTCTGGCCGATCTACCAACAATTCAAGAATCCGGTCCATCAAACCTTCGAGACTAAAATCAATGTCGAGCCGGTCGGTATATACCGTAACGCGATCGATTAACTGAGTGACAAGCTTCATTTGGTGAGCCGGGAACAACTCTTCTGACAACCCTTCAAGATTCATTAATCGTTTTACAACCAAAGAAAGATCAAAGTCAGAGATTTCAGTTAACGGTTTTGGCAGGTGTGCGAGTAGCTGCTCAGGCGTTGATAGCAGTCGCCTCAGTTTCGACCAAACCTGATCATTCAAGTTTTCTGCCTGTAAACGAGCCAACCCCGATGCTGCCAGCCCCTTCAGCAATTTCGCGCTGTGGAATATAGTAAGCGTACTTTCTACTTTTATAGACCGACGATAATCATGGTGACATGGCTCGGCCATCAGCACCGAACACACGCCCCTCAACATAAAAATTGATCCCTCATCGGATGATACTCGACTTTCGCCACGACGACTGCGGGCATCTAATAGAGTGGCAACTTTGCACCACAAGTCTCGATCAATAATTGGCTTATGCGCGCCTTCTTGCCAAGCGTCACCGTAAAAACTTATCCCAAATAGACTCGGTTTTTCAACCGCGTATAAATTGCATTGCGATTAACAGCCTTGCCACCTTTAAGCTTGCCTGTTCGAGTGCGCCAGCGCTTGGTATTAACACCTCGCGCATTCAAGCCATTAAGAATCGCAGTGACAGATTCTTAATGGGCGTAACGAGTGAAAATCTCCTGCACGATTTTTGATTCCGCTTGATCAACCGCCAAACGATCATTTTTAACAACATAACCTAACGGGCACCATGTACCTTGCCAGCGGCCAGATTCTAAAGTGGCAGCGCGCTATTCTTTTTTTGCTACTCACTGACCAACCAGCTCCCGCTCAAATTTGGCAAAAGAAGTAATGTTGTTCGTCGCCAGCCGAGAGAGATATCCATTTACTGAGCCACAGAAACCACAGGTACATCATGAACGTTTAGCTCCGCAATGATTTGCTGAAAAAATGACGGTAAAAAACTTACTAGAATTTAGAGCGTGCAATAATGTTAATGAACGAATAGTCGCTCGTATATTGTCATCCCTTCGGGAGTAATTTATTCTTGGGCCTCTAAACCTATCACCTGAAAACACCCCACTTTGGTGAAGTTCACAACACACGACATGATCTACGCTATGCTCTGGAGCACTAATTATTTCAAATGTGTAATGATCCGAGCGTACCGCATTTTTAATTTCCGGTGCATGTAAAGAGGCCAACTTACCCCACATAAAATGCTCATATGGCTTAAGCCTTATTTTTTCCGTAAGTGTCTCATAGCTTTTCTGGCCAACATAAGCCGGCTTGTTATATTTTCAATTTGTATAGGCAGCATTTCCCCTCAGAAACAACGCACCTTAACGAATACTTTATTTGTTTGTTTTACGCTCATCTGCCGCATTGGGTAGTTGTGCTACTATACTTCGCGTAACACTGTCACAGCAGCCAAATTACACGTTTCTTACATCCCTAAAAATGGACATAACCCGAATATGGAGAACAGCCATACCGCAACTGATGCAATTAATTTTGGCGAACAAGGTACACGCTCTAGCACGTCCGATATTAGCCAGTTTTTAGTCGATCACCCTATTTTCAGCGGTTGTAAAAAAGAAGATCTTGCTCGCTGTATGGCGCATGCTTCTACAAGAGAAGTTGCCGCTGGGGAAACCCTCTATCGGCAAGGCGCGCCTGCGAACAGCCTATATTTTCTACAGCGTGGGCAGGTTGAACTGACCCTGGAAGAAAACACAATACCGATTGATGGCTTTTTGGGTGAAGAATCGGCAATAGGTATGGACACTTATATATACACGGCTATCGCGAAAACCGAGACAACCGTTATTGAAATGTCGACGGATTTTATTCGTTTACAAATTGCCCACACGCATTTTAAGAAATCCATTATTGACCTATTCCATCAGCGATTGTCTGGGAAACCGGCAATGGCAATAGCGCGCGCGGAAACGTGGCAGCCAACAATAAAAACAAGCACCTTGGTTGGCTGGCTGTTAACTCTCGTGGCACCAGTGGCATTATATTACGGGCTGGATAGCTTTAGATCCGATTCGTCGCTCACCTCTAACGCTATTACCTACGCAGCAATTTTAAGTACCTGCGGAATAATGTGGGTGTTTCGGTTATTGCCCGATTACATTACCGGATTATTTTCCATCTTAAGCGCTGTATTAATGGGTATTAGCCCAGCCAAAACCGCTTTTAGTGGTTTTTCCAGCGACAGCTTTTTTCTGGCAATGAGTATTCTCGGATTAAGCGTGGTTATTAAAACATCCGGTTTGAGCTACCGAACCCTTATAAAGTTATTGCGTATTGGTCCAGCGAGCAAGCTTTGGTATAACCTCAGTTTTTTCTCCATTGGTACTCTGCTAACGCCTTTTATTCCTACCACTAACGGGCGTATAACCATTGTTTCTCCCTTTTTGGCCGAAATGTTATCGAGTGCATCAAAAAAAGTACGAGAAACCGAAGGGCCTAGATTAAAAGCGAGCTTACTGTTTGGCACCTCGTTGCTATCACCCATATTTGTAAGCAGCAAATCCATAAACTTTGTTGTGCTCGGCATGCTGCCCGTACAGGTGCAAGAATCGTTTCAATGGGTTAACTGGTTGCTTGCGTCTATAGTTGTTGGCGTGGTGATTGCCGCTCTATATGCGATTGCCAGCTGGGTTATATTTCGCAATCCTGAAAAATTTGTAATATGTAAGGATGTGATTGCCGAGCAGGACAAACTACTTGGGCCGGTGAACAGCGCTGAATGGTCTGGCTTGCTGGGGTTAACCGTATTATTGCTAGGCCTGATGTTTTCCACTATCCACAAAATCGATATTGCCTGGGTAGCCATGGCAATTATGTTTTATCTGGTGATGTTTGGCTTTTTAGAACAGAAACAATTTCGGGCCGCTATCGACTGGAGTTTTTTGGTTTTTTTGGGTTCCCTAATTGGCATGGTAGCCGTTATTCGCGAAACCCACCTTGATATCTGGTTGATGAACCAAATGGGATTTCTCACGGGGTTAATGGGCAGCAACATGGAGGTGTTTATTCTGGTGCTAGCATTGTCGCTGGCAGCAGTTAGGGTAGTGTTACCCATAAACGCCACAGTGGTTATTTTTGCCACATTATTAATTCCCGTTTCCACCAACCTCACGGTTAACCCTTGGCTTATTGGCTTTCTTATTTTATTGTTTGCAGAAAGTTTTTATCGGCCTTATCAGGCGTCCTATTATCTGTTGTTCCAAGAATTAACAAAAGGGGTGGTACCTGCAGGCGAACAGAAAATGCTGCTACTGAATATTGTTATAACTCTCATTAAATTAATTGCCGTCTATGCCAGCATGCCCTATTGGGCAAGCATGGGGTTACTCTAATGCGACAATCCATACGCACTATCTCCATGCTGTTATTCTTACTTTCAACGTCCGTACTGGTGCTATTAAATAGTGCGAAACAAAAACGTATTTTTATTTTGCATAGTTACAATACAGACTACGCTTGGACGCAACAGGTCAACGCGGGTATCCGAAAAGCAATCGCGGAAAATGCGAATATTGCTTCGAACTACGATGTTCGCTATTACTACATGAATGCTAAAAACATTCCTTTTGAGACGGCAGAAGATGCTCAAGACCCCACCATTCTTGCCAAAAAATCAATAGACCTATACCAACCCGATATCCTTATCGCATTTGATGATATTGCTCAGCAATATGTCGTCGCCCCCTACTACCTGAATAAGCCTGATATGCGCATTGTATTTTCCGGTGTAAATGGTGATATAAACAATTACTGTATGACCGACGAAAGAAAACCGGGGCAGTGCTATAACGATGCGCAAAACGTGCAGGGTACACTCGAAAGAATCCCTGTGGCGAGCGTGGTTGAGGTTATTCGCCTGCTAAAAGGGCGCAACAAAAGCCTTCATGGCAATCATACTCGCGTACATTTCCTTCAAGATGCGTCTGCAACAGCCAAGCAGGATGCAGAATACCTTGCGTCTGTAGAACGTAAGCCCGATTGGAAGGAAGTTGAGTTTAGTCGTTCACCCATTATTGAAACCTTTTCCGAGTGGCAAGAATATGTAGCCGCCATCACAAAAGATAATGCAGATTTTTTGCTGGTGGATGGCTATCGAAAACTCAAGCTAGAGAAACCTGAGGATACAATCGATGGTATGCGGTTATATGCAGACCCCGCCGATGTTGCCGATTGGACGGAACGCAACGCCTCCGTGCCCATTATTGGTTTGAACGGGTTTTCCAGCGAAGATGGCTTTATGTTGTCGGTTGGTGTTTCACCCTATGAGTTGGGGCGTAGAGCCTATCGGCAGGCGGCACAGCCGGAAAGCGATGACGGTGCCAACACAACCACTGAAAAAATCGGTGTATCACACCAGTATCTTGTGGCGGTAAATGCTTGTTCATTAGCGCGGCGAGGCGTTACGTTACCCAACATATTGGAAGTTTTTGCCCGAACAACCGACCAATATTATACGAGAGCCAAAGGATGCCAACACTAAAACCCGCCCAATATTTTTGGTTAGTGGCAATGATAGTTTTAATCGCTGTTTATGCCGCTGCTCTGGTCGAATACCCACTTCTGTTCTCCACAAAAACGCCGGTAAATATTGCCGTTGTGGGGCCAATGACGGTAAAAGGGGCAGAGGGCGACGCAGAGGGTATGCAAAAGGGTAGAATTATGCGGCAAAGCGTTTTGCTTTACCAAAATACCTACAACGCCAATTTGATTGAAGGGCAGCGGCCAATAAAAATCAACGTGTACGATGACCAAAACAACGATAACCCTAGTTTTCTACGCAGTATTATTCAGAACAAGATTGTTGCGGAGGATAATATTGCGGTTATTGGGCACAGGTCTTCAGATGTATCAACTCCTGCAGCAAAAATATACCAGGAGTTTGAAATTCCTGTTGTTGGCGGCTCAGCCACTGGGCCAGATATAACCGAAAACAATCCATGGTCGTTTCGAGTTGTACCTGACAACAAGGCGCAGGGGAAATCGATAGCACGTTATATTGAAAATTCGGCACTGTTTAGCTTTCCTCTCAAAATCGCAGTAGTGCAAACGCGTGATCCCTATGGGGCTTCGATGATGGACGCTTTTCGTAATGAAATAGAAAGGCAGACAGAAAAGTCGAACAAAATTGATTTAAGTGTTTTTGATATTGCCGTGGGCGACAGTTTTTCCATGGATGATGCCTACCAATTTGCACAACACTTACAACAGTCAAATGACGAAAGTAAACGACCATCCTATCAAATCATATTTTTGGCCACTCACGACAACGAAGGAAAGAAAATAATACGCGCTTTACGTGAGGAAAAAACCACCGAGAATATGATTATTATTGGTGGGGCATCTATTGGCAAACGTGTATTTTCTCAACATTTCAAAAACCTCCCTCGAGAACAGGAACAGCCCGGTTTCTATACAAAAAATTTGTATGCACTTAGCCCTATCGTATTCGACACGGCAGGCGAAACAGGGCTCAATTTTTACAGCCGGTATTTAAAAGCCTATGGTGAAATGCCGGATTCTTCTGCTGCAGCCTATTATGATGCCATTCACACGGTGGTTACTGCGCTCAATAACAGCGATCTAAATCCTGAGGACGGTGTTCAGGCAATGCGCGCTAAACTGAGCGAGGCCTTGCACGACATTAGAACACCGGAAACCTCGGTAGCCGGATTGGCCAATGCCATTTTTTTTGATGAACACGGTAATGTTGTTAGAGAAACGATCCAGATGGGTCAATTTTTGGATGATTCATTTATTTCTACGCCTATTCAAATCGACCTCCAAAATAATGAATATGAAATTAAAAATGTGGTGTATTCAGCATTAGAAATTCTCAATATTTCGAGGGTTTCAATAGCCGATAATTCGTTTACCGCAGACTTTTTACTATGGTTTCGCGGCCCGAAGGGTATTGATTTCGATAATATCGAATTTATTAATGCTATTGATCGCAAACAATTAGACGCCAGCGAATTGGTTGCTCGCTCGAGAGTGTCAAGTATCACCGGGCTAGAGGGCGATGCAGAGATGAAAGTGGAGTATCGGCGTTATGCTGCAACGCGCACCTTTAGCCTTAACCAGCAGCGAGGACGCAGTAATTTTGGCGAATATGTGGCCCGTATAGATTTCAACCACGCAACTTTACCACGACAAAAACTAGTGTATGCGCGGGATATGGAGAACGCCAACAATCAGGCCCTTGCACGAGCGAACTATGGCCTAGACCCAGAGGCATGGACTGTACGGCCCCCGGTTTCGTTTCAAAGCACACTCACAAAGCCAACGTTTGGCGACCCCGCTTTGCTGATGACAGACACAAGAGATTTGAAATTTTCAAAGTTTTCTACCATGGCTATTGTTAACAAAAATAATTTTTCGTTGCGCGGTATTGTGCCCCCCAATTTGGAGAAAATGATTTTTAAATTCAGCCTATTTGGTTGGGTATGTGTGGCATTTTTATTGGCGTGGTTACCGCAAAAACTGTACATACTGAACAGTGTAATCCACGCCTTTATTTTATTGACGCTGGAGCCTCTGCTGCTCGCTTGGGCAACGAAGGTCTCTCATATGGCGCTATTGCTCCCCATATCCACCCTGTTTGATATGTTGTGGTGGTTGTTGTTCGCCGCCACACTCAGTAAAGGGATTAACGTTTATTTATGGGATATTCTAGATAAGGCAGGCTCCGTCTCTGGTCACGCCGAACAACAGCGTATTACGCCTACTATTTTTCGGTCTCTCACCTTCGTAATATGTTATTCGCTAGCAATTTTAGCCATCATTGGCTTTGTCTTTGATAAAGACTTAACCAGCTTACTGGCTACATCAGGCCTTGTTACTTTGATTCTGGGTTTGGCGTTACAACCTAATCTGGTCGACCTCTTCGCTGGGGTCGTACTCAATATTGAGCGCCCGTTTTGCATCGGCGACGAGATAGAGATTGCGGGTGGGGCGTCGGGCGTGGTAAAAAACATCAGTTGGCGTAGCACTTTTTTATTAAATACAGAAGGTTCATTGGTATCCGTACCCAATGGTGAAATTGCGAAATCCACCATCGTGAAACGGCTACAAAAGGATGTTTTACCAACCACTGATGAGGTCGTAGACGACGAACTTAATAAACCTGCCTAACGGGATCCATCAAAGCGGCTAAAAAAGAGCGAGCACCTGAAGTGAATTTGCTCGTCAGAATAACAAACACTATACGGCGATTGTCGCTTAACACATTACAAGCCGACTACGCGAAAATTCAAGCGCTTACTCGACAAGCATACACAGGGACGCGTGCTTTTCTGTGTAGTGAATAAAGGATAAGCTTGTTTTAGTTAAGGCAGGTGTACCTGAATTCAGGCGAGTCACCCAAATTCAGGTACAAAGAAAAATAGAAATAATTAACAAGGGCTTAGCCATTTTTTTCATAAAAGACAATAAACTATTGCCTACTGAAAGGTAAGGCAAGCCCCTTAATTTAGCAAAAATTCCGGCACCCACTCACCATCAGTCAGCGCAAAGAGGCTACCCCCACGAGTTACACAAAATCGCGGCGTACGGTTATTATCCGTTAAGATCTGTGTACAAGCTTTTGGAGCATCAACCGTTTTCTTCCATTTTTTATTGGCTGCACTATATTCGTTAATTTCTAACTGAACACTAAATGCACCCACATCATAGCGTACCGCGCGACCCTCGTTAGGCGAGGTCATAACGACATCAATCGTAGGGTAGGAAGGCTGCGGCATTTTAGTCCAGCTCTCACCGTTATCCATGGAGTAAAACAAGTTTGAGAACATGCCGCCATTTAAAAACGCACTAATCACTTTTCCATCAGGAGAAATATTAAAACCATTAACCTGCTTTGGTGGCGTAATTTTGGCCCATTGATCAGTAGATAAGTCTAAACGCATCAAATCAGTGAAATTGTACAAAATATAGGAATCGGCATTACTCTCAGCATGAAGCGGCATAAAATAATACGTTTGACTTATTTCGTTTTGATGAACCAACTTAATGGATTTCAAGTCGTTTTCAGGCAAGGCGTAAACCAATATATTGGTCAGTAATCTATGCCCCAAATTATTAAATGTAGTCGTCGCCCCCACTACCATCCATCTACCATCAACATAGTCGATATCGTAAAAGACTTGAGCCTCGATAGCGATATCGATTTGCCGCCAATGGCGGCCCATATCCGCACTGTAACGAAGGTGCCCCTTGTCCGTTACCGCGATCAAGGTATTGCCATGTAAGGCAACATCGTTAATTTTTTCCAATGTTCCCGTATCAATTGAATGCCATTCCCCTTGGGTATTTCGCACTCTAATTTGACCCCATTCAGCGCCGAAATATAGATTGCCGTTACTATCCATAGCGGATTCGATGGAAGCAGGAGAAGCAGTAGACCGAGCCAGGTTAAAAAAAGCCTTTAGATCGGTGGTCTCTTTTAATTGTTCATTCAATGATACTTGATTCACTTTACGCTCGTAGGCCGTTAGCGCATCAACAATCAAGCCCAACCCCGTACTTTCATATACACGCTTCATTGGCTCGGGGCGAACTGACATTTCCCACTCTATTACAGAGCCACTTAACCAAGAAGCGTTCTCCCCCATAACCGCCCGAACTTCTGCGTCTAACGAGGCGTGCCGAAAGGGTAAGAACACAAAGTTATCTTCACCTATATCAAACGAAGCGAAAGCACCAAGGTTGGTTAATCGGCCAGCCTCAATTGAGAATGCATCGTAGTCAGTAAGTTTATATTCGCCCATAGCTTTAAAGCGATAGTCACCCGCCGGCAACCAATAACCTAACGAGGCATAATCCGACGCTCTGGGCTGCAAGCTATAACTTTTACCGGTAGCTACTTCGATTACTTCAATGGTCAAACGCTCGGTCTTGGGCAGTGCGATGTAAGCGTAACCGTGAGTAGTAAAAAGTTCTGCCGGTGATTGCGCGATTTGTGTACTAGTGCAACCGGTGAGGATTAAAAGTAGAAGCACTATTCGAACCATTAGACATGTGACCTTAAATTTATTATTCGACAATTGCTAAACTATAAATGAGAGATTGATAAAAATGCAATCAGCACTTTTATGCCTGCCACTAAGCCAAAAGCATTAATCTGTAGTGTGGTTTTTTGAGTGCGGACGTTATTGCTTTTATTAAAGGGCGTATTTTAAATACGCTTAAAATACAAAAAACGTTATACGGCAAGGAAATAACACGACGTGACTATTACTCGCACTGAGTGAACACCACATTAATGACTACAAGACCCTATTGGAAGACTCTGGCCCACCCTATGAGGATGACGATATAAACAATTGGGTTTGCCTCGGGCGAGACGTAGTTGAAGGCGATGAAATAGAGCCCCCTAAAACCCAGTAATTATATCATTAGACGCTTTTCTATTTCGGTAAGACAATAAAAAAGCCCCCAGCGCATTCACCTTGGGGGCCTTATGTAAACGGTAAGGCGTTAGTTAGCTGTACACGCGCCAGTGCTCGCGTTGTATTTACCGGCAATCGATTCACACGTTTCTGCGAGATTACCTGCCGACAACGACGTTGGGGCAGAAAGCTGATTGTTCAGTGTAAAACTGAAATCCGTACCCTGTGTTTGCGCTACGCCATGGCAGCCCATACACCCTCCCATATTAACGGTCTTCTGACGTGGTTTGCTTGGGTCGCCATTTTTGTAAAGCACTACATTATCCACCGTAGGTACGCTGAAATTACCGGTAAAGAACTGAAAGCGCTGGTTAGTTTCAACGACCGCATTGGCCAAGTAGAAATCCTGATCGTCAAAATAAGATGGGTAGAAACCATCACCACGCACTATATCCGATGTTTTTGGCACATCCAAAGCCGGGTGGCCACTTAAATAGTACTTGCCGGTAGTGGCGTTGGCGGGAGCGGAAACCGGCTTGTACTGAACACCCACAAGCTGGTAATTCTTCCACACCGTTGCACTGTTTACCTTATCGGCCTCTAAATTCGCTTTCACCACTGCACTGGCCGGTTTAATCAATTTATTGGCTGGGTATGGTGGTGAGACTAAATTATCTTTGATGGGATACGAACCGGTTTTAGGCCGTGCAAAGTTAGCATGCGGGTTACCGTAGGGAATGCCATATGGATTAACGGCCAGTGCTGCAGAACCCACGTTTGCATAATTAAACTGGCCCGGCGTGTTGTTTTTATGCTCGAAGGTTGTAAAGAGAAAGTGCGGGAACGATTCCGTTTTACGAATAATGTGCACCGCAATCAAGCCAAAAGTGCCGTAAGTATAACAAGGCTCGCCACTATTCCCTTCATAATACAAAGCGGTTTTTGTTAAATATTCACCGCTGGATTTTTCCGTAGCGCTAAGCTTTTTCCAGGCCGTTTTCACTAGAATTGTGCCCTCGTCGCCGGTTTTATTACTGCCAATGGGCAACAATACTTTACCTACTTTGGCTGGGCCGTCCGCGCCACTAACATCGCCAATTTTGTTGTCCAGCGTTGAGGTACACCACAACTGATCCCCCTGAATATGCTCGTAGTAACTTTTGTTTAATTTCACTTCGTAGCGAATGAGGTTGTCTTCGGTGGGATTAGCATCTTTCTGCCACAGTACGGCCAAGCCAATCTCATCGGTTTCGTCCAAGTAATTAAACACGCCACCTGTCGCCGGGGTTCCGGGGCACGCCTTAACCTGAGGATTTGGCCCTGTAGTGGGTGGGGCTTGATTGGTATCCCATGCGGTGGGCGTATTCCAGTAATAATAGTAAGCATCCGATTGCTTGACCGGAGCACCTGAGGTAGTAACGCCATTACACACGTATTGCGCGTCACCAGTGTTGGTTTTAGAGCGGCGAGTCTGAAACAGCTCTCGCTTTTCACGAAACGTATCCCAAACAATCACACTGGAATCACCGTAGGCACTGCCCTTAGGCACACCCCGTTTAAACGGGGCAACGGTTGGGTTTTCTGCGGGCCACGCCAAACTGACAAAGGTATTCCATGCGAAACGCGCCAAGTTTAGTTGGTCCATCGTCGCGCCTGCTGGAAAGTCACACGGCGGTTGCGATTTCGCCCTAATGGCTGTGGAAGGAGATGTATCACAACTACCTGCCGTTGCCGAAGGGCCTGCCATTAATGTTGAACTGATGCCGCACAACAATAACGACGGTAACATAATCTTATTAAACCAATTGCCTCTCATGCTTTTCTCCCTGATAGATACCTTACAAACATTGATAAATATCTGCCAACCAGATGGCTGTGTATTAACGCTGAGACTATACAATTATTGATCGACGGATATATTGCAGGCGCCCAACCCCTCTTTATACAAATACAAGGTTACTTTGGGCACACGCCGTGAAGTGTAGCTATAATATTTTAAACCAATAGACATTAACAAAAATTTTAAGCATTAATCGCGGTTGGTCTGCTCTCGCACGATAGACGCCTTATCTTGATGCCATAATAAAAACAGCCATCGTCTTGTCGTTGATCCCCGGTTACAGCAGCACACATACCCACGTAGTTCGTGGTGGATCAGGCGACTCACACTCGAAAGGAAAACGGGGTAATGGAACAATTCAGCGTTATCAAAGTTATCGATTTTTGTTACGGCCACCGCTTATTCAATTACAACGGTAAGTGTAAGCACCTGCATGGACACAATGGCCGCCTTGAGATAGAAATCACTTCAAATACCGTAGATGAGCTAGGTATGGTGATTGATTTTGGCGAGATTAAACGTATTGCCAAGCAATGGATTGACGACAATATGGATCACAAAATGCTGCTGTTTAAAGATGACCCCTTAGTCTCCGTTTTAAGGGATTGCGAAGAACCGCTCTACCTGATGGACGACAACCCCACCGCCGAAAACATCGCTAAAGAAATATACAAACACCTGCTTTCCCACAACCTTAACGTATCAAAGATGCGCCTATGGGAAACCGAGAATGGTTGCGCCACTTATTGCGGTGAGTAAACATGGAATCTATCGCTGTTTTAAGCAGCGGCGGCATGGACAGCGCAATACTGCTATTTCATCTCGCCCAACAACACAAAGTGACGCCCATATACGTTGCGCAAGGCTTGGCGTGGGAACAACCTGAGCAACACGCCCTGCGGCAATTTGTGGATGCTCTGAATCACCCAAACATTCGCACTCTTGAGATTTTAAATTTTCCGGTAAATCGCCTTTATGGCGATCACTGGAGTGTCAGCGGCGACGGTGTGCCCGCAGCCGACGCCCCTGATGAAATGGTATTTTTGCCCGCAAGGAATGTCTTATTGTTTACGGCGGCTGCCATTTGGTGCCATCAACACGGGGTTAATAAAATTGCCGTTGGTTCACTGGAGGGCAACCCCTTTCCCGATGCCAGCGATGAATTTTTTCAGCAATTATCTTGCCTTTTAAGCACTGCTTTAAGCCATAAAATTGAGATATTGGCGCCCTTTCGACACAAAAAGAAAAATGATTTGATAAAACGCTATAACAGCCTGCCTTTAGGGCTAACGCTAACCTGCAATGCGCCACGCCATCAACAACACTGCGGGGAATGTAATAAATGCTTTGAACGCCAGCAGGCCTTTTTAAAAGTTGGTATTGACGACACGACGCAATACGCTTGCGCAACAATGGTGTGACCATGATACAAAGCGCTGAACAAGAAACCACACTAGCGCAGGTTGCTCTGGTGTCTATGCCCTTCGGCCTGCCTTATATGCCTTCATTGGGTTTATCACTATTAAAATCAGGATTACGTCAGCGCCACATAAACGCAGACCTGCACTATTTGAATCTGGAGTTCACCCAAGCGATTGGCTATACATTTTACCAGCGTATTGCCCATGGCGGCGCTAGCCATCTTGGCGACTGGATATTCTATCGCGCGCTGTATGGCGAACCCTCGCAGGAATTAACCGACACTTTTTGGCGTTTGGCATTCCCTGATAACAAGCCAAGAAATATGGCAGCTGACTTCCCAAGTTTGCAGGATACCGTCGCCACGGCTCAATTCGCTGCTGAACAATTTGTTGAACGCCAACTAGAGTGCGTTAACTGGTCGCAATACCGTATCGTTGGTTTCACCAGTATGTTTCAACAAAACATTGCGGCATTGTCTCTGGCACGGCGTATAAAAGAACGGCACCCCACTATTCAGTTAGTGTTTGGCGGCCCCAATGTGGAAAGCGATATGGGGCTAGCGTTAATGCGCTGCTTTCCGTTTATTGATTACGTATTTTCTGGCGAAGCGGATACAACATTTCCGCAATTTATTACGGCGTTGCTGGAAGACGAAACCACACTGGATGAAACACTTCACCAATTTGCAGGAGTCGGCTCACGCCATGCCATAGGCAATAGGGTAAAGCCGCCTAAAAAAACGGGCGACTTTATCAATGATATGGATTCACTACCTTACCCCGACTTCGATGACTTCTTTAACGCATTCAACCTCTATTTTCCCTCGCTAAAACCGCATTTAAATTATGAAACCGCCCGAGGCTGTTGGTGGGGGGCAAAAAGTCACTGTACTTTTTGTGGGCTTAATGGCCTTACCATGGCGTTTCGAAGTAAATCGCCTCAACGAGCGCTCGACGAAATAGCTTACCTGCATGATAAATATATGAAGCCTCAAGGCGTGTTGCTCATGCAACCCGCCGATCAAATATTAGATCTACAATATTTTGGAACATTAATCCCACAACTTGCGGATATTGCGCCCAATATTCCCACCTTTTTTGAAACCAAGGCCAACCTAAATAAATCACAAGTATACGAACTTGCCAACGCTGGTGTACAAATACTGCAACCCGGTATCGAGAGTTTAAACAGCCGTATCCTTACGCTTATGGGGAAAGGCTGTACATTATTGCAAAATGTACAGCTACTAAAATGGTGTTCCCAATATGGTATTTACCCCATTTGGAACATGCTGTATGGGTTCCCCGGTGAAACCCATGAGGACTATCAACAATGCAGCGCATTGGTGCCATTGATTCTACATTTACAACACCCAAAAAAATATTTTGCTATAGAACTGGATCGTTTTAGCCCCTACTTTAATCGGCCGGAAAACTACCAGCTTGGCAATATTCGCCCGCCCGAAATAATGCAGATAATGTACCCTTTTTCCCAACAGAACCAACACGATTTATGCTACACCTTTGATTTTGACTATCACGAAAAAGGCAGCGACGGCGAACCGCGTACGGCGCAAAGTTTTCTCGGTGATTCATTAGAGCGCGTAGCGCAGCAATGGATGAATACCCGGCAGCGCGGTGCTCTACTGGGTTTCACCACGCAAGACAGCGTACTCATTTACGATAGCCGGCCCGATGCCCGCAACCAATGGCTTACGGTGAAAGGCTTATTCAAACAGCTATTGCTGGAAGCAGACAAAATAGTCACCGTGACACGTCTAGCAGAATTCGCGAATAGCCACGCACCCGAGACCGAATTAGGCTCTGATGAACGCGTAGCCGAATTTTTAACCTGTATGCATAGCCACGGATTAATAATACAAGAGAAGCAGCGGCTTATTTCTCTGGTGGTACTGCAGACCGACACAGAAACACCTAGCATGGCTTCACTGGCCCCTCACGCCTCTACAACGCTGGTTGAGCAGAGAAACCTTGCGCGCGCGCAAACACACTCTGAGCAACAAGCGTGGCACCACGCTGCCCCTAGCCCAACCAAAGAAATTGCCCGCGATTACGTCGTACTGAATATTGACTTCGAACGGTTTTTTGACGCGCAGGCAGGTACATGCGATGTACAGGGTATTTGTGTGGTTGAATCGTTTTGGGGAACAACAAGCTATCGCCTACAAGGGCAACTCTATAAAACTGGGCAGAAGCACCGCATGGAAGCCACGTTAGAGCGGCTAAGTGGTTTCGCGTCGGGTTCTTGTTCGCTATCGGTAGACATAACCAGCAACACTTCTGGTGAACTACAGTACAACGATGGCGCCAACAACACCCTAATACTTAACGCCACACATTGTCACATCGATAATCAGCGCTATAACATCCAAGCACAAGGGTGCGGTTTTCGCTATGCCAGCTTCTTAGCTTCTGGTGAAAGCTTGGGTGGCGCAGAAGCCATTAATTAACACTACCGCAATACAGGCCCATGTACCCAGGCAGCCATGACAATTCGAGTGCCCTTTCCCACCTTGGATACCGTATGAATTTCATGTGCGGGCAAAAAAACCGCATCCCCCTGCTCTAAAGTAACCGCATCGGTTTCGGCTATTGTGAGTACGCCTCCGATAAAATCGGTACTAGCCACTAGCTGTACAATACAGGCTATTTTCGGTGAATCCGGCAAACGATAATCCCTATCTACATGCGGCCGCGACCAATAACCTTCGCCGTAACGTAAAACCCGAAAAGGATCGACAATTCCCGTTATAGTTAATTGCCAGTGTTGCTGATTGATCATCACCGCTTCACGTGCCACCTTGGCATAAACGGATTCCCGTTCGCTTGGCGAAATTTCACAAGTCTCCACTCTCACTTTACCAGGTTCACCATAACGGGATTGATCAAAATAGCGGTAGCCTTTTGCCTGAGCAATAGCGATCAGTGTTTCGCAATCGTCGCTCGAAAAAAAGCCCTTACAAATAGCATGCGAAGGGCTTTTCTGCGTTAGTAACGGAATGGGGTACAGTATTTTTTGCTCTACATAGCTATTGGATACCGTCACGGTGCAGCACAACCGGCAGGAGTATCGTCTGCCGCTCTAGGCATACACACTAAATTCATTATGTTTTCCCCCTTCTTAGAAGCACCTTCTAACGCCGTTAAATTAATGGTTTTAGTTAAGCCTTCCGCTGAATAAAAATACACCTCGTGGGCCAATACAACATCGTCTAATAGCGTAACATTACACTGTAATGGATCTACGTTATCACCTAAAAACGGCAAAAAAGCTCTGCCTCCATCATGGCTTAATTGCCCGATACCGGATGCCCCCAACGCGCCAATATTCCACGGGAAGTTTTTGCATTCGGTGTTAATTGGAATTGCCGTTACTTTCTGCTCGTTACAGGTTTTGTTGTTGTATTTAAAGTTGAAATCTACAGGCACATCCTTGAGATAAGTTGGCCTTAGAATTCTGTAATCTAAATCCACTATTTGAGCTGGCCGCTCACCTTTGAAGATAAAACGATCGGGCGTTACTAAGCCGATAAAAGGATATTGTTTATTATCAGGGCCGCGGTAGGCAGGCGGAGAAGCCACGTAATATTGACTAATAAAATATGGCTTTCCGGAATCCGAAATAGCATGCCCGTAAGGTATATCACCCACCACCTGATTTTTAGTACCCCAACTCACACTGGATTTAAATACGGTGTTATTACAGCCAAATAATGTCACCGGCTGAGGCGGTGTATAGCCCGTAGGTGAATCACCTACGTTCACATTAATCAATCCGGTTTGACCGTACTCTGCACATACTGGTGCCGTTAAGAGCATGCACGCAATAGATACCCATAGAAGATGTTTCATCTTATGTCCTTTTTTTGCCGCTAAACCAACCCTATAAGAATAGGTAAGCAAGCCAACATAGCAAGGATATACGTATGATTTTACGCTAAGCGAAAAACCCAAAAACATTGCCCCTAAACGTGATGCATAATGGGTATCGGCGGCTAATTATTTTTCTTCAGCCTCAACAAACCACACATCTTCACCGGCTATTTTAATCCAAGAAGCTTTATTAATTTTCATCATCGCACCGGGCATTAGCAACACTTCTTCCTCATTAGGGAACATTGATAACCCGCTAATATCCTTGCCACCCTTACCTGTCAAATCAAGCTTAATTAACATTTTATTCGATAGGCTACCTTGCGATGCGAAATTTTCCCCGTTGCTACGCTTACGCGAAAAACTCGAGAATGTGTCAAAAGCAACAGTCTCTCCTTCGTTATAGTCCATACTAAACTTACTGACCCAATCCCCGCGCCAAACGGTCGCCCCGTCCACCGATGGCAAGTTACTTAAACCCTCAACGGTCATATTGGCGTGCATATGTAATTCAGGGTAAATCTGATCTATTAATGCGCTCAGCCAAGGGTTAAATATTTTTTCTCGATAAGTATCGCGCTGTTCTGGCTGTAAAGTAGAATCACCCAACACATTAACAATGGACTCTTTCTTCGGGGTTAGTACATTTATCCATTCCACGGGTGACGCTTTTAACGTCAGCAAATCTTGGTCGTCTTTCGCCGTATTCGTCCCCTTCGCTTGCTTATCCGCTAGAAAACTTCGCTGAGCATGGTAATCAACAATATTACTTAGTTTTCCCCAAATTGCTTTCTTCGCCAGCAACTCCGACATATTAAAACTCATGACCGAATTTAATATGTTATGAGCGCCGCTTGTATAGGTATAGATGGCAATGGCGTGCGCCTCTGTAAGGTTTGAATAGCCCCCTTTCTTGGCTCCAAAAATATTATAGAGGGTTGATTTTCCTGTGTCGGCAATATCTACGCCACTGCTACTTTCGCCCGGCACAATTGCCTGTGAATTATCCGAGTTTTTTTCTAATGTCTGTTTACGATAAATAAACTCATGGGGAAACATGCCGTCTTCGCCCACATTTGTGCGCAGGCTTTCTATCGACAACGGCGGTACATTCATGTACATGCGAATAACATCCTTAACAGATTCCTCCTCATTTTCGCCTTTTACGCCCGCAATGTGAGAACCGCGCAAAATCTCATAAAGCGAGTGATCCCACGAGGTAAGCATCCACCCCATTATGGCGAGCCTAAACTCAAGTGCATTAACACCCGTATTTAGCCATTTAAACGAATTTAACATGCGTGCTGTGGTACCCGATACACCCGCTACAACTGGCATTTTCAACTTATCGTGAATTCGTTTGTACCAACTATTCTCTGGCGATATTTCAAAACAGACGTCACCCTCCTCCCACGACAGCGGTGTATCCTTTGTTTTGTCTCGACGATAATCACTTTGTGACCACGTCATTTTATCCCATACTGACTCGGGCTTTTCGTCAGGAAATAAATAGGCTAGCTCGCTATCAGAAAGCGCAACACCCAATTTGCGGTAGCCCTCCGGCGTTTTACGATGTGGTGCTTTTTCAACGTCAGGACGATCGGCTCTATCTTTCTGGCTCTCAGCAATTTCGCGGGTATTAGTAAGGTATCTATCGTCCGTTTGGTACGTTAAGTTTCCTAATGCAAAAATATCCTCACTGTAGTTGTAAGCTTTTTCCTCTTTTATACTGGAGACTAACGCATGAATGGCCGATCGACTCCACCCACCCATGTACCTCCCTTGCTCCCTTAGTGAGCCGGTGTCCAGACCCAGCGCATCCGATTCATCCCATTTTGAGTTGTGCACAATATCCAGTAACACGGCCTTGAACCCTTCACCGAGATCCTCCCCATAACCCGCACCGTAATATGACGCGTTATAAAAGGCAGTCATTCTCTCTCGTATACTGCCTGTTCCAAGAACCTCCAGCATTTTGTCAACATTAAGGTCTAGCCCCACCTGTCCCGCACTTGTTCGGTCGTCACGAAAGAATAGCTTTTTTAGAATAGCGCCTTTATCGGCCGCAAATTCATCGCGGTAGAATTTTTCAAACACTTCAACCATTTTACTGAGGCCCCTGTACATGGCTCGCGATGCACTTGGATGGTTAGACGCATAGGCACCCAATCGCTGCTCGTATTGTTTGGCTTTTGGAAACCAATCGGTATCGGATAAAACATTACCGTAACCCGCTTCGAAAGGCCTCGCTCCCACTTCTACCCGCTGCACTATGGCTTTGGCCTGACTGGCCACACTGACGGACGACACACGTTTCAGAGGCCGCGCCTTCGCGTTCGAAACACTCTGGTTAAGCGCTTTTTCGCCCATCACATCGGCTTCGCGCTCTAAGCCTACATCGTTGTTAATATTGACTTTGGAACGTAATTGCGTCGTTGCACGCACTCGCCCCTGCTTTTGCTGTACAACATGCCACGCCTCGTGCGGTAAGTGCTGTTCCTGGCCTCGAGCCATATGTATTTCATTGCCCTGCGCATAGGCGTGCGCCTGCAGTTGAGCAGGCTTGCTCGAATTATAATGCACCCGCACATCACTCATAGAATAGCCCGACAGGTTTTCAATGCCCGCTCTCAACGTATTGGGAAGGCCGGTATTGTTAGCAGAACTGCTTGATGATGAATGTCGATGGTCGTGTGAAGTATGCGCAGTAATAGATTTGCGTTGGACAGCAAAATGAACGGGGTTTACAAAAGATTCGCGGTCATTTTCCAGTGGTGAAGCGAGATTCGCGTGTAACAATGTGGGGACGTTATTCTGACTAAACGTGGATGATAGTCGATTCATCGTGGTACCGACAATCTCATTTTGGCGGGGAATATTTTGATAACCCCCATACGAGGTAGGGTCACTTTTTATCGCGTCATTTTCCCCTGCGTCCTTTGCACCCATTGTTTTCATAGTGTCAACCTATCCCTCGGCATAAAGTAACTTTCTGCGCGTTTATCAAAAAAAATACACCTATTCGCCACACGTTAACATACGGCTAAATACCGGTATCATTTTGAATGATGCTCCCACCCAAACAACTATACTATCGCATTTACATGCCCCTTATAATGCTATCCTAAAAAACCGCTTACACATTACACTTTGCGTATACGTAGTAGAAAGACGTATACCTATATTCAACATGAAAACCCTATTTCACCCATACATTCGGCCATCTATTCTTACTGGCTCACGTTTAAAATGCACAATATGACCTACTTACGGTTTATACACTTTTCGTCTGACGAGAGGAAACAAAACGGTCTAACCGTTAAATAGTTGGAGGCCATGATGAGTAAACGCAATCGTGTGTATGAGATGTTCAACCATAAATCCTCCCTTACGCAAACGATAATTTACAGAGGATTACACTTGAAAGATGAACGCTATGGACAGCTCAACTGAATGAGCACAAGGTATCTTGCCAAAAAGACGTGGGGGTAATGTTAAAAACTTAAGCACACAACTCACCCAAGCGGCACTGTAAGAGTAAGGTCTGAAAACGATTACGCTCTATTGACCAGCTTATTGGCACGAAACGGTGCTACTCACAATAGAATCTCCCACCAGTACATCACCGGTATTTCCGTCGGGAATAAAAAAGGTCGCATAATCGCCTTTGTTGGCTTTACCGTCGAAGGCTTCACCTGCTTTTAGGTTCGCTATTTTTAATAGGCGTGTATCCGCTTTTTGCACTAACTCACCGTTGCGCTGAATAAAAAACCAGTCTTCATTTGCAATACAGCCGTAAGTCACAGTACCCGAAAGCGCAAGCCCTTTTAGCATAAATCCTTTAAGTAATTCCACTTTATCCACAGTAAGCTCAAACCGATGCTCATTTTTTTCGCAGCTTGTTAAACCAAGTGTTACTGCAACAATAAAATACCATTTTTTCATTATTATTCTTTTGGGTTGTTATAAAACCGATAATAAAAGCTAAGCAGACGCTTCTTAGTGTATTTTACAAAAGTATTCTTTAAATTGCCAAATCGTTACGGGGATACTGTAACAGCCGTCTACAAAAGTAAGCTCCCGAACAACTTCACCGCGTTGCTCATGAAAATATTTTATACGAACAGCATTGTCCGATATTCGCCTGATATCAGCGGGAACAAAATCTTTAGCTTCTGGTGGCAGGTTTGCAAAATACGTAGTGAACGAGTCAAAACGAAATTCGTTTACCAGCTTACCAAAGAATTTTTTTCGATAATGGACTTTCTCTTTCTCGGGTATACCGTCCATTGCTTCCATGCTGGCCAGCGTCATGGCTTCGTTAGATTGGAACGTGCCAATATAAAAAACTTGCTGCTGAGCGACGGCGAGAGGTGTTGCAATAGAAATGACGAGAGCGGAAAGTAAAAGCGATAGACTCGTTAATAATTTTTTTAATTTCATACTACACTAAACAGTTAATTAAGAAGAAGCCTGGCGAGCGACTTCTACAGCCGCACCGCCAGATTGAGATAGTTAGTTACAGTTAGTTACAACTACCTACGGTACTCCAAGACGCATCGCTACCCGGTACGGTGCTGGTGTACCAGTTGGCTTGGTACAACGTACCTTCGTAAACCAATTGATCGCCAGACTCAGCGTGGTTGTTACTACCGCCAGACCAGTCACTTGCAGTCCAGTTAGGGTATTCATTTACACCGCTGCAGTTTGCACCATTGCCACCCGTACTGGAAGAGCTAGAGCTGCTAGATGAACTAGAACTTGAAGAGCTAGAACTGCTGGAGGAACTGGAACTACTTGAAGAGCTAGAACTGCTGGAGGAACTGGAACTACTGGAAGAGCTAGACGAACTAGAGTTGCCACCACAGTTTGATCCAACAGGGCCGCCACCAGACTGAGATGAACAGGTGTCTATACCAATGCAGCTCTGGCTAGCTTCCCAACCCCAGCCACTGTTTTGATTGTTACATAATGGGTAAGAGCTGCCGTACCAGTCACAAGAACATTGTCCACCGTTGCTTGAAGAGCTACTAGAACTAGACGAACTGCTAGAACTAGACGAACTGCTGGAACTTGAAGAGCTACTTGAACTCGTGCTTGAGCTAGAACCAGAGCCGCCTTCGGTAACGGTTACATCTGAGTTACCACCACTTTGATAACCTTCAGTTGCCATTACCATGTAATAGAACTCGTTACCTAAGCTTAAGCCTGCGGATTCCCACGCATCAAAGTGAGCACCAATATCGATGGTTCCGCTGGTGCGTTTATTGTTACGTACACTCCAGTATTGATAAAAAGTTGCCGTTCCATCAATAGAGGGCTTATCTACACGTTGGCTTCGGGCCAGCTGATAAGAACTGCCATCTATGGTGACCGAGCCGAAATTATCCGCGCCGGAACTTGGGTTATAGTTCACCCAGTTTTCAACAATGTAGTATTCGATCAGCGGGTTTCGTGTCCAGCCGTAAAGTGCTAAATAGCTGGTGTTGTTGGCACTATAGCTACCAGAGTACGTAATTGTCTTGCGACCACCGGGGTTCCAGCCATAACCACCAACCCAGTTGTTAGTGGCACTTGTCCAACTTGAGGTATAGCGGCCACCGTCATAAAGCGTCATTGATGCGTCGCCAGAATCTTTCCAAAACGTAAAGAAATAACCGTCGTTGTTACCTTCTTCGTTTTCAGAAATAGTGACTTGAGCATTGCTGCCAGCCGAAAATAGAACTACCGCAACCGATAGGAGGGGAATAGCTAACGCTTTCGCTGCGCGACCTAAATACCCTGATTTAAAACCCGTTACTGTCATTATTGTATCCTCTTTGTTCCGTTATTTTAGCGCTACGATTTCATACGAACGTTTGAAGTCAAACAGTCCAAATTGAAGGGAAAGTAGCTTTTGAGAGTGTTTTTACAAACAAGGTTAACTGCACTGATCCCAAGGGGTAGTCGTTGAGAAAATTATTTTTTTATTGTCATTACCCTTAACCCATTCCCCGTTTAGTTCACACAGCATGTTTTTATTATTTTTGTGTGTGCAGAAATGGAATCAGAAGCCGGATTGTCGTTGATAACGCTGGAAATTGTCAATTTAACAATAAGCCGCTATGGGAACGCAAAAAACGCGATATTCGCTTTTAATATTACAGGTATGATTAAAGTGCGGGAATGCCTGAAAAATGGGCGGTTGTTAACATAATCCCGCCGATGAAACCGGTTTAGCAAACCAAAACAGTTTGATGATCTATCGCAAATTGATATAAGGCGTCAACTCACTCTGGCCACGAAACTTTCCGACCTAAGCCCATCCAACGTCAGCCGAATGAGAGTCGCGTATTGAAATACCATAATCATGCACGCCCTGTCATGAAAAACATCGAACTGCTTATGGCGCCACCAACACAAGACCACAAACCAATTAATTCACTCATTGTGGCACCCGAATTAACGTTCCTCGAAGAACCGCGGCAAGAAACCATTTCCCTGTTCACTTACCTGACACGCATAGTCGATCGCGTTAATCGTAACGAAGGTGACGTGCACAACCACCGGGTTTTAAATTTCAAATATTCACTAACGCCTTTAAAACCGCACAAACCGTTAGTGTTACCGTTCAAATATTGTTTGTACTCAAGATTATTAAAAACAATACTGTATAAAAAAATAACATGGACTGCGAGGCAACTAATTTTTCGATAAATTGGGGGGGGTAGTAGGCTTTCCTGTACAGCATGCGAAAAATCCACGAGATATTCGCGCTTGGTATTTTATTTATTGACATTGATAGTATAAATAATCGCTAAAATTCCGTATCGGATGACCCAAGGTTAGGTTGCTTAAACGCGGCAAAATCGACAAGTTTAGTTAGGTCACTCTCTGTATCATAATTTTTCGCGCCCATTATTACGGGTACGCTTTCGGCCTGTTTGAATGCTGTTTGGGGAACGGCCAATTTATCGAGCAGCGTTAACATCTCTTCGTAGGGGGTAATCCACTTATGCTGGGTTTTTAACCTGTAAAGGTGCTCCGCCATTGAGACCGATACCGAAAACGGGTATTAATTGGACACGATAAAATTATTTATATACAACGTATGCTCAATAATGTGAAAAAGGTGGCTGGTTGCGTTGCGCGACGGAAGAAAACCATTTTCTGCTAGCGGAAATTTCGCCCAAGGTTTTTTGGTGCAGTGTATCGTAACCCTAAACAGTCTGTTAACTGTGCCGTAAAAGGCTGCTATTGTGTATTAATGGGTTTAGTAAAAATAAAGTTTATACTTGAATGCCGTCACCTCTACTTACACAATTTACACCGCCGAATTAAAAAATTTAAAAGCAGGACATTGTGCAGGCGTTAAAATAGAATAAGCACCATTGAAAGCCCTGAGGCAGGCGCACCTCCCTGCATCAACACACGGCATATTTGGATGCACTTGCTGCGCGACATTCTCGCCTTACCTAACGCTATAATTTTTGGAAGGCCAAGATTGAATGCCAATCAACGTATTGGCATTCAATCTAAAGATGCTATCAATTACGAGTATTCATAGCAACGGCAGCATAAATTTCGGTGTTATCTTCATCCATTACACCTAAGAGAGAAAATCCGGCAGTAGGGCCGTCGAAGACAGCTTCTAAATCACCGCACGCTTTAGCGTATACACCGCGAAAAAACAACCAGTTAACCACGTAATTTACTGGCAAGGTTAATACGAAGTAATCGCTTCATTAACTCGCCCCTAATAAGACGCTTGGATAAAAACCCGTCTTCTATCAACAACGCTTTACTGAGTATCGTTACAACCCCAGCGTAGAAATCACCCTAATACGATTTATATCGACAAAGAATACTTTCAGGCGCCTTCAGAATATCGCTGATTAATTCACAAACGCTATTCCCTCGTAAATTTATTTTACATTGTTATTGATAGCGCTTTTCGCTAGCTTTTCACTTTATTAAACTGAACTTCCCGTTGGCCGCTACGCTTTTCGCGCCGCGATCGCCATCTATTGTCAATAGCGTACTCTAGCAATGTAGGCAAGTACTCGGAAAAGCACGGTGGCTGCCTATCGTTAGAATTCAGTAACGCCAAGGTTTTCTTATTGTCGAATGTTCGTTTTACTGTCATGTAGTGCCGGTAAAGTTTTATTTTTTCGTCTAGGCTCTTTCCCTTCGGCAATAATAGGCGTAGTAGAGGTGATAGAAAAATGGCGTAAAACCAATAGGGTACATAGCGCGTTGGTTTTGGGTATTCGTTTATACGGTTAAAGCCGTTATACACGATTGTTCTAATTTCGCCGTTCGTGCGAACACCTTCCCCAACGGAAAGGTGGTAACACTGTTTGCCCGTATTCGGTTTGTGCATACACGCGAACATGACGCGTGCCGCCCAGTCGGAGGGTACGGCTTCCAAGTGTCCATTTTTGGCTACAGGCAGAATCAATGTAAGGCCGTTGTAGAGTAGCTGTAACGGAAAATAAAACGTGGTGTAGGATAAGGTTCGTCCGTTCTGTGCATTCCCTACCACTGCCGTTGGCCGCACAATGGTAATAGGCAATCGGTTCCAAGACGCTCGCATTAAGCGTTCGCCTTCGCGTTTACTCAACTGATAATTATCGCAAGCCGGTGTATCGCATGAGAGAACGTCCGGCTGTATAAGGCCTTTTTGAAAGCCAGAGACATACGCCGAAGAAATATGAACTAGCTTTTCGAGCTGGCCCATACAGTGTTCAGCAAAGGCCAAGATATTGTTAACCCCGTCTACGTTGCTGCGCCAGGCATCTTCGTGGGATGCCCCCCAATCGGTAAGCGCTGCAGCATGTAATATGTGGGTACACCGTGATGAGATTAGGCGGTAGTCATTTTCCGACAACCCCAAGCCTTCTACCGTTACGTCGCCACGTACGGCCTGCACGCGGCAACGATAGTGCTCCCGCTCTTGTGAATCAGGAAAAAGGTAGGTTAATAACTTATTTAAACGGGTTTCAAGCCTATTGTCACATTCGGCTCGAATCAATACGTAACACTGCGCGGTGGGATCACAGGTTAATACCTGCGCTAGAAATTCCGAGGCCATTAAACCGGTCGCGCCGGTAATAAAATAATATCGCGTTGCTGTGCTGTTGTCCTGTATTTCCAAACTACCGTCCACGTGAACTTCCTGTGCTGACTCGCCGTTATACATTTTGCGCGCGCCTTAAACACGCGTATAAAAGCGTAGGGCGGCCTAAAAGGGCGCGCATACTAGCATAAGTTTGTATTTAAGGTGTGCTATTGGGCCGGTTAGACCAAGCGTTATACAGAGCCTTAAGACCAATACTTTAGTTATGATTTTCGTGGAATATTAAGCGAATATATTAACTTTATTACGGGTTAACGCGCGCCGTTAGGGCAAAAACGGACATTGACTCACGAGTATTAAAACCACATCGAAATGAAGGCCCTGCCCTCTTATGCCATCGCAGAAATATCAACGCATAGGTTTCGTTTCAACAAAGGAGAGTGGTGATTACACTTATCCAGAAAAGCCACTAAAAAGCACCTTTTTCTACGGCTTAGACCCGCAACCCGTGTTTGCTCACATTATTTAGAGTTTTCTTTTTTGGAACCTGACGACTATATTTATAATTAAGGGATATTGGGCTAGTTCTGCCTTCTCTAGGGTTGTCGGACTCCTTCACCACCTGCAGGGTAATCCATAGTTTATGCTCAAAACTGCTGCCCAATGTATATTATTACTCTGCTGCGTATACGCAGCAGAAAGCCTTGCCTATATTCCAAACGCCACCAGCTTTGAACTGAGCCACGCAGAGCGAATGTGGCTAGATAAACACCCCAACATCACTGTCGCCTTTGACGGCCACTTCCCCCCTTACAGCTTTGTGAATAACAACGGTGAGGTTGAGGGTATTTCCGTTGATGTATTCAAAATACTAGAAAGAAAACTGGGCATTGGCTTTGTGCAATCACGGGATAATACATGGAATACCCTATACCAGGCGGCACAGAACCGAGAGATTGATGTCGTTGCAACTATGGTAAAAAAACCGGAACGCGAGAGTAGTTTTCACTTTACCTCGCCCTACATTATGAAATCGCTCGTAATTATCACCGAGGCCGAAAATCAAGCCATTACACAGCGAGACGATCTAAACAACAAAACCGTCGCCTTGGTTAAAGGTTATCACTATATAAAGGGTATTCTCAAAGAATACCCCAGCATAAAACCCTATTACGTGGATACCATTCTTGAGGGCCTTAGAGCGGTGTCTACAGACAAAGCCGATGCAGCCATTACTTTTCTTGGTGCCGCCCACTATATTCGTAGCCAATATCTACTAACTAATTTGAAGTATGCCGCCGTATACGACAAAAAAAACGCATTCGAACGCATTGCCGTTCGTTCCGATTGGCCGCAACTTCAAAGCATTCTAGATAGAGCCTTGACCAGTATTCCCGAAGCGACCATGCAACAACTACGCGCCAAATGGTTGCCAGCCGATTACGATGATTTAATCGTTGAAATTGACCTAAGTGAACAAGAACAACAATGGATTGCCGAACACAGAGACATACGGCTTGGTATTGATCCGGAATTTGCCCCATTCGAATTTTTATCGAATAAACGTTACAGCGGTATAGCGTCCGATTATATTCAGATATTAAACCAACGTCTCGATCTAAATATGCAGGTAGTTCCAGATTTAAGCTGGGATGAGGTTATGTCAAAAGTCGAAATCGGTGAGATTGATGTATTACCTTCCATCGGAAAAAATCAGCAACGGCTCGCCTATTTAAATTTTACCGAACCTTACCTGAACTTTCACAGAGTGATCATTACGCGGTGGAATGCACCATTTATTACCAGCCTTAGTGACCTTAGCGATCTTAGTGTTGGCGTACAGATAAAAACATCCCACCACGGTTACCTGCTCGAAAATTCCACCATCACCCCACGCACCTTCACTACACTGCAAGCCGCTCTATTGGCACTCTCTGGTGGAAAAATAGATGCGATGATTGGTAACGTCGCCTCATCGACTTACTGGATAAGAAAGCTTAATCTCACAAACCTGAAAGTATCGGCACCCGTATCCAATGAAGCTCAAAACCTACATTTTGCTATAAGAAAAGATTGGCCCGAGCTAGTTACCATTTTACAAAAAGGATTGGATAGTATAAGCCCACAGAAAAAGAAAAATATTTCTGAAAAATGGCTTTACATAAAGGTCGAACCAACTCGTGACTACTCTCTGGTATGGAAAACCGGGCTCGGTTTTTCGATTGTTATCACCGCAATACTATTATGGAACCTCTTACTGAATAAAAAAGTTCGTGAGCGAACCTCTGAACTTATGCGTTACGCCTATTACGACCAACTCACAGGCCTACCCAATCGTTTTTTAATTCAAGACCGGCTATCATTACTCATCACCGAGGCGAATCGTAATACCCATAAACTGGCGATGCTCTCAGTAGATCTCGATGATTTTAAGAAAATAAACGACTCCTACGGACATGCATCCGGCGATAAAATACTTATCGAAGTCGCCTCCAGCTTTAAATCGGTATTGCCTGCGCATCATATATTGGGCAGGTTAGGAGGCGACCAATTTTTGATTATTCTAAATAGGTTGGACGACACTTCAAGTGCCGCAAAAACAGCTAAAAATTTGCTTAAAATTCTGGAGAAACCGTTTGCGATTGACGATAACGCTATTACATTTACCGCCAGCATAGGCATAGCGATATATCCGAATGATGGTAGCTCGGCCGAAGAACTGCTCAAAAACGCCGATTCTGCGACGCACCATTCTAAAGCGCAGGGAAACGGATCATTCGAATATTTTACCCACTGCTTACATAAAACTGTGTCACGAAGGCTAAAAATAGAAGAGCAAATGCGCACAGCCCTCCAGAAAAATGAATTTTTTGTTGTCTACCAACCAAAATTTTATAGTGCCAGCAATTTACCTATGGGCTGTGAGGCATTGCTTCGCTGGCATAACAAGGATTTAGGCGATATTTACCCCGATGAGTTTATTCCTATTGCCGAAAGCAACGGTATGATCGAACCTCTAGGGCAATTTGTTCTTCAGTCTGCCCTACAAACCTTAGCGATTATGCATAACCGTCATAATGTAATAATTTCCATGGCCGTTAACTTCTCGCCACGCCAATTTCAATCCCCTCACCTGCTCGATAAAATACAACAGGCGCTAGACGCTGCAGGTATGGAGCCTCGCTTTCTGGAAATAGAAATTACAGAAGGGGTATTAATGAGCGGAAGTAGTAATATCGAAATGTCACTTAAGGCCCTTAAAGGCATGGGAATAAGCTTGGCAATGGATGACTACGGCACTGGCTATTCTTCTCTCAGCTACTTGCGTAAATTTACCTTCGATATTCTAAAGATCGATCGAGAATTTATCACCGAGCTCGAATCAAATCAGTCCGACCAACAACTTGTCGCTGCCACTATCGCTATGGCACACAGCCTCAACATTAAAGTTGTCGCTGAAGGAGTAGAAACGGAAATTCAATACGCATTACTTAAAAAATATCATTGCGACATTCTTCAAGGCTGGTATATCAGTAAACCACTACTAGAAGATGCTCTATTTGCATGGATTGAAAAGCCACACACATTACGCCAACAACAATAGAGGCGAGTGCCGAACCCCGCACGGCACGGCACGTAACATCCCCAGAGAAAACCTCTAGGTTATTGTCGCTAGAAAATCACGCCAACCGCCATATTGTGTTATATCTTTCGCGCTCTCTACCCCATAAGGCTCGCAAATAAACCCGCTGACCACGGAATTATCGGCCAACCGTACTTTGCCAATACCTAAGGGCGCGGGAATACCGTTGACAAAACTGCCGAAATTTTCCGCAGGCATCGACCACACTTCCACTTCAATAGCCGCACCGTTTTTTTCATCCAAAATCAAACCCGGTCGAAACGGCGGGCCACCGGCTAAGGCATGCATGCGATAAACCGGCGCCGTGTGAGTTTTGTTTTTAAAACGTGCACTGCGTTCCGTCAATTGCCAATTTAGCGGTTGGCCGTGCAAATGCGCGCCGCACACTAATACATCAATGGTTGCGGTGGAATTTACGGCCGGTGCTATAGTGATTGGCGGGGTCAGGTTGGAAGCACCCAAGGGCAGCGAACAATGGTGTTGAATACGTTTTGCAATCGACAATAATGCGCGGTCGCTAAAGGTTGGGCCGACCAAGGTAACGCCAAATGGCAAATTATTCGCGGCCATTTGGGTGGGCACTGCAATCGAAGCTAGATCCAACAGATTCATAAAGTTGGTGTAATAACCTAATTGACTATTGTGCACAATGGGTTCGGCTAACATCTCATCAATCGTAAAACATTTACCGGCTGTTGGTGTCAGCAAGCAGTCCAGCTCGGCCATAATGTTATCGCACTGTTGTTTCAGCGCATGCAGGCGATACTCTGCCGTAAATAACGCCGCAGCTTTTGGTTCGCCACCCGGTGCAATAATGTCGCGTACTACGGGAAAAAGGGCGTCGGGGTTATCGTCAATAAGCGGTTGCGTGGCAAGGTAACGTTCGGCCACCCACGGGCCTTCGTATAATAATTTAGCGGCTTCACTAAAAGGTGCGTAATTAATTTCAACCCATTCAAATCCTTGCGCGGCGAGCTTATCCAAGGTTTTTTGATACGCTTTTGCGTAGGCGTCGTCACCAAAAAATTGCAGTTGTGATTGCGGAATAACGCCGACTTTTAAAGCACCACTTCTTTCGCCATAGTGCCGGCTTGTATTGGGGAACGGATTGCGGCGGCTGTAGGCATCGTTAATGTCGTAACCTTCGGCCACGGCGAGCACACTATTCGCATCGTCGGTGTGGTAAGCGAAAATGGTCATACAATCGAGGCTACGACACGCGGGCACTAAACCCGTTGCCGATAACAAACCAATCGACGGTTTTAAACCGATTAAATTATTAAAACACGCCGGTACTCGGCCAGAGCCGGCGGTATCGGTGCCCAAACTAAAACTGGCCAAACCCAAGGCGACCGATACGGCAGAGCCCGAACTGGAACCGCCACTAATGTAGTCCGCATTAAAACTATTTTTACAGGCACCCCAAGGTGAGCGGGTACCGTTTAGGCCGGTCGCAAATTGGTCGAGATTAGCTTTTCCCACGGGAATAGCGCCCGCCGCGATCAATCGCTGTACCACTTTTGCCGATTCTGTGGGCGTATAAGCAAACGCTTCGCAAGCGGCCGTTGTGGGTATACCGGCTAAATCAATATTATCTTTTATCGCAAACGGAATACCCCACAAGGGATGCGTTTCAAGTGTTTTGTCGCGCAAGTTGTCTAAAAATGGCGCTTGTTCTTGTTCGTTTAACAAATGGATCCAAATATTGTGCTCGGAAAACTGCGCCGCTTGCTGGCGAATATCCGCCATTAAGGTAGCGGGCGTTAAGCTGCCGCGCCCATAGGCTTCACGCAGGGCGACAATACTCATATCGTGCAAAAATTCTATCGTCATATTTTATTCACTCTCTATTACGACAAGTGCTTGGCCGGCATTTACGCGATGACCATTTTCTAATAACACATGGGTTACGGTACCGCCTTCGCTGGCCAGTACCGGTATTTCCATTTTCATAGATTCCAAAATCATTAATGGCTGCCCCGCTTTAACAGTTTCCCCCACACTCACTTCAACTTGCCATACACTGCCTGAAACGGGGCTATCCATAACGAGGCTTTCTTCGGGCCAGTCAACGGTTTCTTCTTTGGCTTCTATCACTTCGGCCTGATAATTAAATTGGCCGGTCGCGTGCCAGTTCGCCAGCTCTTCATCAAAAGCCTGTTGTCGTTGCGCGGTAAACGTGGTGATGTCGGTTTTCTGGGCGGTTAAAAAATTCTGGTAATCCGACAGGCTAAAACTACTCTCTTCTATTTTTAACGGGTAACGACCTTGTGGGAAGTTTTTACGAATATCGGTAAGCTCTTCATTACTCACTTCGTAAAAGCGGATTTGATCAAAAAAGCGTAACAGCCACGGCTGCTCAAATTCAGCCGTTTTATGATAACGATTCCACATTTGTAATGTGCGGCCAACAAATTGGTAACCGCCGGGGCCTTCCATGCCGTACACGCATAGATAAGAGCCGCCGATACCCACGGAGTTTTCCGCCGTCCATGTTCGGGCGGGATTATATTTGGTGGTTACCAAACGGTGGCGCGGGTCAACCGGTGTCGCCACAGGCGCACCTAAATACACATCGCCTAAACCCATCACCAGATATGAGGCATCGAAGACGATTTTTTTCACATCATCAATACTGTCGAGGCCATTAATTCGACGAATAAATTCTAGATTACTCGGGCACCACGGGGCGTTTTTGCGCACTGATTGATCGTATTTTTCGATGGCAAAACGACACGCTTCGTCATCCCATGACAACGGAATATGCACGATACGCGAAGGTACCCGCAGTTCATTTAATTCTGACAGTAATGCACGCTCGCCCTTTTTTAAGTGCGCAATTAAAGCCTTGCAACCAATCTGTTGGCTATCGTAATGAACCTGTAACGAGCGAATACCCGGCGTGAGTTCTTGCATACCGAGTAAGGTATTGTGTTGTAACCATTGCATCAGTGCGTGGGCGCGAAAACGCAATTCGATATCGAGCACCTGCTCGCCGTATTCCACTAGCATAAAGTGATCGCCCGCTGCTCGGTACACCACATCGACACCAAATGTTATTTTCGATAAAGATTCGAGTATAGGGCTAGTATTTGCGGCGCGTTCCCAAACAACGGATTGGGCTTGCAAACCATCGAGAGATTTTTTTTGCGCGGCTTCTAGGGCGACCGCATCGTCTAGGCTAACGGGTACAAAACGAATCGTATCGCCGGCGCGTAATTGTCCTAGTTTCCATAGGTCGGCTTGGATCACGGTTGCGGGGCAGACAAAGCCGCCCAACGATGGGCCATCTGGTCCTAAAATTACAGGCATATCCCCGGTAAAATCGACCGTACCAAAAGCGTAGGCGTTGTCGTGAATATTCGACGGATGCAAACCTGCTTCGCCGCCATCTTTACGCGCCCACTCTGGCTTGGGGCCAATTAACCGCACACCGGTTCGGCTAGAGTTGTAGTGCACTTCCCATGCGTGTGCAAAAAAAGTGTTGATATCCTTATCGGTAAAAAAATCGGGCGCGCCATGGGGGCCATAAATTACACGCAATTCCCAACTGTTTTGGATGGCCGGAATTAAATCTGTTGTTAAGGGTTGATGCGCAACGGCTTGCATATTGCCGTTAATACGCACCACATCACCCGCACGCAAGGCTCGGCCATTGTGACCACCAAACTGGCCTAAGGTGAACGTTGATTTTGAACCTAAATAATCCGGGCATTGAATACCGCCGCGCACACACATATAACTGCGCGCACCCAATGCTTTAATGCGGCCTAATTTCAAGGTTTGACCCGCGGCAACATTAATTACTTGCCACAAGGGCACATCGCAATCATCGAGCTGCACCTGAATATCAGAACCACCCACAACAATTTGTGTGGCACAACTAAAACGCAAGGTCGGCCCTTGCATGGTAATTTCTAAACCGGCTGCACTCGCGTTGTTGTTTAATAAACGATTCGCCAAACGAAAAGAATAATTATCGAACGCGCCAGACGGTGGCACGCCCACATCCCAGTGACCCGTGCGCGCAGGGTAATCTTGAATGGTGGTTTGGGTTCCGCCCTGAATCACATCGAAGCGGGTGGGCGAATAGCGAAAATCATTTAAGTAACGCGTGGTAACTAAACCCTCAATCAAAACAGAATCACGTGTTAAAGCACGTAAATAATCCAGATTAGTTTCGCTGCCATACAAGCGAATGCCATCTAGAGTGTGTTGTAATTTTTCGAGCGCGCCCGCACGGTCTTGCGCATGCACAATGACTTTTGCCAGCATGGGATCAAAAAATGGCGGCACTTCTATACCGGATTCAAGCCAGTGATCGATGCGAATCCCTTCCCCTTCGGGGAAATGTACATCAATCAATAATCCTGCACAGGGCTGAAAATCGAGATAAGGATCTTCCGCATAGAGCCGCACCTGTATGGCATGGCCAACGGCGTTTAAGGCCTTGCGCTGCTCGTCAAGATTAATGTCTTCGCCTGCGGCGAGCTGAATCATCCACTGAACTAAATCGACGCCGTACACTTCTTCGGTAACGCCGTGTTCCACCTGTAGACGCGTATTCACTTCTAAAAAATAAAATTTATCGGTGTCTGCATCGTAAATAAATTCTACAGTGCCCACACTTCGGTATTGAACGCTGGCCAATAGGGCTTCGGCGGTGTCATGTAATGTTTTTCGTACGGCATCGGTTAAATGCGGTGCGGGGCATTCTTCTACCACTTTTTGATTGCGTCTTTGACTCGAACAATCGCGTTCACCAATGGCCATGGCGTTGCCTTTACCATCCGCAAAAACTTGTACTTCAATATGCCGCGCGCGGGTAATAAATTTTTCGATGAACACACTGTCGTCGGAAAAATTATTCGCACCTAAACGTTTTACCGAATCAAACGCGCCTTCTAATTCCGTTTGAGAGTGACACAACTGCATACCAATACCACCGCCACCGGCAGTACTTTTAAGCATAACGGGATAGGTAATGGTGTTGGCGGCTTCAATAGCGGCATTTAAATCGCTGAGTAAATCGGTGCCCGATAGCAACGGCACACCGGCATTGTGTGCGAGCTCACGCGCTTTATGCTTTAAGCCAAACACATCCATTTGCGCGGGTGTGGGGCCCATAAATACAATACCTTCGGCTTCGCAACGGCGCACGAAATCGGCGTTTTCGCTTAAGAAGCCGTAACCGGGGTGAATGGCTTCGGCGCCGGTTTGTTTGGCAATATCGATTATTTTATCGACATTTAAATAAGTGTCCGCTGCAGGCCCTTCGCCTAAACAAAACGCCTCGTCGGCATGACGCACATGCAAACTATTAGCATCACTTTCGGCAAACACCGCTACGGAGGCTATATTCAGGGTATTTAAGGTGCGAATCACTCGTGTGGCGATCGCCCCGCGATTGGCAATTAAAATTTTAGAAAACATGCGTTAACTTAATCGGGCCGTCCCGAAACCGTAATACAGCGGTGGCCGTCCACCGAGGTGTTTAAATTGCTTAAGGTTACGATCACTCTATACGTGAAAAAAATAAAAACTTTATGCTGTGGTCACTTGATCAACACCCCACACTAAATATTCAACCGGTGTGGGGTTATAACCATTACAGGGATTATTCAGCTGGGGACAATTGGAGATTAATACAATCACATCCATTGCGGCTTTTAACTCAACATATTTACCCGGCGCAGAAATACCATCTTCAAACGTTAGCCCGCCATCTTGCGTAATCGGCACGTTCATAAAAAAATTAATATTGTGGCTAATGTCGCGCTTGCTAATACCATACTGCGGGTTTTCGGCAATGGCTAACATCCAACTGTCGCGACAGGCATGCATACAACGTTTTTCTAAATCGTAACGCACGGTATTACTTTCCGTTGCACAGGCACCGCCCAAGGTATCGTGGCGACCGCAGGTGTCGGCAACAATATCGAGCATAATGGTGTTGTGGTTTGAACGCAGTTGCGAACCGGTGGTTAAATACACATTGCCCTGCTCACGAATGGTATCGGTTGCGCTATAACGCTCGGCGGGGTTGTGCGCATTAAAAAATAAAGTGTCGGCCGCTTGGTTACCTTCTATATCGAGTATGCGAAACGTTTCGCCGGCTTTTACAACGCCAATGTAGTAATCGCCCGCGTCTATAATGTGACGGCCAATCGCCGCTTCGGCTATTAGAGTACTGGTGGTTAACATGGCTTAAGCGCCCTCCCCTAAGCAATAGAGTGCGTTATTGTGAAAACCACGCCCATTTTCTGGACAAAGATTTTTACAATAATCGTCATCTTGCAGTGTGTGAGCAATTCCCAATTCAATATTGACCGTTGTATCGGGGTAGATAGGCGATTGTTCTAAAGGGTGCGGGCAGGTGTGCAACACGACCAAGGTGTCCATTTCAAAACGCAAGGTCACGTGACTACCAGCGGTACTGTTATTGGTTTCTAGCTGCAGTGCACCAAGATCACTAACGGCCACTTTACTGAACCAGTTAATATTTGCGGCTAGGTCGGCAGCATTTAAACCGTACTTGGCAAGCTCAACCAAAAAAGCATCGTGGCCATTTTGTTTCCACTCGTTACGATCGGTTTGATAATCGCGCGCGCCCCACAGGGCTTCGATATGGGGCGCGTGAGAGTTGCCCGATACTGTATCGTGCCAGCCCACGCTATCGTCCACAATGGAGGCAAATATACGGCCCATGTCAGAATACAAACAATGGCCTTGTGTAAGCTTAAAGGTGTGTTGGCATTTTAAACTGTCGGGCGCATTGTAACGTTCTAAAAGGTTATTGGGGTTGTAAAATAACATGCCCACATTTGCGGCACCGGCCACATCAGTTAAACGCATAATGGTGCCTTTGCGTAGACGCAGCGACCAATGTGCGCCCGACTTTAGCTGTGTGCTGTAGTCAATTGAACGGATGATTTCGCTCATGCTGATTCCTTTATTGTGTGCTCCGTAATTGGACGGAGTTCATTGTCAATTTTTTCGTAAGTAGACGGGTCTACTTTCCCAACGGGTAGATCGTACGTGATGCCCGCACCATAACGGTTCGGTGCATGGGGATCATGACGAGATTTATCAAATACCCATAGGCGTGTACCCAGATAAAAACCTTCTTTTAGATCGTGCGTCACCATAAAAATAGTGAGCTTATGTTCACGCCATAAATTTAACACTAGCTCGTGCATATCGGCCCGAATACCGGGGTCTAATGCACCAAAGGGTTCGTCCAGTAACAGCACACGTGGCTTGCTTAGTAGCGCCTGTGCAATGGCTAAACGTTGCTTCATGCCGCCCGATAATTCATCAGGGTATTGATTGAGTGCGTGATCTAAACCTACTTGGTTTAGCATGGCTTTTGCGTCTTTTTCGGCCGCTACTTTTGCTGCGCCAAATAAATAACCCGTGAGACCTTTTCGTTGAAAACCGCGTGTGGCCATCACATTTTCTAATACGGTCATGTGAGGGAATACCGAATATTGCTGAAACACAATACCGCGATCTGGGCCAGGCTCTTCTGGAATGGGTTGGCCATACAGTAAAATTTGGCCTTTGCTGGGCTGTACAGTACCCAACAACATATTGAGAAACGTACTCTTGCCACAGCCGGAAGCGCCGACAAGGGTGACGAACTCCCCTTCTTCTACAGCAATATTCACATGCTCCAACACCACGTTATCATCGTATTGCTTCCACACGTTTTTAACTTCAATCATGGGTTGATGTGAGTCTGTTTCATTACTCATGATTGCGCTCCTTGTTCGTGCCAAGGAAATAATTTACGGCTTAACGCTCGCAAACCGACATCAATAAAAAAAGCCAAGCATGTAATCCAAGCGACGTAGGGTAGAATTACGTCCATTGCCATATACCGGCGCACCAAGAATATTCGATACCCCAAACCATCGGTAGAGGCCACCGCTTCGGCTGCAATTAAAAATAACCAGCCAGCACCTAAGGATAAACGCACGGCATCAATTAGTTTTGGCATAACTTGCGGCAAGATAACGCGCAGTAATATTTGTGAGGTGTTTGCACCGAGAGTTTGCGCTTTGACGAGTTGCTCAGTGGGTATTTCTTGTGTTCGGCGCTGTATATCCCGCGCGATAAAGGGTGTTATACCCAGCGCGATTAGCACAACTTTTGATAATTCTCCCAGCCCAAATATAATAAAAAGTACCGGTAAAATCGCTAAAGGCGGAATGAGCGATACAACAGTAACAAGCGGCGATAGCCATGCCGAAAAGAGCGGTAGTGCACCTGCGATTACCCCAATAAGCAATCCAATAACGGCCGCGATTAACACGCCAATTCCGAGACGCGTCAGGCTACTCACTGTGTCCTGCCAGAACAAGTACTCTCCTGTACGCTTGCTGGGTTGCAGCGCCATGCGTTCAATACCATCGGCTATTTGGCTAAAACTAGGGAGCAGTTTATCGTTGGGGTTAATATCCAATCGTGCATTAGAACTTACAGCATATATAAATACGAGCAGCACGAAGGGAAGTAAAATTAGAAACAGTTTTAGTGGCTTACTCGGCGTTTGGTTAATCAGTTTTTTCATAATGAACGGCTTCGATTGGTGAGCAGCTAGTGGCAGACAGTTGCGATTGAGAAAATTGCCGGGCCACACCTTGGTGAAATAAGGTGTGGCTAGCATTACTTCTTCGTATCACTGAATCTATTGTCAGCCCGTATTACAATTTTCCGTCGGCGGCCATTTGCATATACGTAGGATCGAAGCGAAATTTCACATTATTTTTATCGCCAAAAGTATTCGCTGGCATTTGTATACCAATAAAACCTGCGCTAGGCGCACCATCGCCTAACAATCCATGCTTGAATGAAAAATTCGCGACGTTTTCCATAGTGGTAACAAGCTGCTCGCTGTTGGTTAACGCCAGCGCCGCCTGAGGGGTATAAAACATTTCGGTACTGGCTAACTGGGCTTCGTAACCGGCCAAGTCGGTACCCGAGGCAACGGCCATATAGGTTTTTACGTCGGTGGCTTGTTTGTTAGAGGCGCTCATAGTGGCCATAATTTCGTACCAAGCACCCACTAAGGCTTTACCTAATGTTGGATTGCTTTTTAGAGTGTCGGTATTAATCACTAACAAGTCGATAATTTCGCCAGGAATTTGTGAAGAGTCGAACACTTTGTGGCTATTAGGCACTGCTGTAATTTCGCTAAGTAACGGGTTCCACGTAGATACCGCCGTAACATCATCTGTACTGTAAACCGCTACCATATCGGCATCAGAAGTGTTCACTACCGTTAAGTCTTTTTCGCTTAGCCCTACGGTTTCTAGGCCGCGAGCTAACAGGTAATGGGAAACACTCAGCTCAACTAAATTAACATTTTGGCCTTTTAAATCTTTTAGGGATTTTTTGCCTTTTAGTACTACGCCATCGTTACCATTGGAAAAATCACCTACTACCAATGCAGTGCTATCCACACCACCGGCTGCGGGTATTGTGAGAGCGTCCATGTTGGTCATGGTGCAGGCATCGAATTCACCCGCACTGTACTGATTAATAGATTCTATATAATCGTTAATCTGTACCACGTCTATTTCAATATCGTATTTGTCGGCCCATTTTTTTACGATACCTTGCTCGGCCCCGTAGGCCCAAGGCATCCAACCCACGTAGATAGACCAACACACTTTAAATTTGTCGGCAGCGTGGGTTAAAGGCGAAAGTGAAATGATGAGTATTAAAGCGATGAAATGCTTCATTGAAAACCTCTTAGACAGTTACATTGATTACACGAAATACCCTGGCAAAACCAAGCAAGTCTCCCGGGCTTTTATCCCGCCGTGTAACCCATGTCCTTTTATCTTCGATGAAAGACTAAAAGGGAGAGGTCGAATGCTCTCGGACCAGCCATCTAAGCTCAATAGTTATTTTGTAAGGAGCTTGATCGGAACCCTAGCGTTCTATTTACCAAATTGTGATGCCCAGTATGCCAAAGGGTACGGAGACATTTACAAAGGTAGTAACGCAAAGTGTGTGCCAGACCGTCACTGGCCGCTAAACCGCCTAATTGACGCGTAATTCGCTTCAATTAGGGCAAAGTAGTGCACAATAATATGGCGGAATGCCGAATAGCGCACCAAGATATCACTCCGTTCAACGGGTTATTGATTGTTCGATTTCTGGTACGCCCCCACAAATCACCAACCTATTTCATCCCACGCGTTTGCGATAGACAACGCAAGGGCGCCTAAAGCAGTAAGGCCGGCCATCCTTTCGCACACGATGCCCGGCCTTACAAAACTGAACTGCAGCGGTGGTGATGTCTCGCACAACGATAGCACCAGAACTTTTCGCGATAGTAGACCGCACCTCCTACGGCGCTTCTAACTCTCGTGATTTCCACAACAAATAGACTGCAGGTAATACCAGCAGGGTCAGTAACACGGCGCTAATCATACCGCCTACCATCGGTGCCGCAATGCGGCTCATCACCTCAGAACCCGTGCCGGTACCGTAGAGAATTGGCAATAAACCAACAATCACGGCCGCTGCGGTCATCATTACAGGACGCACCCGTAACCCTGCACCACGCATAATGGCGTTTTCCAACTGCGCGGCAGTTAGCTTTCCACCCGCGTCTTCCTGTGCGCGTACCCATGCTTGATTGAGGTACACCAACATAATCACACTAATTTCAACCGCAACACCCGCTAACGCAATAAACCCGACACCGACCGCTATCGAAAAATTAAAACTCTGCCAATACATTAGCCAAATACTGCCCACTAACGCGAATGGCAAAGTGCCCATTAGTATTCCAACCTCGGCGAACCGCCGAAAATTAAGAAAGAGTAATAATGCAATGATGGCCAACGTGAGCGGTACTACATACGTAAGCTTAGCTTTAGCGCGTTGCATATATTCATATTGCCCCGACCATGACACAGAATAACCGGCTGGTAGCGTGAGGTTGTCGGCAACAACTTTTTGCGCGGCACTGACATAACGCCCTATATCGATACCTTCTATATCGATTAACGTCCAACCATTAATACGCGCATTTTCGCTTTTAATGCCGGCAGGCCCATTCTCTATACGAATATTTGCCACATCGCCCAGCGCTAGTCGTTCTCCTTTTTCAGTGACAATAGGCAACAACCTTAATTGCTCCGGCGTATTACGATAAGCGTGAGGATAACGTACATTCACAGGGTAACGCTCTAGCCCTTCTACCGTTTGCGTTACATTCATACCTCCAACGGCGGACGCAATAACCTGTTGTATATCGGCGATATTAAGGCCGTAGCGTGCTGCCCGAAGTCGATCTATATCAATTGTTAAATAACGTCCACCGGCTACCCGTTCGGAATAGACCGACGCAGTACCTTCTACGCCCGCCAACAATTGTTCTAGCTGTAGACCTATCTCTTGAATAACGCGTAAATCCGGCCCAGCCACTTTTATGCCAACCGGCGTTTTAATGCCCGTTGCTAACATATCAATACGTGTTTTTATTGGCATTACCCACGCGTTGGTTACACCAGGTAAGGTTACCAATGCATTTAATTCTTTTTTCAAACTTTCCATTGTTACGCCCTCACGCCATTGGTCGCGAGGCTTAAATTGAATAATGGTTTCAATCATGGTTAGGGGGGCAGGGTCGGTTGCGGTATCGGCCCGGCCCATTTTACCCAATACGGTTTTTACCTCTGGCACGGTGGCAATCAGCTTGTCGGTTTGCTGTAATAGTTCTCTGGCCTTACCAATGGAGATGCCTGGGTAGGTCGTGGGCATATACATTAGATCGCCTTCATCCAGCGGCGGAATAAATTCGCTACCTATTTTACCGAGCGGCCACAGTACGGTGGAAAGCACCAGCATTGCGAATACCAATGTTGTTTTAGGGTAAATAAGCACTTTTTTAAGCACCGGCACGTAAACTGCTGTAAGAAATCGGTTTATCGGGTTACGTTGTTCCGCCAATACTTTCCCCCGAATAAATAACCCCATGAGTACCGGCACGAGCGTTATCGCTAATATTGCCGACGCCGCCATAGCATAGGTTTTAGTAAACGCTAAGGGGCTAAACATACGGCCTTCTTGTGCTTCCAAGGTAAAGACCGGTACAAAACTAACGGTAATAATAAGTAGACTAAAAAACAGTGCAGGCCCAACTTCAGACGCAGAGTTGGCAACAATATGCCAGCGATTCTCACGAGTAAGCGGTGTTTTTTCCATATGTTTGTGCATGTTTTCAATCATAACAATGGCACCGTCTATCATCGCACCAATCGCAATGGCTATGCCCCCAAGCGACATGATATTAGCGTTGATACCTTGCATATGCATAACAATAAATGCCGTTAAAATACCAACCGGCAAGCACACAATCGCAACCAATGATGAGCGAATATGAAAAAGAAATACCATACACACCAAGGCTACCACTAAAAATTCTTCGAGTAGTTTATGCCATAAATTTTCGACAGCACTCTCGATTAAATTCGAACGATCATAGACGGTTACTATTTCTACACCTTTAGGTAGCCCCAGCTTTAACTGCGCCAATTTTTCTTTTACCGCAAGAATGGTAGTTTGTGCATTTTCCCCATACCGCATAATCACCACGCCACCAACGGTTTCGCCTTCGCCATTCAGCTCGGCAATGCCCCGTCTCATTTGTGGCCCAGTGCCTATATTAGCGACGTCTTTCAGCAATAATGGCGTACCATTTTTATTCACACCTAAAGGAATCGTAGCAAGATCTGATTCGGATTTTAGATAACCGGTGGCCCTTACCATATATTCAGCTTCGGCCATTTCGATAACGGAAGCTCCCACCTCTTGGTTCGCGCGCTGTATCGCCATTTGAATATGGGAAAGCGGAATGCCAAAAGCGCGTAGTTTTTCTGGGTCAACCGTGATCTGGTATTGTTTAACCATGCCGCCGAGCGTAGCCACTTCGGATACACCCGCTACCGTTTGCAATTCAAACTTTAAAAACCAATCTTGCAGGCTGCGTAACTGACCGAGATCATGCTGCCCTGTTTTATCGATAAGCGAGTAGATAAACACCCAACCAACGCCTGTTGCATCTGGCCCGAGCTGCGGTTTGGCCGCCGGGGGCAGAGAAGGCGCCACTTGGCTTAAATACTCTAGCACCCGGCTGCGCGCCCAATATAGATCGGTATCCTCGTCAAAAATAATATAGACATAGGAATCGCCGAAAAAAGAATATCCACGCACGCTCACCGCACCCGGAACCGAAAGCATAGCGGTGGTTAACGGATAGGTAATGTGATCTTCCACCACTTGCGGTGCCTGCCCCGCGTAGGAGGTTTTAATAATCACCTGCACATCAGACAAATCTGGAATGGCATCTACCGGTGTGTGTTTCAATGAATACAACCCAGCTCCCACGAGAATGACCGTCGCCAGTAATACCAGAAAACGGTTACCAACAGACCAACGAATAATTGATTCGATCATGGGTTATTCCTCTTCCATTGGTATAGCGTGCGTATGCTCCAACGTTACCGGCGAGGCAATATCGTCAACTTGAATAATCACATACTCTCCGCTGGGCGTTTTGTGTATATTCATGCGAAGCGTTGCGTTGGGTGTTAGCAATGACAAATCTATTGGCGTAGCAACGTTGAAGTCCATCGTCATTTCGGGCCAGCCCCACGTAGCAATAGGCGCGTGACTGACCGTAACGTTTCGTTCAGTGTGCTGCACTGAAATAACGTGACCGGAAACCCATACGCTCTCATCCGCTAATTGCTCTGATTGCTCTGATAGTAATCGGGTAAAATCTGAATGTTTACTAGACTCTGAATCTAACAAGAATTGGGCAGAGGTCACCACGCGCTCGCCTGCCGTTAACCCCTCCAAAATCTCGGCGAACCCTTGGTCGATAATGCCCACTTTTACCGCAATGGATTTGAACCGGCCTTCACCTAACGCTAACACCACGCGATCTTGATCCCCCGTACGAATAAGTGCCTCACGTGGAATCACCAACCGTTGTGCTCGATTATTTAATTGAATTGACAACTGCACAAACATATTCGGTTTCAACACACCGTTCGGGTTGTCGAAACTTAGCCTTACACGTGCTGTACGGGTTTCACTGTTAAGCGTTGGATAAATGTATTCCACTACGCCTTCCCAGCTTTCGCCTGGCAAGTAATCGAGAGTCATGGCTACACGATCGTGCACGGCTACCAAGGAGGCCTGCCGCTCAAATACCTCGCCCTCTACCCACACTGAATCTAAAGCGCCCACGCTCAATAATGTCGTTCCGGGCTGAACGTAAAAACCTTCTCGAATATTCAAGTTATCGACAACACCGTCTTGAGGCGCCATAAACGTAACCGTTTGTTGGACATTTTGGTCGCGCACCAGTGTGTCAATAAAGCTGTCCGAAATATGCAAGGCACGCATTCGTTCTTTTGCCGCTGTTACCAAACGGGTGTTGTTGCGATTGATTGCTAGCAGTAGTTCCTCTTGCGCATTTACAAGTTCTGGGGAATACAACGAATATAAGGGCGCATTCTTTTTAACAGGATCGCCCGTGGCCTTTACATAGAGTTTTTCTATCCAACCAGACACGCGAGGATGAATATGCACCAGCCGCTCTTCGTCGTACTGGACATAACCTACGGTGATTATTTCGCGATGAAGCTCACGACGTTCAACCAGCCCTGTGCGCACACCCAAATTATTGACCACGCTGGGCGAGATAATAACGGTACCCGGCCCCTCACCGAGATCGTCAGGCGCTGTGTCATAAACCGGTACCAATTCCATTCCCATGGGGGAAAGCCCAGGTTTATCGCGCTGATAATTAGCGTCCATAGGCGCAACCCAATAGAGCGGTTGTTTGTCTGCTACAAGATGTTCATCCACGCTAGCGCCCTTACCTAGAAGCATAAAGGTGACAATGCTGCCTGCTGCAACGCCAGCCATCATGGCAATAAAAATTGCAGGTTTAAATAAATTAAAGGTGCTCATGTCGATCTCCATGCTGGGTTATGGCCACTGCGCCAACTAAGAAATAATTTATCTGTACAATACTTTTTTTAGTATCAACATCAACATTCAGTGATTCGATAAGTGAATTTAGCTCTGCTATTCGAGCACGAACTACATCAGAAAAACTTGCTTCATCGCTAATATAGGCACTGAGTGACGCCTCAGCTTGTTGAGATAGCTCTTTTAACAGACGTGTGTCCAATAACCGCTGCCGCTCTTGCAAGTGATAATAGTTCACTGATGCAGTATCTAAGCCCGCTTTCAACTGTCGGAGCGCGAGCGCTCTATTGGTTTTAATTATTTCTCGCTGAGCCGTTGCCGCCTGAACTTTTTTGTCCTGTTTATTGCCGGTAAAAAACGGCATATCAAAACTAACTCCGGCTGAAAATAGATCTGCACGGGTATTTCCCGTAGGGTCACTATCACGGTAACCGTAACTTGCATTCAAGCCCCACTGCGGTTTATAACTTTGGTTCACCAAGTGAATATTCGAGGTTGAGGCCGCAATATTTCGCTCGAAGCCTTTAATTTTTGGATGCGCCATAAGAACCGCGGTAAGTTGCTCTGCCCCTTTATTGTGAATAGCTGAAAAGGCCGGTGTTAAACTGACATTCACAGACGCACTCGAGGCTATCGTTAACCGTTCAGCCTCGTAGGGCAACCATTCAATCAGGCCAGCAAGCGCTGTATCACGCTGCTGTCTTAGTCGTGTAAGCCTGTCATCTAACTGAGTCAGTTCGAGTTGCGCGCGTATCACGTCCTGTTGACGTGTGCGCCCAGAAGCTGATGTATAACTGGATTGAGACACATCCACTAAGTGCTCAAACAAGTGTCTATCACGCTCGATAAGGCCAATAGTGTGTTGGTAGCGGTACACTTCCAACCACAGGTGAGATACGGTTACGGCCACACTCGCACGCCGTTCATCTCGAGCAAACGGCTGAGCCTCACTCAAGTTCATTAACTTTTCACGTGTTAATGCACGCGTGTTGCCACGGGGAATAGTTTGTGTAACGCCAATTTTAAATTGCGTCATGGCTTCCTGATGAACATCGAAGCTGTCAAAAGGTAAATTCGCCACGGCAATACTCACCATTGGATCGGGCAACGTACCAGCATGAGCACCCAAAGATTCCAAGCTTTCCTGTCGATTCACACTGCCCGTAATCCAGGGATCAACCGTTTGCGCAATCCGTACGGCCGCATTCAAGGTATAGGGTTCCGCCATAACCGCAACACTTAAACCGTACAACCACACTCCTATAGCGAGCGCGATGGCATTCGTATATGACCGAGTATTTCTGACTTTTATTGTTTTCACTTTCTATCCTTAACCTAGAGATTTGGAAAACCTCTCAACACATTTTGAGTATTCGTATTTGTTCCGTGTTAGAACGCTAGCGGGTGAATACCACGCATTAAAGGGGCTAATCTAACTGCAGAACGAGATGAATGCCCACCGCATTAATAATGCTGTCGCCAATAGAAATACCGTTAGCATCACAAGCCTAACGACCACACACCTAACGCGTGACAGTACGTCAGTAACTATCGTTAGGACATTTCAAACGGTGACAGAATTAAAAGAGATTAACGCTTAATCGGAGGGCGAAAGAAAGGGAGAGGGTGTTCAGATAAGGTAGAGGTATTTTCAGCAACAAATAAACGCGGTAACCGCACAAATGTAACAGCGGTGTGCATTGAAATAACAGCACTGCTGTGATGGCACACGGTCATGGTACAGTTATCACCACAACAGCTATTGTCATCTGCCGGAGTATCGCTATCGATACTGTGACAACTCGGGATTCCGTGATTCATTTCTGATGGGGTTGAGGGTAGGCTTTCGGGGTATTGAACGGTAGCAATAGACTGAACGCAAAAAATTGATAATGCCAGGAGCAGCCATAGGCGAGTCATAGCATGACATTTTATGAGTTTCATCCGAGACTACCTCCCGTTCTTACGACAAAAAAAGATGAATGAAGTATGTAGGCAGCGCGTATATATGAGGCCTATACATGAAGCTTAACATAAGACCTAACAACACCCCTTAAGAGGCCGCGTTGGCCATTCAGTTCCATCGCTAGAACGTAGGTTGAAGCCTTTGCCCAAAACAAGCCACAGGCGGCGCTTCTAGGAATTTTAACACGATTACGTTCAAACGCTTCATATTTGCATAAATCAGCAGAAATTCCCACGTAAAACCACCCGCCGCGCCACTAACCAACACGCTTATGTATTGGTTAGTGGCGCCAGAGAGGCGGATTCAACACGCTATAACCAACAATTATTTCGTTTGAATATAGCGTCTAAGATCTACATGCCCCATAACACCCGCCGATAAAGGTGGTTTTGCAGCCTTAGACTTAGCACTCAATAGCAGCGGTGCCACGCCGGCAACACTGGGTATAGCCAGGGCAACAGCCCCTTTATTTTTGATAAATTGTCTTCGCGTTAAACTCATAATGGCTCCATTGTCCTATGATTAAGTCACTAACTATTACTTAATATTTTTGCTGCCAGTGACGGGAATACTCGGTGTATTACACGTAATAACGTTGCTTTTCCAACATAAATTTTAGTTTTTCCGCTCACTACCCCCGCGAGTAATTTTTCTGCAAATACCGATGCCGTAATCGTTTTGGAGCCTCGGCCAGCCGTCATCTCCGTTTCTACCAATGGAGGAAACACTGAAACGACCGATACGTTTGTATCGACCAATTGGTACCCCAATGCAGTGGAGAAATTCATTAGCGCGGCTTTGGTAGCACAATAAACCGGCGCACTTCGCTTAGGCGTGAGAGCAAGGCAAGAACAAATATTCACAATGGCCGATTTGTTCGATTTTTTTATCAGCGGTAAAAACAGGTCGATCAACAATACCTGCGCTGTAAAATTAATCTCGATTTCATCCTGTATAGTCTGGCCTTGATCTGCGTTCCCCTCACCTATTGTCATGGCATACTGAACACCCGCATTATTAATCAGGAAATCAACGCTTCCCCATTTTGTTTCGGCAGCGGCCAATAACGCATGTCGTCCGTTGTCCGTCGCAATATCCGCTTGCACAATATGCACATTGGGAAATTCTTTTTGCAAGGCACTCAGCTTATCTACATTTCGACCACAGGTTATTACCTGCGCACCAGCCGAGAGGCATTGTTTGACCAACTCTCGGCCAATACCCGCCGTGCCGCCTGTAACAATAATTTTTTTACCACCTAATTCCATATCAGCTCCGTTACGCGTTTATTATTTTTTCAGCAACCAAGGCACCCGATAAAACAGCAGCGCCGGCATGGTCACCGGGTGGGTATACAGTATGACCCGCTCGGTATATACCCGTTTCTAAATCAATATTATCGGGTTTAGCGCCTTGATGAATATAAGGCATAACTCTACTCGACATTCCATGACGAGTTTCAAAATCATCGGGAGACATAAAGTACTCATACTGTATGCCACTTAACACGCCCGGCAATAAGGTTTCGATATGAGCATCTATATACGTCCTGTACCGTTGCTGTTGTTGCAAACTAGGAGACGTAATACCCCGCGGCATGTAAAAAAAACAATTAAGGGTGTAACAATCCGGCCTTCCTTTAATGTCACTCTTAAAGATATGGAAGGCAAACGCCTCTGGCCATTCGCCTCGGTCTATCTGAGGAAACCAGGTCTCAATGTTTGGCGGATAATGCACGAGGGTATGAACCCCTACGGGAAATTCGACCGACTTATCAATGGTCAATAACAGCATACTCAACGGCACGCCTCTTTTAGTATTGTGCTCATAGAGCGATACCTGCTCCGTAGAATTTACCAACGCATTTGCAGTATAAATCTCGCCGCTATCGATGAGTATCTGATATTGATTGTCGAGCAACACCTGTTTTTGGGCATACACCCCTAAACATAAAACGCCACCCAGTGAAGTGAAACGTTTAGCCAGCGCATCGGCCATAACCTGAGGCCCACCAACGGGCGTAGCAGGCTTAGTGTAACCATACCCATACTTACCATCCAAACCAATAAAGCTAGACGGCAGATCGTAAGGTGCAACACCCATCAAATAGGCAGGAAGCTGTACGATGTCGCGTACCAATCCCGGGGCTAAGGTCTGCTCAGCAAACTGTCCCAATACAGGAAAGCCGCGCCCGAGCATGGCCTTAATTAACCCACCGATAAAACGTAAAAATTGCTTAGGTTCGTTGCTTACCAAGGCTTTTATAAACGCGCCGCCTAACGGCGCTTCGATCAAAGCATCGAGGTAATGTACAACCGTTTTTTTCTGTTCGAACACCACATCTACGTCTAGTGATTTAAAGAGTTTGACTAACCCTTGGCCGAAATCATTGCATGCGATAGTAAACTCATATCCTCCCTGTGTAAAAGTACCGCATAGGCCTCCAACGCGTTCGTTTTTATCCAATAATAGAACGCGCTTTCCCGAGCGTTGAAGTTTTATGGCTGACACCAATCCAGAAAGACCGGCGCCAACAACAATCACATCATAGTTAGTGTTACTTTGAGGAACCATGTTAATCTCCGCCAAACCGATTAGTAATAACGCCGCCGGAATTCACGAATTAACTTATCCGCGGATCGTAAAGCCAAAGCGTGCAGCGTTAGTGTGGGATTGACAGAACTACCGGTTACAAATAACGACGCGCCGCCTATGTATAAATTTTTAACGCCATGCACACGGCCCCATCTATCCGTCGCCGATTCTTGAGGAGAATGCCCCATAGCCATTCCACCCATTGGGTGAGATTCGAATTCCCGCGAAATATGAGTTTCGTAGGCACCCGAAGCGGTGAGTACTTCGTCCATAGTGCCTTGTGCGTCGGTTAGAGCCATCATGTCATTCTCGTGATATTCGTAATGAACATGTGCCTGAGGAATACCGTATTCATCCACTTCAGTTGTTGATAATTGAATGCGATTATCGGCGACGGGTACACCTTCAACAAACGACACCATAAATAACGAATGATTAAACGCCGCGACCTTTTCCTTTAACGCCACACCATTAAATTGTTCAAGAGGGTCAATGGCGAGAACGCCTGCACCTGCGCCGTTTAACGACAGTAACGTAAAGCCACCACCGTAGCCATTTTCGCTACCACGGTCACAACTATCGAGCGTCATGAGGTTACCCATATTGTGGCCTATACTACTGTTAAGTAACGCGTGGGTTTGTCCATATCCCACAATACCAAGATGCGCAAAAAAACCACGACCGATTTGATCGTACCGATTACCGATACCATTAGGATGCGCATTGCTCCGAGAGGCCAATAACAACCGTGGCGTTTCGATTGGGTTATTACAGACCACAACAAAGCGCGCTTTTACTCGATGTGATTCCCCGCTTTCGTCATCTATAAACTCAACACCCTTTGCGCGATGCCCCCTATGGCTCGTAATAATTTTTGTCACGGTCGACAAGTAAGATAACGTCAGAAGGCCCGTTTCCAGCGCCGGTTCAATTAAGACTTTGTCGGCCTGATACTTAGCATCTATACGACAACCAGAACGACAAAAACCACAATGCACACATTCAGGAGAATCATTATAGGGTTGTGAATTTGTAGCGATACGACCGGGTGTAGAGCGCAATCCAAGCTGGCCGAGACCTTGCTTTAACGCCTCCGAACCGGGATAAAGAGGGAGCGGAGGATTAGGCGGCAATACGGCACTCGCATCCCACGGGGTTGGCCCCCCAGAAACACCCATATGCTGTTCGGCTTCATCATAATAGGGTTCCAACGTTTTTAGCCCTATTGGCCAGTCTCTTACCGATGTTCCCTCTATGTGCCCCCAGCGAGAGCCAAATTCAAAATCTCTCTCGAAAAAACGCAGCGCAACCGCTGTCCACGCCAGCGTACCGCCCCCCACTGCGCGCCCTAAGTTAGGCGTACGGCGAAAAGCTTCACCCGTAACTTCGTAAGGGTTGTTATCCCATAAATGGCTGAAAATCCCTAATTCATTTTCAATAAAATCGTCGCTATGATTTTTAAAATAGGGGCCTTTTTCTATCGCCAGTACTTTTAGCCCTGCGTTCACTAACTTATGAATGTATGCAGCACCTGCAGCACCCGCGCCCACTATAACGACATCATATTGCCGTTCTAAATCTGCTGTTATTCCCATGGTAATATCCTGATTTTTTATTATTTATTTTTATAACGCCATTATTAAATGGTGTGTCCGCCCGTATCGATACTCGGGCCAGGCATGCCAATCGCTTCATAAGCCGGCGGTAGAGCATAATAATTAAGGACAATTAATTTTCGAAACGGCTCGAAAAAAGGGTGTAACTCAGGAACTTCGGCTATTAGCGCAATAAAAGACTGCTTTTCTTCGGACGTTAGTGCGTTCAGCTCTTTTCCGAAAAACTGCAGTGGAAGAGAGGCAACATACGCCAAACTCTGAAAAAACAACTGTTCTTGCTCGAACGGCCAACTCGCCGCCACGTCTAACACCATTTCCGCTACAGGTAATTGGTGCGCGCCCAAACTGTCTGTTTGCGGAATAATACCTTCAGCGAGATCTCGTATCATGTCTAGATTTGTCATAGTCATATTCGCGCCTATTGTGCTGCTGTAGAGTAGGAATGAATGCTGCTGGTGTACAGAGACGCAGCCTTAGTACGCTGTATTTTTCCGCTGGTTGTGACGGGAATGGTATGGGCTGGGACCCATAAAATCTCGTCAACTTTAACGCCAGTGTCGGCTTGAATTTGGGCGAAAAGTTCCGGCTTAATAGTGGTGTGAAACGCCTCTTTTTTTATACGACTTTCATAAAGAACCACTAATTTTTCACTATTGTTTACAGGATCGACTAGGTTAAAACATGCGGCGCGTCGAACCTGAAGTGGAGCATAGTTACGCACGAAGCATTCAATATCGTAGGGAAATATATTCTCACCTCGCCGACTGAACATTTCATCACCACGGCCAAAGATAATTAATTCATCATCCTTAAAAACGGCAATATCGCGTGTATCACAAAACCCTTTTTCATCCAATAACGCGACACGCTCACCATCAACATACGCCCATTTCGCAACACTATCCCCCCGCAAATGCAGACGACCACTTCCGTCTGGCTGAACGTCGCGTAGTTCGTAATCAAAACCACGCAATAAGGGCCCGTTCGCCACGAACCTTTTTTCCCCGCCCACGATAAGAATTTCGCCACCGGCCGCGTTACCCGAAACGCCAACTGTCGCTTCGGCCAAGCCATAGGACGGGTTAATAACGCCTTCGCCCAAGCCATACCGACCTAACACATTCCGCAAAGCCGTTATGGTTTCGGGCGCAATGGGTTCTGCCGCAACTGACCACCACCGCAAAGAGGAAATATTCAGATCCTCTACTTTGGGTTTCTTTATAGCAACGGCTCGCAGGATAACTTCGAGTGCGAAATTCGGCATGCACACACAGGTTGCTTGAAATCGTTGTACGAACTCCATAAATCGTAATGGCCGTTTTACAAAATAGAACGGCGTTACCATTACCATGGGTATTTGATTAAATAGACACATCAAGAAGTTGGCCACCAGGCCGTAGTCGTGATAGGTAGGCAGCCACGAGATATAAGTATCCCGCTCGCTCGTAACACCAATACGTTCGGTAATGGCCGAAATATTATCAGTAACATTTCTATAACTAATAATAATGCCTTTAGGTGCGCTTGTGCTTCCAGAGGTATACTGAATAAAGGCATCGTCTTCGTACGCTACACGGCGTTCCACGGAATTTTCGCGATTAGGCTCAACCGATAACGGGCTTACCATCGCCACACTAGTCAAATTTTTCATTTCTACAAACTCGACCATGTCAGCATTTGGCAAAGCCTGCCATAACATATGATCATTTCGTTCACAGATAAAAAATTGGTGGAAGTTCAAAAGCGGCGCAACACGCTGGCTAAATGAACCTCCGCCAGACATGGTTATTGAAGGCGGCATGGGAACAGGTACTGCACCCAGCATCCATAACCCTAACCACGTGAGAACGAACTCTGGTGAGTTTTGTGCACACAACAGCACTCTATCGCCACGAGACACGCCTAACGCCTCGAGCTTATCTTTAACAGTAAGCGAGCGGTAGTAAAGCTCTTGATAAGAATAAAAGTTAAAGTCCAGTTTATCCTCAATAAAAAACTCTATGCCTTTATCATCACAAGATTCTAGATGGTCCCATAACGATTGCTGAATTTCGTAGTCGTTTTTATTCACATCCTTCACGCGACATTCTCCTCTGTTGTTGATGTAACCTCTAGCTCAAGCATGATTTCGTATAGATCATTAACGCACAACAGATTGCTGAGCTGCGATGAAGGTATAGCAACATCAAACGCGTCTTCAATATCACTAATGGCTAGCATCATGCTAAATGAATCGAACCCCAAATCTTCCACAAAACGTGATTTAACAGATATTTCACGCGGAGACTTGGTGTGCGTTTTTATTATTTCCAACAGCGTTATTTTCATTGATATCAGTTCCTTCTAATGGGGTTTTATCGACAAGGTAAGGGCGTAACTTTTTGAAAACAGCCAGTGCTCTATCTAAATCTTTCCATTCATGATTGGCCATATAACTTGTCCTGAACCCCGACTGGAAGTCTGGCACCGCTGGTGGTATGACAGGGTTAACAAAAACCCCCTCTTCAAAAAACTTTTTATAGGCCGCTAACGCCAATGTTTCATCACCAAAGACAACCGGCACGATCGGCGTATTGTTGTATTCCGCCATATACCCCATTTCCTTTAAGGCATCGGCCATATACTTTGATTTTTCAAGTAGTTGCACACGACGCTCTGGCTCAGCATCGACAAGGCGAAGTGACTCTCGTACAGCTGCCACCACACCGGCGGGCAAACTTGCCGAGAAAATATGGCCACCCGCCTTGTGCTTAATAAATTCCACTACGTCTTCGCTCGCAGCAATAAAACCACCCAAAGAGGCCAACGATTTACTAAACGTTCCCATCACAATATCCACGCGGTCAACTACGTTATGTAATTCCGATACACCGCGCCCAGTTTCACCAAGAACGCCAAACGCATGAGATTCGTCCACAAATAACCGGCAACCATACTTTTCCTTTAAGTCGCACATCGTTGAAAGGTCTGCTACGGTGCCTTCCATGCTAAACACCGAATCGGTCACCCATAAACAGGGCCTTCCAACGTTTCGCTTAAGAATTCTCTCGGCATGAGCTAAATCACAGTGTCGAAATAGCGCGATATCAGCACCCGACAATCGAACACCATCGTATAGGCTGCGGTGGTTTCGCTCGTCCATCAAAACCAGCGTATCGCGATTACACAACGCAGAAAGCGCTGCAAGGTTAGTTTGGTAGCCTGTACTGCAAAGAACGGCCGAAGGTTTGTTAACAAACGCCGCCAACTCTTTCTCTAACTTCGCATGTAAATCTAACGTGCCGTTTAAAAGCGGAGAACCACTACAACCGGAGCCATATTTTTGGGTTGCTTCCACAGAGGCTTTGATAACGCCTGGATGAGAATTCAAACCGAGATAAGAGTTCGTACCAATAAGCACAACGTCCTCTCCATTCTCATTGACAATGGACGAGCTTTGCGAAGATCGAAACTCCGGGTAAAACCCGTATATTTTTCCCATTTTTAACAGACTATGCTTGTATTCTCTATCCGCAATTTTAAAGACATCTTGCGGCGAACAGTTATCCTGCATTGACCTGATCATTTCAATCCAATCAACGTCAGTGAACGATGTCTGTTCACCTGTTTTATTCGCATGAAGAACTTCCGGCAGGTCAATATTTTCAGTTAACAACCGCGCAAGCGTTTTCGAATACTCGTCACTATCTCTGTGTTTTACGAAATATGTAAGGGGCTCCATTGTGGCACCTAATAATTTTTTAGGTATGTAGTTGGTGATACCCATTTCAAAACAAGATTTCCCTAATTCGAACGCACGCTTTATCGATAACACTGAAGCCGTTCGATAGAGACTAACCTTGCTATAGAGCGGAAAGTCGTAGTCAACCCCCCAGTCCAGCATGGTATAGTCGTCACTACCGAAAACGTTATACATAAACGCAACGAGTTTTCCCTCGTAACGAAAGGCTATAATTTCGCTATTCTCATGTAACCATTTTGCTGATTGGATAAAATAGGCTTCGTTTAATTGTTCGCGGCTATAATCTTTTGCTTTGGCGTTAACCTTCTTCCAAAGATGTTCGAGCTCCGACGAAAGGGTGGAATAATCATTTATCACTTCTACCTGTACGCCAAATTTCTCTTCAGTTTTCAGTGCCGTTTTTAACTTATGCCTATCTTTGCTGTTCAGTGACATGAGGTAGTCGTCAAAACATTCCCATCGCAACGGTAGGCTTGCATTGGCAAAACCCAACGCAGGGTAAAAACCCGCAGGCTCTAGCACTTCCCGGTAAAGCTCAAGATTCTCGTAAGGAATATCACGAATTAACATGAAATCTGCATTTTCTTCCTCGCAATAGGCTTGCATATGCTGCGCGGCCTGAGCGAGACAAAAAGCAGTATCTTCTTGTTTGTTAACATCTAACGCCTCGCCTATCATGGTAAACATTCCCATTTCGTAGACTTTAAACGTCATAAAATCTGGGTAGAGTGCTTTGACTGACTTTTTCACACCGTCAGTCATTTTTTTATCCATCGTTGTAAAATCCATATCAACTTCATAAAAGTTGGCCCGCCCGATGGTTTCGCCTTCGGCGTCATCGATTAGGGCGTAGCGGTGCTTTAACTTATTAATACCTGAGTCTTCTACTGTTTTAAGAAACGAATAATCTAAACCAGATTGGCTAAAGCCGTTCAAATCCCACTGGTGGCGCTCACACTCATCCAATGAGTGGAAAACTGTTGTGCTGTCCTGTAACTTTTCAAACAATGTAGAGACCATAACCCTATCCTTATTTTCAAACTGCCCGCGAGCCCATTCCAGCCCTCACTAAGCGATGAATTAAACGTTAACCCAATGTATAGATTGGTTTTATACCCGTTAATTTATATAAATATTTTGATGGAATTTTGTACTGCCGCCGCGCGATCACATCTAGAACTTTAAACATTAGAAAAGGCCTACAGCTAAGTTGCGCCATAGTCTCTTCAAGCTTAGTAAGGCACAAGTCGATCTCGTCTGGCGTAACGGTAAGAGGGGGGTAGAAGCGTAGAACAGGATGCGCAATGGTTTCGTTTAGAGAATGCCCTGTATGCACATTCTTTTTTCCTAGCACCATCGATATCGCGCTTTCAATCGCAGAGTTTCTAACGCATAGGCCTGTCATTAAGCCCACACCTCGCGCTTCTATAATAAATTTTGGGTATTTTTTGGCAATGCGATGCAGTCCTGTTAAAAGTCTTGCCCCTAACGCATCGGATTTTAATATTAAATTATTACGGGTGATAAAATTTATGGCCGCTAAGGCGACGCTACAAGCATAGGGGCTTCCGCCATTTTCAGATTGCAGCAGCCGCTCGTCGTAGAATTCGCTTTCACCAAGACTATTGTGCACGCTTTCCTTCATAACTAACGCGGCAAAAGGCGTCGCGCCGCCAGTAAGGCCCTTTGAAAGTAAGATCATATCTGGAACGACGTTGTCGTAATCGATAGCATAGAGCTTACCCGCACGACCGAATGCCGTTTGAATTTCATCTGCAATAAACAACGTACCTGTCGCTTTGCAACGAGACTCAATGATTTTTAAATAACCTAGAGGCGGAACTTGAAGAAACGGCCCACCCAATATGGGCTCTACCAATACAGCGGCGGTTTGGTCATCAATGGCGCTCGAAATGGCTGCCACATCGCCGAACGGTACGTACTCAATATGTGACATTAAATCGCCAAAAGGTAATCGGTGTGCTGTTTGGCCAAGAAAACCTAATGCCCCTAGTGTTTTACCGTGATAAGAGTTTTCGATTACCACTAATTTTTTACGCGGTGCCATTATTATCATGGCTGCACGCATCGCTATTTCGCACGCTTCTGCTCCGGTGCTAGCCAGCCAAACCTTGTTTAAGTCTTCTGGTAAACTTTCAGCGATTGCTTTCCTAAGCGTAATACTTTCAACACTCGGAAATTTCGACACTTTAGCGCCTATTTTTTGTATTTGACTGTCTGCGGCTTCTATAACTTCTGGATTGCCATGCCCTACTACGAACACACCATATGAGCACGCAAAATCTAAATACGCGTCTCCGTTTTCGTCATATACCCAGCTACCTTTTGCATGAGATTCCAACGTTTTATGGCTAATGCGATAGAGAGCGGCCGCGGCCGGATTCCAATATTTTTCGCAAGCCTCAACCACCTGATCACGATCATTTAGCTTGTTCATACGACCTCTGCCTCCCTCTGCGCCTGCTCGGATGTTGCCTTGCGGAGCGAGCTTTCGATAACGTCTAGCGCCGCGATCCATTCGCCCTCCCCAACAATTAACGCGCCTTTCAACTGCAGTACGGTTCTATTGAAACACTCAAGCATCAAGCCATCTTGACTGCACGCCTCGAATACGGCGTTCACGCGGCTAGGGTGTAGCGCTTCACTTAGATCGATGGATAGCACACTACCAATACAAGACCACGATAAAGGAACGGATAAAGTCTCAGTAATATCGACTAATTTGGATTCAATTAGCGCCTGTAAATGTACATGTCGATTAACTAAATTATGGGTTTTAATATAATCCAATACTAAACAAGCGGCCATACAGCCAAGTGGATTCGCCGCTGTTGTACTGCCATGCAAGGTAGGGTTTTTAAGACCGTAAACACGCTCATTTAATTCAGATGTTGTAATATAGCCGCCAAAAGGGACGCAGCCCCCGTCGAGCTGCGTGCCGAAGACAATGACATCAGGAACGAAATTTAAATGTTCACTGGTGAAGGTTTTTCCCGTTATAGCAAAGCCCGTCGCGGATTCGTTCGCGACACATAACGCACCTACTTCCTTGGCCCTTTCATGTATCGTGTCCTGTATTCGATCGCTCATAACCGCCAAATATTCGCCGGTGAAAATGGGATCAAATATGACACATAACGTATCTCCATCTATCGCGTTCGATATATTATCTACGTTGCTATTTACCCGCTCAACGTCAATATTGAGTGACTCTAACAAACCAGCACCCGCACCTTTCGCTAGGCACCCGTAGGTTAACGTGCACCCCGTGCAAGGCTCTATTACCACTACTTTTCTTCGTGCAGGGTAAAGACCTTTTGCCAGTTTTATTGCACCTTCAAAACCTTCACCACTGGAATTGCAAAGGTACGAAGTATCTAGGCGTCCAGGCGCCATATCCTGTAGCCTATATACAACTTCGCCCACATACCGGCAGATAAGTAACCGGCTAGACAACGCCACTTTTTTCATTTGGGCGCGAAGCGGAGACGCTATTTCGGGAACGGTATAACCAAAACCTCCACTGGAAAAATCTAGATAGAGATTCCCAGTGATACTCTTAACCCAACATCCATCTCCCGACTCCACGATATCAATAACTTCGCCCGCGCACGCAGGGGCATATTTTTTATAGTCCGCAAGAAGACTCGAAAACGCCACAGATTTTGTCGCCATACTGTAATCCCTTAATATTGATATCCGCGCTGGGTCTATTGTTTAGGCTGTGAGGGCCAACGCTCGAGCTGTCCCTAACCATGACTCACGTTTTTTTTCACTTGAAGAATGAATTGGACCAAAATATTTTATTTTTCTCGTTTTTATTCCGCAGAACTTAAGCACGTTATCGCGCATCAATTTCGCACCACGGTTATGGTGTATAAAGCGGTATACCCATATCGGTACATCCATCGTAATAAACAAGGATGCAGTCTTACCGCGAAGAAGCGGAATTACGCCACCATTTTCAAATTTAAAGGCAAACCCCGGTTTAAGAACACGATCTAAAGTACCTTTCAAAATTGCAGGCATCACACCCCACCAATTTGGGTAGACAAAAACGATATGGTCAGCCCACGCAATAGCGTCCTCAACCGTTTTTAAGTCAGGTTCGAGAATATCGTCTTTATCAAACCCCGTTCGCAGTACCGGATCGTACTGTAGATCACTTAACGTTATGACGGTGACGTCGTCTCCGCGATTTCTGGCCCCGTCCGCGTAAGCGCTGGCTAAACCGTGACAAAAACTGTTTTTTTTGGGGTTTGCATTAATTACCACTACATTCATACCTTCACCTCTTTTTCGGGTAATCCTAGCGCTGGGAATAATGAAAGGACTGCGATTGCGAAGAGTGTGTAGAAGCATAGGGCGTACGCTCGGACGTCCCCGCCCTCAGTGCCCATGTACAACAACAGCGCCGCTAGAGCGTTTATCCCGATTGCAGCACCAAGATTTCTAAATAACTGCACGGCAGCTGTATACCGTCCCATATTTTCGCTGGTCGCACGGTTTTGTATAAAGACCAAACTAATAGCCGCGCAAAAACCTATACCTAACCCTATAAAGAATTGGCCAACGATGCGCAACCACACATCCGCATCGAGCGGTATAAAGGCATGAATACCCGTTCCAACAACCAACAATAAAGCGCCAAACCCCGACAAGGCTCGATACCCACGTTTGTGTACCATGCCGCCGGAAACTCCAGCACCCACAACCCAACCTAACGATGACGCTGCAATTACGGCACCAGCCAATCCCGCTGAAGCGCTAACCGTTTCGGCCATAAAAAGTGGTAGCACTACCACAGACGCATACAACACTACGGATGCTAAAAAGGTTAATTGTGCGGCGCATCTTAACGGGCACGTGAGTACTACTTCACGGGGAAGCAGTTCTTTATCTTTTCGATTTTTTACGAGAAGAACATAACCGAAAAGCAAGGTAAGCCCGCCGCCAAAAGCCGCCAATGCGCGCAAATAATTTTTTTCGCCAACCCACATAATGGCGAGCATGACGCCGCCTATGCCGGCGGTAAACGCTAAAATTACCGGAATATTCAGTGATGAACTACCACCACCGGCACCATCTCTTTTATAGATAACAGCTACAATAACGAGCGCAATCGCCGATAGAGGAATGTACCCGAGAAAGACATATCGCCAGCCAAACTGCTCATGAAAAACAGCGCCAAATACCGGGCCGATTATGGCTGCCAATCCCCAGACAAGGCTCAGCACGCCTTGCATTTTTCCTCGGCTTTCGGCGCTGAATAGATGCCCTACAATCGTGTAGGCCATGACCGTAATCATACCGGCTCCAACACCCTGCACTAATCTCGACATTACCAGCAACATCATTGACGAAGCCGCTAATGCTTGCGCCATACCTAGAATAAAGATCGCAATGCCTGTCACCATTACGAACTTTTCACCAAACCGATCAGCCAGTAATCCGCTTACGGAGGCCGACAATATAGAGCTAAGAATAAATCCGCTCATTAACCACGGGTACAAAGACGAATTTGAAAACTCCGCTTTAATCACCGGCAATATTGTGCCAACAACGGTACTGTCCATCGCCGCAAGGAAAAGCGCAAACATCACGGAAAACAGCAATAGTGGTGATACTCTTCTCTCTTCTAGATGATTGAGTGACGACTTTTGATCTAATATTTCAACCGACATAGGTATAATCCTTATGCAGACTCTAGGTGGACCACTGACTGCAGGCAAAAATCCTTCACTTTTTCACGCTGTTCGTCCGTCATAGCGGCGTCCACTTGCTGAATTTTGTCGCCGCCAAAAACCATATCCCTAAAAGAAAGCGTTAGATCTACCTGTCGAGACCACGCTGAATTATTGGTAATGAAATCACACTTAAAAGTATTCGCTGCAAACTCACCAAAACGCATAGACAATTCGGTATTCAAGTCTTCGGTGGCATTAACCATCTGTTTCATTCTTCGGAATTCGGCGGGCGTAAGCTTCGGAATTACGTGTTCGAAAACGAAGTGATCTATTTGTATATGTCGCGCCTCATCCAGCCCATGCGCTTCTAGCAACTGGGTTATAAAAAACTTTCTCTCTGGGTCAAACGCTTTACAACGGTGTTCAAATACCGTGATTACCGACTCGCCGATATAGGCAGAACAACAAAGTGAAGCCAATTTTACCCACGGAGAATCGTCACCTTCGTAGAGACCTACACGTTGCGAATAGAGGTTTTCCGCATATTTAAAATCCGTATTACTCAACAACCGAACATAACGATAGAACATGTTGGCATGTAGCAATTCCTCTGCGGCGAAACACGAAAGCGCATTATGAAGTGAGTAACCATTATTTAGTTCTTGATCTTCATGCCCCTGTAACTCCGAGAGCACAATAGACATTACGCCGGTTACGTGCTTTTCAATTTCAGCAAGCTGCGCGAGTTCTTTGGTAATGTACGCCATTGACTCATAGGGATGATCTTTATCATCAAAGGTGAGTAGCGAAAGGTGTTCGAGTTCTTCGTCGCTAATTTTTTCAGGCCAATTGAGAGCGTTCGGGTGCAATGTATTGATATGGGCTTTTTCGGTAATTTTATCTAATGTGATATTCATAATGTAAATCCCTTACTTGGTCTCTTGATTGTATTCTTTATACCCATCTTCAATACCCATAAAGATATCGTTGAAAGTGGCATAGCCGTGGGCAATGAGAGGAGAATCTCTAAGGTCATCCATAAAATGGGTATGGGCCTTTAAGTTCTGCGTTTCTACAATTGCAAAATCGGAAAACTTCGATTCAAATGCTTCGGAATCAAATGTTCTAACCGTTAGTTCTTCCGCATATTTTTGTATCAGTGGAAAGATATGCGTCAACTCAAAATCCTGCCTTTCCGGTCGAGTCAGATTGAACCATTTATTTGTAAAAGAATATTTCAATATAATTGCGAACTTCATATTTTTCCTTATATATAACTTAGAGCGTTGTATATTTCTCTTTTACTATCTTCTATTTTTCTTCGGCCATGCATAACGCGCGTATTATCAATTATCGCTATATCACCATTTTTCCAATCTATATTTTTTGTTTTACTTGAGGTTACGTGTTGTATTTCAGCAATCACTTCCTCGGTAATTTTCTCGCCATTAACAAATTCAATTTTGGGTGTCTCGTAGTTGTATGAAGGCCCAAGAATGCTATTTGCAAAGGATAGATTTTCGCAAAAAAGTGTCTTCCTTGCCGCGGGCGTTCGATAGTAGTAACGCACTGCGTTGTTTTCAAGCACATCAATACTGGCGGTGGGCGAGGAATTAATGAGGCCATGTAAGTGCTCTAACGTTATTGCCTCAAGGCTCAGCGCGCCGCCCATTGAATGATAGATAAACTCTTTCCATGCACGTTCTTCCACTTTTCTCGAATAAACAATATCGTTTTTTAGAAATAGCTCGCGCGTTAAATCGCTAAGGCCGTGCCACACCTCTCTACCGTCGCAAACAGTCGTTTGTGACCCATGGGAGGCCGCAACTTGACAGTAGAACCAAGCCAAATCAGGCCAAAAAGGGCTATTGCCGTTTTCACAATGCAACCCGACTTCATCGAACCCGGCGTCCACTTTTTGCGCGACGTTGCCGTGAAACTCTCGTGCGGGATCTAGGCTAAAACTTGCGCTAACCCGCTCTACGAAGCCGTTAAAATCAGCTAACGTTGCCTCATAACCACGTAAAATTAGGTAGCCATGTGTACTTAACGCTTCAAATAATGCAGTCTTTTCGAGGTCATCGACGCGCGCATTATTGGGGTTAGCGACAATATTTTCCTTTATATCTACTAGCGGATTTTTATCAATGATTAACATACCAGCTCCTTACGCAATCGCCGATGACAATAGATGTTCCTGAATAGCCTGCCGACGAGGACGACCGGTAATCGTCCAAAGGTCTGCGACCTCAACTTCATCAACGTTCATTAAATGGAAAAAATCCGGCCGTTCAATATCTGACAAATACTCTTCTGAAAATTGTCTAACGGCCGTTAGTACTTCGCTATCAACGCACGTCGAATCCATCACGATTAAACAATGAACATCTTCGAGTCCATCGCCAAAAATCACGCAGCGCTTAACATCCGAAACCGTTGAAAACCTCGTTTCTACCCACTCTGGTGATAGATTCCGTCCGTTTGCGGTAATAATGACGTGTTTTTTTCGACCTTTTATAAAGATAAAACCTTCATCATCTATACGAGCGATATCGCCGGTTTTTAGCCACCCATCGTCAGTCAGATCGCAAGCCGACGGATCTTTCTGTGTGTAGCCGGCAAAAATGGAGCCGCTTTTTACCAGCAGCTCTCCGTCTTCATTGGTGGTGACATTCACATGGTCTAGTGGCCTGCCAACCGAACCTATTTTTTGCTTAGCGGCGTAGTTCCAGCTTACAACAGACGAATTTTCACTGAGGCCATAGCCCTCAAATACACGAATTCCCATGGACGCCAATAACTTAAGATTATCGATATTGGTGGGTGCTCCGCCGCACGCAAGAAAAGGGATATTTTGTGTACCAAAAAGCGTTTCAATGACATTTTTTCCCTGCACAGACGCCGCTTTTGCTTTTAACGACAAGGCATCAACCAATGCCGGTGTGAGCGTTAAGGTAGAAGGTTGAAAATTTTTAATTCGGGCCAGATAGTCTTCGGAGCGAATAGATTTCTCGCCCAAAAGTCCTAGCCCTGGCGCTGAAAATGCAATTTCTCCACCATGCATTAGTGTCATATAAACGGCGCTTACCTGTTCAATCAAAAGGCTAAGCGGAACTAGGGACATGCAACGACTATGGTGCGTTTTCTCGGTACGCTTAGTAAGGGAATCCAATAGTATATCGAGACCTTCGTAACGAATTTTGACCCCTTTTGGCAAACTTGTTGTGCCGGATGTGTGGATGATTTTACACACCCAATCCTCAGAAAATGAAACCTTCGCGTTATCAGCAGCACGACGATTGCCGGCCTCAACTAATGCGTCTACATTGATACCAATAGAGCTGTCATCACTACAATCATCACCCCATTGCGCTAGACGGGCTTCACCTTCTTTGTCGTAGACATAAAAGTTCGTTGCCGACAGCAGGTTAATAGCGGTCTCTTTTGTAAACATTAATGGAATTGGAACTTCACAAATTCCAGCCAACAGTAGCGCCAAATCAGCGACTACCCACGCAGCTGAATTACCGGCTAAGACCCCAACTGTGAGTACATCACGGGTTTTTAATTGGCGCGAAATCAGTTGGCCTGCGAGAACATATGCGGCGTTGATTATTTGCTCATAAGAGTAGCTTTTTTCCACACTGCCTTTTTCGTTACGAACCGTAATCGCAACAGCCTTCGGTTGCTGTATTGCTGTAGCGATAATTCGATTTAGAAAGCTCATGCAATTTCCTTATTGGCTGATACGATTTCTATATCGATATTTCTGAAGGAATACGTGCCTACCTTTGAGAAAAAACCACCGCTTAACGAACCTACATTAACGTAACAAACAAAAGGATTGGTTTTGTAATAGCTGCCCCATTTCTCGCGATCCACATCGCTTAAGCGATCACTTGATGCATGGGCAATTAGTTTTGCAGGGACACCCACTTGCCGCATTATCCGAGCCAGTTGAGAGGTGGCAGTAAGCACGGCATAGCGCTTTCCTTGCGACCAAACAACGACTGGGATCATTTTCATTAATTCTGTGCCAGCCGAGCGCGAATGTGTTGCTAACGAGCCAACCTCGAGTACCTGGTCGCGCTCCACCTTTTCTCCACAATTGGCTGCAATGGCTTTTTCGATTGGCATATCGAGGTACTGTTCGGAGAACATTTTGTTCCCTCTGGCATACGTAATCCCGCAGCACGCCTGCAATTCTCCTGCGTCGTCGTAGAGTGCTAGAAAATTGTCAGGGTTTGGCAGAATATCGGCGTCAAATACTGCCTGGTACTTACTCCGAACAAGATCAACAGCCGCCAACCATTCAACAGCCATTGGATTGATTAATTTAAGTTGCATAAAAATCCATCTCCATCGCACATATAAATTTAGGGGCCTTTATCCGCCACCCAAAAAGCTCATCAAAATCGCGAAATGAACGCTATTCTCGGCCATCGTGGCCACCTCCCCGAGTCTCGGGGCCCTAGCACAGCACATGCCGTTTACGCACAATTTATAAAAATTGTAAGGAGCGCATGCTCTGAGCACGGTGCAATAGTCTATACAAAATATTTCAATAAAGTAACGAACCGTCATTCTATTGGGTGGTGGTAGTCCTTTTTGTGCGCTATCACACAATTTAGGTATGCTTTGTCGCCTCCTACTTTTATCATTCTTTTTACATATTTCAGCTAAAAAAACACTTTGGCGCATGGAACTTATGAGCACACTCATAGCGATAATTAATGTGATGGAAATAGGATTTGAAAAAAGAAAATTAGAGCGATGGTATTTTTGGGCGAAAAAAAAACGCAAAAAATTAATTTTTTGCGTTTTTACTTGGACGTTGAACGAGCCTTTTCTGGCGCGTTTAACCTTTAGATAACCTGATATTCTGGCAAACCTTCGAAGTATTCTTTTATTTTTACCCAGACCGATTGGTAATCGTACTCAGAATAAAGTGGCTGCCACCCAATGCCGTCCATCACTAAACTCGCATTGAGTAGGAGCGTAGAATCCAGCTCTATACGCGAAACACTAAATGCCTTCTGAGCCGCCATTTGCAACGCCGCGGTACCGAAACCCATCGCCCAATTGGCGAAGGTAAGCTGAGCGACAGTATACGTACTGGTACTAATATCCCCATTTACAAGCGCTTCTGCGACAACACGATCACAGATAGCGGCAATTTCCCGCTCTTTTGTCGCACGCGCCACTAAGCGGTGTTCTTGTGTTTTTTCTAACACCGAAGACGATAGTCCATCTAATACACAACGAAAAAGAACGGGGTACTTTTTAGCATAATGTTGGTACGCATAAAACAACGCTAACGCTTTTTCACGTGATGAACCCGGAAAATCGGGCACACGCTGGTAGAGAGCCAACTGAATATCGAGCCCCCTCAAGCATAGCGCGGTGAGCATATCTTCCTTTCCAGAAAAATCTTTATATACAGTTCCTTTAGAATAAGGGGAGGCGCTCGCAACTCTGTCCATTGTGAGTGCCGACACCCCATCTATTTTTATGATGTCGTAGGCAATATTTAACAGTTCATATTCTCTTGCCGCCACCTCTTCGGGTGTTCTTTCCGTTCTAGCCATTTGTTAACTCCACCTAACGTGATACTGGTTGATATTTTAAAGCTTAGTGTAGCGCGCTCAAAACGAACAATATAAACTGACGATTAGTCACCTTATATTGTACAATTAATTTATACGTTCAGATAATCATGCCTATCGAACGCTTAGCGCGCCACCCTTTTTGCAATTCAGATAAACATTGAGGTTTTGCCATGTTTACTTTCTCTGCTCGCCGACCGGTAATCTCCCTAGTTATTAGTGTCATTATTATTGCGGGGCTTACCGTCGGCGCCGGAAATTTAACGTTCCGCGGCGATTACAGGGTATTTTTCAGTGACGAAAACCCTGAGTTAAACGCGTTCGAAGAGCTACAACGCGTCTTCAGTAAAACGGATAACGTTGTATTATTGATTGCCCCTCACGATAAGCAAATATTCACACCGGAACGACTGGCGCTTATTACCGCGCTCACTGAAAAAGCCTGGCAAACACCCTACTCAACGCGGGTTGAGTCGCTCACTAACTATCAATATACCTATGGCTTGAATGACGATTTAATCGTTGAAGATTTTATAGAAGACCCAGACGCACTTAATCCCACGGCAATGGCTAAACGCAAAAAAATTGCGATTAGCGACCCAATCATAAAAAACTATTTACTATCACCATCGGCTCATGTCTCGGCAATCAATATCACCGTTAACCTACCGGAAATTGATAAATCTACTGAAGTCACTGAGATCGCTGAATACCTACTCGCCACTCTAGATGAATTAAAAGCCACTAACCCCGATATCGACTTTCACCTTAGCGGGGTAATAATGCTTAACTACAATTTAAATACCGCCTCTAAAGCCGACATAGGAACATTAGTACCATTAATGTTATTGATCATTTTTGTGGTGCTTGCGCTAGTGTTTCGTTCGCTATCTGCCACAATTTCGGCTTTTATTATTGTGATAATGTCTGTTCTAGCCACAATGGGTACTGCAGGTTGGGCCGGTATGTCCATTTCAATGGCGACAGTGAACGTACCGCTTATTGTTATAACGCTCGCCATTGCCGATTGCGTGCACATTATCTTCGCCAGCCAGCGTCATTGCCAACAAGGCACCAACAAGCTACAAGCGGTAACAATGGGCGTGCGTACAACATTTGTGCCCGTCATTATAACCAGCGTCACCACTATTATTGGTTTTCTCAGTTTTAATACGTCGGAAGTACCACCCATTAAAGATTTGGGGAACATGGTTGCCTTTGGTGTATTTTTTGCCGCATTTTTAGCCGTATTCACCCTTCCAGCCTTGCTGGTACTTTTACCCCTAAAATCACAAAGCCAAACAAGCAAAATTCGCTTACTCGCATTTTCTCGCTTTACCATTTCCAAACGACACATCTTATTGCCTGTATGTTTACTGGGTATTGGATTTTGTGGTTACCTCATTCCAAAAAATACTGTTGACGATATGGCTGTACGTTATTTTGCTCCAGAAGTACCCTTCCGCGCTTCTGCGGAATTCATGGAGAAAAACTTAAGTGGTTACGTATTTATGGACTTTAAACTCGATAGCAAATCTGAAAACGGTATTGTCGACCCTGAATTTATGAGGCAGGCGGAATCTTTTAGCAACTGGCTACGGCTTAAAGCAGAAGTCGCTTACGTTGCAACCTATACCGATACTATAAAGAAGCTAAACAAAAACTTACACGCTGATAACCCAGAGTTCTATGCGCTTCCGGATAATCAATCGATGGCCGCGCAATACTTACTGCTGTTAGAAATGTCTCTTCCTTATGGTTTAGATATGAATAACCGCATTAATATAGATAAGTCCGCTGCGAGAGCAACGGCCATATTCAAAAACATTGGCTCTAAAGATTTATTGCGTATCGAAGCTGATGCAAAAGATTGGATTTCTCATAACGCCAACCGTATTACTATGTCTGCCGCAAGCCCTAACCTCATGTTTGCACATATCAGCGAACGCAATATTACTAACATTGCCATGGGAACCATTATCGCATTTGTCTTGATCTCCGCGCTTCTAATTATTCCCCTTAAATCAGTTCGGCTCGGGGGTATAGCGCTTATTGGCATGATAGCCCCTTCTCTTGTTTGCTTCGGATTATGGGCGTTGTATAACGGTGAAATTAATCTTGGCTTAAGTATTGTTGCGAGCATGACTCTAGGGGTGGTTGTCGATGATATTGTTCACTTCCTTAGTAAGTTCAAATACGGCATTAACCAAGGAATGAACGCGCAGCAAGCAATCGAATATGTATTTGAAAGTGTAGGCCCTGCGCTAATCAATACGACCATTATTTTATCGGCCGGCTTTTTAGTCTTAACGGGATCCACTTATTTGGTCAATCAAAATCTGGGGCTGCTTACAACAGCAATCTTGATCGTCGCATTATTGATCGATCTAATTCTCATACCCATCACACTTTACTATACCTACAACGGTAAGCCCGTCATTGAACTAACGGAATCAGGAGCTGTAAAAAATGCTGAAGCCTAACGCAAAAATGTCTCACAAACTCTACTTACTTTTCTTATTTATTATGGCATCCGTACAATTGTTTGCCGGTGAAGATAACAGCCAATACACCGAGACAATGAAAAATCAGGGATTGGATTTGGCGATTAAGAGAAAGAAAATGAGTTCCGGCTGGCACTCCGGGATTGGCGAATATGTTATGACTCTACGCAACAAGAATGGCGGCCAGAGCACTAGAGAGTTATCTATCAGCGAATTTGAGATAGACGGTGACGGGAACAAATCGCTAACGTTATTTAACGTACCAGCGGATATACGCGGCACGGCTTTTCTAAACTACTCCCATGTTCATAGCGCCGATGAGCAATGGTTGTTTCTTCCGCAGCTAAAACGGACCAAACGCATTGCCTCTAAAAACAAATCTGGCCCGTTTATGGGGAGTGAATTTTCCTATGAAGATTTAAGCTCGTTCGAAATTGACAAGTACAATCATTTTTATATGGGCGAGAAAAACAGCCACTTCGTAGTCGCGGCCTTCCCTACTTATGATCACTCTGGCTATAGCCGTATTGTAAACCACTTAGATATTAAGAACTTTCAACTTATGAAGGCGGAATATTTTGATAGAAAAGGCACGCTTCTTAAAACGTTGACGCTTTCCGACTACCGCCATATCAACGATAAATATTGGCGTGCTTTTCGTATGGAAATGGAAAATAATCAAACGGGAAAAAGCACCAGCATGATTGTCAACCAGCTAAAACTTCAAGCAGGTTTAAGTGAAAACATGTTCCGTAAAGATACCATGAGCCGGCAGCGCTAAAATTATGAAGCGTTGGCTTACTATATTATTATTGGGCGCTTCACCGCAGAGTTTTGGGGGCTTCTATAACTCCTACATAGAAGGCGAACAACTGTCATTCTTTGACGACCCACAGTTTGTGGGGCAGCTTAGCCATCAGAGTTCTGCAGCATTACAGCTAGAGCATCAATATGCTCACAACAGTCTCAGCGTGCACAGTAGCATTTTTCTTCGTGGCACGAGCACTCATAGTCAACGTAATCATATTGATGTTCGAGCCCTATCGGTAAATTACTTTTCCGATAGCTATTCGGTAGTTATCGGTATAGAGCAGGTCTATTGGGGCGCAACAGAAAGCGGGCATCGAGTTAACATTATTAATCAAAGCGACTATATGGAACGGCCGGACGGTGAAGTTAAATTAGGGCAGGCCCTGCTGGATTTCCGCTATTTTTTACCGAATGGCAGCCTTGATATTTATTATCTGCCCTTCTATAGAGAACAAGCTCTACCAATGAAAGAAGACCGGTTTCGACCACCAGTAGGCAGTGATAAGAAAACGTCTTTCGAAGATTTCCGTCGAACAGACGATATAGCCATCCGCTGGAACAGCAGTTTAGGCGATGCCGATATAGGGGTACTTTTCTTCGACGGCATTTCAAGAACACCCTCTTTTACACTCCAACACCAGCAGCTCGCGGCGAATTATTATTCTACAACGCTTATAGGCGGTGACATTCAACTCGCGAAAAACGATACGCTGTATAAAGCTGAATGGACAAGTGAACACATTCAACGTATAGATAAACACGCTTTCACCGGCGGGTTAGAGCACACCTTAGTTGGCATTTTCGATACATCTTCCGACATAGGGTTGGTGGCAGAATATAACGTTGAGAGCAACAACGATACGCCTTTAGGCCTCTTTCAAAACGACCTTTTTTTTGGCGCCAGATGGTCTGCAAACAACATGTCCGATACCAGTTTTCTTGCCGGAGGCCTCTACGATTTTGATCAAAGAGGAATACAAGCATGGAGTTTTGAAGCGTCTACTCGTTGGCGTAATACCTGGCGACTGGCTGCCGACGTTCTAATTTACCCTGGCGCTGATGAGCAACATTCACTTCACTATTTTGATAATGATAGTCACGCGAGAATAAGCTTTCGCCATTACTTTTAGTAAGCGATAACAATCAGGATGTTCTATGGATTATTTGACGGCAAAAACACTTCACATGCATTGCGCAATGATTGCCGCCCTTGCGTTTTTATTGATACCGGTATTTCAGTTATCGATCAAAAATAGCCGTGTATTATCGATTAGCGTCTACAGTACGTATGTCTGTTTTTTGATGTTCGCCCTTAGCGCTGCCAATATTGCGATCACGTTTCATATTAACCCCTTAGCGCAAATATGGCTCACAGGGAAGCTAGCCTCCATGGCTGTAATATTTAGCATTGGCATCGTCATTACACTCCCGACACTAAAACGAAAAATTCCTTTCCTTATTCGTTCATCGCTATACGCCTTTGGCATTGCGGTATTTCTCCTTGCCAACTATTTGGCCGACACCAAACTTGCTTAACCATTCGTCGCCTATACGCCAACGTAGAACCTAATAGTTTGTATTAGCGTGCAGGCGACTATCACTGCGATTAATTAATTAAAAACCTTATCCCGATTTCCAGTGATCGTCCAGGTTCGGGCGCGGAATCTTTCAGGAACGATACGCTGTGTCTAATTTCCGCATCGGTTATATTGTTTACTCTGAAGAATAAAACTGCGCCTGTCGCTGTGTGATCTATTGAATAATGAACGGCGGCATCCATACGCGTCCATTGGTCGGTTGGTGTTTCGTGCTCGGCAATACGCCTATGTGCCCAAGCATGTGTTCCACTAATATCAAAACGCCACGCCTTATAATGGCCGCTTAACTCCGTGGCCAATCGCATTGGCGGCATTCTAGGCAGGTCATTCGTATCTTGTCGGCCCTTGCTATAGTCTCCCCACACTCTCCACGTTAACCCTGAACGAACACGGTACGTTGCGTCCAACTCTATTCCGTAAAAAAGGGCGTTGGTTTGTTGGTATGCATAGATAGGCGTCTCATCTTGAGATTGTCCGGTCGCTTGCAGGTAGATGTAATCCGATAGCTGATTATAATAGACCGATAAATACCCCTGTGTTTTTGCTTTATCCCAGCTAAACGACACATCGAGATTATTCGAACGCTCAAGACTTAATAACGGATTGCCTATCTCTATCGATTGTGTTGCGGCATGCACAATGTACGGTGCATTTAACGTTAATGGTTCCACGTTTGAAAATAACTCTTCAACAACCGGCGCACGTTCGGAATGGTTCACAGCCACACCCACATGATAATCTCGCGGAAAATGCCACAGTAAAGATGCTGCCCCGCTGATAGGCGTAAACTTTTGGGTGCCCACCGCTGAGCTATCCGGTGTGATCACGGTGTTATCTGCACGAAACCCAACCTCAAGCGTTGTGTGTTGGCTATGCGTATTCTCTACCCAAAAGAGGCCCCACTGGGCAGTATTTGACGGCGGAATAAAACGTTCCTCTCCCTGCGCGGAAAAATCTGAATGAGATTGCTGAAGCCCCAATACGCCATGCCAGTTTCCAGTAGGCCTGCGGGATAACTGTAGTCGGTTTTGCCAAAGCGTGTTGTTGAACTCCGTGCCCACCGCATGCCCCTCTAACTCGCGATGCTGGTAGTCACTGTAACTCGCCTGCCAATCGACAGCTTCAATAACGCTCCCCGTTGTTGTACGAGAGAGCCTAAAGTCGGCCCGTTTTTGTTCCATTTTAATGCGCACGTCACCCTCATCATGACTGTCGGCATACTCGGTGTCATGCGATGCATGCCCGCCTTCTGGTATACCATACTCACGCCTCGACTGATTGAACGCCATACCCACGACACCTTCATCGAAAAGCCAACTTGCGCCTAGTGTGAGGGCTTGTTGCTCGCCGTCGCTATTAACAATATACCCAACATCCGGTGTCTCGTGAACACTTACGCGGTGGTCATCTTCATGGTCGTCTTCGTGGTCGTCTTCGTGGTCGTCTTCGTGGTCGTCTTCGTGGTCGTCTTCATGATTATCCAAAAATCGTTCGGCTGCTCCTGGAATTGCCATTAGCCCCGTCGTTTGACTCAAACCGTCAACGTGAAACATCACGCTTTCACTGCCACCGTCAAACCGGAAGACCCCAACGCCCTCGTCGTTAACACTACCGTGGCGAAACTCTAGTTTTGTCTCACGGTCAACGTACTGTGTTGGAATACGTCCATCAATAATATTCACGACTCCGCCAATGGCTCCCCCTCCGTAAAGTAACGTAGATGGACCTCGAAGTACCTCAATACTATCGGCTAGCAGTGGCTCTACGTTCACACCGTGATCGGCGCTCGCATTGGAGGCATCCCCCACGAGTAATGAATTTTGCAAGACGGCCACGCGAGGCCCTTGCTGGCCCCTTATCACAGGCTGCCCAACGGCAGGTCCAAAGCTAGCGCTAGCAAGACCCGGCTGTGACGCTAAGGTCTCGCCTAATGTGGCCCCGGCAAGATTCTGGAGTTCATCTTCACGAAGTACCGTTATCGGTAAGGCTGTTTCGGCCTCTACTCGCCGAAAAGGGACCGTAACCAAAACATGCTCAACAGCATGTTGTTCTTCAGAATTCAATTCCGAACCGGCATAGGAAAACAGGCTGACACTTGCGCCAGCCGCAACTAATAACTTTTTCATTATTCCACCTTTAATAAACAATAATTTTGTAGGCTGCTAGGCGCAGCAGTAAAAATTAAGGCTGTATCGGTGGTGCGCGGGAACCGTTGGAAGAGACATCTACCGAGGTAAGATAAAACCGGTATAAGGAAGAGAGAGTAAGTACACCACAGGCAAACGTTAATAGCAGCACAAGCGATGGCACTGGAACCACTGCCGACAAAGAACAAACAGAACATTCTTGTGATGTTGTATTGTCCTGCTCTAAATGAAAATGCTCAGCATGTGCTAATTGGCTACCCACAAACAAAGTTGCAAGCAGTAGTGCAAGCGCAAGCTTTAAGGGAGCGGCAAACAATAGTCGTTTAGCTGGCGTTTTCATTACAACAGAATGGCAATTAAATGAGGCAGTTTGATGAAATCTAGCGAAACACTCACCAGAGCGCGGCAGTATAACGGCCACATCGCTACCTTCGCAAGGGAAAGACTAACGACTTAATAAAGAGAAGGGTTCACTGTAGAGTTGCATGGGAAGCCCACCGCCGAGCCCAGCGGTGTAGTGGAGCATATGCTTAACGCTCTATTTATCGAAATAAGATTGAGTGACCAACACGCTCCACCAACATATCCCTATAGTGCTCAGCCTTTGCTATTTGCAAAAACTCAAGAGGATTAAAGTCATCCGTTATCAGTTCACCACCTACCGACGAGATATCGACCTCTCTCTCAGACAGCCATTGATGAGGAACGGTGGAATTGGGGTGCTGCCCCGAATTCAACTCTGAATCCGATACAACAAAAATATAATCGCTAAAGCTTTCCCCTGGGGTTCGAACAAAGGTTTTACGATTTTCGAATACCGAGTCGAGCGTGCGTGCAACTGACTGTACCGGTTTCAAATATGCTTTATCGGTAAAGCCTACGAAGTTCACCGCCAGTACACCGCCCGGATTAAGCTTAGATTTAAGCTCCTGCATCATTTCCTGACTGAGCAAATGGATAGGTTCGGACCCGCCGGTAAAACAATCGTGAATAATAATGTCGTAGGTTTCGTTTAGCTGCTGAACACGATAGCGCGCATCACCCACAATAACCTTTCCTGTAGGTGTAAAATTAAAATACTCGTTTGCGGCATACGCAACTGCGGGGTCAATTTCAATTGCATCGGTTTTGACACCGTAGTTTGCAAGGTCATTCACTAAGTGCCCAGAACCCAGGCCAATTAACAACGCTTTTTTCCCAGCTGGATTAAACCATGGTAATAAACGTACAACGGTTTGGTAACCCAGCAGCCCTGCTCCAGTAGGTACATGCTCGGCACCAATGGTTGAGGCATCTGACATCAACCAGCGAATATCTTTATCTTTCTGGTCAACAACGCGAACCCATCCGTAATGGGTTTCTTGTTCAAATAACACCTGTAAATTTTTGTCCGCATCTTGGCGACCAACGCCCGTTGCCTGTATAGCAACCACGGCAATTAACACCGCAGCATAAGCGGCCCAATGTGTAACGGGGTGCTTAACATTCATGCGTGATTTTTCATAAGCTACCAACGCAAGTGCCAGTGCCATAAGTACAACCGACAACGAAAGTAATATCGAATTAACACCAAATATAGGAAGCAAATAGAACCCAAGCATCAATGTGCCCACTACGCTACCGATGGTACTAATCGCGTAAACATTTCCCGCCGTAGAACCCACGTTCTCCAATCGTTCTGTCGCCATACGAATAACGAATGGGCCAGCCATGCCTAAGAAAACCAAAGGTGGCGTGAACAATACGAACGCACTCGACAACGCCCCCCAACGCAACCCTAATCCATCAAAGAATAATTGAACAGGTTTACCCAGCAAAGGAATAATGGCGATTAAAATACCAGCGGCAATAACAGCGTGCGGCAAACGCAAACCCTTGCCCTTATCTGCACAAGCGCCACCAAGGTAATACCCCATAGAGAGTGCAAGCAAGCTAACTGAGAGCAAAGAGGACCATACAATAAGGCTAACGCCGTAAAAAGGCCCAATAATACGCGTGCCTAAAAGTTCGACCATCATGACCGCACCGCCCGTAATAATGACAGTACCGTAGAACACGAGCTTATCTAATGGTTGATGTTGACGTGCAGCCGCTTCTTTTATTTTCTTTTTCATGGCGAGCCCCAAAGCAATAGTTGTTTATTTTATTATCATTATGTTGCGGCTATACCGAGCAGCCACAACCGTATTTATCTGGCATGAGCGTACCTGCGCTTACATGCAAAACTCTCCAAGTACCTTTACGTTTTTGGGCGAATCGTCCTCGCCTTTAATACCGGAGAATTTAAATTTTACTGTTTTACCTGGCGCTATCTCGGCATTCCAAGACAGGTATTCACCGGTATAGGGATTATTCCCCCCGAGCGCAACGTCTGAAGATTCAAATATTGTAGAACCATCTTCATATTCCCAATTAACAGACCAACCGTAAATGGATTCTGCCCCTTTATTCGTCATCCGAATTTCACCCATAAACTCAAATTGTGAGTTACCCGAAATAACATGTTCGCATAATACAAAATTCTTATTTTCTGGTTCTTCAGATTCAGGCTCTTCTTGCTCCACCACTTCGGCTATCTCTGCCGGCTGTGGTTTTTGAACAACAGGAAGACTAATGTTTTTTTCGATTACGGCAGGCTCAACACGTATAGGGACGGCGGGTTGCTTTAAGTCTGCTTCAGCAACAACAGTATCTACCTCTTCCGCTTTTTCTGGAAAGACATAAACTTTAACAATAATCACGAGTATTAACGCTACAAAAAGAGCTGTCCACGGATTTTTTTTGAATATATTAGACATGTTAATGAGTGAGATTATATTGAATTAAATGGATGCAAAATAAACTAACCCAGCCGAAGCTGGGTTAGTGAATAACCTAAATATGCGCGTTAACGCACCAACTGCAGGTAAGCAGTTGACCGGTCAGACTGTTTATTCAACATTCTGACAGAGGCTACGACCGATACAGGTCTGGTTATTTTCGTTGCCCCAGCTGCTATCTTGAGTAGCACAGATTGCAACACTCCAACCATACCAGTTACAGGTATCGCCAGATGAAGGTGGCTGTGTAGGCTGTGCAGTAGGCTGTGCAGTAGGCTGTGCAGTAGGCTGTGCAGTAGGCTGTGCAGTAGGCTGTGCAGTAGGCTGTGCAGTAGGCTGTGCAGTAGGCTGTGCAGTAGGCTGTGCAGTAGGCTGTGCAGTAGGCTGTGCAGTAGGCTGTGCAGTAGGCTGTGCAGTAGGCTGTGCAGTAGGCTGTGCAGTAGGCTGTGCAGTAGGCTGTGGAGTTGGGTTGCTTCCGCCACCAAACGTTACATCAACACAACTGAAGAAACGCTCGTAAGTAGCTGAATCACGGCCCCACTCACTGTAGATAACGTGACGGCCAGAACGGCTAGGTACGTTACAGTTAACCGTAATATCAACACCACCAGCAGTTACATTGCCGTTTGAACCGAAGTTACCAGAACCAACCTGCTCATCACAGAAAGGGGCTGCTTCGAAATCGTTCCAAGTTAAAGTACGGCCTGAATCAAAGTTAAAGCTTGGCTTAGTAATCCAGAAAACCAATTCTTTAGTATCGCTAAAGTGTGGTCCATTGGAGATATTCCAAACAAAGTTCTGGTTACCAGAATTGATTGAAGTTGTTGGCCAATCTGCAGCGGTATCCCAAGGTGCTGGGTTAAAGCTTTCACCGTCGAAGCCACATACGTTAGTAGTGCCTTTCTCAACTTTACGGCCTTCATTATGAGCAACAACGCTCATGAAGTTATACCAATGTGAGCTAGAACCCGTATAGCTATCAAATGCGTCATCACACTTGTTGCTAGAACGGTTATCCGGCTTAACATCAACGCCACAATGCTGCTGACGTGAAGGAGGATTTTCGATATAGCCATGGCTGAATGCCACGCCCGCATAACCCAAAACAGCAAGTGCTGCAGTAGCTTTTATAATTTTAGAAGTAAACATTATTGTTTTCCTTTCTTATTTTAAGTGATTAAGTAACATCTGCCGTGATGAAAGGCCTTCAATCGCAGGCCTTGTCCCTAATGGTCAAACATGATTCTTTAACTAGCAATAGAACCCCCTATAGACCACACAATTTTGCTACGCGCTGTCTTTTTATTGTTATTGACGGCAATGCAACAAAACTGCTCCTGAACGTGTCCTAAAAACTAGGAGCACGCACAAAAACCTCAAACACATAACCTGCGCCTGAAATAACTCCTCAAAATTACTGACTTTCGTTTCAACCTATCAGACTTTCGTTGGGCACCCCATTTACTTATTATGGTTCTTTCGGGGCGGTCAAATAGATTGACAATAAAACTTAATACTTTAGTATTTGCTCGGATTTGTTAGCAAACTTACAGAGCAACCTTAGCAAGAAAACGCTGGCGTAAAAACAATCATAACCATTTTTAAATAACATCCTAATACTAATCTGAAATATAAATCTATGCAGTAGATTGAGTTTGACTATACAGAGTACCCTGCGCACGCCATTTTATAAATGCAACCTACTTACCTTACCATATCGACCCTATTCACGCGGTTTAGTATGCATTACTCCCTTTTTTTGTAGCGCTAATCAAGTCACACATAGATAGACAACCCCTAATAACATATCTATTACACTAATCTATATTTATCCGACACCCACAAGCATTTAATTAAAATTACGCCTAACAGGAAAAGTTAGTGCCGTTTAATAAATAAACCTACGCCCCATACCCACCCACTTTAGTGTGGGCCACTATAGGCGCCTGCCGACAACCCGCTCTATTACGTACCTTCCACTAGCCCCCGCAGTACACTCGGCAACCAATAATCAACAATATTTTCGACGCCCTCCATTACACCCCGCGTCAATAGAACTTCAATACCGGCGATAAGGTATTAATTTAAACATTCATACCGTTAACCCGAGGCCACCACAATACCGTAGATCGATAGTAACGTTGGCGTTATAGCGCCACAATAAGGACCACCGCTCTCGCTCCGACAACAGATTTTTAACCAAAAAAAAGCTAACTCAGCAGAAACCGAGTTAGCCTTGTAACGCTTAACCTAATACTATTAAGCGTTCGCGTGCCGAGTAATTACGGACGCTTTAAAAACCTTCAATTTATCCCGCGTCGCATGCCGCTTGTGAAATACAGTTTTGACCGTTCTCAGTACCCCAGCCGCTTGAAATATTCGTACAGATTGGCGCTGCCCATCCATACCAGTCACAAGTGCCGCCTGACGCAGTACTAGAAGACGATGACGAAGAACTACTGCTAGAGCTACTACTTGAAGAGCTTTGGCTGCTCGAAACAGACGAACTGCTGGAGCTTGGAGTGCTGTCACAGCTACTAATTACGCCACCGCTTCCACCTTGACCTTCACAGGTTGTACGTCCGATACAGCTTTGGCCATTCTCATAACCCCAGCCAGTATCTTGGTTGGCACATACTGGACGAGGATCATCTTGATACCACTGGCATTGCTCTTCACACTGACCGCCAGTGCTGCTAGACGAACTAGACACTGAAGACGAGCTAGAAGACGACGAAGAGGAGCTTGAAGACGAAGAACTTGAAGAGGATGACGAGCTAGACGAAGAGCTAGGAGGGTTTCCGCCACCACCAAAGGTCACATCCACACAACTAAAGAAACGCTCATAAGTTGCTGCATCTCGGCCCCACTCACCGTAAATAACATGACGGCCAGAACGGCTAGGCACATTACAGTTCGCAGACAACGTACCCGAACCTTCATTTTTGGACACGGCGCCATCTTGACGATCACAGAAAGGTTGATCTTCGAAATCACTCCACGAAAGAGTGCGATTTGCATCAAAACTGAAGCCAGGCTTCGTTATCCAAAAAACCAATTCCTTTGTATCGCTAAAGTGCGGGCCATTTTGAATATTCCAAACAAACGTTTGGTTACCACCACTGATAGAGGTAGTGGGCCAATTAGCCGCCGTATCCCAAGGTGCTGGGTTAAAACTTTCGCCATCAAAGCCACACACATTCGAGGTACTTTTTACAACTTTACGCCCTTCGTTGTGCGCCACAACGCTCATAAAGTTGTACCAATGTGAACTTTGCCCACCGTAGTTATTAAAGGCTTCGTTACATTTACTGCTCGACGGGTTATCGGGCTTCACTTCAACACCACAGTGCTGTTGGCGGGAGGGAGGGCTTTCAATATAACCGTGGCTAAAAGCCGTAGCCGCATAACCCAGAAGCGCGAAAGCTGCTGTAGTTTTTATTAATTTAGAAGCAAACATGATATTTATCCTTTCTTGTCTTAAGTGATTAGGTAACTTCTTCCCTGAAAACAGACCGATTACGTACGGTCTAATCCCTGTGGCCATTTTGAACTTCAGCTAAACAAAGCTTCTCTAGACCACACTGCCTTGTATCGCGCCACCTTCTTGTTGTTATTGATGGCGAAATAGCAAATAGGTATCTATTCACGGTTCGAGAACAAACACAAAAATCCAGATACATCAGTACGTACCTGAGCAGAATTAAAAATTTAAATGTTGCGGGCCGACATCACCGCAATGACTAAGCCAATATCCTTCTTATTTTTATGGTTATCCCAGTGGAAAAATATTCGACAACAATTAAATGTAATCTTGCAGTATCTATCCAAACCTAAATAAAAATCAACCGCGTCACGCTAAGAGCACGTAATTTTGGCGTAAAAATAATTATGTTATTTGTACTTTTTTATTCTAATTTCTAGCTGCTATATGAAATAAGGTTTTATATTTTTATAGGGTCTAGACATTGTTTCGAATACCGTTCTCTCCGAGCGCTTTTGCGCCTTAACTAATCACCGATAAAGATTTCCAATCGCTCTATATTGTTAGGGTAGTCAAACCATTTACGAATAAGCCATTGATGGTTCGGCGCCGAATAAGCGTGAGCCTGTGGCGTACGATTACTATCTCCCCGCACCGACCATTACCCATCATTACACTGATGACCATAGTGCTTGCTTTACTAATACGCCACTATACGTTCGCCACACCGTTTACAGCCTCTCAAAAAACGCTACGCCATCATCGCGTTACGCCTTTTAGTCATTTGCGCCTAGCCTCGTAAGCATCTACTGTATAAGCATTATCTATTTCACAATATCACTGCGCTCGCCTCCCTAGCGATACAGGAATACATCGCCCACAGCGTAGAAAAAAAGCATGGCCTAATATAATACGTAAAAAAATGCGTTACGGCAGTGCCAGAGCAAGCAAGGGCGGATTACTAGAGTCAACGTTCGATCAAATCAATCCATACGTTCATGAGGTTTGGGCTGAATTAGGTCGTTTATAGATGATGGATTTAGGAAAAGGGGAAAGGAAAAATGCTACACACCAATCTTTTTACCAACCAAAACATCCCAGCGTTAGTAAAAAAAGATACCAAAATTGGTGCCGTAATCGAAAATGGAATTTTAACTGTTAGCATTTACCGGATGTGATCATGGGCATAAAAAAGACTCCTCAATTTCAAATAGACGCTTACACTCAACACGTTATGAGTGGCATAGACCCCGCCGTATTCAAATCGCTTAATATCGTTCAGTTAAATGCAATTAAAGCGGCTATAAATGCGAGCGCTCCGTTTCGTAAACACCCCATCGATATTCGTGGAACACTTCCCCTGTATTTTACAAAATTCTATTTTGTTTTTCTTATCGGAAAAGACCGTCGCTCACATACTCGAAACAAAGAATCTTTACGTATTGAGGCTGTTCAGGGGCTAAGCTTGGCAATGATGCTTTACACTATTTTTGCGGCATCTCTGCCCATTATTTTTATAATCCTTTACGCCCTAAAAACAATGCTGGGTATCGATATTTTTGCTGACAAACACTTATCCGATTTTTGGTAGCGATCGACCCTCAATAGTCGACTGTCAGCCGTAAACCATTGACTGCTCATACTAAGGCATCATCCGTGGCCGATGCCTCAACGCTACAGAACCTCAGCAGAATGTTTTAGCGGCCCGCCAAGTTTGCAAGCGAAATACCTAACGCGTTAGCCGCGCTAAAGCGTATAACGATACACCCTCGTGAGCGTACTTATTGGCTCTGCTTACTTTCGCGTGCATGCACATGCGTATGCTGCCAACGATTCGTTCGCCAGCGCATCCAATACATAACGGATCGACACCCTTCATCTAGCACCGCTGACAATAATATGCCGTAGATCCCCCAGCCCAACACGAACGCCATAACATAGGCCGCAGGTAACGCCACAAGCCAGGTAAATAACGGGCCAATAACCGCAATAAAAAACCCGTCTCCCGTTGCACGTAACACACCACCCACCATGACATTGATCGCTCGGGGCGGTTCAGATAAAGCAGCGAGTAAAAACAACCAAAACGAACTTCCAAGCAGCCATTCGTCATCGGTATACATATCCATAACAGGGTGGTGGAATACCAAGAGCACGCACACCACAACGGCCGAGCCCCAAAGCGCTACTTTTAAACTTTGAAACAGTTGTTTCTTCGCTTTATCGTAGGCACCTGCCCCAACCCGCTCGCACACTAATACTTGCGTGGCCATTGTTAACGCCAAGCTAATAATTAACCCCAACAAAAACGTATTGAACGTGTATATTTTTGCCGCTAGAGCTGCAGCTCCTAAGCTAGCGGCAAAACCATTGAGTACAATCATGTTGAGATCGAAGGAAAGTGGTTCAACCATACTGGGAAGCGCTATACGCAGGGTATTATTGGTTGCGCTGCGAAATTCACGTTTAAAATTTTGCCACTTAAAACCTAGCTTCACGCGAAAATATACGGCAGACCCGCTCACCACTATACCCAGAAACGAGGCAATAACACTTGCCCACGCCACGCCTACAATACCTAGCTTCGGAAAACCAAATAGACCGAACACAACCACCGCGTTTCCAACAAGGTTGGCCGTAAAAAACACAACATTCGCGTACATATTCCATTGAGGCTGTCCGTAGACATTTAGAATACTTTGAAAGATTAATTTTGCGGCCCACACGATCATTAGCCAACACACAACTTGCATATAAATATTGGCATCAAGGCGAACTTGCTCGGGCAATCCCATTGCAGAGGTAACAAGTGGCGCAACCCAATAGAGCGCCATGGCCAGCAAGCAACCCAACACAACTATCCACAACGCGTAAGTTGCAATGGTAGATACCGCTCGTTCTTTGCTCCCTGCCCCCATGCGCTGGCTCGCGATACTGGAACCCGCAAAAACGGTAACCCATAATATATTCACACAGAAGAACAGGGCGGGCGTCATAGCGCCAGCAGCGGAGGCTGCAGAGTCACTTACACGGCTAAGAAAAAATGTATCGAGAAGGGGCACGCTCAATTGCAGGCTTTGCTCTACCAGCATTGGACGACTCATGCCCCACAGGCCCTTTTGCTGGGCTGCGGTTACTTCGGTCATAGGAGGTTCACAGGTAACATGGGAGGTTATTTCGGGCGTGGAGTTTACCTTATTCAAGGTGATGACATAGATTAAATGCGTTGTTTTTTGGCTATTTACAAATCGGGATTAGGTGCTTTATCCAATTTCAGCACGCGCGTATCGGCTATGGGTTGTGTTACCGGTAAATACGGTTTCAATTTTGCTATAACCGATTCTGCACTCATACGGTATGACGTGAGCTTACCACCACAAATGGCAAGGTAGCCCGGCAAAGAAGCGGTTGTGAGCAAAGCGTTCTCACGCGAGCGTTTATTCTCATTGGCACTCGACCGTGGCAGCACACGCATACCCGTAAAGCACTCGATCACATCGTTGCTACCTATACGATGACGGGGAAAAAAGTAATTATACGCGCGGATTAAATAACGCACATCGTCAGCACTGGCTTCGCATTTTGTAGACGGCTCTCGAACCATAAGCTCTGTTGTGCCTATTAATGTTTTCCCTTTCCACGGTAAGACAAAAAGCGCGCGCCCGTCATCTGGCGACTCCATATAATAACAACACGCCATGGCAGGGCGGTTCACCACTAAATGCGTACCTTGCACAAGGTCTATCGCCATTACCGGTGGTTGCGGCACCATACACTGTACGAATTCATTCACCCACGGGCCGGTAGCGTTCACAAAAGCTTGGCTAACAATGCGGCGACCATCGCGTAATTGCGTTATATACCCTTGCGTTGCACTGTAGGAAACGCGCTCAACATCGCCATTAAATAACACGTTCGCCCCTAACTTTTCAGCCGAGTTCAAGACTGCCTCTGTCAGCGCTTTATCATCAGTTTGCGCGTCGTCGTATTCGAATAGAACGCAAAGCCCTTGCTGATTTAACTCGGCGTGAGCGCTCCATTCACGCCGAGACAACCGGCCACGCACAGGATTGTCGGGCCAACCCAACAACGCATAAAGCCACAACCCAATACGCACCCATAATGGTGATCGCTGGCTATTGTTATAAACAGGAATAATAAAACGAGCCGGTTTTACCAAACTGGGGGCGATGTGACATAACCGTTTTTTTTCTCGGAGACATTTGCGCACCAACGAAAATTGATACGTTTCTAAATACCGCAAGCCGCCATGAATTAATTTAGAGCTTTTACTGGATGTTTCTTCGCCCGCGCTTGCATTTTTTTCTATCACACATGTTGACCACCCTTGTGCAGCCGCCGCTTGTGCAACACCGGCGCCTTGTATACCCGCCCCAATAACAAGAACATCGACACACAAATAAGGCTCATCCATTGTCGAGCAAACTATCGGGAAAATCGGTTTCTATATAACTCGCTCCCATACCCACCCATTTCCGAGCTTCTTCTGATGTTTTTATGTCGTATACAAACCATTGCCAATTACCAGGCCATAACGCGGCACTGCCAATATTACTGGGGCTACAAATGAGAAAGTCAGGTTCTAATGCCAGCGCTTGCGCTTGGGCTAGCGGCGAGTAATTCTTAACGCACCAACCAACCGCTAAATCACTCCGCTGCTTGGCGATTTCCAAAATTTTATAATCGAACGACAGGAGTACGCGTTTTTTCGATAGTGCGCGTGTTGCATGTAAAACGCTATCCAATACCGCTTCACGATTCGACTGTGTAAGCGACTGCCGTTTTATTTCTACAAACACTTGCACATCGGCCGTTACAATTGCGTTGGCAACATCTTCTAAGCTGGCAAGGTAAGCCGGAAAGAACTGTTGTTTAAACTTATTCGGCTGATGAGCCGATACTTTTTTCAAATCATCCCACCGGCGCATTAGCACTGAGCCAATATCATCACACGTTCGATCCAAACGTACATCGTGCAATACGACCGGCACACCATCACCCGTTAATTGCACATCTAACTCAATGGCATCAACGCCCAACGCAATAGCCGCTTGAAACCCCATTACCGTGTTTTCGGGATACTTAGCCGGGTAACCACGATGGCCCACAATTTTCCAACTTCGCGACTGCTGCATGAGGTACCTTTGCGTTAAATAAAGGAGCGGTTAACCATTTCAACGTATTTCATTACCGAATAAGTGTGAATTACAATAGGCTAAGTTTAGTTAACAATTGAGTTTTGCGCGATTGCAATGCCCCATTAACACGCGGCTCGAATACCTGCTGCGCAACGGGCCAAACCTTGTTGGGCGCATCACTATGTATTGCCATTAAGGCCACCCCCATGAGGGTGGTTTCTGTTTGAGCTAAGCGTATCACTCTTATGCCCGTGGCATCGGCCAATAATTGCGAAAATCCAGCCACTTTACATACGCCACCACTACAATAAATGACGTTGATTGGTGCTTGCCGTACTGAGACCATTGCTTGAAGGTTCGCTGTTGCCATAAATGCAATACTCTCTAACACGGCGACAGCTTTTTCCGACCATTGCAGGGCCGTGCTTTTAGCCGCTCGTGTAGTCTCGCGATGCGGCAACGTAAAGTACGGCGTACACTCACCAGCCCACCACGGGGAACCAAGCCCACCAACAGTATTGATGAATAGCGCAGGCTCTCGCTCAGTCGCCAACCAAACTTCTAACTCATCGTAAAATTGCAACTGCGAGGCTAATTGTCCAACACACGCACTTTCCCACTGCACAGCCAACCAGTCCAATGCGGCTCCAGCGCCATTAATCGTGCCTTCAAGTACCCAATGACACTGTTCCGCAGTACTGTAACTCACGCTTTTAAGCAGACGATTAGGTGAAACCTCCTGCGTTGTTTCCGATAATATAAATGCTCCTGTACCAAAATTCGCAACCGCATAGCCGTCACTTTCCGCTTGAGCAGTTGCCAAGCATTTAACAGCATAAAACGCGGCATTTTGATCGCCGCACACCGCTACCATGGCAACATCGTTGTGATGCTTTAATCTGCCATAAGCCGCCATCACCGGTTTTATACGCGGTAACGTTGCGGGATCTACCCGAAATAATTGAGCCAGCTCTAGGCTCCAACACCGCTGTTGGATATCCATTAACTGCGTTCGACCCGCATTACACTCATCACACACAAAAGGCTGGTGCTGCAACACATTAAATAGGATAAAACTGGCCAGAGGCGCGATGCGAAGACACGACGGTTCGCCGGCAGAAACCCGTGGATACTCAACCGCTAAATGCTCTGCCAACCAGTGTATTTTCGTGGCGCCGTAATGGGGGGAAAGCACGAGACCACTGAGTGTTTGTATGCACTTACGCTGAGACGCCATCGCCTGAACGGCGACGCAGCCACGCGTATCTTGCCAACTGAGTGCGGCAGAGGCCGGTGCGCCGGTAGTGGCCTGCCATGCGATAACGGTTGAACGCTGCGTTGCAAGTGCACAAACCAACCGTTGCTGCGGGTATCCACTGTCTCGCATTATCGTCGAATACTGGGTAAGCACCGCCGCAATTACGGCATTCGTTGCCGTCAGTATGTCGGCCCCATCTTGCTGTACCGCTCCTTCGGCCAACCGCGTTAACGTGAGTCGTTGCTGCGCGGAACACACAACCTGCAGATCTTGGTTCACAACGGCCGCACGCACGCTTGTTGTGCCTAGATCAATAGCGAGCACACACTTACGGTGTTTACTGTGCTCACATAAGTCACTCTGTTCTGCTTGCAGTCGTTCACTCATTTAACGTTCAGCCCATCTATCACAACAATGCCTTTAGTATGGCAAATTACCGACCGTCGACGGCCTCTATCGCAATGTCACACGCCCTCATCCACCAAGCATTGTTCATTTATAAGCCGTATAAGTTTCGAGACTGGTCATAAAGCAACGTTATATTACGGTTCGGTACAGCTCGCCCCAAGGCCGCCAAACCTCACTCTGGCGATTACCGACTCCAAATGCGCAATGTGGCCCGCCAACGGGCATGACACCTGCGCCGAGATACTTTTTGCGCCACCACGAATAGCCATCAAACGCCAATACACTCCCCTAAACAGATGATCCGAATTTCACTCGGAAACCTAACAATCGACCTAAAATCCATTAGAAAACGTTTACCCTTTCAAAGGAAAACGTTTACCTGACCAATATATATCATATATATTGGTCAGGTCTTGCTCTCGCGGGCAGGGTTGGGGAGGGTTCAAACCGCCGTGAATATGAGCAGTCAATCAATAATCAATAATTTAAATCGAGATTTAGGACGTTTATCTATGATTAAGAAAAATAAGCTTTCAGCTGCTGTTATTGCATCTTTAGCAAGCCTGTATGGGGCAGACTTGCTAGCTCAAGATCAACAAGTAGAAGAAATTTTCGTGCAAGGAATTCGCGCCAGCTTGTCTCAAGCGACGGATTTAAAACGCAATTCGAGTGTCATTCAAGACAGTATTGTTGCCGAAGACATTGGCAAATTCCCAGACCAGAACGTGGCCGAATCGCTACAGCGCATTACGGGTGTATCCATCTCCCGCGTGAATGGCGAAGGCTCTAAAGTTACCGTTCGTAGCTTTGGCCCGGAGTTCAACTCCGTAAAACTTAACAACCGTACCCTAGCCACAACCACTAGCGGCCGCGATTTTGATTTCCAAGTGCTTCCGTCTGAATTAATTGGCGGTGCAGATGTGAAGAAAACCGCCACAGCCGATATGGCTGCCGGCAGTATCGGCGCATATGTAAATGTGCGCACGGCTCGCCCACTGAACAACGAAGGCCTTCATTTAGCAGGCTCAGTCAACGTCAAAACTCACAGCATGGCGGGTGAAGTTAACCCTGAAATCTCTGGCGTATTCAGCAACACCTTTGCTGACGACACCTTTGGTGTCTTGGCAGGCGTTTCGTACAAAAACAACGATAGCCGCATCGACAACTACCGCTCTAGCCATTGGAACCAGTACTCGTACGACGGTACCGGCTATGGCTTACCGATGGGTGATGCAACCTTAGGCGAAGACGGCAACCCAACCACGCTTGAAGGCAGCCGTGGGCCAGGGCGCTCCATTTTTAACATGATCGACGAAAATCGCGAACGTTTAGGCGCGAATATTGTTGTGCAATGGACGCCGAATGAGCACTTCGCGACAACCTTTGACGCGTTACATTCCGAATTGGACCGTGAGTTTTTGGGGTCTGGTTTGCAAGTACCCAACCAAACGCTTTCGCGTTATACCAATGCGGTAATCAGCGATGAAGGTACCTTACTGCATGCCACTATTGCCGATACCGATATTGAGATGAACGTTGCTTACGGTCAAGAAACCTCCACCACTTCAGCATGGGGGCTAAACAGCGTGTTCACTGACGGTGACCTTACGCTGACATTTGATTACGCTCATTCCGACGCAGAACTTACCTTCGAAGGCGATGACACAACCGCCCTTCACTACACCCGTTTCGATGCCGACGGCGTTGCTCAACCGAGTGAAATTGTACTCGATTACAGCAATGACGTACCGAGCATGACCACCACCGGAAGCTTAGACGTTACCGATATTTCCAAAGTTCGCTCTGCGTGGCAGCGTTACTCGGCTTACGAGTCAACCGATGAAGTGAATGAAATTAAGCTAGATGCCTTGTACGAGATAGATACAGGTATCGTGCAGTCGGTAAAACTGGGTACTGCATATTCAGACCGTGAAATCACCTCCGCTGAATTTGGTACCGAGTTTGACCCTAGTAGCGGTGGCGAAACATGGGATGGTGCCGGCATGTGGATTGGCGATGGCTCTACGTGGGGCGACGACACCAACAACGGCGCACTACCAGCATCGGTTCTGGCCCTCAGCGACAGTGATTTTATGAATGGGGTTGGCGGAAACTTTCCGCGTCAGTGGGTACAAATCACCAACCATGACGCTTACCGCGCGGCCACCCAAACATATTTGGATCAAGCCGTAACCAATGGTGATGGCTGGCGTGCCAATATCGTTAACGCCGGCTGGGACACGGTATACGCGAGCCCTGGCGGCACCTACACCAACAAAGAAAGCGGCTTAGACGCCTATGTGCAAATCAACCTTGCCGGTGATCTTGCCGATAAAGCGTGGTCTGGTAATGTTGGTGGCCGCTATGTCACCGTGGTGAATAGTGCAAGCGGCACAGCCTCTACCATAGACTTGCTACTACTGGCCGATTCTTCAAGTTTGCCCGATCAAGTCGACAACACGGCCATAACCTCAGCGAAAGACTCCATCGTAGAAACCAGCGAAGATTACTTTCTACCAAGCGCAAACTTTAGCTTGGACTTCGCCAATGGTAACTACTTGCGCACAGCCATAGCAAAAACTATTACACGTCCGTCGCTTGGTGACGCCGGTGTGAACTTAACGGAAAGCGCAGGGGTGGATAGCCCAACCGTTACTATCGCAGGTGCAAACCCTTACCTGCAGTCATATCAAGTTAACCAGTTCGATTTGTCGTTTGAGCATTATGCAGAAAATGGTAGCGCTTACTCCGCGGGTTACTTCTTTAAAGATATCTCAAACTTTATCTCAACGATTAACACCGTTGGCCCATGGGAAGGCCCTATCGACTCATATCTACAGGCCGCGTACGACGTTAACGGCCAAGTAGTTACCTTTAACTCAACTCGCAAAGAAAATCGTCCCGGCGGCACGGTTCAAGGGCTTGAGCTAGGAGCACTGCACTACTTCGATAACCTACCGGGCATGTGGAGCGGCTTAGGCGTACAAGCAAACTACACCTACGCCGACAGTGAAGATAAAGATGCACAACCCGTTAACTTACCCTTAATTGTTGAACCCGGCAGCGCTTTAGAAGGCTTTGCGAAGCACTCTTACAACCTTGTAGGTTTCTACGATAAAGACGGTATACAAGCTCGTATTGCCTATAACTGGCGTGACCAGTTCTTAAGCAGCCGCTCCGGTGATGGTTTATCACCCGAGTACAACGATGCTTACGGACAGTTGGATATGAGCGTGTCTTACGACATTACTGAAAACGTAACGGCCTCTTTCGAAGGCATAAACCTGACAAACGAAACACGTTTGCAATACTACGGCCAACGCGATCGCGTTAGCTTGGTTGAAATGTCCGGTGCGCGTTATCAGTTTGGTGTGCGTGCAACTTTCTAAGCACCCATGCGTTTAATCGTGATCTAAACGTACTGTATGGGGGCTCACACGAGCCCCTTTTTTTTGCGCAACAATCACCGCACACAATAATAACGGTATAAACGAGAAACGCCATGCGTACGCAACAGCCCCCCTTACACTCCTATGTCATCGTCGGTGGTGGTACAGCCGGCTGGATAACCGCCGCCGTACTTGGCCGAGTATTACGCCACACCAATGCTAGCATCACGCTAATTGAATCACCCGATATAGCTACCATTGGCGTAGGCGAAGCCACCGTGCCTTCGTTTATCGATTTATTAACCATTCTCGGCATTCCAGAAGAAGACTTTATTCGCCAAACGAATGCGACCTTTAAGCTCGGCATTAAATTTACCGGCTGGCAAACACCCGACCACAACTATTGGCACCCTTTCGGCAATATAGGGGCAAGAATTGATGGCCAACCGTTTTTTCAGCACTGGCTAAAACGTTATTTTGACGGCGACAATACACCTTATACGCACTACTCGCCCTCAGCCGCTATCGCACGGGAAAACCGCTTTTATATTCCCGACCCACACAAACCCAATAATTTATCTCGGCTTGGGTACGCACTGCATTTCGACGCAACATTGGCCGCTAACTATCTGGCCCGCTACGCCCAAGAGCAAGGTGTAACGCACGTAAGCGCTCATGTAGAACACGTTAACCTAAAAGACAACGGGTATATTGAAACGGTCATACTGAAAAATGGCGACGCCATCAAAGGCGACTTGTTTGTGGATTGCACGGGGCAACGAGCCCGTCTAATGAAAGACGCCATGCAGGTCGACTTTACCTCCTGGCAAGATTTCCTACCCGCTAACGCCGCCGTCGTTGCGCAAACGGAGAACCCAGAAACGCTACCGCCTTACACAGAATCCATTGCGCACGCCCACGGCTGGCGCTGGAAAATTCCACTGAAAAATCGCACAGGCAATGGCTATGTTTACTCAAGCGACTATTGCTCTGACGAGCAAGCAATAGACCTGCTACGAAAAAGCGTTGCGTCGCCCTTTATCACCGAGCCAAGAATCCTTCGTTTCAGTACGGGGGTTAGACAAAAAAGCTGGCACAAAAATTGTGTTGCTATTGGATTGTCAGCGGGGTTTTTAGAGCCCTTAGAATCGACAAGTATTTATTTAATTATGCGAGGTGCACTTAACCTCGCCCAACTATTACCCAACCAAGATTTTGCACACGCCAACGAAGATGAATACAACAGAATTATGGCGATGGAATATGAATGCCTGCGCGATTTCATTGTGTTGCATTACTGCACCAGCAAACGTACCGACTCACCATTTTGGAACGATTGGCAAACCCGTGCCATTCCCAAATCACTGGAACATAAGCTCTCGCTGTACCAAAGCCAAGGGCGCATTGCCCGTAACGAGTTCGATTTATTCGCCGACGATAGTTGGCACGCAGTACTAACCGGCATGGGTGTTATGCCGAACGGCTACGACCCAGTAATCGCTGCATTCGAACCACTGGGAATAAGTAAAACACTGTCGATTATACAAAAGTCATTAACCCATTCTGTTCGTCAGTTAATGTCCCACAACGACTATTTGGAGCGTCTCTACTCGACCAAAACGCCCTAACGCTTTACGACCGCTACAACCTCACAATAAAAAGAACCACACCATGACCACACACCGTTCACGCATTGCTTTCGTCGAAAAAATACATATGTATTGCATTATTTTTGGCATTTTTATGAGCGCTACAAGTTGTTCAGAAAAACCGCAAAATGACGTTTTGGTTAAACAGGCACAACTCATTAACAACCTTTCCCTGTCCACGTACAGTGCTTCACATCATCCCTCCCCGCAGGAAACACCAAACGCAGCACTGACCAAGACACTGAATGCCCCCCTAAACTTCAACTGGCAATTCACCCTCGGCGACCCTGTTAATGCAGAAAAAAATAATTATGACGATAGCCAGTGGCGAACACTGCAGCTGCCACATGACTGGTCGATCGAAAGCAAAGACGATTCGTCGCCTTTCTCCTCCAGCGCAGAAGATCAATACGATACCGGTTACGCCAGCGGCGGCGTTGGCTGGTATCGAAAAACGTTTGCCCTGCCCATCGAATTACACAACAAACGCCTCTTATTAAAGTTTGGCGGCATCTATTTAAACGCTTCAATTTTTATCAACGGCAAAAAAATCGGCGCGCAACACAATGGTTACACCTCTTTTTGGGTAGAGCTCACCGACCACCTTCGTTTGAACGCCCTCAATACCCTCGCCGTTCGAGTACACAACAATCACCGTAATAGCCGTTGGTATTCGGGTTCGGGTATTTATCGGCCCATAACCTTAGTGGTTAAAAATACGATTGATACCCACCACTGGGACACTCAAGTAACCCCCGCTGTTTACGATGATGGAAGCGCAAGCATCAACGTAAAAACGCGGTTCGACAATGCCACTCATGCAACACACGCTATCGTCTTACATTCAACCATTGTAAATCCAACGGGTAGCATTATTGCCTCTACAAAAAACCGTATGACATTACCCGTGGGACAAAAAACCTTTGAGCACACACTGAAGGTACCTTCACCGAGACTTTGGCACCCCCATTCGCCACAGTTATATCAGCTCCACACGCGGGTGGAGAGCGGCCTTTCAGCGCCGAGCAGCACGGTCACCACGTTTGGCATTCGCAAGCTTCACTTCGATAGCGACCATGGTCTATTCCTAAATGACATTCCCCTCTTGTTGAAGGGTATGAACTTACACCACGATAATTACATGCTTGGTTCCGCTGCATATGCACGCGCAGAGGAACGTAAAGTCGAGCGAATTTTGGCCGCCGGCTACAACGCAGTTCGTACCTCACATAACCCGCCCTCCGAAGCATTTTTGCATGCCGCAGACAGGCTTGGGTTGCTCGTTATAAATGAGGCGTTCGATGCATGGAACAAACAAAAATGGGATCACAGTAACGATTACGCCGCGTACTTTAAACATAACTGGAAAATTGATGTAGACAATTTCATTTATCGCGACATTAATCATCCCAGCGTTATCATGTGGAGTCTTGGCAACGAAATACCTGAGCAAAACACAGCCCTAGGCGCAACAACGGCTGCAGAGCTTACCGCCTATATTAAAACTTTGGACGCCTCTCGGCCCACCACCATCGGTGCAAACACATCGGGCGAAAAAGCCGACCCTTTTCTTAATACGTTTGATGTTGTGGGCTATAACTATGAAGAAAAAAACTACTTGTCAGACCGACAACGCAACCCCAATCGCCTGATGTACGGTTCGGAAACCTACCCCAATAAAGCCTTCGACTACTGGCAATATGTAGAGCAATACCCGTTTATTATTGGGGATTTTGTCTGGACAGGCTGGGACTACCTCGGCGAAGCCGGTATTGGGTGGACAGGCTACGGGCCTCAATGGAAGGGGCTAGCGCCTTACCCTTGGCATTTGG